>JAJYDN010000017.1 GCA_021777535.1 Pseudomonadota bacterium
CGCACTGGCCCGCCATGGCGGAACACAAAGCATGCGCGTCCAGCCCGGCGACACGCTCTATGGGATCGCCCAGCAATATGGCGTCAGCGTCGGAAGCCTCATGGCCTCCAATCATCTGGGTAGTTCGATGCTCAATGTCGGCCAGGTGTTGCGGATTCCGGGTGGCCAGGCGGGCGGCGGCGTCACCGTCGCACTGGCCCGCCATGGCGGAACACAAAGCATGCGCGTCCAGCCCGGCGACACGCTCTATGGGATCGCCCAGCAATATGGCGTCAGCGTCGGAAGCCTCATGGCCTCCAATCACCTTTCCAGCCCCCTCCTCCACATTGGCGAAGTACTCCGGGTGCCCGGTCGCGTAGGTCTCGCGCTCGCCAGCAGCAACCGGAGTCGCGTACGGATCGTGCACCGCGTCCGTCCCGGCGAAACCCTCTGGAGCATCGCCCAACGCTATCGCGTCTATGTCAGTCAGCTCGAGCACTGGAACGCCAATGTCCGTGGTATACTGCACCTTGGTCAACGCATCCTTATCTGGGAACCTCCATCCATGGTTGCGACAGCGGAAGCTGCAAATAGAGTCTCCGAATAGCACATAAACCTCGCCTCGCGTTACCATTTGGATTGCAAAAGCCGTTAGTGCTTGAAAGGGGACATGTCATGGGATTTTTGACAGGGAAGAAGGCACTGGTTCTAGGTGCCCTCAACGAGCGTTCGATTGCCTGGGGTGTGGCGCAAGCCATGCATCGCGAGGGCGCCGAGATCGCTTACACATATCAAAATGAAAAAATCTTAAGCCGCATCCAGAATCTGGCGGCGCAGACCGGCAGCAGCATACTGTTGCCCTGCGACGTCGGGCGCGACGAGGAGATAGACAAAACCTTCTCCACCCTTCGGCAGCACTGGACGGATGGCCTCGACATCCTTGTTCACTCGGTCGCCTTCGCACCCAAAGAACAGCTCGAGGGGGATTTTCTCGATTCCATTACCCGCGAGGGTTTCCTCGAAGCCCACAACATCAGCTCCTATAGTCTGGCCGCCGTCACCAAGGCCGCCAAACCCATGCTCATGGCGCGCCAGGGCTCCGTGCTGACGATGTCGTATCTCGGGGCCGTCCGCGTCATACCGCACTACAATGTCATGGGTTTGGCGAAAGCGAGTCTTGAAGCCAATGTCCGCTACCTCGCGCAAAGCCTGGGGGCCCATAACATACGGGTAAACGGCATATCCGCCGGTCCGATCAAGACCCTTGCGGCAGCCGGTATCAGTGACCTGCGCAAGATGCTGGATTATTACGAAAACAGTGCGCCACTGCGCCGAGGCGTCACGATCGAGGAAGTGGGAAATGCGGCGGCGTTCCTTGCCTCCGACCTCGCGTCAGGCATTACGGGTGAGATCCTGTATGTCGATTGCGGTTACCACATCGTGGGCATGCCCAACGCGGCCGTCTAGGCCGCCTGCCGTCCACCTCTCCCCGCGGGATCCGCCAACAAACACGGAACCCCCGCGGGGATCCCTTCCCGCCGTTCCCCCCCCGGCTTTACAGCTGCCCTAGATTCAGGTGGACGTCCGCACGGGCGTGCAACGTCTTCATATAGGCCAGGTAGGCGTCGATACCGGAGGCGTTGCTCAAGAGGCTGGTCGTCCTTGCCGTGAGATTCGGATGCGCGGCCGCGTTTCCGAGCGTAACGGATTTCACCACAAAAACGGCCACCCGCCCGCCAGAAAGCGCCACACTCTCCGCGACCGGCTTTTGGGTCACAGGTGATGCAAAGATCGCTTCGCGCAACATCGCGGAAACCTTCGTCGTCTTCACGTCAAGCGGCGATGGCTCCTTTGTCGCGAGCCGCAGCCTTTGGGCTGCACGGGCAAATTGCGTCCCCTTGTCTACCGCCTGCACAAGCTGCGCAGCCACCTCTCTGGCCCGGGCGCGCGCCTGCTTTGCCCGTATCATGCCCGTAATCTGCCCGCGTACGGCCGCAAGCGGCTTGCTCCGCGACTTTTTCCGCCCCACCACATGCGCTACCAGGATGGCATTCTCGCCCACGGGAATCGCGTGCGTGTTGCGCTGACCCGCCAGCACCTTGGGCGCGAATACCGCCTGCACCACCTTCGGCAACCCCGCCACTCCGGTGCCGCCTGCGCGGGTAAACCAGCCACTTTGATGAACAGTGAGTCCGACCGCTTTTGCCGCCCGCAGGAGGCTATGGGGATGCTCATACGCCTCGTTGCGCAGCCGCTGCGACAGCCGGTAGAGACGGTGCCGCGCCCGTTCCTGCAGCACCATGCGGACCAGCGCGGGACGGGCTTTCCGGAAGCTCGTCCGCACGGCCTGATGGATGGCATAGACCTTCAACAGATGAAATCCGGACTGTCCCCGTACCGGCAAGCTCATGCCGCCCACCGGCAACGCAAACAAAGCCTTCGCAACCGGCTTCGACAGATCGCGACGGCCGACATAGCCAAGCCGCCCGCCCTGGGCCGCCGTGCTGGTGTCCTGTGAGTACTGGCGCGCCATCGCCGCAAACGAAGCACCATGCAGGATGCGCGTGCGCACTGCCATCAGTTTCGCATAGGCCGCCGCGACCTGTGCACCGCTCGGGTGCGCGGGCAATGCGATCAGAATATGCGCCGCGAGGCGCTCCTGCGGATGCGTAAACTGGGCGATGTGCGCGGCATAGGCGCGCTTTAGCGTACTGACGGCAATGGCCTTTCCATTCATGTGGCGGGAAATGGCCTCCGGCGACAGCAGGATATAGTCGACGCGCACCTGTTGCGGCAACCGGAAATCACCGAGGTGTTTTGCGTAAAACTGGGCCACTTGCGCAGGCGTCACGGCGACACGGGCTGCGTACGCGGCCGGCGAGACGACCGCATAGGCAACAGTACGCCGCTGCGCCAGCAGGGCAATGGCGCGCTCCGCCATCTGATGCGGCACGAAGGTGCTTGCGAGCAGTCCCACCTTTACTTCGTTTATGAGCGTAAGATCCCGGACGCGCTGCTCGAAACGGGCCGGAGTCATACCCTGTTCCTGCAAGAGTTGCTGGTAGCGTGCCTCGTTAAACGTCCCCTTGACGCGAAACGCCGGCACATGGCGGATCTCTTCGGCGAGTGTGACGGGGCTTATCGAGAACCCCGCGCGCTCGGCATCCCGCAGCAACAGCGTCTTGTTGACAAGGCCCGTGAGCACCGCTTTCTTGAAGGTCATGCTGCTCAGTGCGGCGGGATTCAGTTCCTTGCCGTAGGCAGCCGCCATCACGGCGCGCTGTTCACTCAGGTTCTGCTCGAATTGAGCACGTGTGATGCGCAGGCCGTGACCCCGGGCCACATAGGTCGCCGAGGCCCCGTCAAAGTAGGAACTGACACCCCAGAGGGCAAACGGTACGACAAGCACGATCAGGAGGGCCGCTCCGATCAGGCCCTGGGTCTTGTCACGTAAGGCATTTAGCATGAAACGACAGGCCTCCTTCCGATGCCCGTCTTGGAGAAATGGCGGAGTGGACGGGACTCGAACCCGCGACCCCCGGCGTGACAGGCCGGTATTCTAACCAACTGAACTACCACTCCGAACACAGCTTTTATGGTGGGTGCTGAGGGGTTCGAACCCCCGACATTCGCCTTGTAAGGGCGACGCTCTACCAACTGAGCTAAGCACCCGGACAACGGCGGGTCTCCCCACCCGAGGGCCGCTAATTTACGGCATCCTTGAGACCTTTACCAGCCTTGAACCGAGGGTTGCGGGATGCGGCGATGTCGATGGTCTCCCCGGTACGCGGATTGCGTCCGCTACGGGCCGCCCGCTCGCCCACCGAGAACGTGCCAAAGCCCACCAGATTGATCGTCTGTCCATCCCGCAGGGCATCCGTAATACTGTCGAACACCGCGTCCACTGCGCGCGCTGCCTGGGCCTTCGTCAATTCGGCGGTCTCCATGACCTTTTCGATCAGTTCTGATTTATTCACTATCTCCCCCTTCGAATGTTCCCGGCCCGACTGATCTCCGACCAGTCTCGTGGCAGAGAGCCGTTATACAAGCGGCCCCCTACCACTGTCAAGGCAAGGCCCCCTCAGTGCGTTGTTATGAGCTTCGCGCCGGTCTCGCTTTCGCGTGGCTTGACCTTCTCACCCTCCACTTCGAGCGGCTTTGGCATCCGCTCAAGCGCCACTTCGAGCACCTGATCCATCCACCGCAAGGGCCGGATGTTCAGCGATTCGAGGATGTTTTTCGGGATCTCGACCAGATCCTTGCGATTCTCCTCAGGGATGATGACCGTCTTGATGCCACCGCGGTGCGCGGCAAGGAGCTTTTCCTTCAGTCCGCCGATCGGCAAAACCTCACCGCGCAGCGTAATCTCACCGGTCATCGCCACGTCCGCCCGCACCGGAATCCCCGTGAGCGCCGACACCATGGCGGTACACATCCCGATGCCCGCGCTGGGACCATCCTTCGGTGTCGCTCCTTCCGGCACATGCACGTGAAAATCGTGCTTCTGGTAAAAATCCTCCGGCAAGCCGAGCGAGGCTGCCCGCGAACGCACCACACTCATCGCCGCCTGAATGGATTCCTGCATGACATCCCCGAGCTTGCCGGTGATCGTCAGCTTGCCCTTACCAGGCAGCAGCGCGCTTTCGATCGTCAGCAGCTCGCCACCTACCTCGGTCCACGCAAGACCCGTGACCTGGCCGACCTGGTTGGTCTTTTCCGCCATTCCATAACGGAAGTGCCGCACCCCGAGATAGTGGTCAAGATTGTCCGGCTCCACCATGGCGTGCTTGCGCGTCTTGTCGAGGAGGAGTTCACGGGCCACCTTGCGGCAAATTTTCGCAACCTCGCGCTCGAGGTTGCGCACGCCGGCTTCCCGCGTGTAGTAACGCACGATGTCGCGGATCGCCGCCTCCGACAAATCGAGCTCGTCTTCGCGCAATCCGTTGCTCTGCTTTTGTTTGGCCACCAGATACTTCATGGCGATGTTGATCTTCTCGTCTTCGGTGTAACCCGACAGGCGGATGACCTCCATGCGGTCAAGGAGCGGGCCCGGAATGTTCAGACTGTTCGATGTGGCAATGAACATCACATCCGACAGGTCGTAATCGACCTCGAGATAATGATCATTGAAGGCATGGTTCTGTTCCGGATCCAGCACCTCGAGCAGCGCTGACGACGGGTCGCCACGGAAATCCATGGCCATCTTGTCGACCTCGTCCAACATGAACAGCGGGTTGCGCGTCTTTGCCTTGGCCATGTTCTGGATGATCTTGCCGGGCAGCGAGCCGATATAAGTCCGCCGATGGCCACGGATCTCCGCCTCGTCACGAACGCCGCCAAGCGACATGCGGATGAACTTGCGGTTGGTCGCCCGCGCAATCGACTGCCCAAGCGAAGTCTTGCCCACGCCAGGCGGCCCCACGAGACACAGGATGGGCCCCTTCACTTTGTTTACACGTTGCTGGACGGCGAGATACTCAAGGATGCGCTCCTTGACCTTCTCCAGCCCGTAATGATCGCTTTCCAGGATCTGCTCGGCCGCGGCGAGATCCTTGCGGATAAGGCTGCGCTTCTTCCACGGCACTGCGACAAGCCAGTCGATGTAGTTGCGCACGACGGTCGCTTCCGCAGCCATCGGCGACATCATCTTGAGCTTGTTCAGCTCCGCCAGCGCCTTCTCGCGTGCCTCCTTGGGCATGCCGGCCTTCTTGATCTTCTGGGCGAGCTCTTCGGTCTCGCTCGGCGTCTCCTCGAGATCACCGAGCTCCTTCTGGATTGCCTTCATCTGCTCGTTCAGGTAGTACTCACGCTGGCTCTTCTCCATCTGCCGCTTGACGCGCCCGCGGATGCGCTTTTCCACCTGCAAGAGATCGATCTCCGCCTCCATGACACCCAAAATGTGCTCGAGGCGGTCCCGGACATTCAGCATCTCGAGAATCTGCTGCTTCTCATCGATCTTCAGGCTGAGATGTGCGGTTACCGTATCTGCCAGACGACCTCCATCATCTATGCCCGCAAGCGACGTGAGGATCTCCGGCGGGATCTTCATGTTGAGCTTCACGTACTGGTCGAATTCGTTCAGGACGGAACGCATGAGGGCCTCTCCCTCCTTGTCATTCAGCCCCTCCGCCTCCAGCTTGCGGACCTCCGCCGCAAAATACTCGTCCGTCTCCATGAACTGGTCGACGACTGCGCGCTGCTCACCCTCGACCAGCACCTTGACGGTACCGTCCGGAAGCTTCAACAGCTGCAGGATGTTTGCGATCGTCCCGATCCGATGAATATCCTCCGGCACGGGATCATCGTCCGAGGCGCTCTTCTGAGCGACCAACATGATCTGTTTTCCGCCCTCCATGGCGTTTTCGAGGGCCTTGATCGACTTTTTTCGGCCCACGAACAGCGGGATGACCATATGCGGAAACACAACTACGTCCCGCAAAGGCAGAACCGGCAGGGTGAACGGGCTCGTCGCCTCGATTAAGCGCTCTTCAGTCATGAGAACCTCGTGTGGCGGAAATCCGCCAAGATGAAGCCTGAGCCGCAGCCCAGGCGCATACCGATTATGGGCCCGCGAGGCCGGAAATCAAGACCGGCGTGGCAACCGGAGACACGGGCCTCCGGGGGGGCTTTGCTGCCTGTCGTCGGGTGGGGGGGTGGGCGCCTACGGACGGGTTGAGACCCGCTTGGCGCTCCCCTGCTCCTCGTGATCCGCATAGATCAGCAGAGGCTTGCTTGTATCGGCAATTACGCCTTCGTCGATCACCACCTTCTTGACGCGTTCGAGCGACGGCAGATCGAACATGATGTCGAGGAGCACACTTTCCAGGATGGACCGCAATCCGCGAGCCCCCGTCTTGCGCTCCATCGCGCGGCGCGCCACCCGTATGAGCGCGTCATCACGCACCTCGAGATCCACGCCCTCGAGTTTGAAGAGCTTCTGGTACTGCTTTATCAAGGCGTTCTTCGGCTCGGTCAGGATCTGTATGAGGGCTGCCTCATCCAGTTCATCCAGTACCGCGACCACCGGCAGGCGCCCCACGAACTCGGGAATCAGGCCGAACTTGATGAGATCCTCCGGCTCGACGCCGCGAAACACGTCGCTTGCGCGCTTGGTCACGGCACGGCTCTTGATCTCCGCGTTGAATCCAATGCCACTCTTCTCGGACCGGTCCTGAATGATCTTTTCAAGGCCAGAGAAGGCTCCTCCGCAGATGAACAGGATGTTGCGCGTGTCTACCTGCAGGAATTCCTGCTGCGGATGCTTGCGGCCGCCCTGCGGGGGCACCGATGCCACGGTTCCCTCGATAAGCTTCAAAAGCGCCTGCTGCACACCCTCGCCCGACACGTCGCGGGTGATGGACGGGTTATCCGACTTGCGCGAGATCTTGTCGATTTCGTCGATATAGACGATACCGGTCTGCGCCTTTTCGACATCGTAATCGCATTTCTGCAGCAGCTTCTGGATGATGTTCTCGACGTCCTCGCCGACGTAGCCCGCCTCGGTCAGAGTGGTCGCGTCCGCGATCGTGAAGGGGACATTCAGAAGGCGCGCCAGGGTCTCCGCGAGCAGCGTCTTGCCCGATCCGGTCGGCCCGATGAGCAGGATGTTGCTCTTCGAGAGTTCGACATCGCCGATCTTTTCCTGGTGCTCGATACGCTTGTAGTGGTTGTATACCGCTACGGACAGGATCTTCTTCGCGGTCGACTGGCCAATCACATATTCGTCGAGGATCTGCTTGATCTCGCGCGGCTTCGGGAACTTGTTGCGCGCAAGCCCGACCTCGACTTCCTCCTGCACTTCCTCGCGGATGATGTCGTTGCACAGCTCCACGCACTCGTCGCAGACGAACACCGACGGACCAGCAATCAGCTTGCGCACCTCATGCTGGCTCTTTCCGCAAAAGGAGCAATACAAGAGCTTCTCACCCTTACCATCATGCTTGTCATCTGCCATTGCGAAACCTCACTGATAGAACCTCTCTCACTCGGCAGTCACTACATAATAACAGCCTAGCATATCCCCCTATTTACGCTTGTCGATGACCGCGTCAATCAGACCGTAAGCTTGTGCCTCATGGCCTTCCATGAAGTTATCGCGCTCCGTGTCCTGCTCGATCCTCTTGATGTCCTGTCCCGTATGTTTGACTAGGATCTGATTCAATCGTTCGCGAACACGCAGGATCTCCCGCGCCTGGATGTCGATGTCGGTCGCCTGTCCCTGAAAACCGCCGGAAGGCTGATGCACCATCATCCGTGCGTGCGGCAGGGCGTAACGCTTGCCCTTGGTGCCACCCGCCAGGATCACCGCACCCATGCTGGCCGCCTGCCCGATACAGACTGTACTCACATCGGGCTTGATGAACTGCATTGTATCGTATATGGCAAGCCCAGCCGTCACGACCCCACCAGGCGAGTTGATATAGACGTGAATGTCCTTGTCCGGATTTTCCGACTCCAGGAAGAGCAGTTGGGCCACGATGAGGTTCGCCATGTGGTCCTCGACCGGGCCCACCAGAAAGATCACGCGCTCTTTGAGCATCCGTGAGTAGATGTCGTACGCGCGCTCCCCACGGCCGGTGGTTTCGATGACCATCGGCACGAGCCCCAAAGCCTGTGGCGCCAGATCCATGCTGCCTCTCATTGTCATATATGCCCTGCTGTTCCCCTGTTAACCCATCTCCTCAAAACCCATGACCTTGTCTTGCAGGCGCGCTTCCGCCGCCAGCAATGTCACGACAGCGTCTTCCAGAACCAGTGATTCCGCTTCGGCCAGACGCTCAGGCTGACTGTAATACCACTCCACGAACCGGCCCGGCTCATCGTAATCGGCAGCCATTTCCTCGACCCGCGCGCGCACCTGCGCCGGCTCCACCTTCAGTTGGCGGCTGCGCGCCACTTCCGACAGGATGATGCCGAGCGCAACGCGCTCACCGGCCCGTTCCTGGAAGGCGCTCGTGTCCGCCGGCAACGACCCCGGAGCAACACCCTGCGCGCGCAGCGCCTCGACCGCGTTCTGCCGCAGGCGCCCGGCTTCGGATTCCACGAGATTCGCCGGAAGATCAAGCGGATTGATCTCGCGCAGCTTGCGGAATATCTGCCCCTTCAAGCTCTCCCGCATGCGCCGCGCCGCCTCACGATCGAGATTCTGCCGAACCTCGGTGGTCAGCGTCTCGACACCGCCCGCCACACCAAGGGACGCGGCGAACGCCTCATCCAGCGCCGGCATCACCGGCTCCTCGACCGTCTTGATCGTAATGCTGAACGTCGCCTCGCGGCCGGCCAGATTCGTCACGCCGTAGTCGGCCGGGAAATGCACCGTCGCCTCCCGCGTCGCACCGGCCTGCGCTCCGCGCAACGCCGCCTCGAAATCTGCCAGCAGCCGCCCGCTCCCGATGACCACCTGATGATCCTGACCGGCACCGCCTGGAAATTCCTCTCCGCCGGTTCGGCCCACGAAATCGATCGTCACCCGATCCCCATCGGCCGCCGGCCGCGTCACCGCGCTCCAGGTCACCCGCTGTTTGCGCATGATATCGATGGTGCGCGAAACGTCCTCATCCGTAACCGTGCATACAGGCCGCTCGACTTCGATATCCTTCAAATCGAGACGCACCACTTCCGGATATACCTCGAAAATCGCCACATACTCCATGTCCTGCCCGCGCACGACGGCCTTGGGCTCTATTGCAGGGCCACCGGCCATCTTCAGGCCCTGCTCGTTCAGGGCCTCGTAAAAGCTGTCCCGCATCAGATCCTGCGCCACCTCATCGACAATGCGGTCGCCGTACTGCGCCTCGACGATCTTCATCGGCGCCCGGCCGGGGCGGAATCCAGGAAGCTTGGCCGTGCGCGAGGCGCGCTTCAACCTCTCGCTGAATTCCTGCTCGAATCGGGCCGCCGGTACCGCGACGGTCATGCGGCGCGAAAGGCCCCCGGTGGCCTCAATGGATACTTGCATGCTGCGTTCTCTGATTAGGGTTGGAAATCGTAATGGATAGATTTCATCATACCGCTTCGGCTGGACCGGGCCAAGAAGCCTCAGCCGCAGGTACCTCTCCCGGTCCAATAGCGGCAAGCTGGTGCGAAGGGGGGGACTCGAACCCCCACGGGTTACCCCACTGGAACCTAAATCCAGCGCGTCTACCAATTCCGCCACTTTCGCGCCCCCGTGATAAGGACGGTACCATAAGGGCGGGTAGATGGGCCAGTCTGACGCCGCTAGCGGGTCAGGACCGCGAGCGCCTCCGCATACTTCGCGGAGGTACGCCGCACCACCTCGTCCGGCAGCACCGGACCGGGCGCCTTCTTGTCCCAACCGATAGACTCGAGGTAGTCGCGGACATACTGTTTGTCGTAGCTTTCAGGGCTTGTCCCCGGCCGGTAACCGGCCTTCGGCCAGAACCGCGACGAATCCGGCGTCAGCACTTCATCGATCAGAACCAGCGCCCCATCGCCATCCACGCCGAACTCGAATTTCGTGTCGGCGATGATGATGCCGCGACTCAAGGCATAGGTCGCCGCCTCCTCATAGAGTCGCAGGCTGACGCGGCGCACTTCGGCTGCCCGCTCGGCTCCGAGCAGGCGTTCGATCTCGCCTGCGCGCAACGGCTCATCGTGCTCCCCGACTGCGGCTTTGGTCGAGGGGGTGAAAAGCGGCTCGGGAAGCGGGGCGGCCTCCACAAGACCCGCTGGCAGCGGTATGCCACTCACCGTTCCCGCCTGGCGATACTCCTTCCACGCCGAACCCGCCAGATAGCCGCGGACGATGGCCTCGACAGGCAATGGCCGCACCCGCCACACCAGCAGACTGCGGCCGCGGACCACCTCGCGCTCCTCCGGCGCCACCACATCTTCGGGCGCCCCATCCGCCAGATGGTTGCGGACGATGGGCGCCATTTTCGCAAACCAGAAACGCGAGAGTTCCGTCAGGATCCGCCCCTTGCCTGGAATCGGGTTCGGCAGCACGACGTCGAAGGCCGACAGCCGGTCGGTCGCCACCATCAGCAACCGTCCGCCATCGACCTCGTAAAGATCCCGCACCTTCCCGCGGTGCACGAGCGGCAGATGCAACCGCGATTCAAACAACGCATCCATGATGAGCTCCCCGGCGGCGCCGGGGCGCCCGCTATCTTTGACCCGTTAGTACACCACGTTCAGCCCGCTTCAGGAAGCAGGTGACAGCGCGAGCAGAAGCTCATTCAAGCGCCGCACATAGCCGGCACCGTCCTCGAGCATGCCGCCTTCGGCCAGCAACGCCTGATCGAACATGAGTCGTGACCAGTCCTCAAAATGCCGCCCATCCGCTTCCGCGGCAAGGCGCCGGATCAGCGGATGCGTGGCATTGATTTCCAGCACGGGCTTGGCCGCAGGCGCCTTTTGTCCGGCCGCCTTCAGCAGCCGTTCCATATGCATGCCGAGATCGTGCTCGCCCGCCACGAGGCAGGCCGGTGAATCGGTAAGACGGGCACTGACGCGCACCTCCTTCACCCGGTCACCCAGCGCTTTGGCCATGCGCGCCGTGAGCGCCTTCACCTCCGGCTCCTCCGGCGGTGCCGCCGGCTCCTCGATCTCGCTGCCCACGCCCTTCAGGTCGAGATCGCCCTTGGCCACCGAACGCAGGGGCTTGCCGTCGAATTCCGTCAGGTGCGTCATGACCCATTCGTCGATACGGTCGGTAAGCAGCAGTACTTCGATGCCCCGCTTGCGAAACACCTCGAGATGGGGACTATTGCGGGCGGCGCTTGGCGACTCGGCGGTCAGGTAGTAGATTTCCTTCTGGCCGGACACCATGCGCGCGACATATTGAGCGAGCCCGACCTTGGGTTCGTCGCTCGCCGTCGAAGACCAACGCATGAGCCTGGCTAGCCGTTCGCGATTGGTATGGTCTTCGATGATGCCCTCCTTCAGCACAGTCCCGAACTCCGCCCAGAACTCCTGGTACTTGTCCTTCTCGGACGCACTGTCCGCCAGTTCAGCAAGCAGATCGAGGACACGGCGCGTCGCGCCGCCACGAATGGCGTCGATATCGCGGTTGTTTTGCAGAATCTCGCGGGAAACATTGAGCGGCAGATCGGCCGCGTCGATGACTCCCCGCACAAAACGAAGATAAGCCGGCATGAGCTGCTCGGCGTCGTCCATGATGAAAACGCGCCGCACGTAGAGCTTGATACCGTAACGCCGATCGCGCTCGTAGAGATCAAAAGGCGCATGGCGCGGGATGTACAGCAAGGCGATATATTCCTGCTTGCCCTCCACCCGGCTGTGGATGTGCGCAAGCGGCGCCTCGTAATCATGTGTCGTCTGCTTGTAGAATTCGTCGTACTCGAGCTCTGTTATCTCGTTACGCGGGCGCGCCCAAAGCGCCGATGCCTTGTTGACCGTCTCCTCGCCGCTGCCGTCCTCCTTGTGCATCAGGATCGGCCAGGCGATATGATCCGAATATTTGTGGATGACCGACCGCACACGGAAGGGGTCGAGAAATTCATCCTCCCCGGCGCGCATATGGAGAGTCACGCTCGTGCCGCGTCCGGGGCAATCCGCATATTCGATCGTGTACTCCCCTTCACCGTTCGACTCCCAGACGACACCTTCGCCAACCGGCGCTCCTACATGCCGCGTACGCAGTGTCACGCGATCGGCCACCATGAACGCCGAGTAGAAACCGACCCCAAACTGGCCGATCAATCGCGCATCTTTGGCCTCGTCGCCGGTCATGCGCTCGAAAAACCGCCGCGTACCCGAATGGGCGATGGTACCTATGTTGGTGATGACCTCGTCGCGCGTCATGCCAACACCGTTGTCCGAGACCGTGAGCGTCCGCGCCTCGCGGTCGATGGCGACCCGAATGGCCAGATTCGAATCACCCTCGTAGAGCGCATCATTCTTCAACGCCTCGAAACGCAGCTTGTCGGCGGCATCCGAGGCGTTGGAGATCAATTCGCGCAGAAAGATTTCCTTCTCGCTGTAGAGGGAGTGAATCATCAGATTGAGGAGCTGGCGCACCTCGGTCTGAAAGCCCATGGTCTGTTTCTCGGCAGCGGTCATAGCGGCACAGAATCCTCGTCGTGAAATCCGGATAGATGGGAAGAACGGCCTAGCGAAAGCCGACCGCTACATGGGGACCGCACCGCGGATTTTCAAGCCCGGCGCAGGTAGGCCTCGGCTTCGGGCACGCCAAGCGGGTCCGAAACATAGCGGCCCTGGGCAATATCACAACCCGCCGCCCGCAGAAACTCGTACTGGGCCGCGCTGTCTACACCCGCGCCGATGACAAGCAGCCTCAGGCTGTGTCCGAGCGCAATGATGGCACGGACGATGGCCTCGTTGTCCTCGTCGCCGGGGATCCCCTGGACAAAGGACCGGTCGATCTTGAGCGCGTCGATCGGCAGCTGCCTCAGAAAACCAAGCGACGGCAAGTCGGCACCGAAATCGTCGACCGTAAGGCCCACACCGATGTCCCTCATTGCCCTGAGAACCGCAAGGGTTTCCGCTGGCCGCCGGGCCAGCGCCCTCTCCGCCACCTCGATTACGAGATCGGCCGGCGCAAGTTCGCTGTTTTCCAGCGCCTGCCGCACGAGGGCCGGCGTTTCCTCATGCAGGCACTGGCGCGCCGTCATGTTTAGGGCCATGGGCACCCGTCCCACGCCCCGGTCCCGCCAGGCTCGCTTGACGTCACAAGCCATTCTCAGCATCGAGGCGCCAAGCGGCAAGATGAGCCCACAATCCTCTGCCACGGTAATGAACTGGCTGCTTGGCATCACGCCCTCCGTGGGATGGTGCCATTGAAGAAGCACCTCGAATCCGGCGACGGTGCCTGCCTGCAGCGACACCTGGGGCTCAAAGAGCAAATCGAATTCGCCGTGCTCGAGCGCGCGGCGCAGGTGGCCCTCGAGACTCAAAAGATAAGTGCTATGCTCGCTCATCGCCGCCCGGAAAAAGCGGTGGGTGTTTTTCCCGGCCGCCTTCGCCTCGTACATGGCTATGTCGGCTGCGCGTACAAGCCCTTCCGCGTCTTGCGCATCGGCGGGATAAAGGGCGATTCCAATGCTGCCGCCAAGGAAGATCTCCTCCGGCTCCGTAAGCGCAGGCTCGGCAAACGCGTCGGCGAGCTTGCGCACGATCCGCGCCACCTCATCGGGCTCCTTGACGTTGGGCAGGATCACACCGAATTCGTCACCACCGAGGCGTGCGAGAAGATCGGTCGAGCGCAGCACATCGGCGAGCTTGCGGCCGATATTGGCGAGCGCCGTATCGCCGGCGCCGTGACCGAGCGTATCGTTGACCCGCTTAAAACCATCCAGATCGATGAGCAGCAATGCAAGCGGCCGGCTGCGGGCGTCGGCCTCGCCGATCACGGCATGCAGACGGGCATTGAACAGCGCGCGATTGGGCAGGCCGGTGAGCGGATCGTGGGACGCCTGATGGGCAAGGCGCGCCGCCAGCATGCGTTTTTCGCTCACGTCATGAAACACCATGACGATGCCGGTGATGCTGCCGTCGTGCGCACGCATGGGAGCCGCCGTGCGCTCCACCGCCAGAGCGCGCCCGTCCCGGTGCAGCAGCAAGCCATCCTCGGGTCCGATCGCCTGGCGGCGGAGACAAACCGGAATCGGATCCAGTAAATCCCCGTTTTTCTCGTCGAGACACGGAAACACTTCATTCAGGGGCCGCCCCGCGACCTCCTCGAGCGTCCACCCGGTCATGCGCTCCGCAGTCGGATTCAGATACTGGATGTATCCCTTCGTATCGGCAGCGACGACCGCGTCCAGAATCGACCGCAACGTCACTTCGATGCGTTCCTTGGCCGCGAAGAGTTTGCTCTCTCCTTCGTGCCGCTCCTTTTCCCATGCCCGCTGGCGGGACAAGGCCCAGCGGTAGATGCCATAGGCGGCACCCAATACCGCGAGCAGCACCAAAAGAGACGCGCGCACGAGCCGCCACCAGGCCCAGACGACGGTGGTTTCGGGTATGGAGGCATACGCGACCAGCGGATAACCCTTGACGGGATCAAACGCCCCGAGCCGGTACTGGTGACCGACGTGAAGGAGTCCCGCATAATCCCCGTGCCCGGCATCACTGCGCCCCAGAATGGGCGAGCGCAGGCCAGACAGTGGCTGCCGGTAATGCACTGGCACGAGCGGCCAACTGTTTTCCAGATAGTCGCCCTTGCGCAAAAGATCGATCGAGAGACCCGCGGGCATGATGAGCTGGCCCCACACCCGGCGCTGATTGCGCGGGGTCAAGAGGGCCAGGATGGTGAACGGATGTTCCCCGCCCACGGCGGTGCAGACCGGGATATAACGCCGGCCGCCGGGACGGATCCGCTCCGGCATGCCGATGCCGAAGCCTCTGCAACGGGCATCCATCATATGCCGCCAAGGGATCGTGGACGTGCGCAGACCGCGCGAGAACGACAGCCATGCCGGACCCCGCGCACCCAGAACCGCGATCGCCTTCAGGGCCGGATAGGCGGCACCGAACCGGGCCAGCACATTGGCCGCGTCACGCGGCTGCCTGAATGGATGCACGCGGCCGAGATCGGCCGCAAGAAAATGCAGACCCGTCCGATAGTGATCGAAATAGAGGTGGGAAGTCGCCGCAACGAAGCTTGCGAGGCGCTCAAGCCGCTGCTGGCGTCCGTATTGCTCGAGATTCAGGGTATACAGTCCATAGACCGTCAGCATGACGGTGAGCAGGGTCGCCGTAACGACGAATGCAGTGCGAATTTCCGAACCAGCCTCCCGGGAACGGCCTGGCCCCATGAATCCTCCGCGCGCCACCGCTCTCCGCAGCACCGCCTACCATGCCCCGCGTGGTACGCCGCACCCGCGCGGGAAGCCATTTTTTTGTTTTTTTCCGCAGACGGCACCCGGCCGCGCCACCCCGCGCTCCGCGCCTCCGTGGCAGGCTTATGCATGCGCATAAGCCGCTCCCCCTGGGTTGCCCCATAAGGGTTTTCTTTCCTGTAGTATAGCGGAGCCTGCATCGCCCGCACGAGTGATGGGGCCGCTGCTCGGTACGCCAGCCTTCCGCGGTCTGCACCAATATGGTGCAGACGGACCGGGGCGATGGCATCACGGATCACAACACCCTGCCTGCATGGCGGAGGGCCACCAAAAAGTCCTCCGGGGGACCCTATAGAAATATGCAACTGACGATCACCGATCTTCTCCAGCATCCCGCGGTACTCATCGCCGCCGAATTCGCGGTACTGGCCGCCTTTTACGTGCGCGCGACCATCGGTTTCGGGTCGGGACTCATTTCGGTAGCGCTCCTGTCGCTCATGTTCCCTGTCAAAGAGGTGGTGCCCGTCGTCCTGCTGCTCGATCTCGTCGGCTCCGTCCTGCTCGGGGCCTACGACTTTCATGAAATGCAGTGGCGTGAACTATCGTGGCTGATACCAGGCAGCATCATCGGCCTGGCACTCGGCGCCTTTGCCCTCGCGGACACGGACGCCCAGAGCCTGATGCGTTTCCTCGGGGTCTTTATCCTCGCCTACGTCCTCTATGCGGTCACCGCCAGACCCGAACGCATGCCGCAGATTTCCCGTGGCTGGGCATTGCCCCTCGGCACCCTGGGAGGGCTGATCGGAAGCCTCTACGGGGGCGGCGGACCACCCCTCGTTGCCTACCTGCAGATGCGCCACCTCGATAAACGCGCCTTCCGCGCGACCTTCCAGGCCATCGCCCTGTCCGACAACGTCCTGCGTGGGGGTCTGTACGTTGGCCTTGGTCTGCTCAATTTGCCGCTCACTGTCGCCTTCGCGGCACTCAGCGTAGCGGCCGCCATCGGTTTGTACCTCGGCAATCATTTGCACATGCGCATAAGCCAGCGCGCGTTCATGCGCGGCACACTCCTGCTCCTGACGATTGTCGGCCTGAAATACCTTGTCTTCTGAACGGACAGGCCAGAACGGCCGCGCCGCGCCGCCCCGGCCTTGCGCCTAGCTTGCGAAATGATACGTCACACCACCCAGCAGTTCGCTGCCGTTGACGAGGGGGCCGGTGTGCGTCGCGGGTCCAAAAATGAGGTCATATTCCGCGCGCAGACTGAGGCGTGGCATGAATCGGTAACTGACGCCGGCTCCGATCATCGGCCGGGTCGATGAACTCGTGTATCCGTTGCGCACACTATGGATGTAGGCGATGCCGCCGCGGGCCAGAAACCGCATGTTGCGGACATTCGGGATGGCATGCCGGTAGATGGCCGTGGCCGTAAAAAGCCCTTCCCGCGCCGGATTCAGGCTCAGAAACTGATAACTCAGTTCGCCGCCCACCGGGAAGCCCCGCGCGGAGCCGCCGAGATAGACGCCGAGGGGCGCGGTCTGCGACAGCGCGCCGCCCGCCACACCCAACTCGGCACCACCCCAGATGCCGGCGATACCCGCCACGGGCCACAACAGCGAAACCGCAAGACCAGCAACGGCCGTATATCTTCTCATGACTGCCTCCTTGATAAATTGCATTTGTCATGCGCCGAGAGCACCCTTGCCGCACTTTTTCCTGGCTTGTGCATCGCCATTCGGGCGCTCTCGCCATCCGTGGACATCCGCTCGTTTGACCGCATCCGCACCAGACAGTTGCGGCGTAACGGCACGCTCATCATTTTGTTGTACACTGGGTGTCCATGAGTGCACGCAAACCCTTCATACCGGACACAGGTTGCGAAGCCACCCCGCCCGCCCGTAGCGTCTCACAGCGGCTTGCGGCCGGCGTCCGCCGACAGTTATATCGCCTCGTGGCCACGGGCGGCGGGATTGGTGCCCCGCTCCGCTACCTGAAGAGCGTCGCCGATCTCGGCCAGCTGCACCTGAAGTCACGGCACATGAAGCTCAAGGTGCACATGCTCGGGCGGCGCTACCTCGCCCTGCGCGCCGAATGTGAACAGCTCGAGCGCATGCAAGCCGGACATCCCGTCGAACAGCCGCCAGCGACACCTGCCGCCATCGCGGCAAGCCGGCACGGACCCATCTGGCTCCATGGATCCTGGCGGACCGGATCGACCTACGTCTGGCACAAATTCCGCGCCGATCCGCGGTATCTTGCTTATTACGAACCGTTTCATGAACGGCTCGAGCAGATGTCCATCAAGGATGCCGAGACCGCACGGCACGACTCGTGGAACTCCCATCACCCCAATATCGGGGCACCCTATTTCGAGGAATACAAGGGATTCATAGAGGGGGCCGGCGTGGCGGGCTTTGCGCCGGCCTTCTCGTACCGCAACTTCTTTGTCAACGAAGATCCCCTGCGCGATCAGCGCGCCTATCTGGACGCATTGATCGGCTGGGCCGACAGGCAGGGCCGCCGCCCGGTATTCGGGTTCTGCCGGTCCTGGGGCCGCGCCGCGTGGTTCCGGCGCCATGCCGCACCCGGCGTGCACATCGCGCTTACCCGCGACCCCTTGAGTCTCTGGCGCTCCGTCCTGCAGCGGCATGAACGCTATGGCGATACCTATTTTCTGATCATGCCGCTCGTCACGCTCATGCTTAGCCGGCGCGAGCCCTGGCTCGCGCGTTATCTCCGCGCGTTGCATCTTGACGAGATCGAGCCTGCGGTCGATTTCGGCTGCGCCCAACGCACCGCACAGAGCCTCCTGAAGACCGATCCGCCACGCATCATGCACGCATTTGCCGCGGCCCAGGGCCTCGGCATGACCATCGCCCTGCGCCATGCGGACCTGATCGTGCCGATCGAGGATCTGGCGTGCGCGATGCGGCGGCGCACCCTGCATGACACCCTCCGTGGCCGCTACGATATCGATCTCGACTGGAGTGATTGCCAGATTCCCGTCACCGAACCGCGTACCGAGGATCGGGCGTTTCTCGGTGCCTGGACACAGGCCCGGACCGAGGCTGAGAAGGTCCTCGACTCCCATCCGTTTCTCGCATCTCCAGCAGCATGAGAACCGGTCGATTGCGTTGCGGCACCACAGGGCCACTGATAGGATGGTTTTGCGTTCGCTGAATCGCCCCGGAAATCGCAGGCAACCTTCATGGGGCGCGCCTGCCCTTGCCGCACAGACAGGGAAATATCACGATGACAGATCTCCGTACCTCGACACCGGCAAACCTCCGGCGGGTACTCATTATCATGCCGCAGCTTCTCGGCGATCTGGTCCTTGCGACATCCCTCTTCACCGCCCTCAAGGCGCGCGTACCGCAGTGTACGATCGATGTCCTGACCTATGAGCGCAACGCGTCGATTCTCGACGGGCACCCACATATCGGCCGGATCTTCGTCATCGGGGGCGACTGGCGGCGCAAGGGGCTCTTGCGCACCCTGGGACCGCGGCTGAAGCTCCTGCACACCCTGCGCGAACACCCCTACGATCTCCTCATCCAGTCGCCACACACGACCGACGGGTCGTGGGGTCCTGCGCTGATCGTCTTGCTTGGGGTCCCGCAGGCCGTGGGTGCCCACGCCTCCACGCACGGTTCACCGATGAAGCGCCTGTTCTGGAAGCATACTTTTACGCACATGCTCCCGCGGCCGCATCCCGGGCAGGGGTCCCGCCACACGGCCGAACTCCATCTCGATCTGTTGCGCCGCATGGGCATTCATCCAGATCCCGGCAATCGCGGCGCTTCCATCATCCCGAATGCAGCTGCAGAGCTACGGGTCCGCCAGCTCCTGCAAGACCGCGCACTGCAAGCCAAGGGTTTTCTCCTCTTCGCCCCGACCGCCGGCGCGAGCGGCCGGTTCCTGAACCGGCCCATGGCGCGCACGCTGATAAGCGGGCTCGCAGAGCGCGGCGAACGCGTGGTGGTTACAGCTGCCCCCACGCCGCCGGAACTGGAGTACGTGGGCGAAGTCACGCATGATCTGCCGGGCGTCCATAACCTCGCCGGCGCCTTATCCCTGCAGGAACTGGCGGCACTCGCACAACACGCCGAATGCTTCATCGGCACCGATTCCGGCGCCATGCATATCGCTGCGGCCATGGGCGCCCCCGTCATCGCCTGTTTCGGCCCCGGTGACGAAACCATCTTTGGCCCCTGGCACACGCAGGCGCGTGTCGTCGCCATGCCCTGGCCCTGCCGTCCCTGCGACACGAATGGATGCGGCGGCGGGGGGATCGCCGAATGCATGACCGCACTTTCCGCCGATGCTGTCCTCTCGGCCCTGTCCGACATCCGCCGCCATAAACCGGTTGCCTGATCCGGGATATGATCGCCCCCCCGAACGGGCCGCCCAGGTCCCCCGGGTACCCCTCAAGACCCCGGCCCGAACTTTGCCATCAGTTCCGCCTCAGGCATCGCTTTGGCGAACAGATAACCCTGTGCCTTGCGGCAGCCGCTCGCCACGAGAAACGCGCGCTGCGCATCCAGCTCGACCCCCTCGGCAATAACATCAATGCCAAACGCGCGCGCGGCGCTTATGATGCTGCCGACGAGGACCCGGTCCGCCTCGGACGTCATGAGTTCGCCCACGAAACTGCGATCGATCTTGATGTGATCGATCGGCAACAGCCTCAGATGCTGCAAAGATGCGTACCCGGTGCCAAAGTCGTCCAGTACCACCGATACGCCGATTTCCTTGCAATCACGAATAAGACGCGAGGCCGCCTCCGCGTCGCGGATCGCACTCCATTCCACAAGCTCGAGGCAGAGACTCGAGGACTCGACATGCGCATGCTGGGTCAAGATCTGCTCGAGAAGATCCGTAAACCGCGGATTCGCCACCGACGACAGCGTCAAATTGACGTGCAATGTCCAGTCCAGACCCCTTGCGTGCCAGTCCGCCAGTACCCCGACGGCCCGCTCCAACACCCAGCGATCGAGCTTGGCGCTGTTATGGCTGTGCTCCAGAGCGGCCATGAACGAGGCCGGGGCAAGCAGACCCTGCGTGGGATGATCCCAGCGTAAGAGGGCCTCCACGGAAACCATCTCACCCGTTTCCATGTCCACTATCGGCTGAAAGAAAAGGCGCATCTCGCCCTCGTCGATGCCGCGGGCGAATTCCCACACGATAGCGTCGTGCCGCAGACTTTCATGCACAAAATCGTCCGCGTAGCACAACAGCATGCCACCGCCGCGGCGGCGCGCCTCACGCATGGCCGTGTCGGCGTGATGCAAAAGTTCCCGCGCGTCACCGCTGTCCAGCGGATAGACCGTCATGCCGACACTTGCGCTCACGTTCACGCTGCCGCCGCCTGACCCCCACGCGAATTGCAGGCTGTCCCGGACACGCAAAGCCACCATCTCGATATAGCTCATGCAGGCGACGTTCTCGATGACGAGGGCGAATTCGTCATCGCCAATGCGCGCCACCGTGTCGCTTCTGCGCAATATCGCGGCAATACGCTTCCTGGCCTCGATCAGCACTGCATCACCTGCTACCGATCCCAAACGGCCGTTCAAGGCTTTGAAATTGTCTATATCTATCGCCAGAATCGCGATCAGGCGGCTCTCCCTCTCCGCCACCGCCATCGCATGTTCAAGACGGTCGAAAAAAAGCGCGCGGTTGGGTGCCGCGGTAAGCGAATCGTGGGTCGTGGCCACCCTGAGCTCGCGCTCCATGCGTGCGCGGCGCAAGGCCGCCCCGATGAAATCGGCCATTACCTCGAGCAGATAAAGATGCGCGGCGCCCGGCAGATCAGGCTGCACCGAACACCAGCTGACGGCCAGTACCGCCATGACCTTCCCTTCGCTGCGCACCGGCACACAAAGGCATGCGCCAAGCCCCATGGCGACGCATTCCGGCATGGCTTGCGGGCTATCCGGATAATCGGGGACGAAAAGAGGCGCATTCGCGCGCAACGCCGCGCCCGCCGCCCCTTTTTCGTCGCTGAAGGTGCGACCAGCCAGATGTTCGCGGTCGAATGGCAGACCGTAGAGAAACTCGTAGCGAAGCCGGTTCGGTGCTTCGCGCATCATGAGTGCCGCGCCATCGGCACCGAGAAGCGCCGCCATCCCGATCGCCGCCCGCCGAAACACCCCCCCCACATCGGGCTCGCACGCCAAACCGTGCAAGAGTGCGAGCTCGCCCGGGGGCATGTAGTCCCCCCCTGCATCCACGGCCCTCACCGCCCCGTCCCCGCGCGCCGCCCGCCGCGGGCCAGCGCCATTCTGCTAAGGCACACGGCAATCCCCTCGGACGATCCCTCGACCATCTTATCCCTCCTGAATGCGGAGACGATCACCGACTCCGGGTATCGTTAGTATAGGCAACCAGTGCCCGCACACCACCCAAGGCGGCAATCAGGGCCGACGTCGCAGCGAGAAGCCCTCCACCATCAGATAGAACGCAGGCGTCACATACAGGGTCAGAAACTGTGAAAAAACGAGACCGCCCAGAACGGCCACGCCAAGCGGCACACGCGCCTGGGCGCCCGCCCCAAAACCTATCGCGATCGGCAAAACACCAAGGATTGCCGCGAAGGTCGTCATCATGATGGGACGGTACCGGATCGCGCAGGCCTCGATAATGGCTTCGCGCGGAGGCACTCCCTCCCGGCGCCGGGCAAGCGCGAAATCGACCAGAATGATGCCGTTTTTCTTGACAAGACCCAGCAACATGATGATGCCGATGAAACTATAGAGATCGAGAGGGAGCCCCGTGACATAGAGGGACGCAAGGGCCCCAAAAGCCGCAAGCGGCAACGCCGTCAGAATCGTCAGGGGGTGAATGAAGTGTTCGTATAATACCGCGAGGACCACGTAAATGAGGAGAACCGTCGCCAGAAGAAGAAATGGCAGGGCGCGGAATGATGAACGGAAGAGGGCCGCATTACCGCCAAAACGCCCCGTGACACCGGCCGGCAACACCTTCGCCGCCGTAGCCTGCACGCGCCCCACCGCCTGCCCCAGCGTCACACCCGGCATCAGATCGAACGATATGGTGGTAGACGGCAGACCCCCGTGCTGATCGAGCTCCAGAGGGCCCGCCGAGTAGCGCTCGCGCGTTACAGCCGCAAGCGGCACCAATGCCCCATTGAGCGCCGGCACCGTCAGGGCCGCCAGTGCAGCCAGGTTGTCCTGATAGCGAGGGGACAACTCCATCAGCACTTCATATTGGTCCGCCGCGCCATAGATCGTTCCCACCTGGCTGCCGCCAAACGCAAGACCCAAAGTCTTCTCGACCGCCTCCGGAGTCACGCCGAGCGCCGCCGCCCGCGCCCGCTCGATCTCCACGGAGACCTCGGGATTGCGGCTTTCGAGACTGTTGTTTACGGACACCAGTTGCGGCAGCTTGCGCAGCGCGTTCGTCAGCCGCCCGGTGGCCGCATCAAGCTGCCTCCAGCTCTCCCCGACGAGTTCGTAGGCATAGTCACCATCTATGTTGGCAGTCCCCGCCTGCGCCCCCTGCGCTCCCTGAAAAACGATCTGCGCATTATAGAAACGCCGCGTTGCCCGCCTGAGCGCCGCACTGAGCGCCGCGGCATGCTGCGCATAATCGGACCGGATACGCACGAGGCAATGCCCCGTGTTGGCCGAGGCGAACGCCCCCGGCCCCTGACCGACCGACGACACCACGGACAGCACATGCGGATTGGCCCGGAAGGCCGCGACAATCTCCTGCTGTTCCGTGGCGACCCGCGGGAAACTCAAGCCCGGCGGATACTCGATGTTGACGTTGATGACGCCCGCGTCCTCGTTCGGCAGAAACGCCTTGTGAACCAGCATGCCAAGACCCAGACTGCCAATGAGCGTAAGCCCCGCAAGGCCAACGACGAGACCCCGCCGCCGCAATGCCGCCTCGAGCGAGCGGACGTAGATCCCCTGGCTGCGCGCGAACGCCCGCTGAAAGCGCCCCTCCTGCTCAACCCCCGCGCGCAGAAACCGGCTCGACAGCATTGGTGTGACGGTAAGCGCCACCAGACCGGAGACCAGGATAACGACCGCTATGGTGACCCCGAAGGCTGCAAACAGATGGCCGACGAATCCACCGAGAAGAACGAGGGGCAAAAAGATGATCGCGAGCGAAATCGTCATCGACAGCACGGTAAAGCCGATCTCCTGGCTCCCGCGCAGCGCCGCTGTCATCGCGCTCTCTCCGCGCTCCAGATGCCGGTTGATGTTCTCAAGCATCACCACTGCATCGTCGACCACAAAACCGACGGCCAGAGTGAGCGCAAGCAGCGTCAGCGTATTGAGGCTGTAGCCAAGCATCATCATGACGATGAACGTACCGGCAAGCGACAGCGGGATCGCCAGGGCGCCGATCAGGGTCGATGACCGGCGCCGCAGGAAGACCCACATGACCGCCGCCACCAGCACACTCGCAAGCGCCAAGGTAAAAAACACCTCATGGGCTGCGGCATTGATGTAGGTGGCATCGTTAAAGACAACGTGCAGCGCCGCGCCACCGGGAGCCGCCCGCTTCAGGATGGGAATCAGCGATTTGATGCCGCGGGCGATCGATACCGTATTGCTGCCTGCCTCGCGGACCACGGCCAGGACGATGCCGGGCTGCGCGTTGATCCAGGTCTTCTGCAGATTGTATTGCGTACTGTTGCGCGCGTGGCCGATCGCGCTCAGCGGTACCGGGTTCCCGTCCTCATAGGCGAGTATCAGGTGATTGAAGGCCGCTGCCGTGTGCAGCTGCCCATGCACGTCGGCCTCCAGATTCCGATCGGTGCCCTCGATCGTGCCCTGCGGCAGATTGACGTTCGCCGCTCCGAGCGCCGTCTCGACGGCCTCCAGACTAAGTCCGCGCGCAGAGAGCGCGAACGGGTTCACATAGATGCGCACCGCATAAGTCTTGGCACCAAAAACCTCGACATTCGCCACACCAGGAACGGTCGCAAGCGACGTCGCCACCTGCGTCTGTGCGTAGCGATCCAGCTGATAGAGCGGCATGTTCGGCGCCGACAGACTGAGATACATGATCGGCTGCGACGCCGGGTTGAGATTCTTCACAAGCGGCGGATTGGGCATGCCAGGCGGCAGAAAGTGCTGCGCCTGCGCCACTGCGTCGGAGACCTGCTGAACCGCAGCCGTCGCTGACGTGCTGAGCGAAAATTGCAGGATGATGCGCGTCGAACCGTTTTGGCTGACCGCACTCATCGACATAAGGCCCGGTACGCTCGAAAACTGCCTCTCGAGCGGCGTCGCGACGGCGCTCGACATGGTTTCAGGGCTTGCGCCCGGAAGGCCCACTGTCACGAGGACCGTGGGGAAACTCACATTGGGCAGCAGGGCCATCGGTAACCGGAAATAGGCGAGCAAACCGAGCAGGGCGAGCGCCACCGCCAGCACCGTGGTGGCAACGGGGCGCCGGATAAACGGTGCCGACAGGTTCATCCGCCCGTGCCTTCCCGTACAACTACCGCCGCGCCCGGATGCAGCCGCGTTGGCGGATCAATGATGACCTGGGTACCGGCAGCAATTCCGCCAAGAGCGACACGCTTGCGGTCTTCTCCCTTGAAGACAACCGTCTGCATGACCGCCTTGTGCTTGCGTATGACGTAGACGAAGGGGCCCGCCTCTCCCTGCTGCAAGGCACCTCGCGGCACCAGCAACGCGTGACGCAGCTTCCGGTAGGTAAATACGACTTGCAGGTACTCGTTCGGCCACAGTGCGTCATGCCGGTTGGCAAGTACCGCACGCGCCGTCACGGTCGCCGATACGTTATCGACGCTGTTGCCGATGGCAACGACCGGTCCTCTGCCCAACCGCACACTGCCATCGTCGCTCCACACCGCAACAAGCGGGTGGCGGCTGGCAAGTCCCGCCCGCAAGGTGCCGAGATACCGTTCTGGCAGACTGAACTGCACATCCATCGGACGGATCGCGTTCACGGTCGTCAGCACTGTGCTGTTGGCGGTCACCAGATTGCCCGTCTTGATGGTCAGCAAGCCAGCATGGCCCCCGATCGGCGCCCGGATGGTCGTGTCCGCCAGCACGAGCTCGGCATCGCGCAGCGCCGCCCGGTCGGCCGCCACGGCGGCACGGGCGCTCTGCGCCTGCTCCTGCGCCTGCTGAAACGTCTGCAGCGTCACATAGTCCTTGCGCACAAGCGGTGTGTACGCCTTCACCTGGGCCATGTCGTATTTCTCCTGGGCGATGGATCCCGCCAGATTGGCCCGCGCCTGCCAGACCTGCGCCTGAGCGGGCCGGGGATCGATCTGATACAGCAATTGCCCGGCGCGCACCTTTTCTCCCGAATGGATGGCGACCTCGTCCAGGACGCCGGTCACCTGCGGCACGATCGTGACGCTCTGCGAGGCCACCGCCTGCCCGAGGGTGCGCACGGTGAGATCAAGCCGTCCTGCCCGCACCGCCACCGCCTGCACGGAGAGAGGCGGTGTCTTCACGGGCCGCCTGCTCTGGCAGCCGCCAAGCAGCAGCACGAGCGCTACCGCCCCCCACCCCCATCCGGTCAACACCTTTTTCACAATCCCCCCTTTGAATCCGCCTGCGCAGGCAATCCGATATAACCGAGCGCATCGGCGAGATCGGCAAGCTGCACATAGGCTGTCGTGACATCCTGAATGGCGGTCTGTTTGGCCGTTGTGAGCGCGGCCTGCGCCGCGAGGACATCCAGCATCGTCGCAAGACCGACCTTGTACTGGGCCTTAATGGCCGTCAGGGACGCGCGCGCACTCGCCACCGCAAGCTGCGCTGCGCCCGCCGCCGACCGTGCACCCAAAACCGTCTCATAGTCCTGGTAGACCGTCATGTCGATCTTCTGCGTTTGCGCGTCGAGCGATGCCTCGGCGCTGCGCACGTTCGCACGGGCCTCTCCGATCTGATAGGCATTCTTGAAGCCGCTAAAAAGCGGTACGTGCAGGTCGACACTGACCGACCAGTTCTGGGAGGGACCAAGCGTCTGCTGGAAACGCTTGCCCGCGGTTCCTGCCACATCGATGCTTGGCCACCCGGCCGCTTCATCGGCACGAACCGTGGCCCGGTTGGCGAGGACTTGCGCGGCGGCCGCCAAAATGCCGGGATTACTCTGCTGCGCGCGCCGGATGAGGGCGCGCAGCGACGGGGCCACCACAGGCGGCAACCGCCCGACGTCGAGCGGCATGACCGGCATAGCTTGGTCGGCCGGCAGTCCGCATGCCTCCGCGAGCCCGCCCATATCGGCGCGCGTCTGTGCCTGCGTGGCGATCCATTCCGACCGGGCCTGCGCAAGCGCCGCGCGGGCCTGCAGCACGTCGCTTATGGTGGCCAGGCCAGATTCCTGCTTGATCCGCGCCGCGTCCAGGCTGGCACGATCCTCGCGAACCGTCTGCCGGTAGGCGTGCACCAGCGCCTGTTCGCCGATCAGCTGGTAATAATTCTGCGTAACAGAAAGCGCCACCGACTGCAGCGCGCCATTGTTGTCGAAACCTGCCAGATAAATCCGGGCCAGCGCCTCCTCGCGCTGGGCGGCGCGCGCGCCAAAATCCAGGAGAACGTAATTCAGCGACAGCGCGGCCGAGTTGACGTTCTGAATGGGGATCGAAAAACCTGTGGTCGTATTCGCTTCCGTGCGGCTTGCCGTATCGTCAAAACTGAGCGTCGGAAAGAATGCCGAATCGGCCACACCGAGGCCATCTGCCGCCGCCTGCAGGTTCGCAAAGGCCACACGCGTGTCCGGGTTGTGGGCGAGTGCGAAGGCCGTGAGCGCAGCAAGGCCCATCGGTTGTGCAAACACCCTGCGCGGTGGCGCCTTGGCTCTGGGCAGGCCCGACGGATGCCGGTTCCAGACCTGTCCGGCACCGCGCACGGCCAGATCCTGCGTAAAAAGCGGATCCCGCCAGAGGCCCTGCAAAAGCCCTGCTTCCCCGGCGCGCGGGATCAGGCAGCACAGCCAGGCGGCCGCCAGCAGAGCCCGCCCGCCACTTTTCACGCCCACCTGCGCCACTCCACTGTCCCCGACCCTCCAGCCGCCCGTCACCCGGGCATGCCCCCTGCCCTGCCCGCCCGTGACGCGGGATAGAGACCATGACAGCCCATCCGGCGAGCGATCTTAGCAGGAAAGACTGCGCGCCGCGGTAAGGAATTGTCTCCTGCTGCATTGACGCGGCGATGACACGGTCCTTTGTCCGGACCGGCGCCGCATCCATCGCAGCCCCATGGCCGCCGCCCGGCTCACGGACTGGTGTGCGTCTGGCCAGGGGACCGTCAGGATTTTTCGACGAGTCCGCGTGTGTGTTCGGCGATCTTGAAGATGGCGATAAAGAGCTCGAGCGTCACGCGCACAAAGAGCACGGTGATCACAAACCCGATCGGCGCGAGGATGAACATCTGGAAAACGCCCCGCAAAACCCCGCCCATGAAGCCATCGACACCAAACATGATCCAGGCAATCACGCTCGCCAACAGCTCGATTGCATAGATGACCCCAACCAACCTGGGCGTAATGAAGTTCTCGAAGGAAAAATCAAACAACGCAGAAATGAATGCTGGCATACCGTCTCCCTTGATAATTTTTATCCCGAGCCAACCCCGATCCACCCGATACGCCGGAGTCGATCGTCATGATTCATTATGGCGTGAGGAATCAAGGCCAGCAAGAAACGAAAAGCGCGCAAAACAAGGTGCCTTCATGACTCAAATCGCGGGATATGCCAGCCGGCGGGCGGCCGCCCACCGGTCGGGCCCTTCAGGAACTGGCGCGGCTCTGGCGGCCGTGGACAAATAATCCGCTCACGCTTTCTGCAACAAGCAGAAAGCCCACTGCAGCCACCATCCAGAATACCCCCCGCGCCCCGATGCGGCTCAACTCCCAGCCGCCAACCGCGGCGCCGATGAAGATGCCCATGAACTGGAAGACCGAGTAGACGCCGCTCACGGTGCCACGCAGTTCCGGGCCGGTGGTGCGGCTCATCATCGACGGCAGCAGCGCCGATGCGAGATTGTATCCCGTAAAAAACGCAGTCGACGCGACCATCACGAGCCAGAAATGACCAGGCCATGCCGCCACGGCACCCGCCCCGGCGAAGATCAACAGCCCGCTTGCAGCCAGCATGACGAGATGCCTTTTGTGCCGCTCGGCAACGATCACCGGATAGACCATCAGGGCACCGGCCACTACCATCACGGGCACATACACAAGCCACAACCGGCTGGTGGGAACATGCAGGACGCGCACAAACTCCGGCGACAAGACGACAAAGCTCGCCCCGAGCGTCAACTGCAAAAGAAAAATGCCGACACTCACCGTAATGACCGGCATCCTCGCCAAGACTCGCAGAACCGACCGCCAGTCACCTGCAGCCGACCCCTTTTCCGTTTCGACGGGCGGCACCCACCGGAACAACGCCCACAGCGCCACCACACCCAGGGCGGCCGCACCGAGGAAAGTGCCCCGCAAACCGCCCACACCGTAGATCAGCGGCCCCAAGGCGACACCGAGGACATAGGCAAGGCTGATGCTGCCGCCGATCGCCGCCATTGCCTTGGTGCGGTGGGCCTCGGCCGTGAGATCCCCGGCCATCGCCAGCAGGACGGCCGACACCGCACCCGCGCCCTGGAGGACACGGGCAACGATCACGCCCGTCATCGAATCCGAAAACGCGCCGAGCAGCGAGCCGCCGATAAAGAGCGCAAGCCCCAGCGAAACGACCGGCTTGCGGCCGAAACGGTCGGACGCATATCCAAAAGGAAACTGCAGCAAGGCCTGCGCCAGTCCGTAGATGCCGACGGCGAGACCGAGGAGGAAGGGGGTGGCGCCATGCAGACGATTGCCATCAAGGGCGAGAACGGGCATCAGCATGAACAATCCGAGCATGCGCGCCACATAGATCGCGCTCAGACCCATCACCGCCCGCCGCTCACCACGCGACATGCGCATGCCAGGTCTTTCTTTGGCGGCCATACTGCTATTCCTCGAGGTTCGTCAGATCTTCAAAAGCCCCGACGTCTGAACGAAATGCCCAAGAATCAGAGCCGCAAATAATATGAAAAGGTAACTGATCGACACGGCGAACACCCGCCGCGCATAACGGTCCATCTCTGGCCCCTCATGCATTCTGCGCAGGCGCAGCGTCATGGCCAGATACCAGACACCGGTGACGAGCGCCGCCGCACCATAGATCCAGTCGTGCGCAAGATACGCCGGCACGAGACTCACAAGGAGGGTCGCCACCGCGTAGCGTACCACCTCCCGGCGCGTCCGCTCGACACCATGGGTGACCGGCAACATCGGCACACAAGCCTTCGCATAATCCTCGCGGCACGAAATCGCGAGCGGCCAGAAATGCGCAGGCGTCCATGCAAAGACGAGCGCCACCAGCCACAAGGGCATGGCCTCGATCCGGTCACTCACCGCAACCCAGCCGATGAGCGGAGGGAGTGCGCCCGCAAGGCCGCCCCAGACGATATTCCACGGGGTCGCGGGCTTCAGGTAGAGCGTATAGACCACACCATAACCGACTGTGCCCAGCAACGTCAAAACCAGGGTGAGCTCATTGGTGCCCCACCACAGGATGGCCACCGACAAGGCCATCAGGATGCCGGCAAATCCGGCGGCCTGGGCGCGGCCAATCCGCCCATCGACGAGCGGGCGCCGATGCGTGCGGTTCATGTGCTGGTCAAGCTCCGGCTCCACCAGCTGGTTTATCACGCCGCCCGCCCCGCCCGCGAAGGCGATGCCGGCGAGCGCCGCGAGCGCCGCGAGCCAGTGCTGACGAAAGCCCGGGGCCAGCACTTCCCCTACCGCAGCCGCGAAAACGAGCATCGACACGACGCGCGCCTTCGATAGCACCAGGAGATCCTGCACGCGCATCACAAGCGGCGAGCGTGGCGGCATGATGAGGCTTTGCACCCCGTCATTCCCATGCACATTCGCTTCCATCATGACCTTACCCCCCACTTTGTGCCCCATCACGGCCCACGGCCACGCAATGGCCCGCCGCTTCATTCATCTCCACTGGAACACCACCGCCGTCGTCATGAGCAGCGACATCGTCTGATGGAAGGCGACGATGCCTCCTGGCGTCTTCGGCTGCAGATTGACGGCCTGGAAAAGGAAAAAACCCACGGCCGCCTGGAAAAGCACGAGCCAGAAGGCGACAGGATAGGCGGGCATCAGCCAGCCCAGCGTGCCGATGACGAGCAGGGCGGCCAAGGCATGGACGACAAACACCCACTGCGAGGCCTTCTGTGGACCATAGAACGCCCCGATCGGACGACCGAAACCCCGCTGCCCGGTCACCATCCCGCCCATGAAGACGGCAAACAGAATCGCATGCAGGGCAATCGTCTGCCTCAGAAAAACCCAGACCGGTAACCCGGGGGCGGCCAGCGCGACCAGATAGGTAAGAAACACGCCGTATGCGAGCAAACCATGTGTCCCATGCACGAAAGCAGGCGCACGCCCGGCCAGTACATAGAGGGTACCCATGCCAAAGAGCGCCGTGACCACGATCAGCCCGAGGCCCATGCCCGTCGCCGCACCGGGCGCAAGAATCACGAGCAAGACGGCGACCAGACCCACTGCGGTCGCCACCAGACGGTGAGCCGCCTCGGGATCGCCGCGCAGCATGAGGACGAAGATGTTCCGCGTGTAGGGCCACTGCGTACCCAGCGACAATCCGAAACCGAAACCCTCCACCAGACTCCCGAGCAGGATGAGGGCTGCCGCGAATATCACCTCGGTGACCATGAGACCGTGCGCCCATGCCACCGCGCCGCCCAAAGGATTCGTCAACCCGCGCCATAAGCCGGCCACCATGGCGAGCGCCATGAGGATCAAGATGCCCGCATTGAATCCGCGAACCACAGGGGTGACTTCACTTTCGACGACACCCGCCTGCACCTTTGCCATACGACTCCCTCAGCCGTGCCGGACCTCGCCGCGCACATCCGCTCCATTAGGCCGCCAGCATGCTTCAGGGACAGGCGGTCGGGCTTTGGGCGGATTGCTGCAAGGATATCGGCTGTATGAGCGCTGCATTGTGGTGTAAGAACTGCCATAATGCAATAAGAACCCGTCTAAATCCTCCACTTCCTCCACTAAGTCTATGAATTAGAATGGGATCCGTTCCCATCCATGAGGGCCTGCAGTGCGTGGCACGCGCGAAAGCGCAGACACGTCCCCGGAAGGGAATCTCCGGATGCCCGGGACACCAGCCGAGTCATGCGGCCCAACTTGCGGGACACCGGCAGCATCCCGCGCCAAAGCGGCCCGACCACCGAGCATGGGCCATGTAGGCGACACGGTGCGCCGCGCCGGGCATGAGGGTGAACGGGGCACTTGGCGGGGACCGGCGCAACCGGCTTGGGACTCGAGGCGCGTATCGGCCTCCTGCCACCGCACCCAAAGGACGACCAGGGCACCCAGGACGATCAGCCGACAGCGGTCTTGCCCGTCACTGGGGACCAGACCCTGCAGAGTTCCGGCAGCCTGCGCCCGAGCTCGGCTTCGAGCGCGGCGAGCTCCGGCGTATACAAGTCAGCCAGATACTGCCGGGCGCGCGCATCGAGCGGCGGTTTTGGCGCCTCTTTCTGCATCCAGTGCTCCCAGATGTATTCGCCGAGACGGCGTGGCACCACATGCTCTCCCAGGAAACGGCTTATGGGGCTACCGGCCAGGCGCCGTGCCCACTCACCCTTGGGGCTCCGGTAATGGTTATGCGCCGTATCGGTATTGATGGTTTCGATCGGCCCCCCGGCGATACCAAGGAAGTGTCCGATGGACCGCAAGGTACCGCGCGGATCCTTCTTCAGGTCTTCGAGCAGCAAAACGAGTACCTGATCGGCCCCGAACACCCGCCGGTAGCGGCGAATCTGTTCCGTATACTGACCCAGTTCCACATAGAGCTGCGACACGCCCCAGCCTTTGTCCGGACGCAGCCAGTCACGCTGCAACGCCTCGAAAAACGGCTCCTCGATCGCCCCTTCGGAATAGTCCATGAGATACTGCGCATAGGCGCGCTCGACGGGATCCCGCAGGATGACGATGATGCGTGCAGCCGGCGATACGGCATGGATCCGCGCAGGGGCATCCGGCGCCCACAAATACGACGGACTCGCATCGCCGCGCCATGGATAACCCTCCCCCTTCGCATACAGGCGCCGGTAAGCGGCTTCGTCGTTGATGTACGTGATAAGGTGCGTCTGCTCTGCCGACGGCTGCGGGCAGGAAAAAAAATGCGGCTCCTTCATGTCAGGAAAAAATATCTCGGGGTGCTGTCCGAGATACGCATACAGAGACGTCGTGCCGCTCTTGACTGCGCCGACAATATAGAGATTAGGCCATGTCCAGCCTGCCACCGTACCCCCTCCTCATGACAAACGATGTCCGCCATACCCTTCAGACCGATCCGGCCTGTGCCTGCACGCTTTGCGCCATGCGCAAGCGTCGTTCGCCGCGCACCCAGGTTCCAAGAACCGGTACCCCAAAGAAGATTTGCCGCAACCGCCTGGTCAGCGACACGGCGAGCGCCATATCCATAGGCACGCCGGCCAGCATGCCGACTGCGACCAGCCCGCCTTCCTGGACACCGATCGCGCCCGGCACGATAAAGGCGGCACTCTGCAGCCCCTGGATCATGCTTTCGAAAAGCACCGCAAGGCGCGGACTCACCACCACCCCGAGAATCCGGAAAATGACCCATACCTCGCAGGCGCCCCCGAAAAGGCTCGCCAGCTGCCACAGGCCACAGCGCACAATCCGTGGCCGCTGCAGGTAGAGCGTACGGATTGCCTGATCGATCAGCCCCCCCTCGGCGCCGTCTGCGAACCCGCGGCCGCTCAACCACACGAAAATACGTTCAACGCGCGCAAAAAGCTGTCCGCGCGTCTGCACGATGAGAAACGCGATCGCGACCGCCGCGGCCATGATGACCCCGTAGACCACATCAGACAGGACTCTCCCGTGATGCACGTACGACAGGAGCAGCGCAATACCGAGCAGCGAAAAGAGGATTTGAACGAAGATGGTCGTCGTCGTTTCGACGACGATGGTCGCCATCGCCGGCGCACCCGCGAGCCCCCGGTGGACGAGCAGACGCAATCCCGCCGCATCGCCACCGACCCGGAACACAGGCAACAGATTGTTGATGGCATCCCGCACGAGCGCCACCCACAGCAGAAAAGCCAGCGGCACCCGCAGCCACGTGCGTACGAGGATCCGCCATGCCTGTGCGTTCAGGCCGACAACCACGAAACGTACGGGAATCAGCCACAAGAATCCCCACTGCACGGCCAGCAACAGCGAGAACACCCGCTCAAATCCGCTTTGCGCGATGAGCGCGATGGCACCGCCGAGCCCCGTAAGACCCGCCATTACCGTCAGCATGTACAGCAGCCGCTGTCGTGTCATCCGGTTGGACCCTGGCATACCGGCAAGTATTGACCCTCATGGCGACGGGTGACAATCCCGCGCTCTTTATGCACGCACGGCCTCAGGAGCCAGCGAGCGCACGCGCAACCCTGCCAAGCGTCCGCTCGGCCTTGTGCGCCGAGCGCATAAGCGTGGCGATTTCCCCCCATGCGTGCGGAGAAAACCCGAGATGCCGTAAAAACGGCATCCATGCGACGTCGCCATTGGGACGCACCGACGCGGTGACGGCGCGCGGCAGCACCGTATCCGCATCATCGACGACCGCCCGCACGACAATGAAGGGCCGTCCGCAGCGGACTGCGGCCGCGGCAACCGCCGCGCTCTCCATATCCACGGCACAGGCGCCCGAACGTGCGCGCAGCGCGCGCTTGGCATCGCAGTCCGCAACGACGCCCGCGGCGCTCACAAGCAGGCCGCGCACGGTACGCGCCCCTGCCCGCTCCGCGACCCACCGGCTCGCCGCTTCGTCGGCCCCGTAACATGATCCCGCGGCATCCATCACAGACGAGGCGACCACGAGATCGCCGGCACGCAAGCCCCCGTCGAGACCACCGCACGTTCCGAAACTCACGAGACCGCGTGCGCCCGTATCGATCAGCCTCTGCGCGCCAAAAGCCGCCGGACCAGCGCCCATCCCGCTTACCATCACATGCCTGTCCGGCGTGACATTCCGCAGGGAACCAACCGGCCACCGTCTGCCGGTCAAAGCGGCGCATTCCCGTGGCAGCGCGCACAGAAAGCCCCAGCCGTTCAATGTGCCTGATGGTTTCGGTAGCACGCCAGCGCCCACAACGGGAAATAGCGCGCGTAGCCGTGATATTTCAGGTAGAACACGCGCGGAAAACCGGGGGCCGTATAGTGGACGTCCCGCCATGACCCATCAGGGCCCTGCGTCTTCAGGAGATACTCGATGGCGCGCTCGATCCGCGAGTTCTGCGGCTCGCCCGCCGCCATGAGCGCAAGCAATGCCCATGCCGTCTGAAACGGCGTGCTGGGGATTCCCTGGCCGGCGAGGCCGGCGTCACTATAGCTGTCGTTGCTTTCGCCAAAGCCGCCGTCGTCGTGCTGAACCGAATACAGCCACTGCACGGCGCGCTGGATCATGGGATCAGCCGCCGCCACGCCTGCGGCTTTCAGTCCGACCAGTACCGACCATGTCCCATAGATGTAATTCGTACCCCAGCGGCCAAACCACGAACCATTCGCCTCCTGCTCCTTGCGCAGATAGACGAGCGCCCGATCCAGCACCTTCTGATACGCAGGTGTGTCCTTGACAAGGCGCGCGAGCAGGCATACGCACCGCCCGGTTACATCGCTCGTCGGCGGATCGAGCAAGGCGCCATGGTCGGCGAAGGGAATCTCATTCAGATAATAATGGGTGTTGTCGACATCGAACGCAGCGAACCCCCCGTTGCGCGACTGCATGCCGGCAATCCATTCGCCCGCCCGGTCGACCGCCTCGGCGTAGACCGGATCTTCCGCCTCGAACATCGCCCATCCGACAACACTCGTGTCGTCGAGATCCGGATAATGACCATTCTCGAACTGAAACGGCCAACCACCGCCGCGCAGTTGGGGCCTCTTGCTTCGCCAGTCTCCCGGCGCATCCAGCAACTGCTTATCCTTCATCCACACCAGGGCACGGCGGATGGCATCCTTATGCCGTTCAGCCCCTGCCGCCTGCAGGGCCAGACAGGCAAGGCCCGTGTCCCAGACCGGCGACACACACGGCTGACAGTAAGCCGAATCACCGTTTATGACGAGCAATTTCTGTAAAGCTTCCAGGGCAGTTTTCCTGTACGGATGGTCGGCGGAATAGCCGCGCACATGCAGGACTTCGTAGGCGTTCACCATCGCCGGGAAAATTGCCCCCAGCCCCCCGAGCCCGTTCAGCCGCTCGATGATCCAGCGGTCCGCCTCCGCGAGCGCCCGCTCACGCAGCCGCCAGGCAATCAACGGCTCGAGCCGCTGGGCGGCGCGCTCCAGCCAGAAGAGCACCCGGTTCATCGCCGAGCGCATCGGAAAATAATGCCGCTCCTTTTCAGGGTCCACCACGAAGAGTTCGCGCACGCCGATACCGAGCGGGTTTCGCGCGCGGATCTTCAGGCTGCAGAGAACCAGCAGGGGGACCACGACCGTACGGGACCAATAGGACACACGCGCAAGATTCACCGGAAACCAGTCAGGAACCAGCATGAGCTCCACCGGCAAGAACGGAATTGCCCGCCATGGCACCTGACCGAACTGGGCGAGCGCAATGCGCGTAAAGACGTTCGCCCGCGCAGCGCCCCCATGGGCAAGAATCGCCTCGCGCGCCATCACCATGTGCGGCGCCTGGATGTCGTCGCCGGCAAGTTTCAGGGCGTAGTAGGCCTTTACGGATCCGCTTATATCGAAGGCGCCGCCGTAATAAAGGGACCACCCTCCTTCGGCGACCTGGTGGGCGCGCAGATGCCGCGCGAGCCTGGCCTGCAGATCCTCATCGATCTCGTCCAGGAAATGCATCATCAGGATGTATTCGGCGGGAATCGTGCAATCGGCTTCGAGCTCGTAGCACCAGTACCCCTCCGCCACCTGCTCGCCGAGAAGCGCCTTTTCCGCCCGCTCGATCGCCGTGTTCAGGCGCGGGTTCGTGAACCGGGCGGGAGACGGCTGCCCCTCTCCCTCCCACTGCCCCACGGGAACCGTCTGGCTCTTCATAATCCCATCATCCCTTCGCAAAAAGTCGCACGCACTCAGCCGATCTGCACCGCCGTACTGGGTACACCGGCGCCGATCATGCGAAAAAGCAGCCGCAGAAGGCGGTCGTTACGAACCGTCCACTGGCTTATCGCAATGGTGGCCTTGACGCTGCGGCGCGTAATTTTGACTTCACGGCCGCTTGCGAAACCACGATTTTTGTTGATCTTTCGCAACGTGAGGATCGCCATGCCGAGCGCCCACAGACAGAAATTGCGCAGACCCGTCTCGTGAGACGGCAACAGCAGGGTATAGCGCAAGGCGTTGCGGACATGGCCGTGTGCAACGCCGATCAGATAGGCCAGTCCCTCTTCAAAGCCCGGGTCCTGGCGCCCTGCCGACAGATCCCGCAGATCGAAACCATGGGACGCGAAAACATCGCGGGGCAGCCAACAGGCGCCCCGCTCGCGATCCTCCCAGATATCCTTCAGGATATTGGTCATCTGGAGGGCCTGGCCGAACGACACGGCGAGCCGCATCAATTCCTCGCGCTCGGCGGCGATCTCGGTGGAGTAGTCGCAAAAGAGCCGGGTCAGCATCTCGCCTACGACGCCTGCGACATAATAACAGTAACGATCCATGTCCTTCAGCGCAGGCACGCCCGCCGGATCCTTGCTCTCCTGGAACATGGCCATGCCTTCGGCCATCACGGCGACACAGATGCGCAAGGCCTCTTGCTGGGCCGGCCTGAATCCGTTCATGATGGCGATGACACGCGGCGTGTCGATGACGAGATCCCGTTCGGCCGCGGGCGTCGAAGGTCCGAGGGCGGCACTTAAATCCGCGGCAAACTGCGCGGCGTCTGCGCGGCCCTCCACGACTGCCGTAAACCATTCACAGAAGCGGCGCTTCTCCTGAGCCGGCATGGCGGCATCGTCCTCGATGGTGTCGACGATCCGGCAAAGCAGGTAGCCGTTGCCCACGGCCTCGCGCAGCGCGCCAGGAAGCTGCGGTATGGTCAGCGCGAACGTGCGCGACACGAACTGCAGCATGCGCGCCTGAAACTGTTCGTCGCTTTCCGGCCGCTCGCCGCCCAGCCGGACAGGATGAGCCGGTAAAATGGTGGCCTTACTGGTCGACATACGGTTCGGACACAATCTCCTTATTATATTTTCGCCGTGGCCGACAAAAACCTCGATGTGCGCCGACGCTCCCTTGGTGCGCCGCTGCAACAGGTCCAACCATAACACAAACAGGGTGCACCTTGAACATCAGACCCCGCCACCTCGAAGCCCTGCCCTAACCGCGTCTGTGGGACGCCGCCCCGGCCAATGCCAGCACCCGCCTGCCCCGGCCGTCCTGCCACCACCAGATCGCGAGCGCCGGCAACCCCGTCACCACCTGCCGCAGACGCCGCACCAGCGCCAGCAGCAATGCAGCGTCCATCCCAAGCCCCAGGGCCGATCCCAGGATGACGAAGCCGCCTTCCTGGATACCAAGGGCCGCCGGCACCACGAAGGAAAGGTTCTGCAGGGCAAGAAGCAGGCTTTCCAGAATGAAGAGCGGCCCGAGGCCGATCGGGACACGAACAAGCCGCAGCACCCACCAAAGCTCGAGCATGCCGCCGGCGAGCCCCGCCAACTGCCAGCCCGCGCACCGCCACAGGCCCGCGCGGCGGGCATAGATCGCGAGGACATCCTGATCGAAGCGCGCAAACGCGGCCGATTTGGCGGCCAGAGCATCCCCGAAGAAGCGGGCGAGCACGCCCTGCATGGCCCGCGCAAGGCCGATGCGCGCCTGCACGACAACGAAAACCGCCACCACGGCGCTGCCTGCGACTGCGGCCAGCAGCATCGACAGCACGGCCGGCGTACCGCCCACGCGGCCCAAGAGGCCTGCAAGGCCCGCGAAGGTGAGCGCCATCAGCAAAACGAGCGTCAGCGAGGTCTCGGCGACGATGGACGCCGCCGCGAGCGCCATGGGCACACGGGCCTGCCCCAGCAGACGCACCGCCACCATCTCGCCGCCGACTCGCGCAACCGGCAGGATATTGTTGATCCCGTCCCGGATAAAAGCGAGCACCGCCAGCCGTGGCCACGCCGGTCTCTCGCTGCGGCCGGGAAAGAGGTTCCACCACCCGCGCGCGTCCAGTCCGAGCGCCGCCACCCTGAGCGGCACGACCCAGAAGAGCCCCAAACCGGCCGCGTGGACCAGCCTCACAAGACCCGGCCAGGCACCGTCCATGAGGTGCACGGTAAGCGCAAGTCCCGCCGCGCCGAGCAATAACGTAATAGGGTGGATGCGCCGTCTCGTTCGCGCCTGCCCCTCTTGCCCGTCTCTCGACATCTCCGTCACTCCCCTCATGCGCCAACCCGGCCGAGGCGCCGGCCGGCCCCCTCTCAGGTACTCTCGGCTGTCGGTTGCTTGCGCAGTGCAAGCAGTGCCGGAAGCACCAGCAGAATCGATATCAGGGCGCTCGCCATCGCAATGAATAACGTTTCACCGAGAACCGCCATGCCGGGGTTCGACGACACCGCAAGGCTGCCAAACGAACTCATCGTCGTCAAAGCACTGAACACCACGGCGTCCGAGGTACTGGTATCAAGGAGAAACCAGGGCCGCACACCCGCCCGCCAGCGCACCACGAGATAGATGCTAAACGCCACACTCAGCCCAATCAGAAGCGGAAGAACGATGATGTTCGCAAGATTGAAGGAGATGCCAAAAAGACGCATCGCCGCCACCGCGCCCATCGCCGCCATGCCGAGCGGGATCAGAATGGTGATCGCATCCGCGATACTGCGCAGCGTCAGCAACAGCAAGACCGTGATGAGCGCAAACGAAATCAGGGTTGCCTCGCGGAACGCCTGCACAACGGCATCGCCTCCCTCAACCAGCAGTACCGGGGGACCCACGGCATCCGGCACCACCTGCTGGACGCTTTTCACAAACCGGCGAATGTTCTCGTTGCGATTGAGATCAAGCGAGGAAAAGACCTCCACGCGCGCAGCCCCATTCGCCGCCACATAGCGGTCCCGCAAATCGGCCGGCAGTGTGGCGATACTGACGGGTCCGGCGCCAAGCGCCGTCTGCAGGCCTCTCAGCTGCCACGGCAACGTACCGATGACACGCTTTTGCAGCCGCAGCAGGGCTTGCCGCGAATCCCCGAATCGCGCCACGTACTCCGCGATGGCCGACGCCAGATTGCGCGCCACGGCGGCCTGCTTCGGATCGGTCTTTGTGCGGGCGAACGCGGCCAGCGCCCCCTGCAGGCGCACGAGCGAGGAAAGCATCGCCTGCGTCGTGGGCTCGGGCGCGCCGGGCGGCGCAAAAACGAATGGGGGAACCACGAGCGCGGTCTGCGTGAGCACCGCGAGCTTCTGATTCTGGTGGTCTGGGATATAGCTTCCGAGCGTCAACACCCGCCCCACCGTCGGCTGCTTTTCAAGCCGCTTCGCGAGCGCCTGTGCAGCTTGCAGATTCGGCGTCAGAATATTGATCGGATAAGGCGAGATGCGCCGATTCTTCAGGAGCTGCTCGAAGGTCTTCACCGCCTCGCCGTGACGGTTCTGCAGGTGCATGGGGTCAAAATCGAAATGCACGTCCATGACGACGGGAATCAGCGCCACGGTCACCACGCAGACAGCGGCCACGACCGCCCGTGGATAGCGGTGGAGCGGCAGTCGCGCCAGCAGGGCGCGCGCCGGACTTGGGCCCTGGGCGGGGGATCGCGGGTTCAAGACAGTGATGAGCGCCGGCAGAACCGTGAGGTTCGCAAGCAGCGCAAAGAACATGCTGGTCCCGGAGATGATGCCGAGATCGACTATGCCTGCGTAGTTCGTGGGCACGAAGGAATAAAAACTGATCGCTGCCGCCGCGGCCGCAAGACTCAACGCATTGCCGACACGGCGCGCCGTTTGGCGCAGCGCAGTTGCGTGATCGGCACTCAGGCGCTCTTCCTGGTAGCGGAATGAAAACTGGATTCCGAAATCCACTGCGAGCCCCACGAACAGAACCGCGAAGGCGACCGATATCAGATTGAGCGGACCGGTCGCAAAAAGCGCAAACGCGGCCGTCCACGTCAGCCCCAACACCAGGGTCACGAGGATGGCAAACACGAAACCAGGGCTGCGCAGACCCAGCAACAGAAAGACCAGCACGAGCCCGAACGATAGCGTGGTCGCAAGGCCCGCACTGTGTGATACGGTCTGGACCTGTTCATTGTCGAGCGCCGCCTCGCCGGTTATATGGACTTGCACGCCGTTACCGGCCGTAAGTCCGAGGGCCCCGATACCCCGCTGGACACTCGCAAGGGCCGTGCGCACCGGCGCGCCGCCCTCATAATTATAAAGGGGCTTTAGCACGAGAAACGCCGTGTGACCGGCCTGCACCGAACCGCTGCCCGTCATGATCGCGCCCCACGGCATCAGCGCGAATGCGCCCCGACCCGTCGCCTGGATGGTGCCCGTGAGCGCCGTCAGGATCCGGTCGAGGCCGGGGAGACGCTGCGTGCGATCGGCCGCCAGCGCCTTGACAAGGAGATCATTGAAATGCGGCAATGTCGGATGCGCCGCCAGCACCGCCATGAAGGGCTGCGCCCGCGACAACCGGTCGGAGAGCGCCCACAGCGCCTTGGGCGAGAGATAAAGCAATCCCTCGCGCGCAAAGAATGCGCCGCCGCCCGGCTCGTAGACGCTGGTGATCCCCTTGCCATGCCGCTTGAGCCACACCGCCAGACGCGCAGCGCTCTGCCGCGCGAGCGATGGCGAAGTGCTGTGCACGACCACGAGCAAGGTCTTGTTGAGTCCGGGAAATGCCGCATCCAGTTGCCGTTGCGCGCGCTCGAAGGGCAGATCCGCCGACAGCATTTTGCCGGTGTTCGTGCTGATCCCGAAATGCGTTACGGTATAGGCGACCGACAATGCGCCAAGAAGCAGGGCCGCGAACAATACCCAGCCGGCCCGGCGCCTCGAGTACTCCGCAAGACCAATGAGAAAACCGAAGTAAACCCGGTCGACCCGGTCGACACTGCCACCAGCCCGCTTTTCCCGCATAAACGCCATTATCCGTTTATCTACAATTCACTGAAGCTCACACGCTGCGCGCCGCAATTCTCGAGCGCGGCGCGTACGCGGGGACTCAAAAGGGCAGCCAGCTCGCCCCGCCCCACCGGGTCTGTGGATGGATGGAAATAGACTTCACTGGTGCCCGCTGGCAAACGGCCCATGACCTCGATGACGGCCGCCTCTTCAATCGCACCCGATTTCCTGAGCCCGAAAACAAAATCATTGTGCCGTAAACCCGCCCGCCTGAGCTGCCAGCGCATGAACGCCACCCACGGGCCGATCACTGCAGATCCGCTCGCGCCGGTCAACCGCTCGCGCAGCGGCAAGGATCCGGCCAGCGCGCGTGGCTCAAACGGCAGACGTACCGCCCGCATCCCGTAGCGCTTGCCCGTTGCCATGATGAATCGGAGAACCGTGGGATGCAGATGCATGTGCTTGTGGGCATTCACATGGTCGAGCGCAAGCCCGGTATCGGCGAAGGCGGCAAACTGCGCCTCGATCTCCGCCCGCAGCTGGGCCGCCGCCCGCGAACGAAAGAAAAATCGCACACCCGCCCGGACGAGCCGCCCGTCGAGACGCCCATCGGCATCGCACAGGTCCGGAATCTGTGATGGAGAAAGGACGGGCCTGCCCGCCGCCACGACGATATGCAGGCCGACCCGCAGCGCGGGAATCCTGCGCGCGCGGGCCACCGCGTCCGCCGCCGCCACTTCCCCCACCATAAGGCTTGCGCAGGTCAGAATCCCGTCCCGCGCCGCCTGTTCGACGGCCTCGTTGACGGCGCTACTGAGACCAAAATCGTCGGCGGTCGTAATGACCCGTCTGGGCGCTCTCAAGCCTGGCGCTGCCTGAAAAACCGCATGAACTCGACACCTTCCCGCAGACGGCGCCGCATCATCTGGGGGCTGCGCACCATCTCGCCCACCATCTCGGCGATCTTGCCTGAACGGAAGTAAAACCGCTTGTAGAAGGTCTCGACCGAATCGTAGATCTCGGTACGGTTCAGGTGCGGATAGGACAGCGCGCTCGTCTGCACGCCCCGATCATTCACGAGATGGGTGCTGTCCTCGTCCTCGAGCCAGCCATTTTCCATGGCCTGCTTGTAGAGGAAGGTTCCGGGATAAGGGGCTGCCAGCGATACCTGGATGGTGTGGGGATTGATCTCCTTCGCGTAACGGATCGTTTCCTCGATCGTCTCGCGCGTCTCGCCGGGCAGGCCGAGAATGAACGTTCCGTGGATCGTGATCCCGAGCGTATGGCAGTCCTTCGCGAAGCGCTTGGCGACATCGACGCGAAGCCCTTTCTTCACGTTGTTCAGGATCTTCTGATTGCCGGACTCGTAACCCACGAGGAGCAGGCGCAGACCGTTGTCGCGCAGGACCTTCAGCGTTTCATAGGGCACGTTGGCCTTGGCATTGCAGGACCAGGTCACGCCGAGCTTGCCCAGCTGGCGCGCGATCTCCTCGGCCCGCGGGATGTTGTCGGTGAAGGTGTCGTCGTCGAAAAACACTTCCTTGACCTGCGGAAAGTAGCGCTGGATGAGCCTGACTTCCTCAACCACATGTTCGGCACTGCGCACGAGATAGCGATGTCCGCCGACCGTCTGCGGCCAGAGGCAAAACGTGCAATGCGATTTGCAGCCGCGGCCCGTGTAGAACGACACATACGGGTGCTGGAGATAGCCGATGAAATAATCCTCGATGCGCAGATCCCGCTTGTAGACCTCCGTCACGAAGGGCAGGTCATCCATGTTGGCGATCGGCGAGCGATGCGGCGTATTCACGGCCTCACCCTTTTCGCCACGGTAAGTCAGTCCGTCGATCGAGGCAAAAGGCCGCCCTTCGGCGATTTCCTTGATGGTGAAATCGAAGTCTTCGCGTGCCACGAAATCGATGGCGGGCGATGCCAGCAGGGATTCTTCGGGCGCCACCGCAACCTTGGCGCCGACGAAGCCGATGATGAGTTTCGGATAGGCCTGCTTCAGCGACTCCGCCACCTGGACGTCGTAAGGAAAGGACGGGTTGCTTGTGTGGAGAACGGCGAGCTCGTAACCGTTCACCATGGGCAGGACGTCTTCCAGGCTGAGACCCGCCGCAGGCGCATCGATCAACTTGCTGCCGGGTATCAGCGCCGCCGGCTGAGCAAGCCAGGTCGGATACCAGAACGACTTGATCTCCCGCTTGGCCTGGTACCGAGATCCGGCCCCGCCATCGAATCCTTCGAAAGAGGGTGGATGCAAAAACAGGGTTTTCATCATAACACTACTCCCTACTCGCTTTTTATGCTCCCGTTTGCGCCAACCGCGAGCCGCTGGTCGCGCCACTGTACGCGTCGCCCGAGGAATCCCGCCACCCAAAGAGCGAACAGCAAAACATCGGCTGCCGGCCAAAGACCCCACCGGGCAGGCGTTCCGAGGCGCCTGTTGATTTGCCAATGTAACATGAGGCGGAACGCGAACGCTAGGAACAGACAGGCGCCGGCGGGGGGGCTTGCGGCCATGAGCGCACCGATCCCGGCCACAGGCAGCGCGAACGAAAAAACGGACGCCGCATAACCTGCCGGATTGACCAGACGGATAGTGCGCAGCCACCGCAACTGGTGAGCCCACAGACTGCCGAACGTGGGTTCGGCAACCGCAGTGCCGACCACATAGGAGGACAACACCGTCCGCAGCCCGAGTGCCCTGGTGCGGGCGCCGATTTCATAATCGTCGGCAAGATGGGAGGCGAGCGCCGCAAAGCCGCCAATGGCATCGAGGGCGCTGCGCCGCAGCGCAATGGTCGCCCCGAAGGCGAAATTGCTCTGGCCGAGCAGCCGCGCGAGCAGGACAGACGGCACGAACCAGTCCTGAATGAAAAGCGTCCCGAGACGCGACCATATACCGCCCTGCGGAACACCCCGATACAGGCAGGTGACAATGCCCACGCCCGCGTCAGCAAGCGGTGCGACCACCGTGCGCACATAATCCGGACCCACCGTGATGTCCGCGTCCGCCAACACCAGGGTATCGTAGCGCGCATGCCCGAGCATGTTGGCGAGATTGCCGGCTTTCCGGTTACTGCCGATAAGCCGGTCATCGATCACCAGCACGAGGTCCTGCCCCCCGAACTCCTTTTGCAGACGCCGGACCACTGCACAAGCCGGATCCTCTGCGTCATGGACCCCAAAAACCACCTGATAACGCGGGTAATCCTGCACACAGAAAGTCCGTAGCATCCCATAGAGATCGGGCTCGAGCCCGTAGAGGGGCTTTAGCACCGATACCGGTACCGGCGGACCGCCGGGCGGCGGCGGCGATGCCGGCCAGACGCGCACAGCAACGAGATCGGCTGCGAGAACCAGGAGTGCCCCGGCCAGCAAAAGCCACCCGCTGACGGCGAGGATTGCGCCCCCCATCAGCGGAAATAGCCGTGATCGCGAAACCAGCGCACGGCATCGGCAAGCGCCTCGACAGCCGGACGCGCCCGGTAGCCCAGCAGCCGCTCGGCCTTGGCCGAGGAAAAGAACATGCGCTTTTGTGCCATACGCAGTTCGTCAGTCGTCACAAGCGGCACACCACGGCCGCGCGCGCGGCAGACCCCTTCGGCGGCCCAGGCGACCGGCCAGAGAAGGCGCGGCGACAGCCGCACCCTGGGTGCGCGCCGCCCGACGAGACCGGCGATGGCAGCAAGCATCTCGCGCAACGGCAGATTCTCGCCCCCGAGCACGTAGCGCTCCCCGACGACCCCCTGTTCGAATGCGAGGCAATGCCCCTGCGCGACATCGTCGACATGGACCACATTGAGACCCGTATCCACATACGCGGGAATCCGGCCGCAGGCCGCATCGCGAACGATCCGGCCGGTCGGCGTCGGCTTGATGTCCCGCGGCCCCACGGGGGTCGACGGATTGACGATCACGGCCGGCAGACCCTGCGCGATCAGTTCGCGAACCGCCTCTTCGGCAAGATATTTCGAGCGCTTGTACGGCCCGATCATATCGGCGACCGTCACCGGCGTTTCTTCGTCGGCCACCCCGCCCCGCACAAGCCCCAGCACCGCCACGCTGCTCGTGTACACCACGCGTGACACGCCAGTCCGCAGTGCCGCCCTCATCAACATGCGCGTGCCCTCGACGTTGGCGCGGTACATGGCATCCGGATCGGGCGCCCACAACCGGTAATCCGCAGCCACATGAAAGAGCCCTTCGCAACCCGCAAGCGCACCGATCAGGGAAGATTCGTCGGTCAAGTCACCGACTACGCATTCCACGGGCAGATCAGCGAGATTGCGCCGGTCGCTGTGCGGGCGCACCAAGGCGCGCACCGTATACCCGCGGACCAGCAGCGCACGCGCCACCGCCGATCCCACGAAACCGCTGCCGCCCGTCAGGAGGATCTTCATGCCGTCATTCCCCCGGCACGGGCGGCCGCGTGATCGCCGTCCGTGTCGGCCAGGAAGGCGGTAGCTTCATGGGTGGATCACTTCGCGGCGGCGACGGCGTTGGCACCGCCGTCCCGGGCGGCAACATCAGCTGCTCCACGGAATTCAGCCCCAGATGCTTGCCGTGAAGGAGATAGTTGCGGTGCTGCAGATAGGCATTGCGCGTATACACGTAAGGATCGACCGCGTTGCGGCGCACATATTCGATTTCGCGGCTTTCGTTGGCGCGGGTATTGACGAGACTGATGATACTCAAGGGTACGGTCACCTCGGCGTTGCCCACGTAGTAGAACACGTTCGTCAATATGCTCAAGGCCAGATTCGGCGTGTTACGCAGCGTATCGGGTCCCACGAAGGGCAGAACCAGATAAGGCCCGCGCGGCACACCCCAGCGGGCAAGCGTAAGTCCCGCATCCTCCATATGGGCCTTCAGGCCGAGACGGCCGGCGACGTCGAAAAAACCCAGCATGCCGAGCGTGCTGTTCACCACAAAACGGCCGATGTCGCTTGCCCCCTGGTCAATACGCCCCTGCAGGAGATCGTTCAGGATGACATTCGGATAACTGACGTTGTCGAAAAAGTTCGTCAGCGATCCGCGCACGGGCTTGGGCGTGACCGCCTTATAGGCATTGGACACCGGTCTCATCACCAGCCGGTCGGCCTCGCTGTTGAACTGATAGAAGACCCGGTTCATCGGCTCGAGCGGGTCGTCCACCCCCCCGCCAGGACGGCTCGCCATGCCGGCACATCCGCATAGCGCCATGACCAGTATGCCGGCCGCCGCCCGCAACAGCCCCTTAGGCACAATCTGGGCCTGCTGTTTTCGCGTCCGCCACCGTCCTAGGCAGCCTTGTGCGGAACCATCAGTAGCGCCACCTTGGCGCGCAGCTTGTTCAGGAGCGCCGGGAAACCCTGGGCCCGCATGACAGCCGTATACTGTGCCTGTTTCAAGGCCAAATCGCTTACCCCGTTGGCCAGGATGTTGACGATCCGCCAGGTGCCGGCCGACGGCGCCAGCAGATAATCGAGACTTGCCTGCCGCCCCTTGTCGGACACCAGTTCGGTCGCCACGATGACGTCGCCGTTGGGCAGCGCGCGGGAGCCCGTCACATGAAATGCCTGCCCGGGACTGTATCCATCGAATTCCGACGCATAGGTGGCGATGGTAAGGCGCGCGAAGGTCTTTTTGAATTCAGCGCGCTGCGGCGGGGTCAACCGACCCCAGTACGGACCGAGCGTGACCTGTGCTATGAACGCGAGATCATGGCTCTTTTGCACGGCCGGCCCGAGGATGTGGTAGCGGCCATTGAACCCGAGGGTCTTGGCATGCTTCATCACGGACAACAGCGTGCCCTGGAAGCGGGTGATGACGCCCACGGCGGGCGCCGCTTGCGTCTGCGCAACGGCGGTCCCGATCGACGCCAGACAGAACATGCCTGCCAGCA
>JAJYDN010000045.1 GCA_021777535.1 Pseudomonadota bacterium
ACCGGTGCGGTGAATGCCGCAGTGCGCGCCGGGGCCGACGCCTGTGAGCGGGTGGGTGACGGCCTGGTGGCCGCGCATATCATCGCCCGCGTGCATTCCGAGGTGGAGGGCATCCTGCCGTCGCGGCCTGACGCGCAAGGTGGCGGCCGCGATGCCGAAGTGGCAGCGGGCCGCGGCTGATGTCCATGGCAGCCGATGCGTGGTAACCACCGGGCAGTGCCGGTCATGGCCAGGTCCGTGCCGTTGCGCGATGTCTGTGGCGCAACCGGGCGGACCGGCAGGGGGCGCGCCGGTGGGGGTCCGGGCATGGGCGGGCCAGGGCCACGGCTGCGCGCAGGCTGCACGGTGGCCGGTGGCGGAACGCCGTTTCCGGCCGCGGTGCCGGTTGGCCGCGCACGGATATTCGGGGATGGATCCCCACCATAGGGTGAATTCGACAGCAGGAGTTACGCGATGACCACCATGTCTTTGAGTTCGGACTGGCAGATGCAGACAGAGCCGGCGCTGCTCAGCCGCCGTTTCGATTTCGCGGTCTACGCAGACACGCGCCGGTTCCTGGATGCACTGGCCGCGCTTTCCTTGCGCACCGGATGCTATCCGGATCTGACTTTCAGCCCGACCCGCGTGCATCTGCGTATCGTGCCGCGGGCGGCCGCATTGAGTGAAGACGAGATCGGCTTCGCTGCTGAGGCGGATATCCTCGCGCAACCGGGCGCCGGGGCGGCATCGTAAGACGATGCGCGTGATCGCCTTGGCGAGCCTGAAGGGCGGCTGCGGCAAATCGACGTTGGCGATGAATGTAGCCGACGGCCTGACCCGTGACGGGCGGGTGGGCGTGATCGATGCCGATCCGCAGGGGGCTCTCCGGCATTGGGGCGGCCGGGCCCGTGACCCCGCCATGCCGACGGTGCAGCCGGGTGGTGACGATCCGCTGCCGGTCATAGCGGACGCCATGGCGAGATACCGGTGGGTGATCGTCGACTGTCCGCCGTCACTGGACATGACCATCACGCAGCGCGTCCTGCGTGCCGCGGATGTGGCCCTGATTCCGGTGCTGCCGTCTCCGCTCGATCTGTGGGCGGGTGCGGCTACGGTCGAAGCCGTCAACGCGGCCCGGCGCACGAATCCCGGCTTGAAAGCGGGCTTTGTCATCAATCAGGCCGAGCCGGCGAGCGCGCTGTCGCGGGCCCTGACCAAGGCATTGTCTGTCCTCGATGTACCGACGCTGACGCATGTGGTGCGCCGCCGGGCGGCCTACCGCATAGCGGCTGTCGAGGCAAGCAGTGTCTATCGGATCGGCGCGCGCGGACGCGATGCCGCATGTGAGATTGACGCACTGATTACCGAGGTAAGGGAACTATGAGCAAACTGGAAGACAAGTTGACGGCGAGCCTAAAGCCCGATCAGGGCCGGTCGGCGAACAAGGCAGCGCCGCGCAAGCCGGACGCACGGCGGGCACCGCCGCAGGCTACGGAGAAGCCGGGACGTCCTGATCTCAACAAGCCCGATTTTCCCCTTCATCCGGACCGTGTGTGGCCGGACTGAATCCATGGCGCCCCGGCTAAAGGACCGCGAGGAGTGGCTGGCCATTCTGCCCGAGGGTTTGCCGGCGCCGGCCGGCCGGCGCGGGCTGCCTGATCGCGAAGGGTGTGCGGTCCCCGGCCGTCCGCCGGGTCACACAGGTACGGCCAATCACGGGCGATCCGCCCATGCGTGATGTGCCGCATGCCGCCGCCCAATCCTGCGTCACCTGACTACTACGACGCAGGCGGTCCGTCCGGCGCAGGTCCACTCACTCAAGGAACACGGTATGCCACTTGTCGACCTGAAGGACATGATGCATCACGCCTACCAGAACGGCTATGCGGTCGGTGCGTTCGATCTGGCGCGGATCGAGGACCTCCCGCCGCTGCTGGCCGCTGCCGAGTCCGTACGGGCGCCGCTGGTAGTGGGCGTGACCGGGCAGCACTGGCCAGCGGGTGATCTGGAATGGGTGATGGCCGCCGTGGAGGCGGCCGCCGCTTGTGCGGGTGTCCCGGTTGCCTTGCACGCGGGCGGCGGCCTCGATATCGACGCCGTCGTCACGGCCATCCGGCTCGGCGCCAATGGTGTAATGGTGGGCGCCCCCCAGGAGCCGCTGTTCCACCAGATCGATCAAACCCGCGCTGCGGTGGAGGTCGCGCATGCGTGCGGTGTGCCTGTCACGGGCACGCTCGGTCACGGGCCGCTTCCTGGCGGCGCGCAGGGGGAGCCGGATGGGCAGCCAGCGCAATACACGACACCTGCCGAGGCCCGGGGTTTTGTCGAGCGCACCGGCGTCGACTTCCTTGCCGTGACGGTGGGCGCGGTGGGCGGCCGTGGCCGCAGCCGGTTGCGCGTTGACCACGGCCGCCTGAAGGAGATCAATGCCGCGCTCGGCCTCCCGCTCGCCATACGGGGCGGCCATGGCTGGACCGATGATCAATACCACAAGCTGATCGGGCACGGTGTGGCGCGGATTCACCACGACGCCCGGGCCATCAACGATGCCGCGGGGGGTTTGCGGACTCAATCCCGGCGTAACCGGACACCGGTCCAGGGTCTGCCGGACCGCGAGCGCATGGTCGCGGAGTTCGAGGGGCGCATGCGCGCATGGGGTGCGGCAGGCCGGGCCGCCGAAGTGCTTGCCCGCTGCCGGCCCTGGCTCAATGTCGAGCATGTGGTGGTCTACAACGCGCCGCGGCTTACCGCGGATGCGCTGCGTAGCCTGATGGCCGAAGGCCAGCGCGTGCTGTCGGCGATCCCGGGGGTGCGCGGTGTCCGGGCCGGCAGCGTCACCGACAAAAGTACGCGCTACAGGCACTGCTGGCTTATCCGGCTGGCCTCGCCGGCGGCAATTGCGTATTTCCGCAGTCACCACGCACGCACGGCGTTTGTGGAACGCCAGTTCAATCCGGCGGCCTTCGACCGCGTGGCGGCAGACTACTGTGTGGCGGGTATCGCGCCCGGCGCCTTGGCGTTGCCCATTTCCACCGCGCCGAACACTGATGGCACGCTGGCCGGTACGGACAGTTGACCGGGTATATCATGATGCAATGTCGATGAGCGTGGAATGATAGGCAGGAAAGTCTATTTACTGCAACTAATAGATGCGCATGAAAACATTAATTATGCATAGGAACCGTCGTGTTCTAGCATGGTACCGGGACACGGCCATATTCTGCCATTACATCCGTTTTGTCCGGTAAAGACCCAGTGCGGATGATGACGCTGTTCAACCGCGGGTGGCCGGCCAACGGGAAGCGGCGACCAGAGGGAAATGCATGCTGAAGGGGAATACAAGGATCCTGTTGATTGCGGGACGTACCGAAAGGGCCTTGCGGTGCCAGTGACACCGGTGACAGACATGTATCGTGGCGGGGTCGTGGCGTTGCTGACCCAGCACGGAAAGGAGGCGGTGGTTGCGCCGGTGCTCGATGCGGCGCTGGGATGCCGCGTGCGGCGGGTGGACGGGTACGACACGGACCGGTTGGGCACGTTCACGCGGGATGTGGGGCGCCCCGGGACCCAGATCGAAGCGGCGCGCAGAAAGGCGCGGATTGGCATGGAGCTCGCAGCGACGCCGCTTGGCGTGGCGAGTGAAGGTTCATTTGGAAGGGATCCTTACGCCGGGTTGCTGCCATGGAACATCGAGATGCTGCTTTTTGTGGATGATCTGCGTGGCATCGAGGTGGCGGGGGTTGCGGAGGGGGGCGCGCGGAGCGCGCACTGTCTGGGCAGGAACTGGGAGGACGTCGAGGCATTTGCCAGGCACGCAGGTTTTCCTGGTCATCATCTGGTTCTGCGGCCCGACACTGAAACGGACGGGCGCATCCGCAAGGGCATAGCCAGCTGGGCCGATCTGGAGTCGGCCTGCGCGACGGCCATGGCACAGTCGCAAAACGGGTCGGTGTTTGTGGAAATCGATCTGCGTGCCCATGCCAATCCCACCCGCATGGCCACCATCCGGCTGGCAGCCGAAGATCTGGCCCGGCGACTCGCCTCACCCTGTCCGGCCTGTGGGCTTCCGGGATTCTGGGTTGTCGAGCGCATTGCCGGCCTCCCGTGTGGGCAGTGCGGCGCGCCCACGCGGGAGGTGTGCGCCGAGATTCGTGGTTGTATCCGGTGCGATTGCCGAATCAGGCAGGAGTGTGCCGACCGGTCTTCCGCCGATCCGGCCCACTGCGATGTCTGCAATCCGTGACAGTGGCGCAAACGCCCGAGGGAGGAGCTGTGTCCGCGAGTTACCTGCCGCCGTTGGATCCTTCCTCCATCCACATCCGGGATGCCGGGCGCGCACTGCTCCTGGTTGTCTCCGGGCATGCCGACCTGGGCGAGGCCTGCGGTCAGGTGACGGCGTTTCTGGGGTTTTGCCGCCGTTGCCTGCGTGACCCCTTCGGCGGCGGCGTGTTGCTCGGCGCCTGGGTCGACGGGGGTACGCTTTGTCGCCTGCCGGAACGGCTCGACGTGCAGGCGGCGGACGGCCGGATTGCCATGCTCACCCTGCGCGAGGCCTTTTCCTTGAGCGACCAGTGGTCGCTGGTGGTGATGGATGTCGGGCAGGCCGGTTCTCCGCCCGCCGTACTGTCTCACGGCATGGTGCTGGAGGCACTGCTCGGATCGGGTGACGGCGGGCGCACGCGGCCCGCCCGGTATGCGCCGGCCTTTACCCCAGACATCCCGGAAGCGCAAATAGATCACGAAATCGGGAGGCTCGCGGTCCGCTACCCCTGGTGCATTACGCAACCGCTTCACTACGATCCCGTGACCGGCGAGGTGTCCTGTAACGATGCGGAGGGTGCGCCCGGGTCATGACCGGAATGTCGGGTCCGTGGACCGTTCCCGCCCCTGCATCAAGTGCCACCGGATCGCCACGCCATCGGCAGGAGATTGCGCTGGCGCCCACCGGGAGCCAGGGAACCGGACGGACGGGAGGGCGTCTGGCGGTGTTGTCCGCAGCCGCTCTCCGCTGCCCGCGCAATCAGGATCGGACGGCGCGTGAGGAGGCATGGCGCATGCCGGCCAGGATGACAGGGAACAGGCGGACGGCGGCAAGCGCGGTGCGCGCGGGCGTGGCGCGCTTGCGCGATGGACGGGTTTGGTCCCGCGCAAATGGGTCTGGCGGGTGTTATCGAAATAGTAGGAGGAGAAGCGGGGTATGTCGGACAATCACAACAGCCGGGTAGTGACATCGGGATTGGCGCGCAGCCCCAACCGCGCCCTCTTGCGCGCGGTCGGGTTCGGTGACGAGGATTTTACCAAGCCGATCATCGGTGTGGCGAATGCGCACAGTACGATCACACCCTGCAACATGGGAATCGGGGCGCTGGTCGATCGCGCGGAGGTGGCGCTGCGGGATGCCGGGGCGATGCCACAGATGTTCGGTACCATCACCATATCGGACGGCATCTCGATGGGCACCGAGGGCATGAAGTGTTCGCTTGTCTCGCGCGAGGTCATCGCGGATTCCATAGAAACCGTGTGCCGCGGCCAAAGCATGGACGGTGTGCTCGCCTTCGGCGGTTGCGACAAGAACATGCCCGGCGCCATGATTGCCATTGCGCGGCTCAACATCCCGGCGGTCTTTGTGTATGGCGGCACGATCAAACCGGGCCGCCACAAGAATCGCGATCTCACGATCGTGAGTGTATTCGAGGCGGTAGGGGAGCACATTGCCGGCCGTATCGATCAGGCCGAGCTTGCGGAGATCGAGCGCCGCGCCTGCCCGGGTGCGGGTTCCTGTGGTGGCATGTATACCGCCAACACCATGGCTTCCCTGTTCGAGGCCATGGGGATGAGTCTGCCCTATTCGTCGACGATGGCGGCGGAAGACGCCGACAAGGCGGCCAGTGCCGTGGAGTCGGCGCGCGTGCTGGTGAGCGCGATTCGCGCAGGGATCCTGGCGCGCGCCATCCTCACCAGGAAGGCCTTCGAAAACGCACTGGCCGTGCTGATGGCGCTCGGCGGATCCACCAATGCCGTCATTCATCTACCGGCGATCGCCCATGCCGCCGGAGTCGATCTGATGATTGATGATTTCGATGCCTTCAGCGTCCGGGTGCCTGTCCTGTGTGACCTGAAACCGTCGGGACGCTTTGTGGCGACCGATCTCCACCGCGCCGGCGGTATTCCGCAGGTGATGAAGATCCTGCTTGCCAACGGTTGCCTGCACGGTGATGCATTGACGGTGACGGGAGAGACGCTCGCCCAGTGGCTGCAGGATGTGCCGGATGAGCCGCGCCCGGACCAGGACGTCATACGCCCCTGGTCCCGTCCAGTGTATTCTCATGGCCACCTCGCTATCTTGAAAGGCAATCTCGCCCCCGAAGGCGCACTCGCAAAGACCAGTGGAGTGAAGGTGCCCCGCATTACCGGGCCGGCCCGTGTATTCGATTCGGAGGAGGAGTGTATGGAGGCGATCCTCAACCGGCGGATCATTGCGGGTGATGTGGTGGTTATCCGTTATGAAGGGCCGCGCGGTGGACCAGGTATGCGCGAAATGCTGTCCCCGACCGCCGCGCTTGTCGGTCAGGGACTCGGAGACAGGGTTGGCCTCATTACCGACGGCCGGTTTTCTGGTGGTACCTATGGAATGGTAGTTGGACATGTGGCGCCTGAAGCGGCGGTTGGCGGCATGCTGGCCCTTGTGGAGGAGGGCGACATGGTGACGATCGATGCGGGGCGGCGCCTCCTGCATCTTGATGTGCCGGAGACGGAGATCGCCCGCCGGAGAAAGGCGTGGCAGCCACGCCCGCCGCGCTATACGCGCGGCGTACTGGCGAAATATGCCAAGCTGGTGTCATCAGCTAGCCGCGGTGCCGTGACTGACTAGTACAACATCCTGTAAATAGCTTTCATTATAAGAAGCCATGAGTTAAGCATTCGATGCATGAGCCGGGGACGACAGGCGCAGGCGATCAAGCTGTCGCGAGAAGATCGCAAGTCCCTTGAACTGTTGACCCGTCGAGGCAGCGCCGAGCACCGTCAAGTGATGCGTGCGCGGATTGCGCTGATGTGCCACGCTGGGGCGCGAACGACCGCGATTGCCGAGGCGGTAGGGGTGTCGGTGCAGACCGTATCGCACTGGCGTACGCGCTTGGCCCGGCAAGGGCTCAAGGGCCTGGACGAGGTGGCGCGGCCGGGCCGTCCGCGGCGCATCGGGGCCTCGCAACGGCTGGAGTTGCTGTCGCTGGCATGCGAGCCCGCCCAGACTCAGGGGCTGGCGACGCCGACACTGGACGAGTTGGTCGAGCGTGCCCTCGGGCGCGGCGTGGTCACCCAGATCAGCCGCAGCCACCTGCAACGCATCCTGCAGGCTGGCGATCTGCGCCCGCACCGGGTTCGGCAATGGCTGCACAGCCCGGACCCGCTGTTCCGGGAGAAGGTCAATGCAATCTGCGCGCTGTACCGCCGGGCCCCCAGGGGCGCGGTCGTGCTCTCGGTCGACGAGAAGACCGGGATCCAGGCCATCGAGCGCAAACACGCCGACCGCGCCCCGGTATCCGGCCGACTGCGTCGACGCGAGTTCGCGTACATCCGCCACGGCACCCAGGCCTTGATCGGCGCCCTGGACGTGCACTCGGGACGCGTCCTGGGCAGTTGCACCGATCGGCGCACCCAGGCTGATCTGGTGGCCTTCATGGAGCAGGTCGCCCGGGTCTACCCGAAGGGCTGCATGCACATCGTGTGGGACAACCTGAACACCCATCGCGCCCAATCCGTGTGGGACGAGTTCAATGCCCGGCATAATCACCGGTTCGTCTTCCACTTCACCCCGGTCCACGCCAGCTGGGTCAATCAGATCGAGCTGATGTTCGGCATTTACTCCCGCCGCGTCTTGCGCCATGCCAGTCACGCCCCGATCCAGGAACTGCGCGAGCGCACCGATGCCTTCGTGGCGCAACGCAATCAGGCGCCCAAGCCGTTCAAGTGGACATTCGCCGGCTTCGAGCTGCAAACTGGCGAACTCCTGAGGTTCAAACACCATGCCCACGCCCCACGCTCAAGCCAAGGCCGCTGAGCTGCAGCGTAAGCTCGCCACGCTCACCGGTGATCAGTGCGTGCGCGTCAAACCTTATGGCAAACACCTGCTGATCCAGATCCACCGTGGCGGCCCTGACGGCGAAGATGACAACATCGACACCATCGCCCGCCTCACCGAACTCGCGCGCAACTCCTACTCCTGCGCGTTTCGCAGTCATACAGGTCGCTGGGAGCCCCTGCCCGGCACCGGTAATCTCGCCGCTACCGCAGAACTCGTCGTCTCTCTGCTCGGTTCGTACTTTGAACCAAATACTTAAAGCTATTTACAGGATGTCGTACTAGCCACAGCGTCTACCCGCCCACGATCGGTGCGCCTGAGCGCCGTTCCCGGCAGATAACGGAGGCCGAGGCCAAGGCCTGGGTGGCCGAGCACGGGATCGAACTTTGGGGAGACCGATGCGGAGGGGGCCGAATTGGCATCCCCACCCGTCTGAAAGGCGGCAACAAAGTCTGCGGTACCAGATTACGCTTTCATCTCCACTTGGGAGGCCGATTTGTCTCAAAGAGCCGGGGTGTACATCCGCTCATCGCCACGGCCACCGCCAGTGGTGGCCGCCACGGGCTTACTTGGCGGATTGGGCTCTGTGGCAGAGTTGTATTGCGTATCGCATCGCGATACAATCACACGTCATGATTTCGGGATTCCGGCACAAGGGTCTTCAGGCTTTTTATCATACTGGCGTCACGCGCGGGATTCAGGCGACTCATGCCAAGAGACTTATGGTAATCCTGGCGCTGCTCGATGCGGCGTCGGCGCCGCGAGATTTAAACCAGCCGGGACTTAGGCTTCATCCCCTCAAGGGAAGCTTGAAAGGACACTGGTCGGTTTGGGTAAGCGGCAATTGGCGAGTCACTTTTCGCTTCATCGGCGCCGATGTTGAACTGGTCGATTACCAAGATCATCACTGAGAGCGTATACCATGATCCATACTCATCCCCATCCGGGCGAAATCCTGAAGGAGACGGTGTTTGCACCTCTCGATCTTTCCGTGACGGAAGCCGCGGAGCGGCTTGCCATGTCGCGGGTGGCGTTGTCGCGTGTATTGAATGGCAAGGCCGGAATCAGCCCGGATCTGGCCTTGCGCCTCGAGAAGGCCGGCGTGGGAACGGCCCGGCTCTGGGTCAATCTGCAGGCGAACTACGATCTGTGGGTTGCCATGCAACACAAGCAGCCGGCTGTGCGCGCGTTGCAGGAAGCGCCGGTATGACCCTGCCCGGTTTCCACGTACACCAGTTTGTTGGTACTTTTCTGGTGAACGGAGGACAGTATGGCAAAGAAAGGGTCGGTGCCAAACCGGCGGTATACAGAAGAATTCAAGCACGAAGCGGTACGACTCGCCGAATCGGTGGGCGGCAACGAAGCAGCCAAACGCTTAGGTATCCCGGATTCGAGCCTCTTCAACTGGATCCGCCTAAGCCGCGAGGGCAAGATGAAGGCTTATGATCCGAAGGCGCCCGTAAAGCGATCGGCGACAGAACTTGAAGCAGAGAACAGCCGGTTGCGCCGGGAGCTCGCCAATGCCAGGCAGGATCTCGAGATCGTAAAAAAAGCGGCGGCGTATTTCGCGAAGGAGTCGCGGTGAGGTACGCCTGGATTGACGCCCATCGCGACCAGTATCCGGCGGCACGGATGTGCCGGCTTCTTGGCGTATCCCGCACGGGTTTTTGCCAATGGCGCACACGCAAGCCCGGTGACCGTTCGGTCGCCAACGCGGCCTTGGACGCGAAGGTGGCTGCCCTTCATGCCGCAAGCCGCAGAGCCTATGGGCGCCCGCGCATCGTCCGTGCCCTGCGCACCCAAGGCCATCCTGTCGGTCACGAGCGCATCCGTCAAAGCCTGATCCGCCAGGGCCTGCGTCCTGCTTACCGGACCCTATCGGGTGACGACCGATTCGAATCACAAAAAGCCCCTGGCCCCCAATGTGCTCGATCGGCGCTTTAATGGTTGGGCGGTGAACCGCGCCTGGACAGCTGACATCACCTATGTCGCCACGGGCGAAGGCTGGCTGTATCTCGCCGCCGTCATGGATCTGGCAAGCCGCAAGATCGTCGGCTGGTCGATGAGTGACCGCATGAAGGCCGATCTCGTCTGTGAGGCACTAAGATCCGCCTACGGGCGTCGCAAGCCTGCCCAAGGGCTTATCGTGCATACCGACCGCGGTTCTCAATATGCGAGCAAGGAATACAGGCGTCTCATCAAGGACTACGGCCTGATCCCTTCCATGAGCCGTAAGGGCGACTGTTGGGACACTCAGTTCATAATGCACCCAGAACGCCGGACCGATCTGACCCGTGCTGGGATTGGCCAATCTGCCTTGGCGTTGACCTGTCGATCGGATCCCGGCGTTCCCCGAGCGCTGCCGGGCCCGGCGTTTGTGACCTGATAGGAGCCTTGTTCTGCACCGTGAGTGTCCTGTCCTGCGCATGGGGTTGGCGACGCACCCGCGACCATGGAGAACACCGATGGAAAAGAACGAAGTAATTCTTGGCGTCGACACGCATCTCGATGTGCACGTCGGCGCGGTAATCAGTGAAAAAGGCCCGTTGCTTGGAACACTGTCGGTTTCGGCCAACGCTGCCGGATACGGGCAGCTCTTGAGGTGGGCCGGCTCGTTTGGCCAACTACGACGCGCTGGAGTGGAAGGAACGGGCACCTACGGAGCAGGGCTCGCCCGGGTGCTGCGCGATCACGGGATTGAAGTCCTCGAAGTCAACCGCCCGGACCGCACCGCGCGCCGATTCCGGGGCAAATCCGATCCGACTGACGCAGAGAACGCCGCACGAGCGGTCCTGTCGCAAGCCGCAACCGCCATCCCCAAGACGCAGGCGGGCGCTGCCGAAGCGATGCGTACGGTCTCGGTGGCCCGACGCAGCGCCGTCAGAAGTGGAC
>JAJYDN010000002.1:0-64938 GCA_021777535.1 Pseudomonadota bacterium
GATCTCGGATCGAACCACCGCAACGAAGTCGAGTACGATCCGTACTACGACACCATCCGGCGGATCAAGGACGAGTTTCCCGATTTTCGCATAGCGATGCACACGGCCCTGGTCGATGCTGCGATCGCAGGCCGCATGGCCGATGCGGGCATCGATGCGGCGATGATGGACGTCATCGGGGCGCAGGACACGATTACGCAGGTCTACCACTTAAAGCGCAGGCCCGACGATTTTGAGCGCGCCCTCGAGGCGCTGACGGGCACGTCCATGAAGGTGGTGCCCCACATCGTGGTCGGGCTGCACTACGGGCAGCTACTCGGCGAGTGGCGCGCCCTCGAGATGGTGGCGCGCCACAAACCGGCGGCACTGGTTCTGGTCGTCGTCATGCCGACTTATGCCAATGAACTGCGGCCCTTCGTTGCGCCCGATGCACATGAAGTGGGACAGTTCTTTTTCGATGCCCGAGAGGCCCTGCCGGGGCTGCCGCTGCTGCTCGGTTGCGCGCGGCCACCGGGCGAGGCCAAGCAGGTCATCGACGCTTATGCCGTCATGGCTGGTATCAACGGCATGGCGCATCCGAGCGACGGGATGGTGGAACTGGCGGCCCGCCTGGAGCGGCCAGTCCGGGTGACGGCTTCCTGCTGTTCGATCGCGGTGGGTGACGAAGTGATGGCCTTGGGCGACCCCAATCAGGGCCTGGAGATTGATCTGCCGCGCATCCTCGAGGAGGAGCGCCAGCGGCGTGCGGCGCGGTCTGGGCCGCTTGGGCGGATCAAGGTCGTGGGCGGTTCGGGCTCGGGTTGTTGTAGCGCATGAGGCAGGTCTGGCGGCTCCTCGACACGGGGCTGCGGCCGGCCGCCGAGAACATGGCGCTCGACCGGACGCTGCTCGAGTCGACCCAGGCAGGGGGCGTCAACACCCTGCGGTTTCTCCGTTTCAGGCCATCGGCCCTCATCGGGTTCCATCAAAGCGCGAACCAGGAACTGCATCTCGAGTACTGCCGCGAACACGGAATCGGCGTATCGCGGCGCATCACGGGTGGCGGTGCGCTGTACTGCGACGAGGGCCAGATAGGCTGGGAGCTTTTTCTCAACCGGCGGACGTTCGATACAGCGGACATGCTCGCGATAGCGAGCAAGATCTGCGGGATGGCGGTAGAAGGCCTGCGCAGCCTCGGCATCGACGCCGCGTTCCGGCCGCGCAACGACATCGAAGTCGGCGGGCGCAAGATCGGCGGCACCGGGGGGGCGTTCGATGGCGAGGCGCTTCTGTATCAGGGCACGGTGCTGACGGATTTTGATGTCGAACGGATGATGCGGGTGCTGCGCATCCCGCGCGAGAAGATTTCGGACAAGGCGATTGCGTCCGCACGCGAGCGCATCACGACCCTGAACGAAGTGGCGGACGGGTCGATAACCAATGCCGCGGTACAGCAGGCACTGGCGACGGCGTTTGCGGAAGGTTTCGGGGTGGACCTGCGCGCGCAGGGACTCACGGATGGCGAAGAGGATCAGTTTGGGCGCTACCACCGCGAGATGAGCTCGGATGATTGGCTCCTCGAGACTGATCGTCCGCGGCTCGAGGTGGCAAGCGTGAGCGCGGTCCGCAAGACTGCAGGGGGTCTTGTCCGTGTCATGTTGCTTGTCGACAGGCCGCGGGAACGCATCAAGCAGGCGTTCATTACCGGGGATTTCTTCGTCAACCCGAAGCGTACGATCGTGGATCTGGAAGCCGCGTTGCGGGATTCGGCCTACGAGCGGTTGCGCGAGATCGTCGACCATTTTTTTGCCACCCATCCGGCACAGATGCTGCTTTTGACGCCGGATGACATCGCCTCGGTGATCGGAGAGGCGCTCGCGCAGAAGGATACGGTTGCCTCATGAGCGGTGTGACGTGCGACGTGCTGGTGGTAGGGCTCGGCCCGGCGGGCGCGGCGGCCGCGGGCGCGGCGGCGCGCGCGGGTCTTTCGGTTCTCGCCATCGACAAGCGGCGGCAACTGGGAGAGCCCGTGCAATGCGCGGAATTCGTGCCGCTTGCCATGGGCCGCTACGCGAAGGACGCGTTCGTGCAACGGATCATCGGGATGCGCAGCATCCTGCCTTCAGGGGTGATCGAGCAGTCCGATTTCCCCGGTTTCATGATCGATCGCGGGGCGTTCGATCGGGCACTCGCGGCGCAAGCCGCGCAAAGCGGCGCGCGGCTGCGCACCCAGACGGCATTGAAGGGACTGGATACAGGGCGGTCCGAAGCGGTACTGCGTGGCGCGGGCCAGGAGGCCGGGACGGTACGCTACCGCGTACTGATCGCAGCGGATGGCCCGCACTCCCCGGTGGCGCGGATGATCGGCTGGCCCGCCATACCCACGGTGGAGACGCGCCAGTACAGTCTGCCGCTGCTAAAGCCATACGGGGATACGGATATCTGGCTGTCGGATGCGTACCCGGGCGGGTATGCCTGGCTTTTCCCGAAGGGGGATGTGGCCAATGTGGGACTCGGGGCGGATGCACACTTGTTGCCGGACATGAAGACACCGCTCGACATGCTGTGCGCGCAGCTAATCCGCGAGGGTGTGGTCGGAGACAAGATTCTGGCGCGTACGGGTGGAGCGATCCCGGTAGGCGGGTTGCGGCCTTCGCTCGTGCAGGAAAATATCCTGTTTGCGGGCGATGCGGCGGGGCTTACCCACCCCATCACGGGCGCCGGCATCGCGAGTGCCGTGGTTTCGGGTGAGCGTGCGGGCCGCGCGGCCACCGAGTTTCTGGGCGGAAAGCAGGATGCTCTCGCCGAATTCGAGGAAGACATGCGGGATGCATTCGAGGACAGCTTGACGCGGGCGGTCGCGCGCAGGCGGTGGTTGATGGCGCGCTGGCATACACCGGCGGCGCTGCTGGACGCAACTCACAAGCGGGGCTGGGTTGCCTTTCGTGAATATTTTGCTGCCTAAGGCATTGTTGAGGAGAATATCATGAGCGTTCCTGCCGACTCGGTCAGTCCGGTCACCTTCTACCGGCCGAATTACCACATCAAGACCCCGGACATGCGTTCGCCCGAATACGTGCAGATGTCGACGGCTGCGGCGATCACGCTCGGACTCGTGCCGGGCACCATGCACCGGACCGGTTGCACCCACTGCCTCAATCTGCTTGTGACTTACGCGGAAGGATGCCGTGCCAATTGCGCCTACTGCGGCCTTGCCCGCCACCGGGAAGAGGCACGCGATTACGCGGACCGCAACTTCATCCGCGTCGACTGGCCGACCGTGCGCTTCGACGAGGTCATCGAGCGCATGACAGGCGGCAGTGATTCCGCGCAGTTCCAGCGCATGTGTATCTCCATGATTACACATCCGAATTCAGATCACGACACGATGGTGCTGCTACAGAAGTGGACCGCGGCGTTGCCCCATGTTCCGGTGTCGATCTTGTCGAACCCCACCTCCATGGAAAAAACGGATCTCGTGGCGCTGCGCGATGCCGGGGCGGACATCTTTACCGTTGCGCTGGACGCGGTCACTCCCGACATATTCGAGCGCACGCGCGGCAAGACCGTCGACAGCCCCCATAAGTGGGACAAGTACTGGCAGGTGATCGAATGGGCCGCAGAGGTCTTTGGTCCGGAAAAATTCGGCGCCCATCTCATTTGCGGGATGGGGGAGACGGAAGAGGACATGCTGCGTGTGGTCCAGCGGATCGCCGACATGGGCGGCCACAACCACATGTTCGCCTTCTTTCCGGAGCGCGGGTCGCTCATGGAGGATTGGGAACCGGTCCCGCGCGACCAGTGGCGGCGCGTGCAGCTCGGGCGCTTCCTGATCGACTATGCGGGCGGGGACGTGGCGAAGATGCGTTTCGACGAGGAAGGGCGGGTGGTGGATTTCGGCCTGGCCGAAGAAGATCTCGCGGCCCTGATCGAATCTGGCAAGCCGTTCCAGACATCGGGCTGTCCGGGCAAGGATGACGAAGAAGTATCGGCCTGTAACCGCCCTTACGGTGATTCCAGCCCCTCGGATATCCGCTCCTTCCCGTTTGCCCTGAACCGGCGCGACGTCGACATCGTCAAGCGGCAGATGGCGGGCGAGGATATCGGGACCCTCTGATCGGCCAAGTCGCCAGGGTGGCCACACCCTGGCGATGTTCCCCGTCCCCCTAGGAAAACCGCCGGCTAAAGCTCAAGCCAAAGACCTGTGCGGCGCTCCTGTAGGACCCGTTGTAGGCACTCGTGCCGTTCGGAACGGGGCCGGCAAGCGCCGTCGCACTATTTACCGTACGCGCATTGAAGTGGATGTATTCATAACCTGCGCTTAGTGTCCAGGGTCCCATGCGCTGGGTGGCGCCAAGGCTCGCAATTTCCTGGTTTGCGGCAGGCAGGCGCGCCGAGAAGGGCGTTGCGCTTACCTGGCTGTACCCAAGGCCTGCGCGTAGCGCCACGCCCTCGCCCAGCCCATAGTGCATTCCCAGCCGGTAGCTGTTCATGTTGCCGGCAGAAGTCAGCATGGTGGGTCCGCCTGGAACCGCGGGGCTCGTAAATCCACTCCAGCCGCTGCGGGTGAAGTCGAATTCGAATCCCAGCTCCTTCGTCGCCGTGCCGTGGAGACCCACGGCCATTTGCCAGGGCAGATGCACGGTGGTGCCGGCAGTGACCGGTATGTTGACCGCCGACCGGTAGGTGGCGCCGAAAGCGATCTGACCCATGCGGGCGGCCACGCCGACGTTGCCGCCGAAACGGGTCCCCGAGCCGCTCACGGATGCCGTGGGCGTGTTCGCGGCGAAACTGCGCGCGTAGTAGTAATTGGCCCCGACATTGATGCCGGCGTCGCCGATCTGGTAGGTAAAATCCGGACTTGCGTCGTACACCTGCAGCTCCGTGTAGACGGGGGCGAGTCCCGCATCGGCACCGGTGAGGGCCGGAAAGGCGGTAGCCGGCCAGGCGAGGCTTGCGTCGTATGGCTCATTCAGAGCCAGTCCAAATCGCGTATGCTGGGTCAATTCCGCGTTGATGAAAACATCGGGCATGGTGGCCCAGTGCGGGGCAGTGGCCCCCGTCCGGTATGGCAGGCCGGGCGCCCGCACGCTCGTATTGAGGTAAAGGCCCCGTACGCCAACCTCATAGCCGCTTTTGTGAAAGGCCATGTTGGCGGGATTGTAGGCGAGCGCACCGAGGCTTTCGGTGTTGGCGACGACCGCGCCGGCCTCGCTGATTCCGAGGATGGACAGGGGGGCTGGCGCATAGCTCGCCGCATGGACGACCCCTGAGACCAGGAGCGGGGCAAGCGGCACAAGGGCTGGCCAAAGACGGCGCATAACGTCTCCTCGAAGATTTTGCGGAGTGTCATGATCGGTGATCCGCGCAAGCCATTCAAGCGCCTGCATGGATCGCCGGTCGGAAAGATGTTGCCATATTGACAGAAGCGTGACGGACGCGGAATATTGGCGGCATCCTCGACGTCGGTTAAGACACTTTCAAGAGTGCGCCGATAAAATCCAAGAAGACGAGAGGAGAACGCGGCCCCGAGGCTGCACATCTTACGGGTGTCCATTAGGAGGACATAAAAAATGATGAGCAAGAAGAAGTTGGCGTTGGCTTCGGCCGTGGCTGCGGCCCTGGCGTTGCCGGTGAGCGCCTTCGCGACGACCGCCGGTTACTTTCAGCTGGGTTACAGCACCATCAGCGACGGCATGGCCGGTGCCAGCGCCGCCCTTCCCCAAGACAGCATGATCCAGGCCACCAACCCCGCGGGCATTGCCATGGTGGGGAACCATCTGGATCTGGGCGTGGCGGGTTTCTGGCCCTTCCGCGGCTACACGAGTGGCATCGCCGGTCACTCCGGGTGCTCGGCGGCCGGTTGCGGCCCCATGCCCAATCCCGGCCAGATCGGCAGCAACACCAATTTCTTTCTGATTCCGCACATCGGCTACAGCCAGAAACTGAGCCATGACAACTACGTCGGTCTGGCCATGTACGGCAACGGCGGCATGAACACCAACTATCACACGCCGAACGCCACGGCCACGGTGCCTTATAGTGGCCCCTACTACGGTGGCCAGGCTGGCGTGAGCCTCACGCAGATGTTTTTGCAGTTGACCTATGCCCGCCGCTTCCTGCGCCATGATGCGGTCGGTCTGAGCCTGATCTATGCCTACCAGCGCTTCAGCGCCGATGGCCTGGCCGGCTTCGAAGGTTTCTCCGCGAGCCCCAACAACATGACCGGCAAGGGCACGGCCACTTCCGACGGTGTCGGCTTCAAGGTGGGCGGCCAGTTCCAGATCTTCCCGGGCCTGAATGTCGGTATCGCCTTCTCGCCGCGCATGACGATGTCGAAGTTCTCCAAGTACTCGGGTCTTTTTGCCGGTCAGGGCCGCATGGACATCCCGGCCAATGGCGTCGTGGGTCTGGCCTTCGAGCCGACCAACCGGCAGGCGATCGACTTCGACTTCCAGCGCATCTTCTACGGCGATGTGCCGGCAGTGGGCGATCCGACCATCATCACAACGAGTTCGACCGGTTACCCGGCGCTGCCGTCCGGCGCGTTCGGTTCGACCAATGGTTCGGGCTTTGGCTGGCAGGACATCGATGTCTACAAGATCGGCTATCAGTACAAGGCGACCCGCGACACCACATGGCGCGTCGGCTTTGCCTATAACAACCAGCCGATCCAGCAGAGCCAGCTCCTGCTGAACATCCTCGCCCCGGGCGTCATTCAGCGCCATGTGACAGTGGGCCTCACGACCCGTGTTGCGAGGGGTCAGGATGTGAGTCTGGCTGCGATGTACGGTCTGCCGCAGGCCCTCTACGGCAATGCGCCGGCGGCCCTGGGCGGTGCCCCCATCAAGATCGAGATGCACGAATATCAGGTCGAGGCGAACTGGGGTTGGAAGTTCTAAGCCGTCAGCTAGCTGGTGTGCTGTAGCCAAAGGGGGCCACATGGCCCCCTTTTGCATTAAAAAACCTACAAAAAAAGAACCACATTAGGAGAGCAACATGAAGAATGTGATGAAAGGGATCTGCCTCGCGGTGGGCCTTGCCGTCAGCGCGGGCGCGGCTGCGCACGCGGTGCGCTACAAGCCCTTCGTTCTGGGCCACGAAACGACCGGTTCGATGCAGTCGGCAGTGACTGCCACCCGCAAGGCGCTCGCCACCCACGGATTTACGCTGGTCGGCCAGTACGCCCCGATTCCGGGCGCGGTGGTGATTTGTGCCACCGATCCGGAGCTTTTGCAGGCGGCGGCGCATGCGCGGCGTAATGGCGGTTTCGGGGCCGTGCAGCGCATCTCCCTGACCCAGGTGGGCAACACCATCCAGGTCTCCTACGCCAACCCCACCTATGTGGGTGTCGCCTATGGGTTGGGTGCGCTGCCGGCTACAGTGGCCAATCTGAAGGCGGCGCTCGGCGCCCAGATGGATTTCGGTTCACGCCGGGGTCTTACCCGCGGTGATCTGAAGCCCGGCAATTACCATTACTTCATCGGTATGCCGTACTTCGAGAACGTCGATCACATCCGCAAGTTCAAGACCTACGCGCAGGCGATCAGCACGATCAAGCACAATCTAGGGGCGCATGTGGACGGCACGTCGCTCATCTATGAGGTCAATGTGCCGGGCACCAAGCTCCCCACAACGGTGTTTGGTGTGGGTTTGAGCCAGGGGCATGGCCGGGATGCCAAGGTTTTGTCGGTGACGGAGTATCGGAAGCACAAGGGCACGGCCTATGCGCCCTATGAGATGATGGTGGTCGGCCGGCGGGTGATTGCCCTGCGCCCGCGCTACCGCATCGCCGTCAATTTCCCCGATACGCCGATGATGGGTTCGCACGGCTTCATGACCATCATGAGCGCGCCTGCGGCCATCCGGCACACGCTTGCACACGTGGCGGGCCGCCACTGAGGCTGTGAGCCAACAGGCCGGGTCCCCGCGCCTGTTGGCTTCCCCTACCTCGCCGCTCAGGATAAGATAGAGTCTTTCCAGAAGGCGGGTCCATGAAGTCCATCCAGGTTACCGACATCGGGCAGTTGAAGAACGAGCTGAATAAATACCGCAAGGGCAAGAAGCTCGAGATCCGGCAGTTCAATCAGGCGGCGCGGCTCGCGTGGCTTGGCCGGCTTACGATGATGCCGCTCGAACCGGAAGATCCGCAGACCGAGTCCTATCTCGTCTATGTGGATTTCCCCGAAGGGTTGAGCGCGCAGCTCATCCAGATCGACGAAGATCTGGTTGGCCGCATCTTCATTCTCGATGGAGAGCAGGGCCGTTATCTTGCAGAGATCATCGAGCAGGGCGTGCATGAGCGCGCCGCGCTCTATCAGGAGCTCGACCGGCGGGACTTCTATTTCGGCAAGTTTTACCGGCCTGAAAAGACGCAGGACGAAGCGGGTAACTAGCCCTTATGGCGGCACCGACCATTGCCGACCGGCTGAGCCGCCGCTTTCTGTTGATGACGGCGGATGCGGATCTGGCAGGCCGCCTGCAGGCCGACGTGCCTGCCGCGTGGCAGATGCGCGTCGTGACCAGTCTGGACGAGGCCGGTGACTGGAACGACATCCTGCTCTACCGGTTTCTCGTGCTCGATCTCGACGAGGTCGACGCCTTTGATCCTATCGATGTGATTCGGGTGCTGCGGATGGAGTATCTGCTGCAGATCGCCGTGTTCTGTTTTGGCGGTGATGTGGATGTCCGGGACGAGATGCGGATGTCACGAGCCGACCGCTTCTTTGACCGCGATCAGATCGTGACCGTCCTGCCGCAATTCCTGGCGCAGTACAGCTGGTGAATCAACCCAGCCACTCGTGGGCCAGGACGTCCAGCCGCAGGTCCTGCCGGAACGTCTGTCCCTTGCTTTCGATGACGAGCGTGGCGAGCCGGGTACCGGGGGTCTCGAACGCTACTTCGCAGGTGAACGTATCCGGCAGGTTGATCTGCTGGTCGCAGCGGGCCTTGCTTTCGCCTTCGATCAGGACTTGCGCATGGGCGTGGCCGTCGCCATTCAGGAGCGCCTGAATGCGGAAGGGCTTTTTCGGCACGCGCCGGTACACGGCCGGATCGCGATTGGCGTTGTACGTCAGATTGTTGAGGCGCACGAGTTTGACGAGTGTGTTCATAAGCTCCCGGGATGCGGCTTTTTGCCTGTGACTGGGATAATATCGGCCATCTTACGGTGTATTCTAGACGAGGTCCAGTACGCCCCATGGTAGCTCCGCAGTTGCAATCGGTCATGGCGGATGTCGATCAGGAGATCCGTGCCCTGGAGCACGCGCAGGATCGCGGCGCGTTGACGCTGGAGTCCGCCGTCGGCGAGTCCTTGCGCCTTGCCAACCGGCTCATGCTGATCTTTGCGGAGGCCATGGGGCATCCGCTCGAAGGCCTGGATGCCGGGGCCGATCCGCTCGAGGTCTTCCGGGTCTTTGTGAAGGGCGAGCCGTCCCTGAATGCCATCCGCGACAATGTGCGGGAGCTCGTCTACTACGGCAATTGCCTGACGGCAAACCGGACGGATGCGTTGCCCGTGCGGCCGCAGGCGATGGCGGTGCGCACCATCCGTCACATTTATCTCTATTTACGCAGCCGGGCGATCAAAGAGTACGGTCTCGAAGGAGCATGAACGCCACGGCGCGAGAAGCGGTCTTCATAGGCGCCGCCCACTACCGCCGGGCGAGTTACGGGCGCAATCACCCGCTCTCGATCCCGCGCGTATCGCTTGCCTTCGATGTGATCAAGGCCTACGGCGCGCTGTCTGACGCCGAATTCCGGGTCTCCCGTGCGGCCAGTCCGCACGAACTCGAACGCTTTCACACACGCGACTATATCCAGGCCCTCAAACGCAGCGAGGCGTTTGGGCATGTACGCCATGAAGACCGGCTCCGGCATGCCCTCGGCACACTCGAAAACCCCTACTTTCCGGGTGTGTTTTACACGCCCGCGCTTGCGGCAGGCGGGAGCATCCAGGCCGCAGAAGAGGTGCTGGCCGGCCGCCACGCCTTCAGTCCTGCAGGCGGCATGCACCACGCCGCGCCCGATCAGGCGCGGGGGTTTTGCTACTTCAACGACGTGGTTCTGGCGATCCTGACGTTGCGGGAGGCAGGCAGGCGCGTGTTGTACCTCGATCTCGATGCCCATCATGGTGACGGTGTAGAGGCGGCTTTTTGGGACGATCCGGCCGTGCTCACCGTGTCTTTGCACATGGATACGGCTTATGCCTATCCTTTTCGGGGCGGCACTTTCGCGCAACAGGGAGGGCCAGAGGCCCTGGGGTCGAGTCTCAACGTACCCCTGCCCAAGGGTACGGGAGATGCCGATTATCTGGCCATCCTGCGCCACATCCTGGCGGCGGTTCGGGAACGTTTTGCGCCGGACGCGATCGTCTTGCAGGCGGGTACCGACGCCCTGCACGGTGATCCGCTGGGGCGCCTCGAATTATCGACCGCGGGTTTTCTGGCGGCCGTCCAGGACGTAATCCACATGGGTGTGCCGGTCCTCGTGACGGGCGGGGGTGGTTATCATCCACTGCTTCTGGCGCGGGCATGGACCGGGGTCTGGGCGCTGCTGTCGGGTCGCGAGCTGCCGGCTGCACTGCCGGCGGCCGCGGCCGCGGCGCTGCGTGCGGTCGGCTGGGATCTCGATCAAGACGAACCCTACTACGAGAACCTCTTCTGCAGCCGGCTGGATTATCCGGCGGGGGACCAGACGAGCGACTGGCTGCCCGCGCTTTTCAGGCGGCTCAGTGGCCACTCCTTATTGGGGCAGAAGGCATGAATATCGTCAGGACCGTATCCAGGTCGCTCGTCGAGGGGGCCGCCACTGCGCAAGGGACCATTCGCTACGCCACCACGCAAGGCCGCGCGCTCGATGCCGGACACTACAGTGATTTTCGCGGCGGACTGAAGTTAAGCAGCATCGGGCTTGGCACCTTTCCGGGAGCGGCCAGCGACACCGTCGACGAGGCGTTGGTGCAGATCGTGTACACAGCGGTGAGCCGTGGCATCAACGTGATCGACACGGCGGCCCATTACCGCTACGGCCGTTCGGTGGCGGCAGTCGGCGCGGGGTTGCGCAAGGCCTTTGCCGATGGCGTCAGCCGCGAAGCGGTCTGGGTCATGTCGAAAGGCGGTTTTTTGCGTTTCGAAGGGGCCGTCGCCGATCCGGATGCCTATGTCCGCGAACATATCATTGGAAAAGGGCTTGCGGATGCCAGCGAATGCGCTGGCGCGCATGTGCTGAGCCCGCGCTATATCCGCGCCCAGCTCGACGAGAGTCGCATGGCCCTTGGTCTTGCCACGCTGGATGCCTTTCTCGTGGATCAGCCGGAGGTACAGATCCGCCGGCATGGCAAGGAGGCCGTTTTGCGCCGGCTCGGCGCGGTCTTCGAGGCGCTGGAAGGCGCGGTGGCAGACGGCGTCATCCGCCATTATGGCGTCTCCAGCTTTGAGGCGTTTCGCGTCCCGACGGACGACCCGAATTTTCTGTCGCTCGCCTCGCTCGTGGCGCTCGCCGAGAAGGCCGCGAAGACGGTGGCTCCTTCAGGACGCGCTCACCATTTTGCGCTCATTGAGCTGCCTTTCAATGCCGTCATGCTGGATGGTTTCGTGCGCTTCAATCAGGTGACGGGCGACGGCTCCGACGATTCGACCCTGCAGGCCGCCCTGAAGCTCGGTCTCTATACGGTCGCAAGCCACGGGCTGTTCAAGGGCCACCTGGCCAGCCATCCCCTCGACATCCTCGTGCAGGCGATGCCGCGTCTTGCCAACGACGCCCAGCGGGCACTCCAGTTCAACCGTTCCACGCCCGGTCTTGGAACGACGCTCGTCGGCATGAGTACGCCCCCCCATGTGGATGATGTGCTCGCCGTCGCGCGCGCCCCGGTGCTCACGCATCCGGCGTACATGGCCCTCTACCGCCGAACCGGAAACTGAACGGTCCGGGCGGCAAGCCCCTTGCCCAAAAGGTGTGTGTCAGTTTGTCCACCGCGTGTGCGGACCGGTAAAGGGGGTCCGCCGGGACCGTCTGTGGCCGTAGCCGGCCAGGCGGGCGGCGGGGGATTCCAGCCGGCAAGGCGGGGGGGTATGAATCGCCCGGTCCGCTGTCTAGAATGGGGGGATATGGCTGAAATCGCTCATGAGGCGCTCGATCTGGTCGGGCGGATGCTTACTGAATCCGGCCGCCACGGCGCATCGGATCTCCATCTACGGGCCCGCAATTATCCGATCGTGCGCATCGATGGCGCACTGCGGGCCCTCGACCAATTCCCCCGGCTGACCGCGGAAGCGGTCGAGCAGATCGGCCGGGCCATGATGACGCCCCGCCAGCTGGCCCTGCTCGAGCGGGATCGCCAGGTGGACCTGTCGCGCGGCTTCAAGGGCATCGGACGCGTCCGCGCCAACATCTTCTTCCAGCGCGGAACGATGGCGCTGGTTCTGCGCATCATTCATGGTCTGGTGCCGCCCCTTGCGTCGCTTGGCCTGCCGGACATGGTCGCTGCGCTCACCAACCTGGAAAGGGGTCTCGTGGTCGTCACCGGGGCCAGCGGCTCGGGCAAGACCACGACGCTCGCCGCCCTGGTCAATGAGATCAACCAGAATCAGACCAAGCACGTCCTCACCATCGAGGACCCGATCGAATTCCTGTTTGCCGAGCAGCGCTCCCTCATCACGCAACGCGAGATCGGCGTCGATGCGCCCACTTTTTCGGAAGCCATGCGCGCGGCCTTGCGCGAAGATCCGGACGTGATCCTCCTGGGCGAGATGCGGGATATCGAAACGATCGAAACGGCACTGCGTGCCGCAGAGACCGGACATCTCGTTCTGGCAACCGCGCACGCGCCTGCGGCACCCGAGGCCGTCAACCGTCTCATTACGGCATTCCCGCCGGAGGCGCAGGCCGGCACGCGGGTGAAGGTGGCGCAAAATCTGCGCGCGGTGGTCAGTCAGCGCTTGCTGCCGAAAGCTTCCGGCAAGGGCCGGGTCGTCGCCTGCGAGGTGCTCACCATCTCGGCACTGGCGCGGGAACTCATTCTCGATCCGGCGCGCATCAAGGATCTGCCGGAGCTTTTGAAGCGGGGTAGCGTCAACGAAGGCATGCTGAGCTTTGACGCCTCGCTCCTGCGTCTCGTTCAGCAAAAGAGCATCACGCCGGACGTGGCCTTGCAGTATGCATCGAGCGCGACGGATCTGCGGCTCAAGATCGAGGGTTTTTAGGCCGCCTGGCCATTTGTTCGCGCAGCAAGGCTTCCTGTTCGGCAAACGACCGGCCGGGGTTGCGCAGCGGGGCGCTTTGTCTCGCCGTATGTCCGGCCTGCTCGCCTTCCTTTGCGCGCAGGTACGCGCCGAGCTCATCACCACCATCGGTGTAGCGGCCCTCGTAGCCCTGCGGGGGCTTGCGTCCGGATCCGAGCGACAGGGTGATACGCAGCTTCTTGTTCAGTGCCAGGACGCGGCGTTCGAGCGTGAGAGCGTCGAAGAGCGCAAGCGATCCATAGCAGGCGGCATAGACGACATCGATCGTGAAGGGGGCCGCGACAAGGACTGCAACAAAGGCGCCGGTGGCGGCGACATAAGCCATGGCGCGTCGGCGCTCGCCGAGATAAAAGGCATGCAATCCGCAGGGAAACAGGAGCCACAAAAGCCATGCGCGGCGCGTCTGCCTAAGGCGCCGGGTAAGCTCGAGATTCAAAGTCTGGAGACCTTGCCCTTCGAAATCCCACTGTCTCCACGCGCGTTTCATCGTTTTATTGTATACTATTTTACTATCCCTTTTCGTCTTTAACGGTGGAGAAACCGGTTAGTGGCAGATCGTCGATTACAGGTATTCCATACCGTTGCCAGGCTCCTCAGTTTCACGAAGGCGGCCGAGACGCTGCATATGACACAGCCGGCCGTGACGTTCCAGGTGCGGCAGCTCGAGGAATACTTCAATACGAGACTGTTCGACCGCACCCACAACCGCATCACGCTGACCGCTGCCGGCGAACGTGTTTTCGAGTACGCGGAGCGCATACTCGGGCTCTACAGCGAGATGAACATCCGGGTGCGCGACATCACCGGCGAGGTGTCCGGCGTTCTGCTGATCGGGGCGAGCACGACCATAGCGGAGTATGTCCTGCCAAGCCTCCTCGGCGAGTTTCAGGCGCGCCATCGGGACGTCCGGATCCGGCTCAGCGTGTCGAACTCGCTTGGCATTGTGCACATGGTGGAGAGCAACGCAGTCGACGTCGGTATCGTCGAGTCGCCAGTCACCAACAAGAACCTCGCCGTCGAGATCTGCTGGGAAGACCAGCTGGTTTTCATCTGCCCTCCGGATCACCCGTTTGCCAAGGCGAGGAGCGTGCCGGTCCGCGATCTCCTGGAACTTCCGTTTCTGGCGCGCGAAGAGGGTTCGGGTACACGGGAAGTGATAAGCGACTACCTGAACGAAAATCACCTGCAATGGCATGATCTCAATCTCAGCATGGAATTCGGTTCTCCGGAGTCCGTGAAAAGCTCGGTGGAAGCGGGGCTTGGGGTGTCCATCGTCTCGCAGGCGACGGTCGCCAAGGAGCTGAAGCTCGGCACGTTGGTCGCGCTGCCCCTCGATCCGCCGATTCAGCGGCCGTTTTCCTTCGTTCACCAGAGACAGAAGTTTCGTATGCGCGCGGTCGAGGAATTCATCCGCTTCGCGCGCTCGCGGTGCGAGCAGCATGGCCGGGTGACGGCGCCGGAGTCCGATGTCCAGTAGCATCGTGCAGGCGCGCCCTTCGTTTGCGCAACCGGTTGCGGTCCGTTTGCCGGCGCAGAGGCTGGCCGTGATCGTCCGCGGTGCGCGTAGTCGCCGGTGCCTGCCCGTCCGCGGCTGCCTGCCGGCACCGGGGATGTGGGTTGCGAGGAACGTTTCATGAAGCAGTTTGCCGTGGTGCAGCACACCTACGCGGAGTTTCTCGGGCTGATAGAAACCCAGCTCGAAAAGCGCGACATCGGTTTCGTCTATTTCCGACCTTTTGTCGGTCAGGAGCTGCCGGGCAGTGCGGGTCAGTTCGATGCGCTTTTCATTCTCGGCGCAAAAAGCCCGCCAACCGACCACGAGGCGGCGCCATGGCATGATGACGAGATGAAGCTGATCGGTGTGTTCCGCGAGGCCGGGCGGCCGTTCGTGGGCATCGGCTACGGTGCTCTCCTGCTCGCCGAATACGAGGGCGCGCGGGTGAGCGCCGAGCCGCTGCACAATGCCTACTGGACCGTGGCCCACAAGACGCCGGCCGGGGCCGGAGATGCCGTGGCCGAGGCACTCGACGGCAAGCCCGTGCTGGTCATGGCAAATGGTGGCGCCAGTCTGCCGCAGGGACTTGCGCCGCTTGTGGTCGACGAGGAGGGCCGGTGGCTTGTGATCCGGCCCGATCCGCTCGCCTACGGTTTTCTGTGCCGGCCGGAACTGAAGCCCGGCATGATCGAGGATATGATCATGGAGGCCCATCGCGACACGCCGGCCGATATCGGTGTATTGCTGGAGGGGGCGCGGCGCCATTGGCAGGCGACGCAGGCCGCCACTGATCAGCTTATCGTAGCCCTCGTGAAGGAGCTCGATCTGATGACCGAGCGGCGCAAGATGCCAGTTTTTCGTCTCAACATCAGTGAATGACCATGGATCGTACGGAGAAACGAGTACTGGCGCTGTTACGCGAATTCCCGCCCGAGACGAAGGAGCAGGTCCTCGCCTTTGCCGAATTTCTGTCTGCGCGGATGGAGCGTCCCCCGGCACCGGTGGAGCCTGTCGTGATTCCGCGCCCTGCCGAGGAAACCGTGGTGAAGGCCATCCGGCGGCTCGCTGCCACCTATCCGATGCTGGATCGCGGCAAGATGCTGAGCGAGACCTCCACGCTCATGAGCCAGCATGTGCTCGGTGGACGGGAGGCGGCCGAGGTAATCGATGAGCTCGAGCGGCTGTTTCAGGAGCACTTCGGCAGAATCAAGGGCTAATCGGCGGCGTTTTTGGTACAATCCGCCCCCTTTATGCGCACCCGGGTCAAAATTTGCGGTATCACGCGCACCGAGGACGCCCTGGCGGCGGTTTCGGCGGGTGCCGACGCGTTGGGTTTCGTGTTCTACGGGCCGAGTCCGCGCTGCGTGGAGATCGGCCAAGCCGCCGCAATCGTCGCGGCGCTGCCGCCTTTCGTAAGCGCGGTCGGGCTCTTTGTGGACGCGCCCGCAGACGCGGTGCAGGGGGTACTTGAGCGCGTGCCGCTTTCGTTGCTGCAGTTTCACGGATCCGAGCCGCCGGCTTTTTGCGCGGGGTTCGGACGTCCCTATATCAAGGCGCTGCGGATGGCGCCGGAGGTGGATATCGGACCGCAGGCGCGGCTCTACGGCACGGCAGCCGGCCTGCTGCTGGATGCCTACGATCCGGTCCGCCCCGGCGGGACCGGTTCCCGTTTCGACTGGATGCGCATCCCTGCGGACCTGGGCCGCCCCGTGGTGTTGGCAGGGGGTCTTACCCCTGATAATGTCGCTCTCGCCGTCGCCCAGGTCCGGCCATACGCCGTCGATGTGAGCGGCGGAGTCGAGAGTGCACCCGGCATCAAGGATCGGGAGCGCATGACGCTGTTTTGCCGCCGTGCGCGGGAGGAACGATGACATACGATTTGCCGGACGCCCGGGGCCACTTCGGGCCCTATGGGGGCCAGTTTGTCGCCGAGACCCTGATGGGGCCTCTGGCCGAGCTTGCCGCGGCCTACCACGTGGCCAGGGGTGATGCGGATTTTCAGGCCGTGCTCGCCCGCGATCTGCACGATTATGTCGGGCGCCCTTCGCCGCTTTATCTGGCCGAGCGCCTGACCGCGGCAGCCGGTGGCGCGCGTATCTATCTCAAACGGGAAGACCTGAATCACACCGGTGCCCACAAGATCAACAACACCCTCGGCCAGGCGCTGCTTGCCAGGCGCATGGGGAAGACGCGGCTGATCGCCGAGACCGGTGCCGGTCAGCATGGTGTCGCCACCGCGACGGTCGCGGCACGCCTTGGCATGCGTTGCGCCATTTACATGGGGGCCGAGGACATGCGCCGGCAGGCGCCCAATGTGCGCCGCATGCGCCTGTTGGGTGCCGAGGTCGTGAGCGTGACACTGGGCTCGCAGACACTCAAGGACGCCATGAACGAGGCGCTGCGTGATTGGGCGACCACGATAGACGATACCTTTTATGTGATCGGCAGCGTCAGCGGCCCGCATCCCTATCCGGCGATGGTGCGCGATTTCCAGGCGATCATCGGCCGCGAAGCCCGTGCGCAGTTTCTCGAGCGGGAAGGGCGCCTGCCGGATGCGGCGGTCGCCTGCGTCGGTGGCGGCTCCAATGCGATGGGGCTTTTTTATGCCTTTCTCGAGGATCCGACGGTCGCCCTGTACGGGGTCGAGGCGGCCGGTGACGGTCTCGCGACGGGCCGGCACGCAGCGCCGCTTACCGCAGGTGCCCGTCCGGGGGTCCTGCACGGCACGCGCAGCTATCTCATGTACGACGCGCATGGGCAGATCCTTGAGACTCATTCCATATCCGCGGGACTCGATTATCCCGGTGTCGGCCCCGAGCACGCCTGGCTGAAGGACAGTGGCCGTGCCCGCTACATGGCGGTCGACGATCAGCAGGCGCTGGCGGCTTTTCATGCCCTTACGCACCTCGAGGGGATCTTGCCGGCTCTTGAATCGAGCCACGCCCTTGCCTACGCTCAGATACTGGCGCGCGAACTGGGTCGCGAGAAGGCCATTGTCGTGTCGTTGTCCGGCAGGGGCGACAAAGATGTCGAAACCGTAGCGGCCCATGAGGGGCATCACTAGTGTCGCGTCTGCAGGATGTATTCGCCGAATTGAAGGGGAAGCGGGCGGCCTTGGTGACTTTTGTCACGGGGGGTGATCCCGCTTTGGAGACGACCGTGCCGCTTTTGCACGCCCTGGTGGAAGCGGGCGCGGATGTGCTGGAGGTCGGCATTCCGTTTTCCGATCCGATGGCGGACGGGCCAGTCATTCAGATGAGCCACCAGCGGGCGTTGGCGCACGGAACCACGATCACGGACGTCCTTGCCATGGTCGCTACGTTCCGCGAGCGCAATACCCGCACCCCCGTGGTGCTCATGGGTTATGTGAACCCTGTCGAGGCGATGGGGTATGGCGTTTTTGCGCAGGCCTGCGCGCGTGCCGGTGTCGATGGCGTGATCCTCGTCGACCTGCCGCCGGAAGAGGCCGGGGAGTGGCTTGCCGCGGCGCGGCAAGCGGCTGTCGACCGGGTGTTCCTGCTCGCGCCGACCAGTCCGCCGGAGCGCATGCGGCTGATCGGAGAGGCCTCGTCCGGTTTCGTCTATTATGTGGCGCTAAAGGGTGTCACCGGCGCGGCGCACCTCGATATCGGCACGGTCGGCAAGCAGCTTGGCGCCGTGCGCGCGCTGGTGGATCTGCCGATCGGTGTCGGTTTTGGCGTACAGGATGCGCAATCGGCCCGCGCCCTGGGTGAAGTAGCGGACGCGGTGATTGTCGGCAGCGCGCTGATACGGCGGCTCGCGGCCGCGGAGGGCGCGGAATCGATCGCCCAGGCGCGCGCGTTTGTGGCCGGTTTGAGGGCGGCGTTGCCGCCGAGGCAGTAAAGGCATGAACTGGTTCGACAAGCTGTTACCTCCGAAGATCAAGAGCCGTGGAACGACGGCGAAGAAGGCCGTGCCCGAAGGTCTGTGGAGCAAGTGCCCAGGCTGCGGCAGTGTCCTTTATTATGGCGAAATAGAAAAAAACCAGAGCGTCTGTCCCCGGTGCGAACATCATATGCGCATCGGTGCCCGCAAGCGGCTCGACGTCTTCCTCGACCCCGGCGATCGCAGCGAGATCGGCGGGGATCTGCATCCGGTCGATTTCCTGAAGTTCAAGGATTCCAAGCGCTACAAGGATCGTCTGAGTGACGCGGCCAAGACCACCGGCGAATCGGACGCGCTGGTCGTGCTGCGCGGGAGTGTCTGGGGTCTTGGCGTCGTTGCTGCTGCCTTCGAATTCGGCTTCATGGGCGGATCGATGGGGTCGGTGGTAGGCGAACGCTTCACCCGTGGCGTGGAGGCGAGTCTTGCTGGTGGTATCCCGTTCGTCTGCTTTTCCGCCAGCGGTGGCGCGCGCATGCAGGAAGGACTCACGTCTCTCATGCAGATGGCCAAGACGAGCGCGGCCCTGACCGAACTCGGGGCCGCTTCATTGCCATTCATTTCCGTGCTGACGGATCCAACGATGGGTGGCGTCTCGGCGAGCTTTGCCATGCTGGGGGACGTCATCATCGCCGAGCCCAAGGCGCTCATTGGTTTTGCCGGCCCGCGCGTCATCGAGCAGACGGTGCGCGAGACGCTGCCCGAAGGTTTCCAGCGGGCGGAGTTTTTGCTCGAGCACGGTGCGATCGACATGATCGTGCACCGTCACCGCATGCGCGAGACCATTGCAAGGTTGCTCGCAGCCATGACGCATCAGCCCCTGAAAGCCCTGCCTTGCCCGGCCACCGAATCCTGAAACCGCACGATCTGGACGGCTGGCTGTCCTACATCGCCACGCTGCATACACAGGTCATCGATCTTGGCCTCGAGCGCCTTGCCGCCGTGGCGGCCAGTCTGGAGCCGCTGCACTGCCGGGTCGTCACAGTGGGCGGAACCAATGGCAAGGGATCGACCGTAGCCTTCCTTGAGCGCATGTACTTGGCCGCGGGTTACCGGGTAGGCGCCTATTTTTCGCCTCATCTCATCCGCTATAACGAGCGCGTGCGCGTGATGGGCGAGGAAGTGGACGATGCCACGCTGTGCGCCGCCTTCGCCGAGGTGGAGCGCGTCCGTGGAGATACGCCGCTTACCTATTTCGAGTTCGGTACGCTCGCTGCCTTCGTCGTGTTCGCCACCGCCGGTCTCGACGTCGCCGTTCTCGAGGTCGGACTCGGCGGGCGGCTCGACGCCGTCAATGTCGTCGACAGCGATGTCGCGGTGGTGGTGTCGGTCGGCACCGATCACAAGGACTGGCTTGGCGACGACCGGGAGACGATCGGCCGGGAAAAGGCCGGGATCTTCCGCAAGGATCGTCCGGCGGTCCTTGGTGCCGACATGCCGCAGAGCGTGCGCATGAGTGCGCGCGCGCTCGGTGCGTGCGCAATCGAGGCCGGACGCGATTTCCAGATCGAGCGCCTGACGGCGCAATGGCGCTACAAAAGCGCCCAGGGTGTCCGCGATCTGCCATTTCCGGCCCTGCGTGGTCCCTATCAGTTGCACAATGCGGCCTGCGCCATCGCGGCGATCGAGGCAGCGGGCCTGCCCGTGCAGGCCGATGCCGTTCGCAGAGGGTTGCTCGAAGTGCGGTTGCGCGGCCGTTTCCAGACGCTGCCCGGCCGGCCGCTCGTGGTGCTCGATGTGGCCCACAATACGGAAGCCGCCATGGCGCTGGTGGATGCGCTGGCCGCGCAGCCGATTGACGGGCGGACATGGGCGGTCGCCGGCATGTTGAGTGACAAGCCCATCGGGGAGGTGCTGTCGCTGCTCGCGCCCCGGGTCGATGGCTGGCATGTCGCCAGTGTGCAGGACCCGCGCGGCGCCAAAGCCACGGTCCTCGTGGAAGCGCTCCTGCGGTGCGGTGTCACGGCAGTCACGGCGCATGGCGATGTGGTGGCCGCCTTCGCGGCCGCGCAGGCGCAGGCGCGGGAAGATGACAGGATCGTCGTGTTTGGGTCCTTCAAGACCGTCGGTGCTATACTAGCCACCGTCTCCAGGCACGAGAGACCGGATGGTTGAGGAAAGGCCTTTTGATCCCCGGCGCCGCATAGTGGGCGCAGTGGTGCTGGTGACGGTGGCGGTGATCTTCCTGCCGATGGTGTTCAAGGCCCCCCGTCCCGTGGCGCCAGGCGATGATGTGCTGACCGTGGTTCGCGACACGGGCGGCTTGCGTACGCGGTGGCAGGCACCAAGCGCGCCGGCGGTCACGCAGAAGGTGGTCGTGCCGGCCACGCCGCCGGCCGGTCCCGTGGCGGCGCCCGCTGCGCCCCCGTCGCCCACAGCGCGGACGATGGCTGTGGCAGCTTCCGGCAAGCCGGCAACCGCCCGGGCGCCCGCCTGGGTCGTCCAGGTGGGGGCCTATGTCAATGCCGGTGATGCCATTGCGTTTACAGACCGCCTGAAGGCTCAGGGCTTTCCGGCCCATATGCATCTGATGTCGCTTGCCCATGGCCGCGGCATCGTCGTAACGATTGGTCCGTATGCCGGGGGAGCCGAAGCCGCTCAAGCGGCGTCGCGTGTCGTCCGGCTCGACCACATTCATGGCCTGATCGAGCCGGCTCCGGCATAAGTCCAACCGGATTTTCTTTCTGGCGATCCCGCCAGGCGGGATGGTCGTCCAAAGGAGGAAGGGGTGGGTCGTGGCATCCTTAAAGTCCCGGTCCCGCCGCAGACGTATGAACGGTCTTGACGCAGCCATTATCGTAATCATCGGGCTTTTTGCCGCGGTGGGTGCCCTGCGCGGATTCCTGAGCGAAGTATTTTCGCTTCTGACGTGGATCGTGAGCCTGGCGGTTGCCTGGTTCTTTTCCGCTGACTTCACCGGCTGGTTCGCGGGACGTATCCATGACGCCAACCTGCGTTCGGTGCTGGTTTTTTTCGCCCTCTTCTTCGTGTGCTTCGTGGTGATGACGATCATAGGCCACTTTGTGCGCACGTTGTGGCTCGAGGTGGCCCCGATCGGCATCGATCGGGTTCTTGGCGGTTTCGTGGGTTTCCTGAAGGGCGCCGGCGTGGTCGCTATCCTGGTCCTGCTGGCAGGCCTCACGCCGTTTCCCGCGTACCATTTTTGGCGTTCATCGCTCTTTGTTGGCTATTTTCAGGTGGTGGCGCTTCACGTGGCGCGGTGGCTGCCCGCCGATGTTGCCCGCAATGTCCGCTATGGCTAGAATTCATCGCTTTTCACGCTTGTCTGGAGTGGGCTCATGTGTGGGATAGTGGGGATACTCGCGAAGGGTCCGGTTAATCAAGCGATCTATGATGGCCTTACGGTGTTGCAGCATAGGGGCCAGGATGCCGCCGGCATCATCACGAGCGACGGCAAGCGTGTCTACATGCGCAAGGACAACGGTCTTGTGCGGGACGTGTTCCAGGCGCATCACATGATCTCGTTGCGGGGCCACATGGGCATTGGCCACGTGCGCTATCCTACCGCCGGCTGTTCCAGTTCGGCGGAAGCGCAGCCCTTTTATGTCAATTCGCCATTCGGGCTTGCGATCGCCCATAACGGCAATCTCACCAACACCGCTTCGTTGCGCGACGAGCTCTTCCGCGAGGATCTGCGCCACATCAATACCGACTCCGATTCGGAAGTCCTGCTGAACGTATTTGCGCACGAACTGCGCGAGTTTGCGGGCTTGAGTCCCACGCCGGACCACATATTCCGCGCCGTCGCGGCCGTGCACCGGCGCTGCCGGGGGGCCTATGCGGTCGTCATCATGATAGCCGGGCTTGGCATCATCGCCTTCCGCGATCCGTACGGGATCCGTCCCATCGTCTATGGCCGGCGCGATACCGGTCACGGGTCCGAGCACATGATCGCGTCCGAGAGCGTGGCTCTCGACGTGCTCGGCTATACGCTCGTGCGCGACGTCGGTGCCGGTGAAGCGCTCTTTATCGGCATGGATGGCACGGTCCATAGCCGCCAGTGCGCCGATGCGCCGCAACTGACGCCTTGTATTTTCGAGCACGTCTACATGGCCCGGCCGGATTCCATCATGGACGGGATCAGTGTCTACAAGGCCCGTCTGCGGATGGGTGAACGGCTTGCGCGCAAGCTCTTGCGCGAATGGCCCGATCACGACATCGACGTCGTGATTCCCATTCCGGACACGAGCCGGGCCGCGGCGCTCGAGCTCGCCAAGGAGCTCGATGTCAAATACCGCGAGGGCTTCATCAAGAACCGCTACATTGGCCGCACCTTCATCATGCCAGGCCAGGCCAACCGCAAGCGCTCGGTCCGCCAGAAGCTGAACGCCATCGATCTCGAGTTCCGCGGGAAAAATGTCCTGCTGGTCGATGACTCGATCGTACGCGGCACCACCTCCAAGCAGATCATCCAGATGGCGCGCGACGCGGGCGCGGTCAAGGTGTATTTTGCCTCCGCCGCGCCCCCGGTCCGCTATCCCAACGTCTATGGCATCGATATGCCATCGACCAGCGAACTGATTGCAAGCGGGCGCACGACCGAGGAGGTGGCCCGCGAGATCGGCGCGGACCGCGTGATCTACCAGGATCTGGATGACCTCATCGAGGCGGCGCGCGAGGGCAGCCCGCGGATCACCCAATTCGATACGTCCTGTTTCGATGGGGTCTACGTGACAGGCGATGTGGGTCGGGAATATCTGGCGACCGTCGAGCGGTTGCGCCGTAGTGCCCGTGATTGCGAAGAGGTCAATGATCTCGGTTCGACCGAACTGCATACGTATTACTGAGGCCTGCGATGCAAGAGGACAAAGAGCACCGGCACCCTGAGACGGAAGCCATCCGCACAGGGCATCACCGTACGGCGGAAGGCGAGCACAGCGAACCGCTGTTCCTGACGTCGAGCTATGTGTTTGATAATGCCGAGCAGGCCGCGGCGCGGTTTGGCGGGCGCGAGCACGGCAACATCTATTCGCGCACGGGCAATCCCACTACGCGGATATTCGAAGAGCGCCTGGCGGTTCTCGAGGGGGGCGAGCGGGCGCTTGCGACGGCATCGGGCATGTCGGCGATTCTCGCCGTCTGCATGGGGCTTTTGCGCGCGGGAGACCATATCGTCGCTTCGCAGAGCCTGTTCGGTCCGACCGCGGCCCTCCTGCAGATGCTGGGGCGCTTTGGGATCAACACGACATTCGTGCCGCTGGATGACATCGATGCCTGGCGGCGTGCCTGTACGCGCCATACGCGGCTCTTGTTCCTGGAAACGCCGTCAAACCCGTTGAGCGTGCTCGGCGATATCGCGGCGCTTGCGGACATCGCGCACGCGGCGGGCGCGTATCTGGCGGTCGACAACAGCTTTTGCACGCCGATTCTGCAGCGGCCGCTTGCCCTTGGCGCCGATCTGGTCGTCCATTCGGCGACCAAATACATAGACGGCCAGGGCCGCGGGTTGGGTGGCGCCGTTGTCGGTTCGGAGGCGCTGATCACGGGTGACATCTTCGTTTTCGTCCGCACTGCGGGCCCGGTGATGAGCCCGTTCAACGCGTGGATCTTCCTGAAGGGCCTGGAGACGTTGCCTTTGCGCATGGAGGCCCATTCGGCGCGCGCGCTCGCCTTGAGTACATGGCTTGCCGGGCAGCCCCTGGTCGAAGAGGTGTTTTATTCCCATCTGCCAACCCACCCGCAATATGCGCTGGCGCGCGCACAGCAGAGCGCGGGCGGCGGTGTACTGGCCTTCCGTGTGCGCGGCGGCCAGAAAGGGGCTTTCGCGCTCATCAATGCAAGCCGCCTCATGTCGATCACGGCCAATCTCGGGGACACGAAGACCACGGTCACGCACCCGGCAACCACGACCCATGGGAGGCTTACCCCCGAGGCCCGGGCCGCGGCCGGTGTCGGTGATGAACTCGTGCGGATCTCGGTCGGGCTCGAGTCGCTCGACGATCTGAAAGCGGATCTCGAGGGCGGTTTCGCGGCCGCGCGCGCGTGCAGATGAAAACCTGGTTCAAGGGAGGCTTGATGGGCAAGAGGATGGCGCAGGCAGGTGCCGTTGGCATGGTCCTGGCGCTGGCGGCCTGCGGGCAGCGGGCGCCTCATGCGACGATTCTCTATCTGCGGGCGCGCGAATACGGCGGCGCTCCCTACGCGGAACGCATTTTCGTCAACCGGCGCTTTGTGCGCATCGATCCCGACATGGCTACCGGCAACTTCATCCTGTTCAACCGCAAGCAACACGTCATCTACAGCGTCGATACGGGGGATCGCACGATCCTCGTGATCCACAGTCATCGGTTCAGCTACACCGCGCCGATGCTGCTCGCAAACCGTGTGGCAAAGGCGCCTGGTGTCATGGAGTTCGAGGGGCACAAGGCGTTGCACTACGTGCTGTCGACCAATGGCGAGCAGTGCTACGACCTGTATGCGGCCAAGGGGTTCCTGCCGGGCCCCGCCAGGGCCCTGGCGAGCTACGACAGGGCGCTGGCGGGCGAGCAGGCGGCCGCAGCCGAAGCGGGTGCGCCCGAATTGCAGGGACCGTGCGATCTGGCCGACAGCGTGTTTTCCGCCGGCCGCGAGTATGGACAGGGTTTTCCCATCAAGATGACAGACCACGATCACAACGAGAAGACCCTCGTGCGTGTCCGTCGTGACGCGGCGGTGGCGCTGGATACCTTTACGCTACCCGCGCATTACCTCCGCTACAGCCCCAAGGAAGTCCGCAGCGGCAGTTAGGCGCAGGCCCCCGGGACCGGCGACGAGCACGCTCGAGCCCTCGTACCAGTCGCCAACCACGATGCGTTCGAGCGGCCCTTCGGGGCTCTCCAGCGGGTAACGGCCCGGCCGGTGCGTGTGTCCGTGGATCAGCCGCCTGACGCCGTGTTCGCGCAGCATGTCCCGGACGGCGCCGGCGTTTACGTCCATGATGATTTCGGATTTGTAGCCCGTTGCGGCGCCGCTTTGCTGGCGCAGGTTGCGCGCCATGGTCGTGCGCTCGGCAAGGCTGCGGCTCAAGACCTGCTGTTGCCAGCGGGGGTCGCGGAACTGGCGGCGCATGGCCATATAGTCGGTGTCGTCCGTGCAGAGGGCGTCACCGTGGCTCAACAGTGTCGGCGTGCCAAAGAGGTCGAGCCGGCAGGGGTCGGCGAGCAGCGTGCAGCCGGTGGCGGCGGCAAAGCCGGCCGACAGCAGGAAGTCCCGGTTGCCGTGCATGACCGAGATGCGCAGGCCGCCTGCGGTGGCGCGCTTCAATGCGGCAAGCACGGGCGCGAACTCGGGCGAGTGGCTGCCGTCGTCGCCGATCCAGAACTCGAACAGATCCCCCAGAATGTAGAGATGGTCGATGTGCCCGGCCGCCATGCCGAGCAGTTCATCAAACAGCGTGATGGCCGTCGGCCGCTCCGTGGTCAGATGCAGGTCGGCGATGAAAGCTTGCACCATCAATCAGTATGCACGCGCGTGACGATGACGTTGTTGACCGGTACGTCCTGGTGGCCGCCGCGGCTGGTCGTGGCTGCACCCTTGATGTTGTCGACTACATCCATGCCGCTGATGACCTGACCAAATACGCAGTAACCCCAGCCCGCAGGTGTCGGTGCGGTGAAGTTCAGGAAGTCGTTGTCGGCGACGTTGATGAAAAACTGGGCGGTCGCCGAATGGGGGTCGCTGGTACGGGCCATGGCGATGGTGCCGCGGCTGTTGCGCAGGCCGTTGTTCGCTTCGTTGTCGATCGGCGGGCGCGTCGGTTTTTGCTTCATGTCCGCCGTAAAGCCGCCACCCTGGATCATGAAGCCGTCGATGACACGGTGAAAGATGGTGTTGTCGAAGAAACCATCGCGTACGTAGGCCAGGAAGTTCGCAACGGTTTTTGGCGCTTTTTCGCTGTTTAACTCCAGTACGATCTTGCCGTGATTGGTTTCGAAGGTCACCATGCGCAGACGCTCTCCTGATTGTCGGGTGGTTGCTCGTGCGAGCCGGTAGCGCATTGTCCCTTAGTTGTCATCGAAGGGCAAATCACGGGTATCATAGGCAGATGAAGCCGACCGTCACGCGCTTTGCGCCGAGCCCAAGCGGGTTTCTCCATCTTGGCAATGTGCGCACCGCCCTTTTTAGTCTGCTGGCTGCCCTGCCGGATGGCCGTTTCCTGCTGCGGATCGAGGATACGGATCGGGCGCGGGTGTCAGCGCTGTTTACGGACGCGTTGCTGGAGGATCTCGACTGGCTTGGTCTTGGCGCCTACGTGGACCGCTCGGCGGTCTGGTACCAGTCGGCGCGCGCGGAGATCTATCGCGCGCACCTCGATGCGTTGGCGCAGAAAGGCTTTTCCTATCCGTGTTTTTGCACGCCGGCAGAACTTGCGGCCGGGCGCGAGCAGGCGCGCGCGCGCGGTCTTCCGCCGCGCTATGCGGGGCGTTGCGCGCGATTGCCGAAGGCGGAAGGCGCGGCCCGTCTGGCGCGGGGCGAGCCGGCCGCGTGGCGGTTTCGCGTACCCAGAGGCGAGATGCTGCATTTCGGTGACCGGGTGCGCGGGCCGCAGGCGGTGCCGACGGACGGGCTGGGCGATTTCGTCATTACGCGCGCAAGTGGCGAGCCGATGTTTTTTTTCGCCAACGCCATAGACGATGCGCTCGCCGGGGTGACGCTGGTTTTGCGTGGCGAAGACCATCTGCCGAATACGCCGCGTCAGATCCTGTTGCTGAAGGCGCTGGCGCTGCCCGTGCCGGAGTACGGTCACCTGCCGCTCGTCCTCAATGAAGCGGGGGCGCCTTTGTCCAAGCGGGAAGGGGCTACGAGCGTACGCGATCTGCGCGATCAGGGTTTCCTGCCGTTGGCGATCGTGAACTACCTGGCGCGGCTGGGCGCGACTGTGCCCTGCGACCATGTAGCGGATCTAGAGGAACTGGCTCGTGTCTTTTCCGTCGATCACATCGGCCGGGCGCCGGCGCACTTCGATCACCGCCAGCTTCTGCACTGGCAGAAACTGGCATTTGCTCAACTGCCCGACGAGACGCTGGCGTCCTGGCTTCCAGGCGGGGTGCCGAAAGAGCAGCGGACCGCGTTCGTCCGTGCCGTGCGGCCCAATGCGGCGTTTGCACGCGCGCTGCAGGATTGGGTGGCCGTCGTCTATGGGGAGGATCCGGTCTGCCTGGACGGGGCTGCGAAAGAGGCCTTGCAGGCCGTGGGCCGCCCGTTCCTGGACGCGGCCCTTGCGGCGCTGGGGGAAGGCGCGCCCCCGGGCGAACTGCCGGCCCGACTCAAGGCCGCGGGCTTCGCCGGCAAGCGGCTCTTTCATGCCCTGCGGGCCGCGCTGACCGGTTCGCTCGAGGGTCCCGAGATGCGCGATCTTCTGGTTTTGATGCCGCCTGCTATCATCAGGCGGCGTTTGATGGATTCGGCGGGGGCCGTATGCTGAGGATTTACAATACCCTCGCCCGCAGCAAGACCGAACTGGTGCCGATCGAGCCTGGGCATGTGCGCATGTATGTATGCGGCATGACGGTCTACGATCATTGCCACCTCGGTCATGCGCGGGTGTTCGTCGTTTTTGACATGGTGGTCCGCTATCTGCGTGCCTGCGGCCTGCGGGTGACGTATGTGCGCAACATCACGGACATCGATGACAAGATCATCGCGCGCGCCCGCGAGGCGGGTGAGACCATTACCGAGCTCACCGGGCGCTTCATCACCGCCATGAACGAGGATGCCGCAGCGCTTCTGACGCAGCCACCGGATCACGCGCCGCGGGCGACCCATCACATCTGCGAGATCATCGGCATGATCGGTACCCTGATCGCGCGGGGGCACGCGTATCGGGCCGTGAACGGCGATGTCTATTACCGGGTACGCAGTTTTCCGGATTACGGGCGGCTGTCCAACCGGTCTCTGGATGATCTCCTGGTCGGTGCCCGCGTCGAGGCCGGGGAGGCCAAGGAGGACCCGCTCGATTTTGCGCTCTGGAAGGCGGCCCGTCCGGGCGAACCGTCATGGGAGGCCCCCTTCGGGCCCGGGCGGCCGGGCTGGCACATCGAGTGCTCGGCCATGGCGACCCATTGCCTGGGCGACCATTTCGATATCCATGGCGGCGGTATGGATCTCACCTTCCCGCACCACGAAAACGAGATCGCCCAGAGCGAGGCGGCGACCGGCTGCCATTTCGCCAACATCTGGATGCACAATGGCTTTGTGCGCATCAACGGCGAGAAAATGGCCAAATCGCTCGGTAATTTCACGACCATCCGCGATCTTCTGGGGGAGTTCGATGGCGAGGTGCTGCGGTATTTCCTGCTGGCGAGCCATTATCGCAGCCCGCTGAATTACGATCACGCGGCGCTCGTCCAGGCGCAGGAGGCGCTCACCCGCCTCTATCAGGCCCTGAAGGACGTACCGGCGGGCCCGATGCCCGCCGGCACGCCCGAGGAAGAGCGTTTTCGGGCGGCCATGGACGATGATTTCAATACGCCGGCCGCATTGGCGGTGCTGTTCGAGGCAGCGCATGCGCTCCATCGGGCCCGTGAGACCGGGGATGTCGCCGAAATGACGCGGCTGGGTGCGGTACTGCGCGCCCTCGCGGGCATGATCGGGCTGCTCGGCCGCCCGCCGCAGATTTTCCTGCAGGGCGGCACCGAGGACCGGGAGGCCATTGAAGCACTGGTGGCGGAGCGGGATGCCGCCCGGCGGGCCCGGCAATGGGCGCGTTCCGACGAATTGCGCGACGCCCTGAAGGCCCGCGGCGTGCTCGTCGAGGATACGGCGGCCGGAACGGTGTGGCGGCGGGCGTAGGGGGGCATGATGCGCCCGCACTTGACCCCCGCTCCGTCTTTACCGACAATCGGGGGTTTCCGGTCAGATCATTAGTCTGTTAATGAAGCGGGGTGGTGTCGTGGAACTCACGGGTGCCGAAATCTTTGCGCAGTGCCTGAAGGACGAGGGTGTCGAATACCTTTTTGGGTACCCCGGTGGCGCGGTATTGCACATTTACGATGCACTCTACAGGCAGGACCAGATCCGCCACATCCTCGTCCGCCACGAGCAGGGGGCGACGCATGCCGCCGATGGCTACGCGCGCTCGACGGGCAAGCCGGGGGTCGTTCTGGTTACCTCGGGTCCGGGAGCCACGAACGCCGTTACCGGGATTGCCACTGCCTATATGGATTCGGTGCCGCTCGTTGTCTTTACGGGCCAGGTGATGACGCACCTGATCGGCGACGATGCGTTCCAGGAAGTCGATGCCATTGGCATCACGCGTCCCTGCGTGAAGCACAACTTCATGGTGAAGGACGTTCGTGACCTCGCCGTGACGATTCGTCGCGCGTTTCATGTCGCCACTACGGGCCGCCCGGGTCCGGTTGTGGTCGACATTCCGAAGGATGTCACGGCGCAGAAGACCGAATACGTCTTTCCGGCCGATCCGACCCTGCGCTCCTACAGGCCGGTCACGCAATGGGATCCGCAGGGTGTCCGGCGCGCCGCCGAGATCCTGCTCGAGGCCAGACGCCCGATGGTGTATTCGGGCGGCGGCGTGGTGCTGGGTAACGCGGCCGCGGAACTTACGGAACTCGTGGGCTGGCTCGGGGCGCCGTGCACCAATACCCTCATGGGTCTTGGCGCCTTTCCGGCGAGTAATCCACTGTTCGTCGGCATGCTCGGCATGCACGGCACCTACGAAGCCAACATGGCCATGCATGAGTGCGACGTCCTGCTCGCCATCGGCGCCCGTTTCGACGACCGCGTGACGGGTGATCTCGACAAGTTCTGTCCGCATGCCCGCATCATCCATGTCGACATCGATCCGGCCTCGATCCAGAAGAACGTGGCCGTCGAACTGGCCATCATTGGTGACGCGCGCGGCGTGATGCAGGACCTGCTGTCGGCCCTCAAGGCAAGCCACCGCCGTCTCGACAAGGAGGCGCTCGGCCACTGGTGGAAGCAGATCGGCGCGTGGCGGGCGCGGGATTGCCTGCGCTACGACCGCGACAACGTCGACGTCATCAAGCCCCAGTATGTGCTGGAGACACTGCACCGGTTGACCCGCGGGGATGCCTTCATCACCTCGGATGTCGGTCAGCACCAGATGTGGGCCGCGCAGTTCTATCATTTCGACAAGCCGCGCCGCTGGATCAATTCCGGCGGGCTCGGCACGATGGGCTTCGGCCTGCCCGCGGCAGTCGGCGTGCAGATCGCCCATCCGGGCGAGTTGGTCTGCTGCGTCACCGGGGAGGCCAGCATCCAGATGTGCATCCAGGAGCTGTCGACCTGCAAGCAGTACGATCTGCCGATCAAGATCGTGAACCTGAACAACCGCTACATGGGCATGGTCCGGCAGTGGCAGGAGCTGTTCTATCAGAGCCGCTACTCGCATTCCTACATGGAGGCGTTGCCGGATTTCGTCAAGCTGGCCGAGAGCTACGGACACACGGGCCTGCGCATCGACAAGCACGGGGACGTCGAGGCTGCACTGAAGGAGGCCCTGGGGCGCCGTGACCGGCTGGTGTTTCTGGATTTCATCACCGACCAGACCGAGAACGTTTATCCCATGATTGCCGCCGGCGCGGGGCACCATGAAATGCATCTGTCATCCGACCGCGAACTCGCCTGAATGCGACATATCATTTCTATTCTTCTCGAAAACGAGGCGGGGGCCCTGTCGCGCGTGGCCGGGCTTTTCTCCGCCCGCGGGTACAATATTGAATCCCTGACCGTGGCGCCGACCGAGGACCCGACCCTGTCGCGCATGACGTTGGTGACGAGCGGATCGGAGGGTGTGGTCGACCAGATCCGCAAGCAGCTGAACAAGCTCGTCGATGTCGTGAAGCTCGTCGACTTGACGGAGGGGCAGCGCATCGAGCGGGAGATGCTGCTCATGAAGGTGCGCGCCGACAACGGCGGCGAGCGCGACGAGATCAAGCGTCTGTCGGACATATTCCGCGGGCGCATCATCGACGTGACGGAATCCGCGTATACGATCGAACTGACGGGCGACGGAAGCAAGCTTGACGCATTCATCGCCGTCATCCATCCGCGGCGGATCCTGGAGGTCGTCCGGTCGGGCGTCATCGGGATCGCCCGCGGGGACGAGACTGCCCGGCGGCTGTCTGCGTAAGAGACCAACTTTTAACCGTAACGGCCTGGCGACGTCGCCGGGCGAGGAAGCGACATGCAAGTGTATTACGACAACGATGCCGATCTGGAACTGATCCGCAGCAAGAAAGTGACCATCATCGGCTACGGTTCGCAAGGCCACGGCCATGCGAACAACCTGAAGGATTCAGGTGTTTCGGTGGTCATCGGACTGCGTCCCGGTTCGCCGTCGGCGGTCAAGGCGGAGCGCGCGGGCTTTACGGTGAAGCCTGTCGAGGAGGCGGTCAAGGGCGCGGATGTGGTCATGATCCTGGCGCCGGACGAGAAGCAGGCCGCCATCTACCAGAGTATCGAACCGCATCTGAAGAAGGGTGTGACGCTGGCGTTTGCGCATGGTTTCAGCATCCATTTCGGACGCATCAAGCCGCGGCCGGACATGGACGTCATCATGATCGCGCCGAAGGGCCCCGGTCATCTGGTGCGCTCGACGTTTACCCAGGGCGGCGGCGTTCCCTGCCTGATCGCCATTGCGCAGGATACGTCGGGCCAGGGCCGCAAGCTTGCGCTCTCGTACGCGCGCGCCATCGGCGGTACCCGTGCGGGCGTCATCGAGACCACGTTCAAGGAGGAGACGGAAACGGACCTCTTTGGCGAGCAGGCCGTTTTGTGCGGCGGCGTGAGTTCGCTCGTGCAGGCCGGATTCGAGACCCTGACCGAGGCTGGCTATGCGCCGGAGATGGCCTACTTCGAGTGTCTGCACGAACTGAAGCTGATCGTCGACCTCATGTATGAGGGCGGGCTGGCCAATATGCGCTACTCGATCTCCAATACGGCCGAGTACGGTGATCTCACCCGCGGTCCGCGGGTGGTGAATGAGTCCACGAAGGCCGAGATGCGGCGCATCCTGAAGGAGATCCAGTCCGGCGAGTTCGCGCGCGAGTGGGTTGCCGAGAACGAGTCGGGCGGCAAACGCTTCCCCGAGCTGCGCGCCAAGGCCGCCCAGCATCCGATTGAGCAGGTGGGTGAGCGGCTGCGCAGCATGATGCCGTGGATCAAGGCCAACAAGATCGTCGACAAAGAAAAGAATTGAACGCGCCCAGTCCGGCGGGCGGAAACGCCCGGCCGTCCACTTCCCAGCCTTTGCTTGCGCGTGAAGGCTGGGTCCATATGGCGGTGGCGCTTGCCGTGGCCATCACCATGACCGCCGCGTTTGGCTGGCTCGTGGCCCTGCCGTTCTGGCTCCTGGCCGTGTTCGTGCTGCAGTTTTTCCGGGATCCGCGCCGGGTCCCGGCTGTGGCGGATGGAATCGTCCTCTGTCCGGCCGACGGGCGCGTGATCGCCGTCGGTCCGGCCACGGATCCCTACCTCGACCGGCCGGCGCTCAAGTTCAGTATCTTCATGAACGTCTTCAATGTGCACTCCAACCGGTCGCCGGTGGAGGGCATCGTGCGCCGCCAGTGGTATAGCCCGGGGCGGTTTCTGAACGCCGCCCTCGACAAGGCATCCGAGCACAACGAGCGCAATGCCCTGTGGATTACCACGCCCACGGGCGAAGATGTCGTCGTCGTCCAGGTGGCAGGACTCATTGCCCGCCGTATACTGTGTTATGTAGGTGCCGGCGACAAGGTGACGGCCGGCGGCCGCTACGGCTTTATTCGTTTTGGTTCGCGCGTCGACGTTTACCTGCCGCCCTCGAGCGAGCCCAAGGTGGCGCTCGGTGACAGGGTTCATGCCGGTGTGCGCGCGCTGGCGGTAATGCATCAGGGCCCCTGAGGGCCTGCGAGGACGATGATGGACGACAAACGCAAGGGCATCTACATCCTGCCCAACCTGTTTACGACCGGCGCGCTCTTTGCCGGTTTCTACGCCATTGTGCAGGCCATGAAGGGCCATTTCTACCATGCCCCCATCGCCATTTTCATCGCCATGGTCATGGACGGCCTCGACGGGCGCGTCGCGCGGTGGACGCACACCGAGAGCGATTTCGGTGCCCAGTATGACAGCCTGTCGGACATGGTCTCCTTCGGGCTTGCGCCGGCTTTGATCGTGTATGAGCGGGCGCTGGCAGGTTTCGGCAAGCTCGGCTGGCTTGCCGCCTTCATCTATTCGGCCGCGGCAGCCTTGCGGCTTGCGCGCTTCAACACGCAGGCCGTCAGCGACCGCCGCCAGTCTTTCCAGGGCCTGCCGAGTCCGGCGGCCGCCGCCGTGGTGGTGGGTCTCGTGTGGGTCATGCAGGGCAATGGCACGCCGCACATGTGGCTGCGGACGCTTACGCTCATCCTCACCGTTTTGGTCGGGGCGGCGATGGTGAGCAATGTCCGCTACCAGAGCTTCAAGCACATCGATCTGAAGGGGCGCGTGCCCTTCATTGCCGTGCTCGCGATGGTGCTCATTTTCGTGCTCATTTCACTTGATCCGCCATGGGTCCTGTTCGCGCTGTTTTTGGCCTATGCGCTGTCTGGCCCCCTGCATTCGCTGATCCGGCATTACCGCCGCGGGTTTGCCCATTCCCGGCGGACCGACGAGGATTCCGAGCACCCCGCCGAGCATCCGTAGTGGCCAACCTTCCCCTGGTCCCGTAGTGACCCGGTTTACGGTCGGGCCCGGATAGACTTGCCTGTTCGTTTTGGCTAGAGTCCGAGCTTCCCTGTTCCGGCAAGACGAGGCCCGTGGCGGCGGGACCGCTTTTGGAGAAGGATATGAGCGAGCGACTGGTAATTTTCGATACGACCCTGCGCGACGGCGAGCAAAGTCCCGGAGCGTCCATGACCTGCGACGAAAAGGTCCGCATTGCCCATGCGCTCGAACGTCTCAAAGTCGATGTCATCGAGGCGGGTTTCCCGATCGCGAGCCCTGATGATTTCAATGCGGTAAAGGCGGTGGCCGAAGCGGTGAGCGATAGCCGCGTCTGCGGACTGGCGCGCGCCCTGCAAAAGGACATCGAGCGCGCCGCCCTGGCGCTAAAGCCCGCCCGCGCCTCGCGCATCCATACCTTTATCGCGACCTCGCCCATTCATATGCGCGAAAAACTGCGCATGAGCCCGGAAGACGTGCTCGAGAGCGCGGTGAAGGCGGTCCGGTACGCCCGGCAGTTCACTGACGACGTGGAATTTTCGGCCGAGGATGCAGGCCGTTCGGATGTGGAGTTTCTGGGCAGAGTCATGGAGGCGGTGATCGGAGCCGGCGCACGCACGGTCAATATCCCCGACACCGTCGGCTACAACCTGCCATTGCAGTTCGGGGAGCTGATCGCAACCTTGATGACGCGCGTGCCGAATGCGGACAAAGCCATCTGGTCGGTGCATTGCCACAACGATCTTGGCCTGGCGGTCGCCAATTCATTGGCCGCGGTGATGCGTGGCGCGCGGCAGGTGGAATGCACCATAAATGGTCTGGGTGAACGGGCCGGCAATGCCGCGCTCGAAGAGATCGTCATGGCGGTGCGGACGCGGCGCGACCTCTTTGATTGTGATACGCGCATCGATACGACGCAGATCGTTGCCGCAAGCCGCCTGGTGTCGACAGTGACGGGTTTTGCCGTGCAGCCCAACAAGGCGATCGTCGGTGCCAATGCGTTTGCGCATGAGGCCGGGATTCATCAGGACGGTGTCATCAAGAATCGTGAGACCTACGAGATCATGCGCGCCGAGGATGTGGGCTGGACTGCGAACCGGATGGTGCTTGGCAAGCACTCGGGCCGGAATGCCTTCCGTACGCGGCTCGCCGAGATCGGCATTGTACTGAAAGATGATGAGGCCCTGAACGAGGCGTTCGCACGCTTCAAGGATCTGGCCGACAAGAAACACGAGATCTTCGACGAGGATCTGCAGGCGCTCGTGAGCGAGCGCGCAACCGAGGCGGTCGAGAGCGTGCGCCTTGGGAGCCTCAAGGTCTGTTCGGAGACGGGTACGAAGCCTGTCGCCGAAGTGACACTTGTGGTGGATGGGCAGCCGCGCCAGGTGGCGGCCGAGGGCGGTGGACCCGTGGACGCGGCCTTTCGCGCGATCGAAAAAGTCATGGCAACGGGGGCGAACCTGCAACTCTATGCCGTCAACGCCATCACGAGCGGCACCGATGCCCAGGGAGAGGTGACGGTGCGCCTCGAGCGGGAGGGGCGGATCGTCAATGGCAATGGCGCCGATACGGATATCGTCATCGCTTCGGTCAAGGCCTACCTGAACGCCCTGAACAAACTCATCGCACCCCATGAGCGGACCCATCCGCAGTCATCGCGGGCCATTTAAAAAGGGGGCCGGACGGCCAGCGGGTCCGTGCCGGAGCTGGGAAGGCCGCGCCTGGCGGATACGAACGGCATCTTCGAAACGTCACGGGACAGGAAAAAGTGCGCGCCCGCGCGCTTTCCGGATGACCGGACCGGAAGATCCGACCTTTGGGGGATGGGGATTCCTGTCCTTGGGCCGTAAGTTAGAGGCGCCTGGGATGGCCATCAGGGATTCGATCGAGGTCGGGACGCAGGAAGCGCGAACAGGACGCGGACAGGGATGCCGTGGTGGTACAGGGATGTCCGATAGGGGTTAGCGGCTCCTCTTTTTTCAGAGCGGAAGGGCGGCAGGGATGTTGCCCGTCCGCTTTTTGCTTTTTGGGTTGTGTGACGCGCCCCGCCATGTTGTCTGCCTTATCCTTAACCTCGCTGTTCTGCCTGCACCTTGATTGCCGGAAGGCAAAACCTGTCCGCGCGGAAGCGGCCGCAGGCGGATTGCGCCCGTTCGCCCCTTTACCTCTTCTTCCGCATACTGTATAAATTTACAGTATGTTATCCCTCACCGATCGCCAACGGCAGATCCTGGACTGGATCCGGCAGGAAACCGAAAGGAGCGGCAGACCGCCTACACGGGCGGAACTGGCCGCTGCATTGGGTTTCCGGTCCATCAATGCCGCCGAAGAGCATCTGCGGGCGCTGGCGCGCAAAGGGGCCATACGGCTGATCCCGGGCAGCGCCCGCGGCATCCAGTTGCCGGGCGAGGCGGCCGGAGAAACGGGCTTGTGGGTGGTTGGCCGCGTGGCCGCGGGTCAGCCGATCCTGGCCCGGGAGCACCTTACGGTCCGGCATCCCATTGATCCCCGGATGTTCCGGCCGGCGGCCGATTATCTGCTGACCGTCAGCGGAGAGAGCATGCGCGATGCCGGAATCCTGGACGGGGATCTTTTGGCGGTACACAAAAGTCCGGAGGCCCGCGAGGGACAGATCGTGGTGGCGCGGCTGGGCGACGAAGTGACGGTCAAGCGTTTCAGCCGGCGTCAGGACGCGGTCTGGCTGTTGCCGGAGAATCCCGCCTATCAGCCCATCGTCGTCCATCCGGGCGATGAGCTGGTAATCGAGGGCATAGGCGTGGGTGTGTTGCGCCTGGGGACCTGAATGCATCTGACCCCGGCGCTTCTTCAGGCGGGTGTCACGCGTGGTGTACCTGCGCGTGTCCTGCAGGTTCAGTCAACCGGATTTGCGGATCTCGATGCCTGTTTGCCGGATCACGGGTGGCCGCAGGGTACGCTCGTGGAATTGCAGGCGGCAGGCAGCGGGATCGGCGAGTTGCAGTTGTTGATGCCGGCACTGGCGCGGCTTGGCGAGGACAGGGGGCATCTGGTCTGGGTGGCGCCGCCATACCGGCTGTCTGCGCCGATGCTGGTGGCCCACCGGATCACCCTGGAGCGGGTGCTGATCGTGCATCCGAAGACACACAAGGAGGCATTGTGGTCGGTGCATGAGGCGCTGTCGAACGCCTCCGTCGGGGCCGTGATCTGCTGGTTTCCGGACATCAGGCACAGCGAATTTCGCGCGCTTGCGCGGGCCGCCGAAAAGAGCGGGCGGTGGGGATTTTGTTTCCTGCCGATGGCCACATCACCCCGGATTGCACGTTTGCGGCTCGTTTTGCGCTCCCTGTCCCGGGGTTTGCGGGTCGATGTGGAAGGGCCGCGTGCGCGGACACCCGTGGTGATTGCCGATATCCACCGGCAGGTTGCCGCCTCGTGCCGCAACGGATCCCGGGGCGGTTGATCGGTGCCATACCCCGGATCGAGGCGGACCGAAAGACGATGTTGTGGCTTGCCGTGGTGGTTCCTGACCTGCCGCTCCTGGCGTTTCCCGATCGCCCTTCCCCTTTCGCCGTAACGGACGGCCGCCGGCTGGTGGCCTGTGATGACAAGGCAGGCGCATGCGGCCTGCATCCGGGCATGCCGGCAACCGAATCGGGGGTCTTGTGTCCGGATCTGTGTCTGCGTGACCGGGATGAGGTGGCGGAAGGGCGGGTGTTGTCGCGTCTGGCATCCATCCTCTACCGGGCCAGTCCGCGTGTCGGTGTGCGGCCACATGGCGCAGTGGCCCAGTTCACCGATCAGGTCACGCCGTTTCGGGATATCCGGCGCGTGATGGACGATCTGCGCGGGAGGCTGCGGGAAGCGGGCATCGGGGGGACGATGGCGTGCGCCCCGACTGCGGAGGCGGCCTTGCTGTGTGCGGTAGCCGAGCCGGGATGCATCCTGACCGGCCGCGACAAGTGGCGGGAATTTGTGGCAGGGCTGCCGGTGTCATGCCTGCCGTTTCCCGGGAGTGCCGCCCAACTGGACGAGTTGCGCATCCGGACACTTGGCGAATGCATGGCCTTGCCGCGGGCGGGGCGCATGCGCCGCTTCGGTGCCGGGATGGAGGCGTTCTTCGGCCGCCTGGTGGGGGAGCGGCCCGAGGTGTTTGTGTCCTGGCAGCCGCCGATCGTGTTTTCCCGTCGTGTGCGCCTGTCTTACGCGCTGGACAACGAAGAGGCCTTGCTGTTTGCCCTGCGGAGGCCATTGGCGCATCTCACGGACACATTGCGTCGCCACGATGCCATGACGGACCGGCTGACGCTGGCCCTGACGGGAGATGGGCAGACACAGACGCAGGTGTTTTGTCTCACGGCCCCTGTGCGCCGGGGCGAAGTGTTTCTGCCGCTCGTGCGTGAGCGGTTCCGCGATCGGACTCTGCCCTTTGCGGTGAGCGATGTCCATGTCCGCTGTGACTGCGCGCAGGCGCGTGAAGGCACTCTTGCGCTGTGGGCGGAAGGTGGCGCCAGGGCAGAGGAGTGGGGTGTGCTGGTCGATCGTCTGCAGGCGCGGCTCGGATCATCGTCGGTCTGCGCATTGCGCTGGCATGCGGATCATCGTCCAGAGCGGGCCACGCGGGAATTGCCATGGGCATCTCCGGGACATGTGTCATTTGGCGGTATGGCGGAAGCGAATCATCCCCTGTGGCTCGTCGATCCGCCGGAGGCGCTGGTGGTGGCGCATGGAGGGCCCCGGTGGCAGGGGAGGCCGCTCGCCTGTCTGGAAGGGCCTGAACGAATCGAGAGCGGATGGTGGGATGAGGCCGTTGTGCGCGAGTACTTTGTGGCGCATGCCGGCCAGGGGCAACGTTTGTGGATCTTCAGGACCCCCGGAAACGAGTGGTTCCTGCAGGGGTATTTCGCCTAGCGGCTGCCGGAAGCGGGGATAGCGGGCCGTGCGCTGGTCCGGGCAGATCGGGTATGTCGTCATGAGTGATATACGCTACGCAGAGTTGCATTGCCTCAGTCATTTCAGTTTTCAGCGGGGCGCCTCTTCCCCTGTGGAACTGGTGCGACAGGCGGCGGCGCTTGGCTACCATGCGCTGGCGTTGACCGATGAATGTTCTTTTGCCGGCCTCGTGGCGGCGCACCGGGCCGCCACGGAGGCCGGCATGAAGATTCTGGCCGGCGTGGAAGTGACGCTGGTGGAAGGACCAAAATGTGTCCTGCTTGCCCGTCATGTCCGCGGATACGCGGAGCTCACGGCCCTCGTCACCAGGGGCCGGCGGGCCGCCAAGGGCAGATATCACCTGGAGATCAGCGATGTTTTGGGCATCGGCGACTGTCTTTTGCTCTGGTGTGCCAGCGATTCCACGGCAGCCGCCGTACGGCCGCTTGCGGCCGCGTTCGGGACGCGTTTCTGGATTCTCGGAGAACTGCATCGGACGGCGGCCGACGGGGGGCGGATAGAGCGCCTGCAGGCATGGGCCGAAGAGTTCGGGCGGCCGGTCGTAGCCGCAGGCGATGTCCACATGCATGTCCGCGGTCGCCGCGCACTGCAGGACGTGATGACTGCGATCCGCTTGAAGATGCCTGTGCAGGAGGCGGGTTACGCCCTTTTTCAGAACGGAGAGCGCCACCTGCGTCCGCTGGCAAGCCTGAAGGCGCTCTATCCGTCCTCATGGCTCGCGGAGACCGTGGCCGTAGCCGATCTGTGTTCCTTTCGTCTCGACCAATTGCGTTATGACTATCCGCAGGCCACGCCTACGGCGGCAGGGTCGGTCAGAAGGCTTGCGCGGCTTGCCATGCGCGGCCTGCACGGCCGCTACCCGGACGGAATCCCCGCCGATGTGCGTGCGCTCGCCGCCCATGAGCTGCGGCTCATCGCCGAGCTTGCGTACGCGGATTATTTCCTGACGGTGCACGATCTCGTCGCGTTTGCGCGTTCGCGCGGCATTCTGTGCCAGGGCCGCGGCTCGGCGGCCAATTCCGTCGTGTGCTACGCGCTTGGCATCACCTCTGTCGACCCTTCGAGAATGGAAGTCCTGTTCGAGCGGTTCGTGTCGCGCGAGCGCGACGAGCCGCCGGATATCGACATAGATTTCGAGCATGAGCGCCGGGAAGAGGTCATTCAGTATCTCTACGACCGCTACGGAAGGACGCATGCGGCCATGACCGGCAGCGCCATCACCTACCGGGCGCGCAGCGCCGTGCGTGATGTGGCGCGCGCCCTCGGATGGGAGCCGGCCCTGGTCGACCGTCTGGCTGGCCTTTTGAGCTGGTGGGACGGAACGGATGTCCTGGAGAAGCGGTTTGCCGACCATCGGTACGATCCCGGCAGTCCCATGTTCCGGCAGCTGATCGCACTGGTCCGGCAGATAGCCGGACAGCCCCGGCACTGGTCGCAGCATACGGGCGGCATGGTGCTGTCGCGTGAACCGTTGAGCGGGCTCGTTCCGGTGGAGCAGGCGGCGATGCCGGGGCGCACGGTCTTGCAGTGGACCAAGGACGACCTCGACACCATGCGCATCCTGAAGGTCGACTGCCTGGGTCTTGGCATACTGACTGTGTTGCGCAAGGCCCTTGCGATGCTGAAGGAGCACGGACTCGGGCCCGGTGATCTGGCAGACATACCGGCAGAGGATCCGGCAGTGTTCCGCATGATCGCGGCAGCCGACACCATAGGCGTGTTTCAGATCGAGTCGCGTGCGCAGATGGCGCTCTTGCCGCGCCTGAAGCCGCGTTCTTTCTACGACCTCGTCATTCAGGTGGCGATCGTGCGTCCAGGCCCTATCCAGGGACACATGGTGCATCCCTATCTGCGCAGGCGCGCGGGTCTCGAGGTGGTGACTTACCCGAGTTCCGCCATCGAAAAGGTCCTCGGGCGGACGCTCGGCGTGCCCTTGTTCCAGGAGCAGGTCATCAAGCTGGCGGTGGTGGCGGCCGGGTTCTCGCCGGGCGAGGCCGACAGCCTGCGGCGGTCGATGGCGGCCTGGCATCATGAGGGCGACCTGGCGGCGTTCCGGGAGCGGTTGCGCGAGGGCATGCGCAGACAGGGGTACACGCTCTCTTATGCCGATGAAATCTACGGGCAGATCAAGGGATTCGGCGCCTATGGTTTTCCGGAATCGCATGCGGCGAGCTTTGCGCTACTGGCCTATGCCAGTGCCTGGCTCAAATGCTATGTGCCTGATGTGTATCTGTGCGCGATGCTGAATAGCCAGCCGCTCGGTTTTTATGCGCCGGCCCAGCTGATAGCGGACGCCCGGCGGCATGGCGTGCGGGTTCTGCCGCCTGATATCCGGCACAGCGGTGCGGAGACGCAGCTCGTCGTGAACGGCAAGAGGAGGGCTGTGCGGCTGGGGCTCGACCGTGTGCGGAATCTGTCGCAGACAGGCTGCGTGGCCATCGGGCGCATCGCCTGCCGGGAAACCCGGACGGCAGATGAAATCGTGCAGGCGGCAGCCTTGTCCTGCGCCGATGCGGTGGCGCTCGCGCGCGCGGGCGCGTTGTACGCGGAGGCCTCGCGCAGCCAGGCCCTGTGGAAGGGCCTTGGTGTCATGCCCGCGCTGCCCCTGTTTGCGGAGCCGGAGGAACCGGATGTGCGCTGGCCTTCCTGGACGCAGGCGGAAAAAGTGGGGGCGGATTACCGGTCCCTGGGGTTTTCCTTGCAGGGGCATCCCATGGCATTCCTGCGCCAGCGGGCTCCGCAGACGATACCCATAGCCGCCCTGGGCGGCCGCCGCTCCGGAGCGCAGGTGGTGATCGGGGGTCTGGTCATAAGCCGTCAGCGCCCGCAATCCGCGGCCGGGCTCATTTTCATGCTGATAGAAGACGATACCGGGACCGCGAATCTCATCATCAAGCCGGAGATCGGTGAGCGCCACAGGGCGTTGGTCCTCGGGGCCGCGGCGTTGGTGGTGCGTGGACGGCTGGAGCGCGGCAAAGAAGGCGTCCAGCACGTCCTCGTAGGCGCTCTCGAGGCCTTGTCGGCCGGCTAGGGCCTTGGGGTCGCCGGGATTCCCGGTCTGGGCCGCCGCCGGGATCTTTGCCCCGCCCCGGGGTTGTCCTGTCCGCCGCATGTACAGGGCAGCGGGCATCCCGAGCCTACAAAAGCCCCAGTTCCACGGCCTTCTTGATGCAGGCGCGCCGGCTCTTGGTTCCCATTTTGTTGCGTACCGCATCGAGATGCTCCTCGACCGTCTTGATCGAGATGTCGAGCTCTCTGGCAATCTCCTTGTAGCTCGCGCCCTGCGCAAAAAGACTGAGGACCTGGCGCTGGCGGGGAGTGACCGCGAAACGCGGATGGCGTATGGAGCTGCCCATGAGCCGTCCCAGTTCGCGGCTGATCGATCGCGCGAGCGCGGCCTTTTCGAGAAGCGGACCTTCGGCGGCCGAGATGTCGACACAGCCGACCATCTGGCCGTCGTGATCGAAGACCGGCGCCGCTGCGCACGACCAGTCGCGAAACAGGCGGCACAAGTGCTGCTGTCCGTTCAGGGCCACGGGCATCCGCAGGTTCAAGGCCATGGCTACCGCATTGGTGCCGGCGCTTTTTTCGGCAAGCGATGCGCCCGGCGACAGCCCGTGGTTGCTCGCCTTCGCGAGTATCGTGGGGTCGGCCCACAGCTCGAGAATGCGTCCATCCGCGTCCGTCAGCAGCAACAGGTCGTGACCGGCCAGATCGCGCAGCGATTCGCCGATGACGAGGCGCCCGTAACTCAGCAACCGCGTGTGCGCCTGCAGCAGATTTTTGAGTTCCCCTGGACCGAGATCATCGTTCAGGCTTGCGAGTTCTTCGGAAACGGCGAACGTTCGGCAGCGGGCGTAAGATTCTGCAAGCAGATCCGGCGTGACGATTCCTACGGCCTCGGCGGCGCGCAGGCCATCTACCCTTTCCCACATATCCCCTCCCGGCTCTCTGGCAGAGCAGACTGGATTGGCCAAGAGGGGGAACCATCGGCCTGCGTCCACGCAAGCGATGACACGGGTGCCAGAACGACCCTGTAAGTGATGCCCCTTCCTGGGACTGGCCTCAGCGGCCGCGCGCCTACTATTGACGCTGCGCCCAAGGCGGTCAACTGGGGAAAATGGAGGGTATGGCCGAGCGGGATGCCGCGAAGGCTGCCGGGAGAGGCGGGCGCAAGGCGGCGGGGCGCGGTGATGGCCCGATGGTTCAGGATGGCAGCCGCCGCGCCATCACCTATAATGGATTTGTTGAAAAACGCCTGTGTGCGGACGCCACCGAAGGCAGCTGCCCTGGTGCACGGGACGTAAGGAACGAGGATCGTCATGTCTGTTTTCTTGTCGCCGCTCCCCTCATCCGGCAGCCGCGGTCGCGCGTGCCTTCCGGGCGCTGCAGGGCTTCCCGATGCTTGACGCGCGTGCCCGCCGGGCCCTTGCGATGATGGAGATTCCGGTCTGGCAGGGCCGTGCCCGTCCCCCCGCGGCCGATGTCTGGACGGAACTTGCCGCGCAGGTAAAGGAATGCCGCTTGTGCGCGCTGCATGAAACGCGCAGCCAGACGGTATTCGGTACCGGTGCGAAGGATGCGCGCTGGTTTTTCGTGGGCGAGGCGCCGGGGGCCGATGAAGACCGGTTGGGCGAGCCCTTTGTCGGACGCGCGGGGCAACTTCTCAATGCCATGCTGAGGGCGCTGTCATTGGTGCGTGAGGATGTCTACATCGCCAATGTGTTGAAGTGCCGGCCGCCGCGCAATCGCGATCCTGAGCCGGCGGAGGTGCAACAATGCCTGCCTTATCTGCAAAAGCAGATCGCGCTGGTCGGGCCCGCCGTGCTGGTGGCGCTCGGACGCATCGCCGCGCAGAGTCTCCTTGCGACGAGCGCTCCGCTCGGCAGCCTGCGCGAAAAGGTGCACCACTACGCGGGTGTGCCGCTGATCGTCACCTACCATCCTGCGTATTTGCTCCGGTCGCCGGCCGACAAGCAGCACGCCTGGGCAGACCTCAAGCGGGCGCAAGCCCTGGTGAATCATGAGTAGCTGGCGCGACCTGCGACCCGCGATTCCGGATGTGCCGGAGCGATTCGCGCTGCGGCCGATGTGTCTGTCCGATCTTGCAAATGTGATGCGCGTCGAGTGGGCGGCCTACGAATTCCCGTGGACGGAAGCGATATTCCGCGACTGCCTGCGGGTCGGTTATCCCGCCAAGGTGATCGAAACCGAAGGCACCCTCGTCGGCCACGGCATCATGTCCGCGGCGGCGGGGGAATGCCATATCCTGAACATCTGTGTGCACCCCGACTATCAGCGCCGTGGCCTCGGCCGCCAGATGCTGGCGCATCTGCTTGATCTCGCGCGCGGCCGCGGCGCGCAATCGGCAATCCTCGAGGTGCGTCGCTCCAACCTCGCGGCCTTCTCGCTCTACGACAAGCTCGGCTTCAATCAGATCGGCGTGCGCAAGGATTACTATCCAGGGCATGGGGGTCGCCGGGAAGATGCGCTGGTGTTGGCCCGCGAACTCTGACCCGGGACACGAGGCCCGCGCCGTTCCTAATCCATGAGGCCGGCCACCCGTTGCCGCTGTCCCTCGAGCTGCTGGAGGCGCATCTCGAAGTCGGTGAGGCGGCGTCTTTCTTCCTCGACGACTGCCTGCGGCGCGCGTTCGACGAAATCAGGACGCGACAGTTTGGTGGCGGCGCGCGTGATTTCGGCCTGAATCTTCTCGATTTCCTTGCCAAGGCGCCGCGTTTCGGCCTCCTTGTCGATGAGCCCCTTGAGCGGCACCAGCACCTTCCAGGAACCGACCAGTCCCACGGCCGCCTTCGGCGCCTCCTGTCCCGGTTCGAGCACGGTCAGCGCCGATACACGCGCGAGCTGGATGAGTGCGGCGCTGTTGTCGTCGATGAGACGGCGGTCGGCGCCGGCACCCTCGATGACGAGCGGCACCTTCTGGGCAGGCGCGATGTTCATTTCCCCGCGGATGTTGCGCACGGCATCGATGATGCCCATGAGGCGCGTCATCTCGGCAATCGCATCCTCATCGATACGCGCGGGGTCCGGCTGCGGGTAGGGTGCGAGCATGATGCTCGGCCCGCTCTTGCCAGCAAGTGGCGCGACCTTCTGCCACAGGGCTTCGGTGATGAAGGGTATCAGGGGATGGAGGAGGCGCAATGTGGCCTCGAGCACGCGCACGAGGGTTCTGCGGACGCCGCGGGCTGCCGCCTCGCCGGCGTCGAGGAGGACGGCCTTCGACCATTCGAGGTACCAGCTGCAGTACTCGTCCCAGACGAAGGTGTAGAGGCTTTGCGCGGCGAGATCGAAGCGGTAGTCGCCAAAGGCCTGGATGACGTCACGTTCGGTCTGCTGCAGCCGGCTCATGATCCAGCGATCGCCGATGTTCTGCACGATTTCCCCGCCGTTTAGGCCGCAATCGGCGTTTTCCGTGTTCATGAGGACAAAGCGTGCCGCGTTCCACAGCTTGTTGCAGAAATTGCGGTATCCCTGGATGCGCCCGAGATCGAAATTGATGTTCCGGCCCTGGGTGGCGAGGCTTGCGAAGGTAAAGCGCAAGGCATCGGTCCCGAAGGCGGGAATGCCGGCGGGAAACTCGCGTTCCGTGCTGGCGCGGATCTCCTTGGCCTTCCCGGGCTGCATGAGTCCGCTCGTGCGCTTTTCGAGGAGTGCGGCCAGGGTGATGCCGTCGATGAGATCGATGGGGTCGAGGACATTGCCGCGCGATTTCGACATCTTCTGGCCCTTCGCGTCGAGCACGAGACCGTGGACGTAGACTTCACGGAAGGGTACCTGTCCGGTAAATTTGAGGCCCATCATGATCATCCGCGCGACCCAGAAGAAGATGATGTCAAATCCGGTCACGAGGACGCTGGTCGGGTAGAACCGCTTCAGGTCCTCTGTTGCTTCCGGAAAGCCCAGCGTCGAGAACGGCCACAGGGCCGATGAAAACCATGTATCGAGGACATCGGGATCCTGGGTCAGGACGGTGCCCGCAGGCAACCGAAAGCGGGTGCGCGCCTCGTCTTCGCTGCGCGCGACATAGACCCGGCCGGCGTCGTCGTACCAGGCCGGAATGCGGTGGCCCCACCAGATCTGCCGCGAAATGCACCAGTCCTTGATGTTGCGCATCCATTCGAAGTAGGTCTTCGCCCAGTTGTCCGGCACGAACCGGACCGCGCCTTTTTCGACCGCCTCGATCGCCGGTCCGGCAAGCGGCGCAGTGCGTACGTACCACTGGTCCGTGAGCCAGGGTTCGATGACGGCGCCCGAACGCTCGCCCCGCGGCACCTTCAGGCGGTGGTTGTCGATTTTGACGAGCAACCCCTGTTCTTTCAGGTCGGCAAGTACCCGCTCACGCGCAACCTCCCGGGTCAGCCCGTGATAGGGCGAACCGGGCAGGCAGATATGCGCCGTCTTGTCGAGGATGTTGGTGAGCGGCAAATGGTGCCGGAGCCCGACTTCGTAGTCGTTGAAGTCGTGCGCCGGCGTGATCTTGACGACGCCGGACCCGAACGCCGGATCGACGTAGTCGTCGGCGATGACGGGGATGCTGCGTCCGGTGAGCGGCAGCATGACCTGGCGGCCGATCAGGTGCCGGTAGCGGGCATCCTCCGGATGCACGGCCACGGCCTCGTCGCCGAGCAGGGTTTCGGGCCGTGTGGTGGCGACCACTACGGCATCCGTGCCGTCGGTGACCGGATAGCGGATGTGCCACAGAAAGCCGTCTTCCTCTTCGGATACGACTTCAAGATCGGATACGGCCGTCTCGAGCTGCGGGTCCCAGTTCACGAGCCGCTTGCCGCGGTAAATGAGATCTTCCTCATGGAGGCGCACGAAGACCTCGCGCACCGCAGCCGACAAGCCCTCGTCAAGCGTGAAGCGTTCGCGCGACCAGTCAACGGATGCGCCCATGCGCCGCAGCTGCTCGGTGATGCGCCCGCCGGAGCGCGCTTTCCATTCCCACACGGCGGCCGTGAAGCGTTCGCGTCCCAGGGCGATCCTGTTCGTCCCCTGTGCCTCCAGTTGCCGCTCGACCACCATCTGGGTGGCAATGCCCGCATGGTCGGTACCCGGCTGCCAGAGGGTGCGCGCGCCCAGCATGCGGTGGTAACGCGTGAGCGCATCCATGATCGTGTCCTGGAAGGCGTGGCCCATGTGCAGGCTGCCGGTCACGTTCGGCGGCGGAATCATGATGCAAAAGCTTGCGCCCTCGCCTTGTGGCCGGAAGTAGCCGGCGGCCTCCCAGCGGGCGTACAAGGCCGTTTCGATATCGCTGGGCTCGTAACTCTTGCTTTGCGTGGTGTCGGTCATGGTCGGGGGTCGATGTCGTTTTGCAGTGTTTCCGTAAGGGCGCGCTCAAGGGCGGCGATGATAGCAGGCGGGAGCGGGGGGCGCCCACTTTCCTGCCAGCTGCGCACCAGGCGGCGCAAGGTTTCCTCGGCGCGCAGCTGGGCCTGCAGGGCGCGGCTCTGCGATTCGGCAAAGGCGTCGACCTGCCGCTGCCCCTCGGGGCGGGCGACGACGGCGCTCAAGGTGGGGATCGGTGCGCCCACCGTGTGGGCCCGCGTATCGGTGGGCTTGGGCACGGCGACTGCGGTGGTGAGGACGGGTATGCCGTCGTTGCCCGCGGGTCCGGCTGCAAGATCGGCCGCGAGCTGCCGGAGTGTCGTGAGGATCTCGCCGAGTGCGTCGGATTTGTTCATGGAAGGTTATGGACCGTGGGTGCCAATCCTTTTTCCCGATAGTAGCGAAAGCGCGGCCGTGACGCCGCCTTTTCCGTTTCGGAGGCGCCCACGATCTCGATGATGCGGGAAAACCCCTCCACATGTGGCGGCAGCTCCGGCGACAACGTGATGAGGACGTCGCCGTTCTCCGCTGCGGCCGCAGCCAGTGTGACGGGCTCATCCTCGCCGGCGCGTCCGTGCGGCACAAAGGAGCCGGCGGCAAAGGTCCACAGCAAAGTATCCAGGGCGGCCAGCGCATCGGCGGGCGCCACGACCAGCACCTTGTGGCCCCGCTGGTAGGCGATCTCGGCCAGGCGGCAGGCAATGAGCTCCCGCCGGCTGCCTTCTCCCCCTACATAGAAATCCACTTTGGTCATGCGGTGCGGGCGCGCCCCCGCAGGAATTCGACGATCAGCGGAATGGGCCGTCCGGTCGAGCCCTTCTCCTTGCCAGTCTTGTAGGCTACGCCGGCGATGTCGAGATGCGCCCAGGGGTAGGCCTTTGTAAACCGCGACAGGAAGCAGGCCGCCGTAATGGTGCCGGCTTCGCGTCCGCCCACATTCGCCATGTCGGCAAAGTTGGAGTCCAGCTGCTTTTGGTAATCCTCCCACAGAGGCAGGGGCCATGCGCGATCCGCCGCGGTGTCGCCGGCCTTCTGCAATTCGCCCGCCAGTGCGTCGTTGTTGCTCAAGAGGCCGGCGGCATGGCCGCCCAGCGCGATGACACAGGCGCCGGTGAGGGTCGCCAGATCGACCACCGCGGCCGGCTTGTACCGTTCGGCGTAAGTAAGGGCGTCGCAGAGGATGAGCCGCCCCTCCGCGTCGGTGTTCAGGATCTCGATGGTCTGGCCGGACAGGCTCGTCACCACGTCGCCTGGCTTGATGGCACTGCCGCCGGGCAGATTTTCGGTGGCGGGCATCAGCGCGACCACGTTCAGGGGAAGCTTCATTTCCGCGACCGCCTGCATGGTGGCGAGCACCGCGGCGGCCCCCGACATGTCGAACTTCATTTCGTCCATATTGGCGGCTGGTTTGATCGAGATGCCGCCCGAGTCGAAGGTGACTCCCTTGCCGACGAGCGCGATGGGGGCCGTGCCCGGGCGGCCCTGGTATTCGAGAACGATGAGCCTGGGCGGTTCATGGGTGCCACGGGCCACGGCCAGCAGGGCACCCATGCCGAGCGCCTCCATGTCGGCCTTTTCGAGCACCTTCACGGTCATCCCGTGGCGTTCCGCGAGCGCACGCGCTTCCTCGGCGAGATAGGAGGGCGTGCACAGATTGCCCGGCAGATTGGCGAGATTCTTGGCGAGCGTCATGGCGTTGGCGGCGGCCTGGCCCACCACCAGGGCTTGCGCGGCGGCATCGGCGGCGATGTCACGCAGGCCCAGCCGGCAGCTTTGCACCTGCGCCGCCCGGGTGTTGCGGGTCTTCAGGCGATCGAAGCGGTAGAGCGCTTCGTGCGTGGCCATCACGGCGTGCTCGAGACACCAGGCCGCATCGCGGCCTGTCACGGGGACTTCGGCGAGGTAGCTTGCGTACGACTGGACATGGAGGTCCGATGCCGCCTGCGCGCCCCGCGCGACCAGTTCATGAAACTCCGTGGCCTTGAGTTCGTCCGCGGCGCCCGCCCCCACCAGCACGATCCGCACGGCAGGCCGCCCGGCGGGTTGCATGAGCACGAGAGTCTGGCCGAGTTTGCCTTCGATATCGCCCCGTTGCACAATGGCGGCGATTTCACCGTTCAGGGCCTTGTCGAGGGCCGTTGCCGCGCCCGACAGCCGGCGGTTTTCATGGATGGCGACGACGAGGCATTCGGTCGCCAGCGTCTCGGGGGCTTCTTGCGTGAATGTGCATTCCATAGGTCAGGGGATCTCGCATGCCAGGTTTGACAGATGGGCGGTGCGCGCGCGCACCGAAAAGCCCATGATAAACCGCTTGCGCCGCCAGCAAAAGCCGTGATCATTTCCCGGGCGTTCTACCGCGAAGCTACCCAGACCACCCTGCTCGTCACCTTGACGTTCCTGAGCCTCTATGTGGTGGTGAGTCTCGTCAAGCTTTTGAGCGAGGCCGCCAACGGCCAGTTTCCTGCGCACATCGTCTTCCTGCTGCTCGGTCTCGAATTGTTGAAAAATCTGGCGATGATCCTGCCGCTTACGGTCTTCGTGGGGTTGTTGCTGGCCGTGGCCCGCTGGTACCGGGACAATGAGATCACCGTGCTCGCCGCCTGCGGCGTCGGTCTGGGCCAACTCTTGCGTCCGGCCTACGTGTGGACCGCCGGGGTCGCCGCCCTGATCGCGGCGATCGCCTTTTATCTCGCGCCCATGGCGGCGCTTTTGCTGCACAAGGTGAAGGTGGAAAATACCTCCGCCTATGCCGCCGGCATCATCCCGGGCCGCTTCAACCATACCCACAACGGCCGCGCGATCTTTTATGTGCAGAAGGTGGGGCCGCATGGCGAGCTCCACGATATCTTCGTGAGCGCCACCGAGTTCGGGAAAAGCGGTGTTCTGGTCGCCAAGCGCGGCTATGAATACAAGAACCCGCATACCGGCCTGCGTTTTCTGGTGCTGCTGAACGGGCGCCGCTATCAGGGTATCCCCGGGCAGGCCAATTTTCGCATCCTGCGCTACCGTACGTACGCCCTGCGCGTGCGCCGCCACCGCTTCACCACGCTGACTGCGGTTACCCATGATGAAGTGCCGACGCTTACGCTTTTGCATTCGAACCGGCCGCGCGCCATTGCCGAGTGGCAGTGGCGGCTGGCGCAGCCTCTTTCGCTCTTCATCCTGACGCCGCTTGCGCTGGTTTTCGCCTATACCGATTCGCGGCGGGGTGCGTTCGCCCCGCTCTTTGCCGCGGTGCTCACCTATTTTGCCTACGTGAATCTGCTCAGCATCGCGCATGCGCTGCTGGCGCGCGGGCAGATCCCGTCGATGGTCGGTCTGTGGTGGGTGCACGGCCTGTTTGCGCTGCTGGCCGCCTATCTGTTTGTTCGCCGCGTTCACGGCCGCTCACTGCTGCCGGTGACTTTCAGGCGCTCATGAGAATCATCTACCGTTACGTGGCGCGGCGCCTTGTCATCAGCACGGGTCTTGTGCTGAGCCTTTTCGTCGGTCTCTTTTTGTTCTTCGATCTCGTCACGAAGATGGGCGAGGTAAGCCGCGGCGGCAGCCTTTATCAGGTGCTCGCCATGGTCGCCTTGAGTCTCCCGGGCAAGATCTCCACCCTCTTCCCGATGTCCGCCCTCGTCGGCGCGACGCTCGGTCTGTCGTCGCTTGCGATCGATGGTGAGCTCACGGCATTACGCGCGGCCGGTGTTTCGGTTACGCAGATCGCCTATGCGGCGTTGCGGGCCGCGCTCATCCTCGCCCTGCTGGCGGCGGTTTTTGGCGACATGGTCGGGCCCAAGGCGGCATCCCTTGCGCGCAAGGAGGAGGCGAAGGCGGCCGGACTCGATGTCGCCCTCGGTCATGCGCAGGGCTTCTGGCTGCGGGAGGGCCGCAGTTTTGTCAATGTCGGCGATGTATTGCCCGATCTCACGATACTGCGTCTTACGGTCTATCGTTTCCGGCAGGGCCATCTGAGCCGCGAGCTTTTTGCGCTGAGCGGCCGCTACGCGCATGGCCGCTGGCAGTTAAGCCATGTTGCGGAGACGCAATTCCTGAAGGGGCATCTCGTTGTGCACAGGAGCCGTCATGGCAGCTGGGCCGGCATCGCGCCAAGCCTGCTGTCGGTGTTTGCCGTCAATCCGCATGCGCTGTCGGTGTTCGACCTGTTCCGCTACATAAAGCACCTGCACCGCAACCACCAGGATACGGCCCGCTACGAGCTCGTGTTCTGGTACAAGTTGCTTGCGCCCATCACGACGGCGGCCATGGTGCTCCTGGCCGTGCCCTTCGTCTTTCGCAATCCGCGCCACGGGGGGCTCGGATTCCGGCTGTTCATCGCCGTCGTGCTCGGTCTCATTTTTTACGTGTTCAACCGCGGTTTCGGTGATTTCAGTCTGCTTTATCACTTTCCGCCGCTGCTGGGGGCAATGGTACCGACGCTGATGCTGATTCTGGCGAGTCTGTGGCTGCTGCGGCGGGTCGGATAGGGCGCGGCACGAACAGCACCCGGGTGCCGGTGAGCGTATCGTGCAGGGCCTGTTCGGGCCGATTCGCGAGCATCCAGAAATAAGCGACAAAGAACACGGCGAGAAGTGGTGCGGCGGCCGCCTGGTGGCCGGCGAACCATTGCCCGATGCCGGTCAGGAGCGCGGCAAACCACGCGGTGGCGAGCAGTGTCCGCGCGAGCGCCCGTTTCCAGCCAAGCGTCGCGCCGTTCGTGGTCACCACGCGCAGCCGCCAGGCCTGCATGCCGAGTGTCTGCCCGTTTTTGGTGCTGTAATGCACGAAATAGGCGAGAAACAGCGCGCCGAGCGATAGGTGGCCGATCAGGTGCATGGCCGCCGAATCCTTGCGGACGCCGACTACATAGAGGGCGATCGGCGCCATCGCGATCATCCACAAAGTAAGGAGCAGGAGGGCGTCGTAGAAATCGGCTGCGAAGCGCCGCCACAAGGCGGCGCCCGGACCGGGCATGCTGGTGTTTTTCGTGTCAGTGTTCAAACTGTAATCAATCCGAAGGAAACAAAGGAAGGTTGCCGCTGTCGAAGCGATCGTCAAAGGTTATGCACAGGTTTACGCACCGTTTCTGTCGATATCTCCGCCATGGACCCATACTATACACGCTCCGCGCTTTGCGATACCCTGCTTGACCCAATAAGCGGCGCACCTCGTGCGGGTTCTGGCCCGGTGCGTGTCTTCAGTTTGGCCTAAGCGGCGATCGGGGGCTTTACATGGCGTTGTCAGGCATTTCTTTCAATCTGATCGAGCTCGGGCATTTCGCTGCTTATCTGGCATTTTTCGTGGCGGTCGCGCAGGCCCTGGCGCCGATTGCGGCGCGCTATCTGAAGAGTGAAGGGCTGCGCGTCATCACCGTCAACGGCGCGCCGATCGTTTTCCTGCTGACGACGATCGGGGCATTGACCATCGTCAACGCCTTCATCACGAACAATTTCTCAGTGCTCTATGTGGCGCTGAATTCGAATACGCATCTGCCGCTTTTCTACAAGATTGCGGCCTTGTGGGGCGGCCATCGCGGTTCCCTGTATCTGTGGATCTGGATGATGACAGCCTACTCTGCCGCCGTCGCCTACCACGGCCGGCGCCACTATCCGGACCGGATCGTCACGATCATGGCCGTGCAGGCGGCCCTCATCGCGGGATTTTTTGGCCTGTCCCTGTTCATGTCCAGCCCCTTTACCCGCCTCTACCCGGTGCCACCGCAGGGCGCCAATCTGGATCCGCTGCTCCAGGATCCGGGGATGGTCATCCATCCGCCGATGCTCTACATGGGATATGTCGGATTCTCCATCCCGTTTTCGTTCGCGATGGCCGCGCTGCTGACGCGCTGGAAGAGCGAACTCTGGGTTGGCCATATACGGCGCTGGTCGCTGTTTGCCTGGGGCTTTCTGACGGCCGGCATCGTGTTCGGCGCCTGGTGGTCGTATTACACGCTGGGATGGGGCGGATATTGGGGTTGGGATCCGGTCGAGAACGCCGCTTTCATGCCATGGCTCATGGGGACCGCCCTGATCCATTCCATCTCCGTGCAGGAACGGCGCCGCATGCTGCACACCTGGAACATCTTCCTCATCATCACCACCTTCGCGCTGTCGCTGCTCGGCACTTTTCTCGTGCGCTCGGGCGTGCTGGCGTCGGTGCATGCCTTCGCGGCGGCGCCGGGGCAGGGCATCTACCTGCTGAGTTTCATGGTCGTTATCCTCATTCTCGCGTTCGGCCTGTTTCTGGCCCGCGGCGGCTACCAGCAGGTCGAGGAGTACTTCGTGTCGCCGATGTCCCGTGAGTCGCTCTACGTGTGGAACAACATCATCTTCACGGTGGCGGCGGCCTGCGTGCTTCTCGGAACACTCTATCCCCTCTTTTTGCAGGCGCTGACGGGCGCCCGGATCAGTGTGGGGCCACCGTACTTCGATCTCGTGATGGTGCCCATTTTCCTCGTGCTGCTGGTGGTGATGGGGCTCGGGCCGCTGGTGTCCTGGCGCAAGGCCAACATGGGCAAGCTAAAGGAACGGGTTGCCCTGCCGCTGGCCCTGGCGGTCGTTGCCGGAGGCGGGCTGGCATGGTATTGGGGGGCGGGTGCGTGGACGGCACCGGTGGCGGCCGGCGTCATCGTCTTCGTTGCTGTCACCATCGGGGCCAACGTCTGGCGGGCCGTGGCGCAGCGCAGGCTGGCCCAGCGCGAGAGCTGGGCTGTCGCGTTCAGCCGCGTCGTGCTGGGCAACCGCCGTCACTACGGCGGCATGATCGTGCATGCGGGTGTTCTCATCATAGCGGTAGGACTTGTCGGTTCCGGGCTCTTCAAGTCCAGCAAGCTCGTCATGATGGCGCCGGGCGATGTCATGGTTCTCGCCCATGAGCGCGTCCAGTTCGATGGCGTGCGTCATATACGGGGTTCGGACTACACGGCGGTCCAGGGCCGGCTCACGGTCCTGAACAACGGCGCGCAGTTGCGTCCCGAACAGCGGGTTTTCGATGCGAATCCCATGGAGGTGACGCGTCCGAGCGTGAATTCGACGCTGTTGCGCGATGTATACGTGGATATCGGTGACCACCATGCCGGCAAGTGGGAGATCCATCTTTTTGTAAATCCGCTGGTGAATTTCATATGGCTTGGCGGCGGCATCAGCATTTTCGGGCTGGTCTTTGCGTTGAGTGACGGATGGAAGCGGCGCGTGCGGGTGACGCAGGCGGCGTTGTCGACGCCATGAGGGTTTGGCTGGCACTGTGGTTGATGCTGGCGGCATCAGCGGTCCAGGCAGCGGGCACGGCGCAGACGGCAGCCCCGCAGGCGCCGACCGTCGTGCACGAAAGCGCGCTGCACCGGCGTGAGCGGGCGATCGCCAAGACGCTGCGGTGCACGGTATGTCAGGCCGAATCGCTGGCGGTATCGCAGGCGGGTCTTGCGCGGGATATGCGCAAGCTGATTACCGAAAAGCTCAAGCAAGGCGAGTCACCGGCGCAGATCCGCGCCTATTTCGTCAAGCGATACGGTGATTACATTCTTCTCAAGCCGCCTTTCGATCCTCTCGGAGCCATATTGTGGGTCGCTCCGTTTGTCCTGTTCCTGGGCCTTGGAGGCGTGGCTTTCATTCTCATCCGTAGACGTTCGCGGGCGCCCGCACCACCCCCGGTGCCCCCTCTGGCGCCCGAAGAACAGGCACGGATCGATGCCCTTACGCGCCCGGAGTAGCTATGCATAGCATTGTTTTGATGGCCGTTGCGCTGGTGGTGCTCGTCGGCTGGTTTTTGACGCGTCCCGTCAAGAACGGGCTCGCCGGCGGCGAGGAAAGTGTCGCTCTCGCCTATAGCCGCGGCGAACTGGTAAAGCAGATCCGGGAGCTCGATCAGGATCGCAGGGAAGGGCGCCTGGACGATGCAGTGGCCGTGGAGGAGCGCAAGCGCCTCGAGTATGAGCTTGCGCAGACCGTTTCACGGCTCGACCAGTTGACTGCTGCCGGCAAGACGGGTGGGACGCTGCAACTGCGGCACCGGGTGTTGGGCGCGGTGGCGGTCACGATGCTGCTCGTCGTCGTCGCCGGGGGGCTCGACTACCGGCAGAACGCGCCCGCGCTCGTCACCTTCGCGCATCTCAACGCGAACGGGCACGTGAACGGCCTGCATGGGCTGCCGCCGATGGTGCTCAGCATGGTGAACAAGCTCAAGCGGCACCTGAAGTACCATCCGGATGATACCAACGGGTGGATCGAGCTTGCGCGCGCCAACATCGTTCTCGGAAACGTAACCGGTGCGCGTGGGGCCTACGCGAAGGCCTACAAGCTCGCGCCGGACGACCTGGACGTGCTCGCCAATTATGCGTGGCTGCTCTATACGGCCCATCCGACGCAAACGACAGGCCTTGTCGACCATCTCTACCGCCAGCTGTATGCGCGCAATCCGCATCAACAGGATGCCCTCTGGTTCCTGGGCCTTGCCGCCTACCACAATGGCCACCTGAAACGAACCCTGAAGTACTGGATGCGGCTGCAAGACGAGCTGCCGCCTGGCAGCAAGGCCCGCGCCGGTGTCGAGAGCGCCATCGCCAAGGTCCGCGCGCAACTTTTCGGTCCGGCCGCGTCCACCGCATCTGGCACCGCAGCACCGGTCCCGCATGACTGAGCCCCTGTTTGCAGTCCGCGCCCTGAGCTGTGCCCGTGGTGACCGGGTGCTCTTCGGTGGCGTGTCTTTTGAATTGCGCGCCGGCGAGGCCCTGCATATCCGCGGCCCCAATGGCTACGGCAAGACCACGATGCTGCGTGCACTCTCCGGACTTGGGCGCCCGCTGCGGGGTGACATCCGGTGGCGCGGTGAGCGGGTGCGCGATCTGGGGGATGAGTTTTACGCGGAACTTGCCTACCTCGGGCACCTGAACGGCCTGCGCGAGGAACTTACGGCTGCGGAAAACGTGTGGACCTATGCGCGCACACACGGCGGGGCGGACTGTGACGGGAAGCAGGTCGATGCGGCCCTTGCGCGCGTGGGCCTCGCGGCAGCCGCCGAGCGGCCGGCCCGCCATATGTCGCAAGGACAGAAGCGCCGGCTTGCGCTGGCCTGTCTTTTGGTCGTCAACCGGCCGCTGTGGCTTCTGGATGAACCCTTCACGGCGCTCGATGTCGGATCCGTTGAGACACTGGTCAATCTTATCGAGGAGCACCTGCGCGAGGGGGGGCTTGCGCTCATCATCTCGCATCAGGCGTTTGATTTGCCCGGTATCCGGAACTTCGATCTGGAACATTTCGTGCGGTCAAGACGATGAGAGGCTCCCTCCTTGGCGCCATGCGGGCGGTATTCATCCGCGAGCTTCTTCTGTTCTGGAGGCGGCGGACCGAGGTGGCGAACATCCTCGTGTTTTTCGTGATCGTCACGACCTTGTTTCCGCTTGCGGTGGGCCCGGAGCGCCGGGAACTTGCGCATATTGCGCCAGGTGTCCTGTGGGTGGCGGCGTTGCTGGCGACGACATTGTCGCTGAATCAGCTGTTCATCATCGATTATACGGAGGGTAGCCTGGATCAGATGCTCCTCAGTCCCTATCCCCTCACGGCGCTTGTTTTCGCGAAGCTTGCCGCTCACTGGGTGTTGACCGGGTTGCCGCTCGCACTGCTTTCGCCTTTGCTGGCGATACAGATGGCGCTGCCCGACAAGGCAATGGGTACGCTCGTTCTGTCACTGCTTCTTGGCACACCCATACTGACGCTCATCGGCGCGATCCCGGCTGCGTTGACCCTGGGGGTGCGCGGTGGCGGCGTATTGGTTTCTCTGCTCGTTCTGCCGTTGTATACTCCTGTCTTGATTTTTGGTGCCGAGGCAGTGGCAGCAGCTGCCGGCCAGGAATTTGCGGCGACGGCCCACCTGTCGCTGCTCGCCGCTTTCCTGGTTCTGGCTCTGGCATTCGCGCCGCTTGCCTGCGCATCGGCTTTGAGGGTGTCGCTCGATTGATTAAGTACCTGCACAAGTACGGGGCGCCGAGGCGGTTCTACGCAATATCCGGGCGTGTCCTTCCCTGGTCCGCGGTGATTACCGTGATCCTCTTTGTTTCCGGCCTTTATCTCGGCCTGTACTGGGCCCCGCCGGATTATCAGCAGGGTGATGCCTACCGCATCATGTTCGTGCATGTGCCCAATGCATGGATGTCGATGATGGCCTACATGGCGCTGGCCCTGTTCGCGGCGGCGGGCTACATCTGGAACATCCGTCTGGCCGACATACTTGCCAAATGCACGGCACCGCTTGGCGCCTCCTTTACGCTCTGCGCGCTCGTCACGGGTTCCATCTGGGGCAAACCCATGTGGGGAACCTGGTGGGTTTGGGACGCGCGCCTCACTTCGGAACTCGTGCTGTTCTTTCTGTATGTCGGCTATATGGCCGTACAGGCCAGCATCGAAGACCCGCGGCGGGCGGCCCATGCGAGCGCGATCGTCGCCATCGTGGGCGTCATCAACGTGCCGATCATTCATTACTCGGTATACTGGTGGCACACCTTGCATCAGCCGGCGTCGATTACGCTGACGAATCAGCCGAAAATCTACATCACCATGTTGATTCCGCTCATTGTCATGTCGCTTGCGTTCATGTTTTTCTATCTCACGATGCTGCTTGTGCGTGCGCGCAACGAGATTCTCGTCCGTGAGAAGGACAGGCAGTGGGTGCGGAATCTGGCGAGGAAGATCGTGTGACCTGGTCTCAATTCTGGGCGATGGGCGGTTTCGGCGGCTATGTATGGAGCGCGTATGCCTTTACCGCGTTCATCGTGACCGTAAACACGGTGGCGCCGCTCTTGCGCCGGCGCGCTGTGCGCCGCCAGCTGCGGCGGGAGACGGAGCGCGGTGAGGAGGGACTGTGAAGCGGCAGAACAAGCGCCTGACATTCGTCGTCGTGGGTCTCGTGGCGGTCAGTCTGGCCACGTGGCTCATTCTGACGGCATTCCAGCACAACCTCGTATTCTTCTATTCGCCCACGCAGGTACTCGAGGGCAAGGCGCCGATTCACCACGTTTTTCGCGTGGGCGGACTGGTCGAGCACGGCACCGTCCACAAGGATGGGCTGCGTGCGACATTCACCGTGACGGACCTGCGCCACAGTCTCGTGGTGCACTATGACGGCATCCTTCCCGACCTCTTCCGCGCCGGCCAGGGCGTGGTGGTGCAGGGGCGGTTTGCGGGCAACGATGTCTTCATGGCCACGCAGGTTCTTGCCAAGCATGGCGCCAATTACATGCCGCCCGAGGTCCAGGCCGAACTCAAGCATTCGCTGGCAATGAAAGCGAAAGGCAAGGCCTAGCGTGCGCAAGCTGTTCTGGGTCGGGGCCCTGGTGTTCGTGGCGATCGCGGTCGTCCTCGGGCGGGGACTCTTTCTGAATCCGACGTTCATCCCGTCCCCGTTCATCGGCAAACCCATGCCCGGGTTCCGGTTGCCGGTCGCCGGACAGCCGGCACAGTACGCGACCAACAAGACCTTCCTCGGCCATGTCGTGCTCTTGAACGTGTTTGCCTCGTGGTGCGTGAGCTGCCGGCAGGAAATGCCGGTACTGATCCGCATCCAGAGCCTGCACGTGGCGCCGCTGATCGGGGTGGATTACAAGGATACGAAGCAAGGCCTGCAGCGCTACCTTCGCGTGTTCGGCAATCCGTATTCGATGATCGTCGCGGACAAGCGGGGCATGGCGGTAATCAACTGGGGCATTTACGGCGTACCTGAAACCTTCGTGTTGAACAAGAAAGGGGTCGTTGCCTACAAGTTTGTGGGACCGATCACGTGGCGTCGTCTCAAAGACAAGCTGCTGCCGATGGTGCGGCGTCTACAGGCCGAGCCTGGTCCGGCGCCGGCTCCCCTCACGGGCTCCTAGGCCGTTGCGCCTGACGGCGCGTCCTGCTGTATCTCCTCATTCTCTTGCTGGGTGTGCCAGGGGCGCCGGCTGCGCGCGAGCGCGCCAACGCGATGTCGGCACGGCCACCCCGGTGTGGGCGGGAATCACCGGCTCGTGCGGCACTCTCCTGACGAGCCGCCGGGCCCGGCGCAAGAGAGCGATGAGGCCGGAGTCGTGGGTGAGAGCCGACAGCTGCGGCCCAAAGGCCCTTCCGAATCCGAGCGGGTGGTGGCGGTGCGTCCGCAGGCGCGGAACCACCAGGAGGGCGCCCCGGCGCAATTGTTGGGCCATCGCATCGATTACCGGCGGTTCCAGGGCAGCGGGCCCCGTGGCGGCGACAATCCAGCCCGCGGCACCCCCGGTCACGCGGATCGTGTAGGCCAATTGGGCGGCGACGCCTTCGTGGGTGTGCGGGCAGCCGAGGACCTCGACGCCCTGTTGGCGTTCCCGCGTGGCCTGCACAAAGGCCTCAGGCCGCACGACGACGATCAGGCGGTCGACTATCCCGCGCAAGGCGTGCGCACCGGCTGTGGTGTCCGGCAGGCCGTGGGGGTGCGGTGGGCACAGGTCCCGGCCGGAGTCGCGTTGGTGCGTGGCAAGCAGGATTGCGGTAATCATGGGCGCCTCCTCCAAAACCTCATCCACAGACAGCAAGGGGGCCGGAACGCAGGCTGCTCGTCCGGCATGAACCCGACCTTTTGCAGTGCCGGGGGTGGTGCCCGCGCGGGGCGCATAAAGTGCACCGGCGCGCCGCCGTTTTTACGGCCACCGCGGCGGTATCCCCGCATGCCTTCCCCCTGTCGGGGTCCCGTCCCGGCATCACATGACCGGAGAGCGTTTAAGTCTAGAGGAGCGCGGCGCTTTCGCGATGCGACCTTCGAGGGATGGTTGTCGGCCCCCAAAGGTCACTGTTTCTAGGGCTGCTCGAGTTCGGGCTGCGGGGGTTCGATCCCTTCCGGGAAAAAGGTAAGGCATACCGAATTGATACAAAAGCGTTCACCGGATGGAGGGGGGCCATCCGGGAAGACGTGACCGAGATGGCTTGCGCAGCGGCCGCAGAGCACCTCGGTGCGCTGCATGCCGTGGCTGCGGTCTTCTTTGCGCGTGATGTGCGCGGGGTCGTAGGGCGCCTTGAAGCTCGGCCAGCCCGTGTGCGACTCGAATTTGTCCTGCGACCGGAATAGCGGGAGGTGACAGAGGCGGCAGGCAAAAAGGCCGGGGCGGTGCTCGTCGAGGAGACCCCCGCAAAAAGGTCTCTCCGTTCCCGCATGCAGGAGTATGCGGCGCTCTTCCTGGGTCAGCGTGCTGATACGCGCGGCGCGCGCCGCCTGCGTGAGGGGGTTCAGGCTATAGCGGGGTTGGCTAGGCATGACCGGTCGGCTCCCCGGAAGAGGCGGTGTTGCGCAGAAGATGCGCAAAAGCCTGTCGTACCTTGAAGATCTTCGGCTGCGCGACATGCGTGATATAAGGCTGGCCTGGATTACGCGCCGCGTAGTCCTGGTGGTACGGCTCGGCAGGGTAGAAGGTGGCAAGCGGCACAAGCTCTGTGACGATGGGCGCGTCAAAGGCGCGGTCTGCAGTGAGTTGGGTGATCGCGCGTTCGGCGGCAGCCTTCTGGCTGTCGTCTGCGTAAAAGATCGCTGAACGGTACTGGCGCCCCCGGTCGTTGCCCTGACGGTCTTTTTGGGTGGGGTCGTGCGCGGCCCTGAAAAAGACATCGAGCAGCGCCGCATAGCTTATCCGCAGCGGATCGAAGAGGATGCGCACGCATTCTGCGTGTCCGGTGTCACCCCTGCAGACGGCGCGGTAGTGTGCGGTCTCGGATGTGCCGCCTGCGTAGCCCGATTCCACGGAGAGGACGCCCGCCAGTTGGCGGTAGACGGCCTCAACGCACCAGAAACATCCGCCCGCCAGAACGGCCGGGGCACGTTTTTCGTCTTCCATCCGGTTTCCTCCGCGCGTCGTTTCTCATACCATGTTCCCCATGGCCGCGGAAGTCATGGGTCATGGGGTCTGGCGGGAATGCCTACACAAATTCTATCGCAGGAAGGCGGTGAAGCGATGCGGAATATGGGCCCGGCCTGGTCATTGGCCGATATTCCCTATCAGGAAATCGACCGCAGCCGGCTTGCTGGCAGCGAGGACTGGTTTGGTCTGCTGGCAGCCTCATCGTTCATCGAGATCCTCTCCGACCTCTACGCACGCAATCTTGCCGAATATTACGCCGGAGACGCAGGGGTTTGCGCGTGGCTTACCGGGAAATGGGAGGCCGAGGAGGTGCAGCACGGGCGCGCCCTGCGCAGGTATGTCGAGCACGTTTGGCCGGATTTCGATTGGGAGCGGGGCTTTGCGGGTTTCCGGGCGGATTACAGTCCATACTGCCAGACACAGTTCCTTGGTCCTACGCGCGCGCTGGAGATGGCGGCGCGCTGCGTCGTGGAGACCGGTACCGCGAGCTTCTACACCATGGTCCGCGATCTGGCCCCGGAACCCGTGCTGGCGATGATCGCCGGGCGCATCCGCGCCGACGAGATCGGTCACTACAAGGCGTTCTACCGCTACTACCGCCAATATCAGGACCACGAGCGCAACGGGCGATCCCGCGTGGCGCGGGAGCTCTGGCGGCGGGTGGCCGAAGTCGACAGCGAGGATGCCTATCTGGGTGTGCGCAACGCTTGTCGCATCCGCTATCCGGACCGGCCATTCGGGCGCACCGATTTCACTGCCTTCCGCGCGCGCATCGCCGCCTGGATGCGCAAGGGCTATCCCTTCCCGATGGCAACCAGGATGCTCATAAAGCCCCTCGATCTGCCGCCGTTGGTGCACAGACTTGCCGTGCCCGTGCTCGTTGGCACCGCACGGCGCCTGGTGGCCTTGAGCGGATGAGGTCTTTGGGACATCATGCCCCCTTGGCGGCAAGCCGCCTGTTTCCAAGCGGGTGTGTCCTTTGCGCAGACTGCCGGATTGGCTGATGGGGATCCGGCCGGTGCGCCGCCGCCCGATCTTCTCGTTGCCAAGGAGTTTGCATGCCCTTATCCGCTCTCGAGTTTGCCTTCCGCATGCCGAAGGCCGAACTGCATCTGCACATAGAAGGCACCCTGGAACCGGAGCTTGCATTCCGGCTGGCCCGGCGCAACGGCATCACCTTGCCGTACGCCGACGAAAAGGCCCTGCACGCGGCCAAAAATTTTACCGATCTCCAGTCCTTTCTTGATCTCTATTACGCCTGTGCGGATGTCTTGCGGACGGAAGCGGATTTTGCGGATCTGATGGGCGCCTATCTCGAGCGCGCGCACGCCGATCATGTCGTGCATGCCGAGGTCTTCTTTGATCCGCAGACCCACACGGCGCGCGGTGTGTCTTTCGGAACGGTCGTGCGGGGCCTGGCCGAGGGCATGCGCCGGGGCCGGGCTCTTGGCGTCAGCAGCCGCCTCATCCTGTGCTTCCTGCGTCACCTCCCCGAGGCGGAGGCCTGGGCGACTCTCGCGGAAGCGGAACCGTTTCTCGAGCAGATAGACGGTTTTGGGCTCGATTCGTCGGAGCGCGGGCATCCGCCTGCGAAATTCGCGCGGGTTTTTGCCCGGGTTCGCGCGTTCGGCAAGCCGGTGGTAGCGCACGCGGGCGAAGAAGGGCCGGCCGAATACATCACCGAGGCGCTCGATATCCTGAATGCACGGCGCATCGATCACGGAGTCCGCGCGGTGGAGGACCCCGCGGTGCTGGCGCGGCTCGCAAGAGAAGAGGTGCCGCTTACGGTATGTCCTCTCTCGAATATCCGCCTCTGCGTTTTTCCGGACATGAAGGCGCACAGCCTGCCAAGGCTCCTTGAGGCGGGTGCGCGGGTCACGATCAACAGCGATGACCCGGCCTACTTTGGTGGTTACATGAACGACAACATCAGGGCCGTGCAGGATGCGTTCGGATGGGATCGGGCGACATGGGCGCAGATCGCCCGCAACAGCTTTGCGGCAAGCTTCGCGAATGCCGAGGACCGGGCGCGCTGGGAACGTGAACTCGAGGCGCTTGCCGCGCAGTAGAAGTTGTCTGTGGGGACCAAAGGCGCAGGCGGGAACCACCCTGCAGGCGCTGGTTTCCCCCGGGGCGCCGCTTGCGATCGCGTGGAGGAACGGGTGTCCCCGTCCGGGTGCGGATTCAGGGTGAAGCCGTTTCGGCGGGCGGCCGGTTCACGATGAAGGACATCCGCGGCATTCCCCGTCCCCTGGACGTATCGAACGCCATCACGCGGATGTAGTGCCGGGGAAAAGTCGTGCGGCAGTTGTGGATCTCGAGCACGATGCCTGCCGGATCCTGCAGATCGAACATGGGCGTGCCGAACTTTTGCCAGTAGGTGTTGCGGGGCCGCGGGTCGTCCGTGTATTCGATGGCGACGATCCAGCCGTTTTTCAGGGCATACCGGATCTGTGCGGTGATCTGCTCGTCCGTGAGATCGGGCAGGAACGAGAACTGGCCTTGGGTCATGCGATCGCCGGGGTGGGTCATGGTGGCAAGGGCGCCTTGGCATCCGCTGTTTGCAGGAAAAAGCCGCTCTGAAAGATGTGTCCGCACGGGTTTGCGTGCGGCAGGCCGCGATCGCGAAATCCGCTAGGGATCTTTTCCCATCATACCGGTTTGGCGGCTGTCCGGGGGTTTTAACCGCAAATTGGCCAGCATTCACGAAGCCGCCGAGTTCTTGGGCGCGGCACCGCAAACTCTGCGGCGATGGGAGCGCGAGAGAGGGGTGGCGCTGGGTCTGGTTGCCGGATCAGAGTGAAACCGGCCTCAGTGAAGCAACAAGTCAGCTTTGTTCTTGTTTGGGCGGGAATGAGCAAGTCTCATAGAACGGCGCCTGCCTGAAGCGGCGGCAGCGTCTGGTGGCCGTGGTGCGGCCAGTGATGGCGGGCTTGTCAGGGGTTTCCGACAGGTTCGGGTGCCTCGCGTATCCACTGGGCCACCAGGGCGACCTTACGGTCGCGGGGTAACCGCTTTATATGGGCCTCGAGGCGGCTTGCCGCCGACCGGCCGGTACAGGTCGTCGTAGCAAGGAGGCGCACCGGCGGATGGGAGCGGGTAAAGCGCGCCCCCCGCCCCGCCCTGTGTTCGGCAAGCCGCTTTACCGGGTCGCGGGCGATGCCCGTGTAGAGACAGCCCCCTCGGCACTCAAGGATGTACACAGACCACGTTTCCGCCGCCCCGCGGGATGGACGGGTGTGTATCTTTGCGCAGCGGCTGTCCGGAGAGACGCGAAGGGTCCTGTCCGCCCTGGTCACGGGTTCCCGAGAGCCCTCTTCACTGGCCATTTCCGTACTGGCCGTTTCCGTGATCGCGCCGGCCATATTGGCGGCGGCCGTTGCCCTGACCCCGGCCTTCCGGGCCTCGTTGCCGCCCCTGGAACCGGGGTCCCCGGTTTCCGGGTCCCTGGAAGCGTCCCGGTCCGCGGAAGGGCCCGGGCCGGCCGAATCGATCCTGTCTCTGGGGGTAGCCCGGCCCCTGGAATGCGCGCGGTCAGATCGGAA
>JAJYDN010000002.1:64948-139885 GCA_021777535.1 Pseudomonadota bacterium
CGGTCCCGGACCCATCTGCTGCCGTCCCGGGCCGGGTCCGTAGAAGGGCTGCGCAGCGCCCCCCCCAAAGCGCGGTCCCATTTGCGGACCGCCAGGCCGGAAGAAGGGCCGCGACGGGTAGGGATGCGCAAAATGGCGCCGCCACATATCATAATGTCCCATGAATGGCCGGTGCTGGCGCCACCAGCCAGGATGATGTATGGAATACCAGGGCGCCGCGTGCTGGCGCCACCACAGGAAATAGGGACGATAGGCCACGGTTGGCGGCGGCGGTCCATACAAGAGCGCAGGTGGCAGGTAGGTACCCCCCGTTACGGCAAACCAGGGTCCCCCGAAGTTGCGGGTGTAGAACCAGGCCCCGTTTGCCCAGCGGTAATAGACGCCGCCTTCGCCGTATACATAGGCACCATAGGCCGACATGTAGTACACATCGAGCCCGTTTTCGAAGGTGAACACCGGCGCGGGCATGCCGATCCCGAGGTCCGTGGTGACATACCCTCCCCCCATGGGGCCGTAGTAGCAGGCAGACAGCAGGCTCACCGCCAGGGCGCCAATCAGGGCGCGAATGATTCTTTTCTTCATAGGTTGGAAGATCCGTGATTCCTTACGCGGGGACATGTTCCCATGTCGGGGTTTTCCGGTCCGCCCCACAAGCCGGTCATGTGCTCAATATAGGTAAAGTAAACGGAGAGGTAAAGGATCCCCCAAGGCCGTAAATCCATCCGTGCGCAGGGCTATCGGGGTAGAGGACGCGGCCCATCCGGTTTCGTCTTCCCCGTGGCCCCGTTTCCGCCGCCAGTGCGATATCGCGGCCGTACGGGCCGAAGAAGCGCTCGTTGGCGTCCATCACGCGTTCAGGCGGATCATGCATACAAGGACCAGGCGAACTGACCGGAAAAGACACTGGATTGTGCGTACCGGCAGAGGGCGTAACGGGGATGCGGCGCAAGGATGGCCCCGCTGCGGCGCAACGGGCACGCATCGGCCCGCTCCGCGGATCGGGCACTCGCTTCGGCCGCCGGCAAAAACAGCAAGACGCCTCTTCTCACCAGTGTAGCCGATTCCACCCCCCCATCCAGGTTGGTGGTCATCCCGAAGGGATCGAAACCGGGGAGAGGTGCGGGGCCGCGCGGACTGGATGTCGGTTGGGGACAAGGCTATCCTTTCCAGGAGGCCGGGGATGGCGTGCTCAAGGCGCCGCGGCGAGCCGCTCTGCACTTCTTCTCTCGAAAAATGGGACAGGCCGATTATGTTGTGGATTGAGCCCCAGGCGGGTGTGGCACCCATCGTGCATTTCATCGAACGGGCTCACACGCAGCTCGATGTCAATGCCTATCTATTGACGGATCGCCGCGTCCTGCGCGCGTTGCGCATGGCTGTGCGGCGTGGGGTGCATGTGCGTATCATCGTCGAACGCAATCCCTATGGCGCGCGCCCGGCGGCAGAGCTCTTGCGCATCCGGGCGACCGGCGCGCGGCTGCGGTTTCCGCCCGGGCGTTTTGCGCACCGGTATGTTTTCGATCATGCAAAGTACATGGTGAGCGGGCACGCGCTCGAAATCGGATCCGCCAATTTCACCTGGTCAACGTTTCACCGCGACCGGGATTACATCTGGACGACGCAAGCACCGGGATTGGTATCGGCGGCGCAGACTATTTTTAATGCCGATTGGCGGCGCAAGCCGGCAGGGCCCGGCGTGAGGGACCGCTTCGTGGTGTCCCCGGGAGCCACGGGCGACCTCGTTCGGGCGATTCGCCAGCCCGGCACCGTCTGCATCGAATCGGAGGAAATGGGACGTGATCGGGCGGTGTTGGCGGCGCTCTATGCCAAGGGCCGGCTTGCGCGTGTCGTGTTGCCGGCGCATTTGAGCCGCTATGACCGGGCAGTGGCGAAGCTCGTGGCGCGGTCCGGAGTGCTGGTGCGTTATCTGCATACGCCCATCGTCCATGCAAAGCTGATCGCGGGCCGCGGGATCGTCTATATGGGTTCGCAGAATTTCACCTGGTCCAGCCTCAACCGCAATCGCGAGCTCGGCGTTTTTCTGCCGGGGCGTACCGGCGCCGAGGCCCGGGACCGCTGTGAGCGGGACTGGGAGAGCGCGACGCCCTGATAAGAAGGATGTGTGTTCGGGGTTTTCGGAACGCGCTCTGGTCTCCTGCTCCTGCCGGATGTCCTGGATCCCCCGGGGAGAGCCAGGGCTGGTTTTCTTCCGCTGTCGACGACCCCAATGTTAAGGAGAAAAGACCATGGGCGAGAAAATCCGTGCATATGCAGCGCCCGAGCCAGGCGCGCTTCTTGAGACTTTTATGCTGGAAGTAGGTCCCCTCCCGCCAGACGAGGTGGATATCACAGTCGAGCATTGCGGCATCTGCCATTCGGATCTGTCGATGATAGACAACGAATGGGGGTATACCCGTTACCCTTTGGTCGCCGGTCATGAGGTCATCGGGCGCATCAATGCCTGTGGAAATGCCGTCAAGGGTCTGCAGGTTGGGCAGCGCGTGGGGGTGGGCTGGTTCTCGCGCAGTTGCATGGTCTGCAGGCATTGCATGGGCGGTGATTACCATCTTTGTCCGCAGGTGGAGACGTTGATGGTGGCACGGCACGGCGGTTTCTCGGAGCGCATCCGCTGTCACTGGGCGTGGGCCTCCGTGTTGCCGGACGCGCTTCCCGCAGCCACCAGCGGGCCGCTTTTTTGCGCGGGGAGCACGGTCTTTAGCCCGATCGCCGATCTGGGCGTGCGGCCGACGGACCATGTCGGTGTCATCGGGGTCGGCGGGCTTGGCCATCTGGCCGTGCAGTTCCTGCGCGCCTGGGGCTGCGCGGTGACGGCGTTCTCGTCGAACAGCACAAAACAGTCCGAAATCCGGAAATTCGGCGCCCACGCGGTCGTCGACAGCCACGATGCCGCCGCCCTCGATCAGTTGGCCGGCACGCTGGATTTTCTGCTGGTGACCACGAATGTCGCTCTCGACTGGTCACGTTATCTGCGGGCGTTGGCGCCCCATGGACGCCTGCATTTCGTCGGCGCGGTGCTAAAGCCGCTCGACATCGACGTCTTCGGGCTCATCGGCGGCGGGCGGCAGGTCTCGGGCTCGCCGCTTGGGCGGCCGACAACCACCTGGAAGATGCTGGAGTTCGCCGGACGCCACAAGGTGGCCCCGCAGGTCGAGCATTTCCCGATGTCGCGCATCAACGACGCGATCGCCCGCGTACGTGCCGGCAAGGCCCGTTATCGTGTCGTGCTCGACGCCGATTTCTGAGAAACGGACCCGTGTGCCGGTCCAGGCACACGGGGATCTTGCATGTCAGGCGAAGATCTCGCTGAAGAAAGCCAGCATCGCCTGCCAGCTCCGCTGTGCCGCCACGGCGTTGTAGGCGAAGCCCTTTTCGGGCTGGTTACCGGCGCCCGGATTCGTGAAGCTATGGACGGCGCCGCTGTATTGCACGAACTGCCAGTCGGCTCCTGCCTTGCGCATCTCGTCCTGGAAGGCGGCCACCTCTGGCGCCGGGACGAAAGGATCCTCGGCGCCGTGGAGGGCAAGGATCTTGGCTTTCAGTTTGCCGGCGGCGGCAGGAGTCTGGGTATTGAGTCCGCCATGGAAGGTGACGACGCCCCTGATGTCGGCGCCTGAACGCGCAAGTTCCAGGGCGACTGTGCCGCCGAAGCAAAAGCCGATGGCGGCGATCTTGCTGCCTTCGCAGAGCGGATGGGCGCGGAGCGCGGAGAGTGCCGCGGACGCGCGCTGGCGCATCAGGGTACGATCGCCGCCGCGATAGTGATTCGCAGTTTGTGCGGCTTCTTCCATGCTTGTCGGCCGTTTGCCCTTGCCGAAGATGTCGCCCGCAAGTGCGATGTAACCTGCCTTGGCGAGATCGTTGCAGGCCGCCTTCTCATGATCGGCAACCCCCATCCATTCGTGGAATACGAGGACGCCCGGGCGTTTCTTCTGGTTGGACTGGTCTACGGCGAGGAAACCTTCGAGGATGGTGCTGCCATCTTTGTATTCGAACGCTGAGCCGGCCATGATATTCCTCCAAAATAAAGAGAACAGTATACCGCAGGCGGTGGGTGCCAAGAGAAGACCTTGCTGCGGACTTGCAGGAGCCGGGTCGTCAAATCGTCCCTAGTGCGTACGCCGGAACAGGCAGTACGTGAACGCCTGGACCTGGTCGCGCGGTGTGCGATGGTGGATCTTTATATGTTTTTCCAGTGCAAAGTCTGCGCCCAACGCGGCTGCGAGTTCGCCCGCCGAATAGCGGCACACCGGTAAGGAACTGCATTGTGTGGGGCCATCTTCGGCGAACGTGGCCATGATGACAAAACCGTCGGGCCTTAAGGCCTGGCGCAACGCCCGTCCATATGCCGACCGCTGTTCGGCCGATGCCATGAAGTGAAACACCGCCCGATCATGCCAAAGCGAGAAGGCCCCTGCCGGCAGGGCTGCTCGCGTGATGTCGTCGGCGATCCAGTGGATGCTGTCTGCACGGTCACCCAGGCGTTCTTTGGTGATCCCGATGGCCCGCATGGATATGTCGAGTGCCGTGACCGCAGAAAACCCGCGCCCCAGGAGATCGTCCACGAATGTCGAAGCTCCTGCGCCGACATCGATGATGGGGGTCGTGGGGGGGAGATGCAGGGTGTCCAGCATGGCAAGGGCCGCGTCGTCATGCGGCTGGAACCAGCTTACCGTGTCGAAAGGTTTATTGGTGTATACCTGTTCCCAGTGCGTTTTCGAGTTCATGAAGTGATGCCCGCAAGCCCGCCGATACCTGGAGTATAGGAAAGGAGTCTATCCGGGCGCCAGCGGTCATTCTCTTCCGTTAGGCTGTTTTTGCGCAGTAGTTGGGCAACCGATGCGCGCGGGGAGAGCGGAGCTTGATGGGGCAACCAGTTCTGCGGCGCGTCAAGCGGGGCGGGCGCCCACGAGATCGCCGCCCAGGCTCGTAGAGGAACCGAGCCGCTGCATGATGCCGCGCGGCCTTTTCTTGCCGTCATGCAGGCGGCTGGTAGGCGCCACGGCGCGCCATGCCATTGGCCGTGGCGCGTTGGTAGAGCAGTCTCTGTGCTGCGGCAGCCTGGCTTGCGTCGCCTTTCCAGAGCTCCATGGCTGGCTGCTGGATCGCCCGCGAGAAGGAAAAGGTGAGGGCCCAGGGTGCCTTGTCACGCCAGCGGACGTTCATCGCGTTCAGGCGTACCGAAGCCATCTCGGCACTTTGGCCTCCCGAAAGAAAAGCGATACCCGGGACCGCCGCAGGTACCGCGCGCAACAGAACCTTTACCGTCGTGTCCGCTACTTCTTCTACGCCGGCCTGAACGGGGCAGTCCGCTCCCGAGAGCACCATGTTCGGCTTCAGGATCATGCCTTCGAGAAGAACGCGCTGTTCATACAATTGGGCAAACACGCTGCGCAGTGCAGCCTCCGTGACCTCGGCGCACCGTTCCAGTGTGTGGTCCCCGTCCATGAGCACTTCAGGCTCGACGATGGGCACGAGACCCGCTTCCTGACACAAGCCGGCGTAGCGCGCAAGCCCGTGGGCGTTGGCTTCGAGGCAGCCGCGGCTCGGGATACCCTTGCCGATCGCAATGACGGCGCGCCACTTGGCGAAGCGGGCGCCCATCTGCCGGTATTCGGCCAGCCGCTCGCGCAGCCGGTCCAGCCCTTCGGTGACCTTCTCCCCGGGGTGTGCGGCGAGATCCTTGGCGCCTGCATCCACCTTGATGCCCGCTATGATGCCGGCCTTTGCAAGCAGCATCAAAAACGCCGTCCCATCGCTTGCCGTCTGGCGGATGGTTTCATCATACAAAATGGCGCTACTGATATGTTCGCCCAGGCCGGGTGTGGTGAGGATCAGTTCGCGCCACGCGCGGCGCGCATCCACGGTTTCGGGAATTCCGAGCTTGGCGAAGCGCCGGTTGGCAGTCGGATTGCTTTCGTCCATGGCGAGTATTCCCTTGCCCGCCTGCATCATCATCCGCGCCGTGCTGGCAAGGTCCTGCGCCACGGGGGTAAGTTCAAGCAAACCCATCTCGCACCTCCTTTTGTTCAGAAGGTCATTTGCATCCTGGCAGGCTTGCTCCAGATCGGCATGCCTGCCGTTCCGCTCGAGCCATTATACGAGCGCCGCGTGTTTCTGCAAGGGATCCCTTGGTGTCCCGTATGGCGGCCACCCGCTTTTTAGCCTGTTCATTTCGATGGCAATGGATACGGCACATCCGTGCATCGTTTGCGCATCCGGTGTTGGTATGTCGCGGGTGCGGTATATCGTTTGGGTGCAGGCAAGGTGCCGGAGGGCGGTAGAGCGGTACGCACGGGAGCGCCCATTCCCTTCTTGCGTACACGGCACGATGCGGTACTCTGGGTGGGTGCGATCGCCGCTAGTGCTGTTGCCATGTGTGTGGCTATCCGCACCGGAGTTTTCGCGGCCGTTCCACATGCATGGTGGCGGTCGCGAGTTTGCGCGAAGGCCTCGCGGCGTTTCATGGCGCCTCGCAAGGGCGAACGACCGCGGACTGCGCGGTGTATCGAACTTTGCGGCAGAGATCGCTCATTCCACGCGATGGGGAAGGAATGTGATCTCCATGCAGCTCGACGCCGCAAGAAGATTGGGCCGCCGGCGCGAGACACAACATCCGGGAAAGGGCCGCTGGCTTGCCCAACCACGGCTGCCCCGGACCCTCTGTTCAGAAACTTGACACTCCGCACTTACCGTAAAGCTCAGGAGAAATCATGAGTTACCCCTTTCTCATGCTGTCATGAGCCAACACCTTGTAATTTTCCAGAAACAGTTGGGTACGCACCCCCGGAATTTGTGTCGAGCCCGCCTTTACACCATGACCGAGCTGGCTTCGCGCGCCTTTCTGCGCCAGTCGTCGCGTTGAAGTTTTCCTCGTAATAACAAGGGCATAGAAAGGCATCTGCGGATTGGCACAAAATTTGATAGGGACGCATGCATAGGGGAACACGGGATGGCGAAAGTGCGTTGCCCATGGCTCCCGCATGAGGGGATTGGGCGCGCGGGTTATGCGTTTTTGCAGCAGAGGCAGCAGTCCAGGCCGGGATTCCTGGAAGTGATGGCCATTTCGGATGACATGGCAATGGCGGAAATCCCTTCCCGGGCCGCCGCGGCAGGGCCGGAGGCCCTGAAGAAACCGGAGCCCGCGCGGTTACCGGCGCTGCGCGAAAGCAGGATCACCGACGCCCCTGGGGGTCCTGACCGGCTCGCGAGTATCACCCGGTCCGGCAGGGCCGCCTGCGCGGGCAAATCGCCCCAGCAACGCGTTTCTCAGAGGCTTTCCACGGCACGATCTGGCGGGACAAAAGGCCCCGTTCGGGGATAAAAAAACGGGCAGAGGCCCGCATTCCATCGACATAAGGAGACGTCTTATGAGGCAGCTCAAACTTCAGGCACTAGCGGCCGCCATTGGTGTCGCATTGGCGCCGGCGGCATTGGCAACACCGTTGACCATGCCACCAGCCACTGCAACCGCGACCGTAAATAGCACGCAAAAGAGCATGGGCAGTGTTACCGGCGCGGTGAACGAGACGGACAATGCCACGCTGCAGGGCTATGTGCTCGACGGCGCCGCCGGCAACGTCGGCGTCAACGTGGGCGCTGGTGAGAACAATCTGCAAGCCAACAATGCGGACATCGTGAAGAACGCGTCCGGTGCGGCAGTCGTCGATGCGAGCGCCATGGTCGATTCCGCGCAGTTGTCCAATGCCTGCGCGTTCAGCGCCGTCGTTTTTGCGCACAATACGGCAGGTGCCGATGGAGACGTGCTCGAAGGTGCGGCAGGCAACATAGGAGTGAATCTGGCGGCCGGCAACAACAATATGCAGGCCAACAACATGGCGCTCGCGCAGGGCGTTACTCTGGGGAACCTGAACGCCGCGGTGAAGAGCGTGCAGCAGTCCGGGCCATTCGCCTTCGCTGGCAGCATCGCCAACACGAACACCGCCTCGCTGAGCGACAACGTGCTGGAGGGGGCGAGCGGCAACGTCGGCGTCAATGTCGATGCGGGACAGCAAAACATGGCCGTGAACAACCTGGCGATGGCGGAAAATACCCTGACGACCCTGGTCACCGCCTCGGCGTCGAATTCGCAGGCAGCCGAGCTCGTCGGCGCCATCAGCCTCCATGATCACAATACCGCCTCGCTGAGCGACAATGTTCTGTATGCGGCGAGCGGCAACATCAATGTGAACGTCGCCGCCGGCGAGCAGAACATGCAGGCCAACCTCCTTTCGTATGCAACGACCGCAAGATCCTCGCTCGCCGATCCGAGCGCCACGAGCGTGGCTACGCTCAGTAACACCCAGAGCGCCAGCATGTTAAGCGGTGTCGTGAGCGGTTTTTCGAAAAACACGGCCAGCATGAGTGATGACGTCCTGACGGGCGCAAGCGGCAATATCGGCGCCAATGTGGCCGCCGGCGTGCAGAACATGCAGGCCAACACCTTGTCCGACACCATGAATCCCATCGTGCCGGACGCCGATGATGCCAGCTCCATGGCAAGTCTGATGAGCAATCAGGCATCCGGTCCGATGGCCTTTTCGGTTTCGTTCCTCGGTAACAACAACGCAGGCCTGGACGGTTATGTCCTTGAGAGCGCGCACGGCAATATCGGCGTCAATCTGGCCGCGGGCACCGAGAACCTGCAGGCGAACAACCTGGCATGGGCGGGCAGCCGAACCGCTTCTTCGGCGGACGCCTACCTGCGTAACGATCAGGGTGCGGGCTCCTATTTCGGCAATAGCGGCCTTATTAGCGGGTCCTTCCATTTAGCCGATTCGACCGCTCTCACGAACGATGTCCTGATGGGTGCCGGGGGCAAGATCGGCGTCAACGTGGCAGCCGGCGCCCAGAATGGCCAAGCCAACAATCTGTCCATGGACACCGTTTTCGGGGTTCCAGAGGCCGGCCAGCACGCGAATGGAACGGCCGCCATTGATGACAATCAGGCCGCCAATGGCGCCTTCATATGGCCCTCTATCGCAGTCGGCGTGCGCGATACCGAAAGCAGCAGTATGCTCGACAACGTGCTACAGAGCGCCTCTGGCCAGATCGGTGTCAACATGGCTTCGGGCATGCAGAACCTGCAGGCAAACAATACCGCGATCGCAGACAACGTGAGCAATTCTGGCAGTACGTCCAGTGCAAGCGTGGAAGGGCAACAGCAATCGGGCCCCTGGTCTGTCGGCATCAATCGGCATTCGACCAATTCGGCCGTGATCGGGGATAACGTCCTGAACGGTGCCGAAGGCGATATCGGTGTCAACATGGCTTCCGGCATGCAGAACATGCAGAGCAACGATCTGGCGATTGCCTTCGGCGGCCACGGCGGCAGCACCGCTGCGGCGACCACGGTGTCGCAGACGGCGCTCGGTGCCATCAGCGCAAGCGCGTCGCTGCCAATGCACATGCTGCCTGTCGCGAACACGGCGACCATTTCCGGGAATGCCATGCAGAACGTGTCCGGCAATGTCGATGTGAACATGGCGGCCGGTACTGGCAATCTCCAGCGCAACACGCTGACCATTGCCACTGTCCAGTAACGGCGCAAGCGAGGGGGCCGAAAGACCCCCTCGCATTCCTGGCGGTCCGGCATTACGCAGAGCGGCGGGTGAATTCAGGTCTCGTCGGGCGAATGCCGCCCAGGGGGTCGCGACGACGCGGCCCTTGATGGACCCAAAATTCTGAGCGGCGCAGGAAAAATTCAACAAAGGGGCGCGAAGACGCAAAGAGGGCAAGCGCCCTCTTTGCGTCTTCGCGCCTTTGCATGGAGATCAGCCCGCCTGAAGGACCTTTAGCACACCATCCCAGAAACGGATGCGCGCCTGGATGGCCTGCGCACCGGCCTTCTCGGCCTCGTGCAGCCTGGCCTCGTCGCCGTCGCAGAGAATCTCCAGCAGTTTCAGCGAGAGCGGGCCGTGGAAGTCTGTGTCGAGGTGGATGTGGCGGTGCAGGTAGAAGTGGAAGATCGGTGCGGCGCTCTCGGCGATTCCCATGCGCCCGAGAAAGGCGCGGAACATGCCGGGGATCACATGCTCACGCCCCACGGCCAGCGCCGCGGCCACCACGTGAGACTTGCCGGAGTCGATAAAGTCGAAGGTAGTGGTGGTGAATGCGCGCGAGGGCGACGGCACCCCTTCCCAGCGCAAGGCGGCGCGGATGCCGTCGCCCTTTACCCGTTTCAGGAAGGCGAGCATGGTGGCCGGGTTGGCGCCCACCTCGCGCATGGCGCCGCAGTAGAGTGCAAAGTGGCTGGCGAACGCCGGCTTGCCGTCGGTCCCGGGAGGCGCCTCGTCGGACTCCTCCTCCAGTACCAGCGAGTTGATGAACCGGACTACTGCCGGGTCGGGTCCCGGCGTCCACGGGTACTCCGCCGGAGCGATTGCGCGCTGCAGGTACTTCACCAGGGACATGAAGTCCCACACCGAGTAGATGTGGTGGGCCATGAAGAGCCGCAGCTGCTCTATGCTGTTCACTGCTCCGTAGACCGGGTGCTGGTCCAACTGTTGCTGATACTCACGGATCGCCTCGACGTTGAAGGAGCGGCTCATGAAATGGGTCTCTTGAAAAGGATGGGGGGGTGAATTTTCGTATATTCAGGCAGAAACCCCCCATTCCGGTCAACAATCCCCTGTTGGCCAGAAGCCTGCCAGAATGGCGGATCGTCCCCGCATCACCCGTTGCTTCCAGATGGTCGACTGCGCCTGCGGCAATACGGACCGTTCTGCTCTTGCCCCTTTCGCAGCCTGCCCGCTGCCGGCCACGCTCGTTCCGGCCTGTCAATGCCCCGGTCTGTCCCTGGTTGCAAGGTCGAACCCCGTCATGGTCTATACTGTATTATTCCGGTTCCTGAACGATTCCATTAAGGTGTGTGCTGTTTGACGGCAAAGTATGCCTACTGGGACGATCGCGAAACAGTGCGTACTCCATCGGGCGGCACGACGAACATGCTTCTCCTGAAGCAGGTCCTTAGGTGATCTGCGGCTGTCGGACGGATAAAGGCTGCGCTTGCGGCTGCCCGTAACCAGGATTGCAGTGCCGTTTGTTGGAATGGTCTAAAAGGCTGGACCGACACGGGCAGGAGTGCTGGCCGTGTCCGTGCCATTCGGGATCTGCACTTTTTCGTATCCCGCGTCCGTGTGCGCGGCATATACCCCATCGGGCAGCCATGACTACGGACTTGGTTGCAAACAAGGAGGGTCATTCATGTCTGGGAAAACATCCACGAAGTCCTGGTTGCAGATCATCTACGGCCTGTATGCCTTGTCATGGCTTTTCGGTATCACAGCGATCGTTGCCATTATTCTGGACTACGTCAAGAAAGATGACGACGATGTCGCAGGAACCATACACGAAAGTCACTTTCGCTGGCAGATTCGCACCTTCTGGTTTGGGTTGCTCTATGGCGTTATCGGTGGGGTGACGGCGACCTTTCTGATCGGTATCCCGATTCTCATCGGCGCGGGCATTTGGATGCTATACCGGATCATCAAAGGCTGGATCTACCTGTATGACGACAAGCCGATGTACGCAAGAACGGGGTTTGCATCTGCCACATAAGAGTATCGACCCGCCATTCCAGGATTCTTTCTGGAAGCCCGGGTGGCGGGCGTACCCTGGCCTTCCCGGGTTTGTTGCGGCGCCAGTGCTGGGCGCCCGCGAAGCGCAGGCAATCTGTTGCGGGATCAGCCGTCCGGTCGGCAAGGGGCGTAGGTCCTGGCGGGTAGTGCGAGGTCACCCGCCCGGGACACCAGCCATGTGGCCGGCAGTGTCGATACGCCGCATTGCGCGCTCCCAACGTACGGGAACCGCCGCAGGCACCGGCCAGCTGCGCGCCGTGCGCCGCGACAAGCCCGTTAAAGTGGAAATCAAAAGCATGTTGCCACTTGTCGGGCATGGCGGCACATCGGCAATTTTCGTCACGGGAAGAGGGGTGCGCGGCGGACCGAATCTCACAACGCGCGCCGCCATTCTGGCGCGGGGGATCACGCTCGAAGCCGCGTGTGCAACGCTGATTGCCGCAGCTGAACGGCTACTCGGCATACACGGCGGTGACGCCGAGGTCGCGCTGGCGGCGGTCGCGGGCCAGGCGCCGTAGTCGCTTCCCCTATACCTAACGAAATTCGACATCGCGCAGGGCTGGTGAGGCCGCCTCGTGCGCGATTTTGCGCGTTTTATCCCCGCCTTCAGTGCCCAGATCGTCCAATCCGGGCCGCTAACGGCGCTGGCGGTTTTTCGGTTTGGGGAAAAGCACGGTCATCAGTGGAGGTAGATAGGGTGTTTCGGCGAATCGAACGTGCGACCTGCCGCTTGGGATGCACGGGAAGATCGCATGCGATGGCATCGCATGACGCGCCCTGGCATTGATTATTCAGTATTCCGGTGTGCCAACAAATGCCATCAGATGGCAACGAATGCCACGGCGTTACAGCGTAATTACAGTATGAAATGCCTCCGTTTTCGCACTCTATGATGCCTCCTGAAAGCGGCAGGTCGCGGGGTTCTGATCAGCGAAGCCGCCCGCAGCTATTAGCGTCAGCACTCACCGTGAATGCGAGAACACAATGCGAAAACAGCAGTAACCAAGGATCACCCGGGTTATCGCCATATTGACATGGTGTGATGTAAAAACTACATTAGGTCCAATGGTCGAGATCAAGCAGACGGAGGCCTTCCGGAAGTGGCGGGCAAAGCTTTAAGGACGAGCGCGGCCGTGCCGTTGTTGCCGCCCGGTTAGCCCGTCTGGCTTACGGTCATACGGGTGACGCCGAGCCGGTCGGTGAAGGGGTGAGCGAACTGCGCATCCATCACGGCCCCGGCTATCGTGTCTATTTCCAGAGGCGCGGTACAGCGATCATCGTTCTGCTTTGCGGTGGTGACAAGAGTACGCAGACCAAAGACATCAAGACCGCGAAGCGCCTTGCGCAGGAATGGGGTGAGCAAGATGAGTGAAAAGTTGACGACTTACGATCCGGCAGAGGATCTGATCTCCGACGAGGCCGTTGCGGCCTTCATGGCTGAGGCGTTTGAAACAGGTGATGCCGGTTTCATTGCGCATGCATTGGGTATCGTTGCGCGCGCCAAAGGTATGACAGAAATCGCCAAACAGACAGGATTGTCGCGCGAGCAGCTCTATCGCTCCTTTAGTGAGCGTGGCAACCCGACGCTGAAAACAACTCTGGCGGTCATGAAAGCGCTCGGGATAGATATGACAGCGAGAATGACGCAAGACACGAACCACCGGTAGTAGTCGCCAATTACCCAAGCATCCATCACATTTTCTGGCCGTAGCAATGTACTGCGTCAGCGTCTGCGGAGTCTTGAGGCTTATGATGATTTGCCACCTGCATCGGATTCGACCCGGGCGGCGGGTTCGTACTGATACCAGCCATGACTGAGGATCAGCAAGCGAAGGGGTGTAACCGTCACGCGAAGACCGCATTGACAGCATCAGAATTTATAGCGGATGTCGGAAGAGGGCTTGTGGATGTCGTCAACGCGCGGTCAAGGGCGTCAGCCAGCGTTGTTTGTTCCGCCTCGGCACGCGCGACAAACACGCCTCGGTTCATTTCGCCTTCGACTTGCCGCGCCCATGCCTCGGCCTCGGCTTTTGAGTCGAAAGTCTGTGCAAGCTGTTCGTAGTTTTTTCTCTTGATGCGCGCTTGCCAAACGACTTGCCCACCGACGCACTTTCGCTTGCGAAACTCGCCATGTCCACCCCGCAAAAAAGCTCAGGTGGACATATTCGGCATTAAAAGGGAAGAGCGCGTTACTAAGTGATTGAGTTTATTGGTGCCCCGAACACGAATCGAACGTGCGACCTGCCGCTTAGGAGGCGGCTGCTCTATCCACTGAGCTACCGGGGCGTGCGGGGGATTGTACCGCGCCTGTTGGCTCATCAAAAGACGCGCCCAGAGCGGTCCTCTATTGGGGCAGCAGCAGGCTCCGCAGGTGCGCCGTGAGTTCCTTGTGGGGGCGGGTGGTCAAGTCCTTGGGGATTTTCTCGGCAACCATTTTCGCGGTCTGTGCGGAGAGGGTGGCTTGCAAAGTACCCAGAAAGCCGGGTTCAGCCACGAGAATCAAGGATGCGTACATATGGTTGGCGCGGGCTTTGTCGAGCACGTCGGCTACGGATTTCGCGAAGCGCTCGGCGGCTTCTTCCTTTGGCGATACTTCCTTGGCGAGCGCATGCCTTCCTTTTCCCATGCTGTCGAACGAGCGTCCAGGCCGGTCTGCATTGAATGCCTGTTCGAGCGATCGGCCCTCGGGATAGACGAGCGACGGCAACTCTTCCCAATCGCCTCCTGCCGCGGTAGGGGTGCGGGGCTTAACCAAGATGCGCGCCCGGGTGCGGTCCGCAACGACGACCCATGTATGTTCCATGATGATCCGCTCGCTCCTAGCCGACATCAACAATGGTAACGGATGTGGCCAAAATCTCCTATCAGCCGTTTGTGTGGTTTACGCGGGCAGTGTTTGGGGACCCTGCGCTACGGTTTTATCCCTTGGCACTGTCCCGTATGATCCCATCATAATCCATCCAGTGGATCAGTTACCATGGCCAGACGCTACCCGTCCCTTACGCCAGACCTCATGGAGTTCATTGCCGCGCAGCCGGTGTTTTTCGTTGCCACGGCGACCGCCCAAAGCCGCATCAATCTGTCGCCCAAGGGCTTGGATTCGTTGCGTGTTCTCGATCCGAATCGCATCGCATGGATGAATCTCACCGGCAGCGGGAACGAAACAGCGGCCCACGTCCGCCGTGCGTCTCGCATGACGATCATGTTTTGTTCTTTTGGCAAGGAGCCGCTTATCCTGCGCTTGTATGGTGCGGCAACCGCAGTGCATCATGGGGATGCCGCGTGGGCGCAGCAAGTGGGTCTTTTTGGCGCATTGCCGGATGATGTGCGTACGGGTGCGCGGCAGATATTCGATATGCGCATCGATCTTGTCCAGACATCCTGTGGTTTTGGAGTGCCCTATTGCGAGTCGATGCAGCCGCGTTCGCGTCTTGCGGACTGGATCCGCTCAAAAGGTGTTTCAGGAATCAGGCGCTATTGGCGGGAAAAGAACCGTTTCAGCATCGATGGCGAGGAAACGGGCATCCCGGACGGTGAACCATGATGCAGAAGATGATCTGCGGCATCACCGCCATTGTAGGAAGGACAGTTCCCTGCAGGCGCCGCTCTTGCCGGATTGCGCAATACGAGGACGCCTCATCAGGGTGCGTGGCGTACGGCAGATAGCGCCTGGCCCGAAAAGAGGATCCCGGTCGCGTGGACGGGCAGGCCCGCCTGATGCAGCGCAGTGATTGTCCAGGTATTGCACGTATAAAAGGCGTCATACGTACCACGTGCCCGGAAAAATGTGCCCGGGTAGCGTCCATGGACCCGCACGGGCTCGAGGTTATCATGGGCGCCATGCCGGAAGGTGCGCCAAAGGAACCGCTGCAGTCTGTGCAGGCCCGCGGCCGAAAGCGGTCGCCAGAGGATATGCGCGGCCGGCGGGCTGTGGCGAAAGCCCTGAACGTAAAGAACGCTCGGCGCGGGAAAGAGTGCGCGCAGTCCGGTCAGGATTCCCGGGTGGCTTTCTGTATAGAACCACCGCTCTCCCCATCCAATCATCAGGTAGCGCGCGCCGGGGAACCAGTGCTTGAGCGTGCGTAGCGGCCCCTCGAGCTCGCCGGATGGCACAACGAGCCCGCTGTGCCATCCCTGCTGGATGAACGCAACCCGGGGCCCATCGCGCTGCAAGGGAGGATGCGTAACGGCCGTGGCCGGGCGCGCCACCGGTTTGCAGCCCCCAATGAGCAGCGGGAACGCGACGGCGATGAAGACTGCGGTGCGCGGGAAGGGCTTCAGGTGCATCTTCGCGTCTCCTGCTGGCGCGCTCGGGCACAAAATACGTGACGCGCCGTTCCCGCCCGCGGGCGTCTCGTCCTTTCGGGCGATTGGCGCGGACCTCATAATATACAAAATCCAAGGGGTGGAGACAGGAGGAGAGAACCTGAGCGTGCCAGCGGTGCGGGTAGAGGGTCCCGGCCTGTGCCGCGGGGCATGGGTGGGTCCGTTGTGTGCCGTCTGCACGGTTCGTTGCAAAAAATCACGTCTCGGGACGGGTATTCCCTGCTATCGTCCCTGTACGCGGCGAGACCGATCGCTGCGCCGACAAATGAAGGAGATTGCCATGCGTAAACGCGCAACGCTTGCAGCTTTGGCACTTGCCGCGGTGACGGGAATCGCCTATGCCCAGCCGGGCCCGATGATGCCCCCTTGCGGTCCAAATCACCATCCCTGCGGTCCCATGATGGGCCATCCGGGCATGATGAGGCATGCATGGATGCACGGGCGCCTCGGCGTGCCCATGCTGCTGCCGTTCGTGGAGCTGCATTCCTATGAACTGAAGCTTACCAATGATCAGGCGAGCAAACTCGCTGTCTGGCGTAACGAGCATCTGCGGCAGATGATTCCGGTCATGCGCGATCTGTGGCGCGATCGCGAGACCCTGCACAAGGATTTGCTTGAGGGCAAGAGTGCCGGGGACGTACGGGACATCACTGCGCGCATAGAAAGGCAAAGTGCAACCATCCTGCAGCTGAAGATCGCCCAGGTCGAAATCGTCCGCTCGACGCTGACGCCATCCCAATGGCGTGATGTCGTCCATATGTACCACGACATGCACCAGCGTTTCATGCATTCCGGCGGCAGGCCAGGCTGGCGGTGAAGCGCTAGGCGTCGTCTTTTGGCAGGCCGGCGCTCCTGGAGTGGTGTGTGGACTCCAGCCGCTCCAGGGTCTGGCCGGCCGGCTCCACGGCGTAGCGGTAGCTGATGAGCGCCCCGGCAAGGCTTACGGCGATCATCAGGACAAGGACGGTCGGAAGTCCGAAGTGTGCCGTCATGGTCGGAAAGATGACCGCGGAGAAGGCCGCACCCAGTCGCGAAACGGCGGTGGCGATACCACCTGCGCTTGCGCGCAATTCCGTGGGGAAGATCTCCACGGACAGTGCCATCGCCGTGACTCCCGGGCCCACGCCGGTACCGAAGCTGAAGAACGCGGCACCCGCATAGACGAACTCCGGCATCTGCGCGAGGAGTCCGCCTATGAAGAGAACGAGCCCGAACCCCATCAGGAGGAAGCCCGCGATCTGCAGGGGTATGCGGCCGATGCGATCGAGCCGGGGTGCCGCAAACAGCAGGCCGCCGATCGAGATGATGAGGAATATGGCGTTGATGGCGGCCGCTTCAACGTTCGTTCCGGCCAATTCCTCCGTGCGCAGGACGACGGGAAAATAAAGGCCGATTCCGAGACTGACCACATCCAGGCAGAACCAGGGGGCGACGCTGAGCCAGAGGCGGCGGCGCCATGGTGCGCGAAACAGGGTGCGCCAATCGCGAACGCTCTGTCCGTAGCTCTCGGTGGTCTTCTGGATCTCATCGGTACTCCAGGCCGGATGCAGGCGCGAAAGGGCCTCGCGGGCCTCGCGTGTGGCGCCCTTGCGCGTGAGCCAGCGCGGGGATTCCGGGATGTTGCGTCTTAGCCACAGAAGACCCAGCGCCGGCAGGGCGGCGGCAAGCAGCATGCCGCGCCATGCCGCTATTCCGGCATAAAAAAGGAGCAGGAGTCCGACGAGGGTAGAGGCGAGGGCTCCCGCGTACCACGCAATATTGGCTCCCGCAAAGTGATTTCCCCGCTGTTCGGCATCGCTGTATTCGGCAATGACCGTGGCGACGAGGGGATAGTCCATCCCCACGGCGAGGCCTACGGCAAAGCGGCCGATCCAGAGAACAGAAAGGTCAGTGCTGGCGGCGCTGATAACGGCCCCGGCGATATAGAGCAGGATATTGGGGAGCAGCAGTGTCCGGCGGCCATAGCGGTCCACGAGCGGGCCGCCGATTGCGCCGCCGAGAAGCGAGCCCAGCAAGGCCGCCGCCATCAGGGTGCCGGTGGCGGCTGGCGTGAGCCGCCAGTCCTCCCGCAGCGACAGCAGTGCCACTGCCATGATGCTGAGATCGAAGCCATCCAGGAACATACCGAAAGCGGCGGCCAGCAGTGTTCGCCGGATGGTGCGCTTGTTTCTGTCCGTATGCACGGTAATCCTCGAGCCGCGGCGCGGCCGCCTTCGTCAGTGAGACGGCACTATACCGGGGCGGGCGTTCCGGCGCACCGCGTATGCGGTCCCGGATGTCCTGCAGGAAGGCGGAGGGCAAGGATGAGCGGGGTATGTTGTGCCACCCGGCTTTCAGAGGTTTTTGACCAGTAAGGAACCGGCGGCCACGGCAGATGCCGTAGCCAGCCAGCGGGGACGTGTGACGATCAGGAGCCGGCCGCCAGATGGGAGGCGTTTTCGGCTACTTCCGCATCGAAGGTCTTGCGCAGGACTGCCTTGTGCACGTCACCTATGCTCAGGATTCCCACGAGTTTGCCCGCCGATGCCACTGGAATGCGGCGGATGCGATGCGCGAACATGACTGCCACCGCCCGCAAAATCGGATCATCCGGCGCCACCGTATAGACGTGCTTCGACATGTAGGTTTCCGTGGTTTCGCCGAGCACGTCCCGATATTCATGCTCGAGCTCCTCGAAGCGCGGCATCTGTCCCATCTGCATGGCATCGGCCACCTTGGGGTACATGGCCCCGAGCACGTCTTTTTCGGAGATCAGGCCGCGGATATTGCCCTGATCGTCGACTACAGGCAGGCCGCTTATGTGATAAAAGCACATCAGGACCGCGACATCACGAATCGTTGTGGCAGGCGTGACGGTCTTTACACGGGTCGTCATGACATCTTTGACAAACATGAAATAGCCTCCTTGTCAGCGAACGTTTCAAGTAGCCAAAAAAGCGAATGCACGAGCAGGAATGGCCGGCCGGTACCTCCACTGTTCTGTTCGTCACCAGGGTATTCCGCGCCCCAAAAGCGCTGCACCCCGACTTCTCCCGACTATAGTGCCCGAGGCATTTGTCGGCAAGAAACATTGTAGAACGGCGAGCAAATAAACTTATGCGAATATACCGAAATAACGAAATTACGAATTGAACAAAAAGGATAAAAAAAATTGATTACACAACGAGGTGCGGCGTTTTATAGAGTGGTCATCCACACATGAATGTTCGTCGTGCATGGAAGTCTGTATAGACTGTGTCCAATATTGATGCAGATTGCGCAAGGAGTCGATGGATCCACGCCGTCCGACGTGGGTGCGCGGGGCGCGGCAAAATGGGGCACTCGGGGTAAATCTGGAGACCGGGAAGTGGGGGTTCGGCGAATCACTTGCACAGAGTGCCATAAAACAGGGTAACCCGCCCGAAATTCAAAGGGCGTCTGGAGAAACAGGATGAACGAAGCGCAACAGGGTCTGACGAAGGAGCAAGTCGCTAAGCTGTTGAAGGAGTACGGGCCGAACGTCATCTCGGAGGAGAAGCCCCATCCCGTCCGCATGTTCCTGAAGAAACTCTGGGGACCTGTGCCGTGGATGCTCGAAGTCACCATGATTCTCGAGTTCATCATGCGCAACAATATCGAGGGTGGCATCATCTTCTTCCTCCTCGTATTCAACGCCTTCCTCGGGTTCGCCCACCAGCAAAAGGCCCAAAACGCCCTCAACATGCTGAGATCGCGCCTCCAGATCATGGCGCGCGTACTGCGCGACGGCGAATGGATGCAGGTGTCAGCGGCCGAGCTGGTCCCCGGCGACTATGTACACCTGCGGGTCGGTGATTTTGCGCCGGCCGACATGACGATCATCGAGGGGCATGTGCTGGTCGACCAGTCGGCCCTCACCGGCGAGTCGGTCCCGGTCGAGCGCGAGCCTTCGCAGATGGTGTATTCCGGTTCGGTTCTGGCGCGCGGCGAGGCGAGCGGAACGGTGATGGCCACCGGCAAAAACAGCTACTACGGCAAGACGGCTGAGCTCATGCGTACGGCCGGCAGCCGGTCACACGCCGAGGCGCTGGTCATGTCGATCGTCCGCTATCTGCTGCTGATGGATGGCGCGCTGGTGGTGGCGATCCTCGGCTATGCGGCCATGACGCACCTGCCGTTTGTGCAGGTTATGCCGTTTGCCCTGATCCTGCTCGTCGCGTCGGTGCCAGTGGCGCTTACCGCGACGTTTACGCTGACGAGTGCCGTGGCCTCATTGGATCTTACGAATCACGGTGTGCTGCTCACCCGTCTGGCTGCGATCGAGGAAGCCGCAGCCATGAACGAGCTCTGCAGCGACAAGACCGGTACGCTCACGCTGAATCAGCTGACCTGCTCGGCGCTCCATCCGGCCGATGGCGTGAATGATGATGAGTTGCTGGTGATGGCAGCACTCGCAAGTGACGAGCGCACCCAGGATCCGCTCGACAAGGCGATCTTCGAGCGGGCCCGCGAAAAGGGTCTCGGCCTGCCCACGAAGGACAAGTTCGTGCCCTTCGATCCTGGCACAAAGCGGTCCGAAGCCTACTTCATGCGCAACGGCGAGACCTACAGGACCATCAAGGGAGCTCCGCACGTCGTCATGCAGCTGGTCGGTGTGGACCCGGCGACCTGGGATACGGCGCTCGAAGACCTGGCCGGGGCCGGTGCCCGTGTTCTGGGTGTGGCGGCCGGTCCGGAGGGAAGCCTCCGGTTCATGGGCCTGGTGGCGCTGGCGGATCCGCCGCGGCCCGAGGCCCGTGGCGTGATTGCCGAACTGAACAAGCTCGGCGTGAAGGTCCGCATGGTGACCGGTGACAGCATGGCGACGGCGCGGGTCGTCGCGGCCGAACTGGGTATTCCGGGCACCAACATCGGCGGGCGCGAGGAGATCCAGAAGGGCCGCGCCTGTGACATCTACGCCGGCGTCTATCCGGAAGACAAATTCCAGCTGGTGAAGATCTTCCAGGGGCTGGGTCATACGGTCGGCATGACCGGTGACGGCGTCAATGACGCGCCGGCGCTGAAGCAGGCGGAGGTCGGTATCGCGGTGGCAAGCGCCACGGACGTTGCCAAGGCCGCGGCCAGCATGGTGCTCACCCATGAAGGCTTGAGTGGCGTTGTCGAGGCCATCAAGACCGGCCGCCGTGTCTATCAGCGTCTTTTGACGTATACGATCAACAAGATCGTGAAGACCATCCAGGTGGCCGCGTTCCTGGCCCTGGGCCTGCTGATCTTCCGGCAGTTCGTGGTGACGCCGCTCCTCGTCCTGCTCCTCTTGTTTGCGAACGACTTCGTGACGATGTCGATTGCCAACGACCGGGTGCAGGTGTCGCCGGAGCCGGATATCTGGAACGTCAAGGTCCTTATCAGTTCCTCGCTCGTTATCGCGTTCGCATGGCTTGTGTACATTTTCGCGGTCTATACCGCAGGACGCTACGGGTTCGGTCTGAGTGTCTCCCAGTCACAGACGCTGAGCTTCCTCGGTCTGGTCTTCTCGGGCCTGCTGAACGTCATTCTGGTACGCGAGCGCAATCACTTCTGGGCCTCGCGGCCGGGGACCTACCTGCTGGCCGCTATCGTGGGCGATATCGTCTTCGTCTCGCTCTTTGCCCATTACGGCGTCCTGATGGCCCCGCTTTCGTGGCCGCTCGTGATTGGCCTGCTGCTCTTCACCTTCGCCTACATGGCGGTTCTCGACATGGTGAAGGTGCCGCTTTTGCGCAAACGCGAGCACGCCGCAGCGGCCCATGCCATGGCCGACGGGCACGCGCAGGCGGGTGAATCCGTGGTCGAGCGGTCCGCCCTGGAGGCGACGACCAGCACCACCGAGTAAGCTGTCCGGTAAAGGCAACCCCGGGCGTCCCTCGCGGATGTCCGGGGTTTGCCGTTTTCGGGACTGGTTTTCAGTATTCGGAAGCGAGATAGCGGTTGAACCAGGCGCTCGCGACGCGCGAGACCTCCTCCAGCTGGCCCGGCGCCTCGAAAAGGTGGCCCGCCCGTGGAATGATGACAGTTTCATGGGGGCAGTGCAGACGCGCCGCAGCCCAGCGATTGAGCTCGAGAACTTCCGTGTCGGCACCGCCGACGATGAAAAGGGTCGGTGCCTGCACCTGGCCCAGGGCGTCGTTGGCCAGATCGGGGCGGCCGCCCCGCGAGACCACGGCATGCACGAGGTGGGGCCGTTCGGATGCGCTGATGAGAGCGGCGGCGGCCCCGGTGCTCGCCCCGAACAATCCATACCGCAGGGTTTGGGTGACACCGTACCCGGCAAGCCAATCGATGGTTCCCGTCAGGCGTCCGGCAAGCAGGCCGATGTCGAAGCGGTATTCGCTGGTCTCCACATCGCGGTCGTGCTCAAGGGGGGTGAGCAGGTCGAACAAAAGCGTGGCAAGGCCTGCCTGATTGAGGGCGGTGGCGACGCGCTGATTGCGGCCGCTAAAGCGCGAGCTGCCGCTGCCGTGCGCGAAGGCAACCAGGCCTTGCGCGGCCGCCGGGATCGCCAGCATCCCTTCGAGTTCCACGTCGCCGGCGAGAATGGTCACGTCATGAGTGAGCCGGGCGGGGGCGTATTCGGTCGTCTTGCTTGTCATGGGATCCTCACGGGTCTGATGTCGGGCGCGGGCCGCCAGTGGGCCGGCCGTGTGAGTGGCTCGACGGCGTCGGTTTCGTCGAGATGAAAGACCGCATCGAATTGGCGGGCGAGGGAGGCCTCGAAATAGTGGCTCGCGCGCTCAGTCCGCGGCAAATAGATCACGCCGATGGCCCGTTCCAGCAACGGTTCCTTCAGGCGTTCGGCTTGCGGGCCTTTCAATGGCAGGAAAAAGCGGTCGAGCCGCGTGGTATGAAAGAGCCGCTCGTAACTGTCGGGAAGGGCTGGTCTCACCCTTTTCAGTTCCACTTCGCCGTCCCATTCGGAGGCCGCGCTGACATAGCCCGTGAAGGTCGTGAAGCCTACGAGCAACACCTGCTCACCGAGGTCCTGGCGCAAGAGCTGACCGAGATTGAGTTCGCCGCGGCCGTGCATCTCGGTGGCGCGGGCATCCCCCAGGTGCGAGTTGTGGGCCCATACGACGATGCGCCCGCTGCCATCACGCCGGCGCCGATAGGCCGACAAGGCGAACAACGTGTCCCGCATATGGGCGTCGCGGAGGTTCCATGTGTTGATGCGCCGGCCGAACATGGCCCGGTAATAGCGTTCCGCCTGCACGACCACCGCGGCGTTGCGTTCCGCGAAAAAGTGGGCATCCGCCGCAGCAAGACCGTTACGCTCGATGTAGTCCTGCGCCTGCGTGCGCAGCTGGAGGAGTTGCGCGACCACCTCATCATGCGCCGGTGGGCGCCGCCCAAGGGCCACCTGGTAGCCATAGGTCTGGGGCTCGCGGACGTGATCGAGAGCGGCATAGCGTTCGCGCGCTATCTCGGCCTGCGCGGGATCGACCTCCTCGAGATAACGGATCACCGCATCGGCACTGCGGTAGAGGCTGTAGAGGTCGAGTCCATATATACCGGCACGGCTTGCCATGGGCCGGTCGGCATTGTAGGCGCGTAGCCAGCCGATGAATTCGACAATTTCTTCATTGCGCCACATCCACGAGGGGAAGCGCTCGAAATCGGCCAGCGCCGCATGGGCATCATCGGCGGTCTCGCCGTGCACGAACCGGTTTACCCGCCAGGTGTCGGGCCAGTCGCCTTCGACGGCGACCCCGTCGAACCCCGCTTCGGCGATCAGCCGGCGGGTGATGTCGGCGCGCATCCGGTAGAAATCCCGCGTCCCGTGAGTGGATTCGCCAAGCAGAACAAAGCGTTTGTCGGGCACCATCGCCATCAGCGCGTCATAGTCCCCCTGGTCGTCCTGCAGGCGCAACGCAAGACTTTGTGTTGCGGAGAAAGGTGTCAGCGCCATATGGTTCATCGTATGGGCTCCTTCGCCGATTCCGCGAGAAGTTCGTGTACCTCCTCGTCTTCTACCTGGCCGAAATCATCGTAGAACTGGCCTACTGCGGCGAAATCACGGGGGGAGTGGACACTGACGAAATCGTCGGCAAGGTCGGCGAATCGCGCGCGCGCATCCGCCGGCGCCACCGGAACGGCGACAATGACGCGGCCCGGTCTGCCGCTGCGCAGGGCAAGGAGGGCGGTACGCATCGACGCCCCGGTGGCAATGCCGTCGTCGACGACGATCACCGTGCGTCCGAGGAGGCGCGCAGGGGGACGATCGCCGCGGTAGGATTTTTCACGCCGCCGCAACTCCGCGCGTTCCGCGGCCAGTACACGCTCGAAGTCCTCATCGCCGACGTGATAGGCCGCGCGTACCTGCTCGTTGATGTAAAGCGTACCACCCGATGCGATTGCGCCCATCGCCAGTTCCGGCTGGCCCGGTACGCCGAGCTTGCGTACGAGCAGCACATCCAGCTCGCCGCCGAGCGCTTGCGCCACGGCATATCCGACGGGTACTCCGCCGCGCGGCAGCGCAAGGACCAGTACGTCTTCCTTTGCCAGATTGCCCGGCAGCGCCTGCGCGAGCCGTGCGCCGGCGTCCGCCCGATCCCGGAAATATCCGTTCATGAGCACCCCGCATCAAGGGACGGGTTACCGGCGTAGCTTAATACGGCGCCGTAAAAAGGGGGAGGGCCGCGTGGCCCCGGAACACCCTGCGGCGGCGACCCCCCCGGCCGTCAGTGGCTTGCCGCCGGGGCCGGTGAAAGAGGGCCGACTATCCGCCGCATTTCATCGCCACTGATGACTTCACGGGCTTCGAGTTCGGCTGCCAGGCGTTCGAGTGCTGCGCGATTGGCTTCGAGGATGGCGCGGGCGCGCCGGTGTCCGTCCTCGACAAGGGAACGGACGGCGGTGTCGATTTCCTGTGCGGTCTGCTCGCTGTAGTTGGCCTCTTCCGTATATTCACCCCCAAGGTACAGGGACTGCTGGCGGCGCCCGTAGGCAAGCGGACCCAGGGTAGCGCTCATGCCGAGCCGCGTGACCATGTCGCGGGCGATCTCCGTGGCCCGCTCGAGGTCGTTGGAAGCACCGCTCGAGATATTGCCGAAAACGAGTTCCTCTGCCGAGCGGCCACCGAGGAGGATGGCGATCTGGTCGCGCAGCTCGTCTTCGGTCGCGAGAAATTTTTCCGTGACCGGCAACTGCATCGTATAGCCCAACGCGGCCACGCCACGCGGGATGATGGAGATCTTGTGGATCGGTTCTCCGGTTGGCACGCTGGCTGCTGTGAGCGCATGCCCGGATTCGTGGAAGGCGACGCGGCGCTTTTCGTCGGCGCTCAATACGCGATGCTTTTTTTCCGGTCCGGCCATCACGCGGTCTATCGCCGCTTCGAAGTCGGCCATCGTCACGGCGTCGTGATTGTGACGGATCGCCAGTATAGCGGCTTCGTTGGTGATATTGGCGAGGTCGGCCCCGACGAACCCCGGCGTTCTCTGCGCCACGACCGTCAGATCCACATCATCGGCCATGGTGATCTTGCGCGCATGCAGATTGAGGATTTTTATGCGCGCGCCGAGATCTGGCTTGTCGACGACGATCTGCCGGTCGAATCGTCCGGACCGCAGGAGTGCCTTATCCAGTACTTCGGGCCGGTTCGTTGCGGCCATCACCACCACGCCAGTCGACGGGTCGAAGCCATCCATTTCGGTGAGAAGCTGGTTCAGCGTCTGTTCGCGCTCGTCATGCCCGCCCATGAGGACGGGCCCGCCACGCGCACGGCCGATCGCATCGAGTTCGTCGACGAAAATGATGCAGGGCGCCTTTTCGCGCGCCTGATGGAACAGGTCGCGTACACGCGCAGCACCCACGCCGACGAACATCTCGATGAATTCGGATCCGCTGATGTTGAAGAACGGTACACCGGCCTCACCGGCCACGGCGCGCGCAAGCAGGGTCTTGCCGGTGCCGGGAGCGCCAAGCAGGAGTACGCCCTTTGGCATGTGGCCGCCAAAACGTTCGATACGCTTCGGGTTTTTCAGAAACTCGATGCTTTCCTTCAGCTCCTCCTTGGCTTCCTCGACTCCGGCGACGTCGTCGAAGGTGATTTTCGGCAGGGTGTCCGGGTGAATGTGGACGCGATTGTCGCCGATGTTCAGGAAACTGCCGGCACCGCGCATACGGCGCGCGATCCAGCTCCATATGAGGAACATGATGGCGAACGGGAACACCCAGGTGAGCACCAATGCGAGCCAGTGGGATTCGTGGCGGACCCGGTAAGGAATGTCGTGCGCCGCCATGAGGCTGGCGAGCTGGTTATTCTCCAGAGGTACCGTGGCGAAATGGCGGAACTGCCCGCTGGGGGTCTTCAGTTTCAGGGTGCCGGTTATGAGCTGATCACCGACAACGGCGCTTTGAATCTCGTTTTTCTGGACGTATTGCAGAAACTGGCTGTACGGGATTTCTTCCTCCCGGACATTGGTGGCGCTTTGCCACATGAGAAAAAGGGCCGTGAAGAAGAGGATATAGAAAATCAGGTTTATTTCTGGACGTTGCCAGAAGCTGGCGGGCTTGGCCGGCTTGTTCACTTCGATGTCGGGTTTCTTTTCCGGATCCAGACCAAATGATGCGCGGTTCATATGCGTTCCCAAGGCCCCGTTGCGGCCTGGGGGGCCGGTTCTGGTACGGGGCACGGTGATCGTGATCCAATGGATACACTACCAGCCCCAGGCAGCCTGTCAATCGTCCGCACCCCGTGCGAGGATGCGCGGAGCGATACCTGTGGAATCGTGATGCTTCTTTAACATAGAGTCTAGCGCAGGAGACGGCCGGTTGCGGGCTGTGCGCGTCCAAAAAAAAGGGGGTATGCGATGGAGCCGGTTGTTCTTGTCGTATTGGACGGTTTCGGCGTCAATCCAAGCCGCCTGCATAACGGCTGGGCCCAGGCACGGACCCCTCATCTCGATGGGTACTTCGCGTCGTGGTCGCACGGCGTTCTGCAGGCATCGGGGGCTGCGGTCGGTCTGCCGGACTGTCAGTTTGGGAATTCCGAGGTCGGCCACATGACGCTCGGCGCCGGTCGTATTCTCGAGCAGGATCTTATGCGCATCGGGCAGGCGATCGAAAGCGGCGCCCTTGACGCATCGCCGGCGTGGCGGGACCTCGTAAACGGGGTCGGCCGGCTGCATCTTGTTGGTCTCGTGTCGGATGGTGGAGTGCATGCGCATATCGATCATCTCCTGGGCCTCCTGCGCATTCTGCAAAAAGACGGCATCGAGACCGTCGTTCACATGATTACGGATGGCCGCGATACGCCACCGCGTTCCGCGGGCCGGTATCTTGCCCGCGTGGAGGAGGTGCTCAAGGGCGGCAGGGGCCATGTCGCCAGTATCAGCGGGCGCTATTACGCCATGGACAGGGCCCAGCACTGGGACCGCACCATGCGCGCATGGCGGGCGATCGTGCGCGGCGAGGGGCGGCGCGCGGCCACCGCGCAAGAGGCGCTCGCGGAGGCGTACAGGCGCGGTGAGACGGATGAATTCATTGTGCCGACGGTGATCGGGGACACGGCCTTGGCGCGCGTCGCTCCCACCGAGAAGGTCCTGGATTTCAATTTCCGCAGTGACCGGGCGCGCCAGTTGGTCGCGGCCATCGGCCTGCCGGATTTTCCGGAGCCGGATCGCGGTGCAGAGGGGCCGCGCCCGGTGGCCTGTATGACGCAGTATGATGCCGCATTTCCGTTTCCCGTCCTTTTCCCGCCGGAGCCTCTGCGCAAGGTGCTCGCCGAGGTCTTGAGCGAGAGGGGTTTGCGGCAGTTTCATTGCGCGGAGACGGAGAAATATCCGCACGTGACGTATTTCTTCAACGGCGGCCGCGAAGCGCCGTTCCCGCTGGAGGAGCGCGCCATCGTTCCCTCGCCCAGGGTCGCCACCTACGACCTGGCGCCGCAGATGAGCGCGGCACCGGTCGCCGATCGTGTCGTGGCGGCGATCGAGAGCGAAAGATTTGCCTTCATGCTGGTGAATTTCGCCAATGCCGACATGGTCGGCCATACTGCGGTGCGCCACGCCATCATCGAGGCAGTGGAAACGCTCGATGCGCAGGTGCACCGGATAATGGACGCGGCGCTTGCCCACAAATGCCGCGTCTTGCTGACGGCAGACCATGGCAATTGTGACGAGATGGTTGATCCGCTCACCGGCGAGCCGCATACGCGGCATACGGCCTATCCCGTGCCGCTCCTGTTGGTGGGCTATCGGAGCGAGGTCTGTGCGTCGGGCGGCGGGCTTGCCGATGTGGCGCCCACGATCCTTGATCTCATGGGCATCCCGCAGCCGCCGGAGATGTCGGGCCGCAGCCTCCTTGTAGGGTCCAAGGCCTCCGTCAGGACCGGGCCATGAGGTGGCGTACTGCGTCCGCGACACCCTCCTCGGTGGGGATGCTCGCCGCCTCGAGGGCGCCATTGAACGGAACGGGGATATCCAGGCCGGCCACGCGCGCGATCGGCGCGTCGAGACTGAAAAAGCAGCGCTCGTGGAGGGTAGCCACGATCTCGGCCCCGGCGCCGGCAAAGCGCGAGGATTCGTCGACGATGAGACCGTGATGGGTCTTCTCGACGGACGCCTGGCAGATGGCCCAATCGATGGGGAGCAGGCTGCGCAAATCGATGATCTCCGCGTCGATGTGATCGGCCTTCAGGAGCTCGGCCGCGGCAAGCGCCACTTCGGTCATGCGTGACCACGCGATGATCGTGACATCCGTGCCCTGGCGCCGGACGGCGGCCTGGTGGGGTGGCGGTGGTGCGGCCTCCTCGTCCAGGGGGCCTTTGGAGAAGTAGAGCCGTTCGTGCTCGAGGATGATGACCGGATCATCGCTGCGGACGGCCTGGCGCACCTGCCAATAGGCGTCCTGTGGGGTCGACGGGACGACGATCCGCAGACCGGGGACATTCATGAACATTTGTTCGAGGCGCTGCGAGTGCTGGGCCCCAAGCTGGCGGGCGACGCCGCCTGGCATGCGGATCGTGAGCGGCAGGGCGAACTGTCCACCCGACATGAATGGGACTTTCGCCGCTATGTTGACGATGGCATCCATGGCAAGCAACGCGAAATTCACGGTCATGATCTCGACGATGGGGCGCAGGCCCGCAAGGGCTGCGCCCACGCCAAGCCCAACGAAGCTGTTCTCGGAGATCGGCGTGTCGCGGACGCGCCATTCCCCGTACTTGGCCATCAATCCTTCCGTGACCCGGTAGGTGCCGCCGAAGAGACCGACGTCTTCCCCGAGCGTGATGATGTCATCATCGAGAGCCATCTCGGCATCAAGGGCGCGGTTAAGCGCCTGCCAGTAGAAGACCGGCCCGTTCATGGCGCAGAGGGGCCGTCTGGCATGCGGTTGCGGCGGAACGCATGCCAGGCGTCTTCCATGGTGGGGGCGGGACTCGCCTCGGCGAAACGGACGGCGTCGTCGACGACGGCCGCGGCTTCGGCGCGCAGGCTCTCGATGTCGGGCGCGGTGAGCGATTCCCATGCGGGCCCCCGAAAAGGCGACGGGGGGCTGCCCTGTGCACGGATCGGCGCCTGTTTCCCGGGGGTCGGGTCGGCAGTTTCGGCGGCGCGAATGACGCTGTCGACGGGATCGTCGTGCAAATAGGCCTGCAGCTCGGCGGCTGGCCGGTAGGCGCCGGGGTCCGCCATAGAGTGGCCGCGGAACCGGTAGGTCTCGAATTCCAGAAAGCGCGGACCGCCTTCGTTGCGGATGGCGTCGAGCGCGCGGCGCGCCGCTTCATACACGGCAAGGACATCCATGCCATCGATCTTTTCGGCCGGGATGGCGTAGCCGCAGGCGCGCTTGTGGATGTCGGCCACGGCCGAATGGCGGTGTATTTCGGTGCCGATCTGGTAGTGGTTGTTCTCGCACACGAACAGGATCGGTATGCGCCACAAGGCCGCCATGTTCAGCGATTCATGGAACGTTCCCTGATTGACGGCACCATCGCCGAAGAAACAGATGACGGCTTCCGGAAGGCCCCTGTACGCGATGGCATAGCCGACGCCGAGGGCGATCGGGAAGGTCTCGCCCACGATGGCGTACCCGCCCATGAAGCGGCGTGTGCCGTCGAAGATGTGCATCGATCCGCCCATGCCGCCGCTCACCCCGTCTTTCTTGCCAAAGAGCTCTGCCATGATCTGGCGGGCACTGATGCCGCGTGCCAGGGCATGAACGTGCTCCCGGTAGGTGCTGACCACGTAGTCGGCGGGTTCTGCCGCATGCAGCACGCCGACGGCGACCGCTTCCTCTCCCGGGTAGAGATGCAAAAAGCCGCTGATGCGGCCGTTGGCGTATTCCTGGGCCGCCCGCTCCTCGAAGGTCCGGGCAAGCAGCATGTCATAGACGAGACTGCGCAAGAGGTCCCGGTTCATGAGCAGACCCGCGCACTGATCCCGTAGAGCGTGACGAGGCGCGCCAAGGCCTTTTGCGGTCTCCCCTTTGATGAACCGGGCAGGGAATGGCTTGCCGCCGCCGCGCCGGTCATCCTTCCCGCAGGCTGGATGGCCGGGTGGATCCTGTTTCTCGTGTAACCCATATGCCGCCCCCTTGTTTGCCGCCCGGTCCGCGATCCGCGGGATGGCGCCTCATCGTGCACCATCGGCCGGAAAGGGCCCGGTGCGGACTTTTCAGCGCATCCCGGCCCGTGGCGCACGCCCGAGGCGTTTCTCGATCTCGAGTACATGCAGCGTCGTGGCCACGACGGCATCGGGATTCAGGCTTATGGAGTCGATGCCGAGCTCCACAAGGAATTCTGCCATTTCAGGATAGTCCGATGGGGCCTGGCCGCACAGCCCCGAGTGGCGCCCCGTGCGCTTGCAACCCTCGACGGCCATGCGGATCATGGCCTTCACGCCGGCGTCGCGCTCGTCATAGTCGAAGGCTACCGTCTGCGCATCCCGGTCCACGCCGAGTATGAGCTGGGTGAGATCGTTCGAGCCGATGGAAAAACCGTCGAAGTAGCGGGCGAAATCATCCAGCAGCAGGACATTATTGGGTATTTCACACATCATGTAGATTTCCAGCCCGTCCGTGCCGCGCCGAAGGCCGAGTTCGGCCATGCGGGAGATCACGCGCTCGGCTTCGTCGACCCGGCGGCAGAACGGGATCATGAGTTTGATGTTGGAAAGCCCCATGTCGTTGCGCGCCCGCCGCATGGCAGCGCACTCGAGGGCGAATCCATCGGCATAGTCCGGGTGCGTATAGCGGGACGCCCCGCGAAAGCCGAGCATGGGGTTGTCTTCGTGGGCCTCGAACCAGCGTCCGCCGATGAGGTTCGCATATTCGTTGGTCTTGAAGTCCGACATGCGCACGATGACGGGATCCGGATAGAATGCCGCCGCAATGGTGCCTACGCCTTCCGAGAGCCGCTCGATCAGAAAATCACCCGGGTGCGCATAGCCGCGGGTCCGCTGCATGATCGCATCCCTTTCGGCAGCATCCTGCACCTTGTCGGGGTGGGCGAGAGCCATCGGGTGGATGCCGATCGCCTGGCCGATGATGAATTCCATGCGCGCAAGGCCGACGCCGTCGTTGGGCAAGAAGCGGGTCTTGAAGGCGAGATCGGGGTTGCCGAGATTTATCATGATCGCGGTGGCCGGCCGCGGGATCGCGGCGAGATCGTGGTGCGCGACGGTAAAGGGGATGGCGCCGCGGTAGACCTTGCCCGTGTTGCCCTCGGCGCAGGACATGGTGATCGTCTCGCCGTTGGTGACAATGCGTGTGGCGTTGTCGGTTCCGACAATGGCGGGTATGCCCAGCTCGCGGGCGATGATGGCCGCGTGGCAGGTCCGCCCGCCACGGTTGGTGATGATGCCCGCCGCTTGTTTCATGATCGGCTCCCAGTCCGGCGTGGTGGTGTCGGCTATGAGAATCTCGCCTGCCTGGAAGCTCGCTATTTCCGTTGCGTGGGGGATGATATGCGCGCGGCCCGTGGCGATGCGGCTGCCCACGGCGCGCCCCTGGGTCACAAGCGGACCCTTACCCTGCAGCTGGTATTCCTCGAGGACGCGGCCGGTTTTGCGGGAAGCGACGGTTTCCGGACGCGCCTGCACGAGATAGATATGGCCATCCAGGCCATCTTTTGCCCATTCCATGTCCATCGGTTTGGGATGGCCCGCCTGTTCGCTGTAATGGCGCTCGATCTTGATTGCGTAATCGGCAAGCGTAAGGACGTCTTCGTCCGTGATGGAAAATTGCTCCTGAGCCTCGCGCGGAACGGGTACATTGCGCGTGGTCGCACGGATATCGCCGTCTGTGTAGACCATCTTGATCTTCTTGGAACCCAATACCCTGCGGAGAACACGGTGGTGACCGGCGAGGAAGGTGGGCTTGAAAACCGTGAATTCGTCCGGGTCGACGGCGCCCTGGACGATGTTTTCGCCCAATCCGTAGGCCGCGGTGATGAATACGACGTCGCGGAACCCGGATTCCGTATCGAGCGAAAACATGACGCCGGAGGCGGCCTGGTCGGAGCGGACCATCTTCATGACGCCGATCGAAAGGGCCACCTTGAAGTGATCGAATCCCTGATCGGTACGGTAGTGAATGGCCCGGTCTATGAAGAGGCTGGCAAAGCACCGGCGGCAGGAATCGAGCAGCATCTCGTCGCCGCGCACATTGAGATAGGTATCCTGTTGCCCGGCGAAACTCGCATTGGGGAGGTCCTCTGCAGTCGCCGACGAGCGAACGGCGACGGACATGTCGTCGCCGTATTGGGCCTGCAGCTGCCGGTAGGCCTGCAGGATCTCGTCTCGCATGCCCGACGGTATGGGGGCGCTGTAGACGATGCTGCGCGCGGCCTGTGCGCGCTGGGCGAGGTCGCGGAGGTTGCCCGGGTCGAGCCCGTCGAGCGCGCGGTGCAATTCTTCCCAGGCGCCGGCCTCGGTCAGGCGATCGCGGTAGGCGTCGGCCGTGATGGCAAACCCGTTGGGAACACGAACGCCGGCCGGCGTCAGATAGCGGTACATCTCGCCCAAGGACGCATTCTTGCCGCCCACGAGGGGCACATCGTCGATGCCGATGTCAGAGAAAAAACGGACGTAGCGGGCCTTTACGATCATAAAAGCTCCTCATTTGAGGCGCGGCTCATCCTCAAACCGCGCACATGGCACCGGTGCGTCGCCTATACGATGGCCCGTGCCGCCTGTGTAATGCCCTCGGCAGCCATCGGATGCTGGTTGGGGAACCGTGCCAGGTCGTAAGCCGACAGGCCGGCGGCGACCGCAAGACCGATCTCCCCGACGAGCTGGTCGGCATCAATGCCCACGATCCATCCGCCGCGTAGCCGCAGGTTGCCAGGTTCGAAAAAGAGATGTATGCCGCCACCTGTACTCCCGGCAATTTGGGCGCGGGCGTCACCATGGAAATCGTAGACGGATTCGATCAGTTCCATGTCGGACCGGGTTGCCGCAAGACTGCGCGTAACGCCCACCTGGGCCGCGCCCGGTATCGTAAAAAGGGCGCTTGGCACCGCCGCATAATCCATATAGTCGCATGGTGTATCGCCGGAGAGTATGTTGTGGGCGGCTATGAGGGATTCGCGCTGCGCGACATGAAAGAGCGGCAGACGGCCATTGACGTCGCCGCAGGCATAGACATGCGGCAGCTTGGTGCGCATGGCACTGTCGACGCTGATGCCGTGCCGGTCATATGCGAGGCCGAGTTGGGCGAATCCTTCCGGGATTACGGGCGCCCGGCCGATGGCCATGATCGCTACCGCCGCCTCCACATGGGCGGCAGCGCCCTCGCGCGTGTAATGTACCCGCATGCCCCCGTCCGCGCTGCGCTCTATCGCGCTCACGTCGGCATTGGTGACGATCTGGATCCGGGGGTCAAGGAGCCCTGTGAGCGTCGCCACCATGTCCGTGTCCATGCCAGGCAGCAGCGCCGCCGCCCGCTGCAGTATGGTCACCTGGCTGCCGAGTGCCGCGAAAAAGGATGCCGTTTCCACGCCAATGGCACCACCACCGATGACAATCATCGAGGCGGGGCGCTCTTTGAGGGTTGGATCGCGGCGGAACAAGTCACGGCTGGTGAGGCACAGTGCGGCGCCCGGCAGGGACGGAATCAGCACATCCGCGCCGCTTGCCACAATGAGATAGCGGGTCTTTATGGTCGCGGTGCCGGAGTCATCATCGACGGTAACCGTATGCGCATCCCGGATGCGCGCAAGACCCTTGCGCATCGTGACGAGGGGACTTTGCGCAAGCTCCCTTGCATGTTGCGCATAGCGCGCGTCCTGAACAGCATCCTTGTGGGCGATTATGCGCGTGTAATCAATGCGTTCGGAAGGATCTCCGGCGAGGCGCGCATGCGTGCCGGCAAGGGCGGCCATTTCACGGATCGCCTTGGAAGGCACGCAACCTTCGGCCAGGCAGTTTCCGCCGAGTGTTCCCTTGGGGTCGATCATCAGTACGCGCATGCCGGCGCGCGCGAGCCGCAAAGCCCCTGGATAGCCGCCACCACCGGCGCCGATCGTGACGACATCGAATTCCGTGTCAGGCACCACAGGACCTCCCGAGAGCCAACGATCCATCAGCCAGTCTTTGTGTGCGGTGGTGAATCCCCGAGAGGGGCGGGCTTACCAAGCCTCGCCCTCTTTTATAAGATTAGAAAAATATAAGTTCTATGACAACCATCAAACATGGTGCCGTGCGTGGGCCGCGGGCGAATCTGACGGCCTGCCGCGCAGGACCAAATGGGTCTGTACGTAACCTTGTGCGGCGATCGAAACAAATTGAAACATGGTCTGGGCGCGAAGGGGATCGTCCGGCCGTTTCCTTTGCGCCGCCAAATGGGTAGGCTTAAGGCATGGCGCTGAGTTCCCTTGGCCGGGCCGTCGCAGTATGCACCTGCCTGCTTGTGGCAGGTCCGCCTGTGCGGGCGGCAGACCTGCTGCGGATCTATCGGGCGGCGGTGGCGCATGATCCCGTGCTGGCCCAGGCGCGGGCGCAGCTTGCCGAAGACCGCGCGGGACTGCCCGTGGCCCGGTCGGCCCTGTATCCGCATGTGAGTGCGGCAGCAAGTGTCGGTGGCAACCGGGCGCATGTGACGGGTATCGGCCTGCCGATCCTTGCAGATTACCTCTCCGACAGCTACAGCGTGACCCTGACCCAGCCCCTTTTCAATGGACAGGCGCTGAGCGCGCTCGGGGTTGCCCGCGCCCAGGTGCGCGCCGGAGAGGCCGGGCTGGTCCAGGCGGAGCAGCATCTCATGCTGGCAGTGACGGACGCGTATTTCAGTGTTCTGGAGGCGCAGGCGGACGCCCGTGTGGCGGAAAAGCAACGGCGGCTCCTTGGCGCCATCTACCGGCAGACACGGGCGTTCCTGCGGGTCGGCACGGGCGACGCCATCGCCGTCCAGGAGGCGCGCGCAAACTTCCAGGCATCCCGGGCAAGCGAGATCGTTGCGCGCAATGCGGTGCGCGTGGCACGCCAGAAACTCTGGCGGCTTACGCACCGCACGTTCCGCCATTTGCGGGACCTCGGGCCGATACGGGCCCAACTGCCGCATCCCGACGTGGTAGGACCGTGGCTTGCGGCGGCCTTTGCCAATCAGCCCCTCCTGCACGAGGCGCAGGCGAATGTCCGCGCGGCCCGGGCGACTGTACACTTCGAGGAGCGGGCCGCCTGGCCGACGCTGACTGTGGTCGGTGTGGCCCAGCACGGATTGGGCCTCTTGTTGCCCCGGGTGGAGGTAAACCAGGTGGGCGCGAGCCTCGATCTGTCCTTTCCCATTTACCAGGGTGGCGGCGTATCGGCGCAGACCGAGCGGGCGCAGGCCGCGGCCGCGGTCACCAGCAACCGGCTGCGCGATATCCGCGATTCCATTCGTGTGGATACGAAGACGGCATTTCTCGATCTGCAAAGCAGCGCGTCTGAACTCCATGCGGCGCGCGCCGCCGATACCGCTGCGCGTGTTTCCCTGCGCGCGACCCGCAAGGGATATGAAGTGGGGACGCGCTCGATCATCGATGTCCTGAATACGGCGACAGAAGACGCGGCAGCCGAGCGCAGCTACAACCTCGCCCTCTATAATCAGGTTATGGCGCGCGTGGCCCTCAAAGCCGCGGCGGGGATCCTGAAACCGCAGGACATCCTGGCAATCAATGCGCTGCTTTCGCGTACGCCTGTTAGATCGGTGCGGCGGCGCCAAGCAGAAAATCCTTAGAAGAGTGTCTGGCGGGGAGTGAGCGTGAAGCGCAAAATCATGATACCGGTGGCTATCGGTGCGATTGCCATTGTAGCGGTCGGACTCTATCTCCTGGTGAGCGGCCGCCGGGGTCAGGGGCGGGCGATCGAAATCTACGGCAACATCGATATCCGCCAGGTGCAGCTTGCGTTCAACGACGCGGGGCGGATCAGGCGGCTCGACGTGGAAGAGGGGGCCGCAGTGCGTCCGGGCGAGCTGCTTGCGGAAATGGATGCCGCGCGCTTCAAGGATGCGGTCAACCGCGCCCAGGGCCAGATGAGGCAGCAAAGGCAGATTCTGGCCAAGCTTTTGGCCGGCAGCCGTCCTGAGGAGATCACCGCGGCCCGGGCGCAGGTAGCGGGGGCACAAGCCGACTGGCGCAACGCAGCCATCAATTATCACCGGATGCGGGTGCTCTATGGCGGCCATTACGTCTCCCGCGAGGCCGTCGATAATGCGCGGCGTACCCTCGATGCGGCAGCGGCAAGCCTAAAGGAGGCGCGCCAGACGTGGATACTGGCGGTCAAGGGCCCGCGCAAGGAAGACATTGCCGCGGCGCGTGCCGCGTTACAGGCCGATCAGGGCGCCCTGGCACTTGCGCGCCGCGAGCTTGCCGATACGCATCTCCATGCGACCGCAGACGGTGTCGTCGAAGACCGTATTCTCGAGGTGGGGGACATGGCGACCCCGGCAACACCGGTGTTCACGATTGCGCTCAATAACCCCGTGTGGGCACGCGCCTATCTCCCGGAGACGGAACTTGCGCGTGTCGAGCCGGGCATGCGCGCCTATATCGAGAACAAGGATCTGCCGAACCGGCGGTATGTGGGCTGGGTCGGCTATGTGTCGCCGACTGCGGAATTCACGCCCAAGACGGTGGAGACGACGGAACTGCGCAGCCAGCTCGTCTACACCGTGCGCATCTATGCCTGTAACCCGACTGGCGCCTTGCGGCTCGGGATGCCTGTGACCGTACTCATTCCGGCACAGAAAGGGCCGCGCCCGCTGCCGGCGCACCCCTGCGGGTCTTGATCATGGCCGCCGGGGCACCCCTTCTCGAGGTGCATGACGTGCGCAAGACTTTCCGCGCGGCAAAGGAAGTCATTACGGCCGTATCGGATGTGAGCTTCACGGTGCCGGCGGGCGCGATCACCGGGCTTTTGGGCCCTGACGGGGCGGGCAAGACGACACTCATGCGCCTGTGCGCCGGGTTGCTGCTGCCAGACAGCGGCCGTGTCGTGGCGCTCGGCTTTGACAGCCGCCAGGCCGCCTACCGTATCCAGCAGTCGGTCGGCTACATGCCGCAGCGCTTCGGTTTGTACGAGGATCTCACGGTACAGGAGAACCTCGATCTATTCGCCGATCTGAACGGTGTGGCGAGGGCCCTGCGCCCCGCGCGCTACGCCGACCTGCTGCGGCTTACGGGACTCGGGCCTTTTGGTAAAAGGCTCGCCAGGGATCTGTCCGGCGGCATGAAGCAGAAACTGGGCCTTGCCTGTACGCTCGTTCGGCCGCCGCGCCTGCTCGTACTGGACGAGCCTACCGTCGGTGTCGATCCGATTTCCCGGCGCGAACTCTGGGCCATCGTCAGCGATCTCGTGTCCGGGAGCGGCACCGGAATCCTGGTCAGCACCGCTTATCTTGACGAGGCCGAGCGTTGCCAGAATGTCCTGCTCGTGCACCGCGGCAAAGTGCTCGATCAGGGGCCGCCTGGGGATTTCCGTGCGCGGATGGCCGGGCGCAGCTTTTTTGCAACCGGCGCGGGTGCGTCGGGGCGCGCGATCCAGGCGAGCCTTGCCGGTCACGGGGAATTCGTCGATGCGGTCGTGCAGCGCGACGGCGTGCGCGTTGTGCTGCGGCCCGATGCCCCCATGCCCGTGTTGCCGGGTATCGCCTTTACACCCGTCCCGCCGCGATTCGAGGACGCTTTCGTGGAGCGTCTGCGGGAGGCTGCACCGGGGCCCGCCGGGGCAATGGCGTCGATGGTGCCGGCGCAAGGAGGCCCGCAGGACGGATCTCCCGAAGTGATGATCGAGGTGCATGATCTGCGGCGTCTGTTCGGTTCATTTGAAGCGGTTCGCGGCATAAGCTTTCGCGTCCACCGCGGCCAGATATTCGGGCTCCTCGGCGCCAACGGCGCCGGCAAGACGACGACGTTCCGCATGCTGTGCGGTCTGCTGCCGCCGTCTTCGGGAACCCTGACGGTGGCCGGGGTCGATGTGCGCAGCGCGGCAGCCGCCGCGCGTGCCCGGATGGGCTATATGTCGCAGAAGTTTTCCCTTTACGGGGATCTCAGTGTCGCCCAGAACCTGGCGTTTTTTTCCGCAGCTTACGGCTTGCGGGGGGCGCGGCGCGCACAAAGATTGCGCTGGGCCGCCGAGGTCTTCGAACTCGATCCATTCTGGGATATCAATACCACCGAGCTGGCTTTGGGCTTCAAGCAGCGGCTGGCCCTCGCTTGCGCCCTGATCCATGAGCCCCGGATCCTCTTTCTGGACGAACCGACGTCGGGCGTGGATCCCCTTGCGCGCCGTGAATTCTGGGGACGCATCAACGCGCTCGCCGAACAGGGGGTCACCATCATGGTGACGACCCATTTCATGGAAGAAGCGGAATACTGCGATGAGCTCGTGCTGATGTCGCTTGGGAGCATTCTGGCAGCGGGCCCGCCCGCACAGATCCGGGCCCGCGCGAAGACTGAGGCGATGCCGGATCCCACGATGGATGACGCCTTTATCGCCCTGATCGCGGCGCACGAGGCGCAGACCAGGCGCGCATCATGAATGGCGAGCGGCTGTTGGCGCTGATGCGCAAGGAGATGCTGCAGATCGTCCGCGACCCTTCGTCGATCGCAATCGCGTTCGTCATGCCGCTCTTTCTGCTTTTGCTGTTCGGTTATGGGGTGTCGCTGGACGCGCGGCACGTCCCCATCGCACTGGTCGCGTCCCATCCGACGCCGCAGACAAGTGCGTTCTTTGCCGGTTTCCAGGGGTCTCCCTATTTCAATCCGCGCCTTTATCCGGACATGCCGCTTGCACGGCGTGCACTGATGGGGCGGGACGTCGATGGCATCGTGTGGCTGCGCGCGGACTTCAGCCGCGGGACGCTGCAGGGTGCGGCGGCCCCCGTGAGCGTGATCGTCAACGGCGTCAATGCAAACAATGCACGGATCATCGAGGGTTATGTTCAGGGGGTGTGGGCAAGCTGGCTTGCCACGCAGGCGCAACGGCGCGGCAGTCCGCTGATACTGCCGGTCGATGTGCGCAGCCGCGTGTGGTTCAACCCGGCGTTGCGCAGCCACGACTATCTCGTGCCAGGCCTCATTGCGGTCATCATGACGTTGATCGGCGCCCTTCTTACGGCGCTGGTGGTCGCTCGCGAGTGGGAACGCGGGACCATGGAAGCCCTCATGGCGTCGCCTGCCACCATGGCAGAGATACTGGTCGGCAAGCTGATTCCTTACTTTCTTCTCGGTATGGGTGGCATGGGGATTACGCTGGTGCTGGCCATGGGGTTGTTCTCCGTGCCGCTGGTCGGGTCCTTCTGGGTCCTGGTTCTGTGTTCGGCCCTTTTTCTGATGACCGCTCTCGGGATGGGGCTTTTGATCTCGACGATCGCGAAGAACCAGTTCGTGGCCGGCATGATCGCGCTCGTTGCCACCTATCTTCCGGCCTTCATTCTCTCGGGCTTCATATTCGATATCCATTCGATGCCCTGGCCGATCCGCGCGGTCACGCATCTCATTGCCGCACGCTACTTCGTGTCGATACTGCAGACCCTGTTTCTGGCAGGCGACGTGTGGCCGGTCATCGCCCGCAATAGCGGAGCACTCGTGCTCATAGCGGCCTTCTTTCTCGCGCTCGTGGCCCGTATCTCACGCAAGAGGCTTGACTGATGGGATGGTACGGAAGAGTGAGAGCGCTGGTGATGAAGGAGTTTCTGGCGCTCTTGCGGAGCAAGGCAAGCCGCACAGTCCTGATCGTGCCACCTCTGGTCCAGCTCATCGTGTTCAGTTTTGCGGCAACCTTCAATCTCCAGCATGTTCCTGTCGTAATCTACGATCAGGACCAGGGCGGGGCTTCGCGGGAGCTGATCGCGCGTTTCGCCGGGTCGCGATATTTTTCGATCGAGAAGATGCTGGCGAGCAGCCAGCATATTGCGCGGATGATAAGCGACAAGGAGGCGCTGCTTGCGATCCGCATCGGGCCCCGGTTCAGCCAGGATCTGGCCTTGCACCGGAGCGCCCGCGTGGCAGTGCTGGTCGACGGCCGCAATTCGAATACGGCGCTTGTCGCGCTGGGGGACGTGAACGCCGTCATCCAGTCTTTCGATAACCGGTGGGCGGCAACGCATGGCTGGCATGCGGCACCGGCCGTTTTGGTCGAGCGCGCGTGGTTCAATCCGGATCTGCGGTCGCGCTGGTTCATCGTGCCGGGAATCGTGGGCCTCCTGACCCTGGTGGTGGCCCTGCTCGTGACCGGCCTTTCGGTTGCGCGGGAGCGGGAAGCGGGCACCTTCGATCAACTGCTGGTGACCCCCCTGGCGCCGTGGGAGATCCTGGTGGGCAAGGCCTTTCCCGGATTTCTGATCGGGACGCTCGAGGCCACGCTCATCATCCTCGTCGCGGTGTTCGGGTTCGGGGTTCCCTTTGTGGGCAGTATTTGGGCACTCTATCTCGGCCTTCTTCTGTTTCTGCTGGCCGCGATCGGCGTGGGTCTTGCGATCTCGTCGGCATCGGCCACCCAGCAGCAGGGCCTGCTCGGGGTCTTTCTCTTCATGGTGCCCGCCGTGATCCTGTCGGGGTTTGCAACCCCCATCGCGAACATGCCCCGTGCCGTGCAATATCTCACCTATCTCAATCCCCTGCGGTACTTCCTCATCATTCTCCGCGGCGTGTTCCTGGAGGGCGACGGGATTGCCATTCTCTGGACGCAGTATGTCCCGCTGATTTTCATAGGTCTGGTGACCATGACGATTGCCACCTTTCTGTTCCGGCACCGCCTGACGTAGTGCTCCGGATCGGAAATCCTGCACAATACTCGGCAGCCATCCTTTTTTGAGTATGGGGTTCGCGTGGGCCAGCCGTTGCCGGAATGGGCACTGCCGCAGCAAGGGCCTAAAAGGCCGGGTCTCCCGTTTCGGGGCGCGCCGCCGGCGGGCGGTGATGGCGGCCCCGGGATTTCATGGGTGGGCGCCTGCGGGCAAGGGGCCGTGTCCTGCGCATGCGCGCGATGCGGATGCAGGCCGCATCAGGCCGGTGTCTTCTTCCTTTTCATGGCGGCGGGGGCGTTGGATGCCGCTTGCCGCGGTGGCCGTTTTCCGGCGGCAGAATGTGCCGGTTTGCGGCCGCGAGTGGCCATGTTCTCTTCTCTCTATCTCGCGGTTCAACCACGCGAGATCCTTTGCTCAAGCCCAGCCGGCGCCCCAAGTCATCCCGCATTCGGGTGAGGTCTTGCCGGGTGATCCGGATTCGGCTCCAGTCCTTCTCGGTCATGGCCATCAGCTCGTCGATGGTCGGCGTCATGCGGGCCAACTCTTCGTCCGTCACTCGAAGGACTGACCGTGCTGGTACGCACATGCCGCAAGGAAGTCGCCACTGCCAGCCACGACAAACTCGAAGTCACCTGCGCTGCGATGCGTGGCAATGCGCGCCGCATGCTCGATACCCTGTTCGACTCCGGCACGTTCAAGAGTGTGGTCGAGATCGCCCGGGTTGAAGGATTGATGCCGGCCACGGTGGGGCGGCTACTGCGGTTGGCGCGGTGGGCCCCCTGCATCGTCGAGCAGTTCATGATGGGGTGCCAGCCACGAAGACCGACCCTGTCGTGGCTGATGCGTAACGACATCCCCGCGCTTTGGCCAGACCAGCGTCAGTTGCTTGAACGCTTCAAGTAGGAGGCGGGATGTCCAAGAAACACTACGGCAGGCAGACAGGCCGCCCAATCGCTCATACGCTCCCAACACGCGCCGCCGGCGTGCGACTGGAAACCTTTGTCCCCTGGACGCTGGTGAGGTGAGGATGGAAGAAGCGGATCATCACGCCATTGGGCGCGCCGCAGGAATTTCTGTCGGAGGCCACTCAGAAGTGGACGGCTCGGGCGGCGGCGCAGGACAGTGCGCTGATGCGGGCGCCCGGACTGGCGCACCATTGGCCGTGATCTCCAGGGTCGAGGGTATGGACGTGACGCAGGTGCGCCGGGTCATGCGGCTTACCCTGTCGGCCACGGGGGTCATCGGACGGTTGGTGGGTGCATCCGACATCGTGCCGGAACAGGTAATGTGCCGGCCCTGGCCCAACGGCTGGAGTGACCAGATGCGGGTGCTCTCGCCGCCAGCGTGACCACATCGAGCCCAGTGCCAGCAACCGCCTCCGGGCGGTTTTTTTTTGCGTCTCCTCCGTTCTCTGTCGCCACCGCTACCGGAGTTGCCAACCACAACCGACCGCCTCTAACCCTTTGTCGGCAAAGGACGTGACCTCAAGGACGCGCGCGAGACCACCAGAGAAAACGGAGAACGGAGAGGCGTTGGCAGGTGTGGAAACAGGGGGTTCGGTAGGGCGGCGCTCGCGAGGCTATGCGCGGAATCCGCGCCAACACTGGAGGGAACAGACGAAAAAACCAACCGGGAACGATTGGTTTTGGGGACTCTGGTGGACCAGAATTACATCGTAAAACCGCCACGCGGATCCTCCCGGTAGCGGCGCGGGGCCTGACGCTTTAAGGTGTCGCTCCGCTTCAGGGAGGGAACCACATGCGACACTGGTCTGCGTTGCTGCTTTTGATTGCGAGCCCCTGTGCATGGGCATCCTTGCAGTTGCCGGACTATGCGCAGGGCGCCGATCTGCAAATGGCGCTCGAAACAAGGGCGCGCGCCATCACGGACGTCATCGCGCTTATCGTGAGCATCCTCGCCATCATCGGCATCTTTATTGGCGCCGGATATTTTGCGACCGGCCAGAGTGAGAGGGGCCGCAGCTACGTCGTCGGCAGTGTCATAGGTCTCGTGCTGGCGGCCTGCGCCTACGGAATCGCTAATCTCGTAGCGGGTCCGGTGTAATGTCGGCCTTCAACCGCCGGTTGTCGTTGCCGCGCGTGGCCGGGCTGCCGCTTCCCGTCGCCATCGGATGGCTGGTCGCGGGTACCACGCTTTTGCTCGCGGTGATTACGCGGCTCCCTGTCTTGTTCTGCGCCACGGCGGCGTCTGCACTTTTTGCGCTTGCCTGCCTGCGTCTTGGCGAGGATCTGCGCCTGTGGCGCGTCATGATCTGCGCCATTTCAGAAAAGCGCCGGGTCCTGGCAGAGGGGCGCATATGAGTGCGCGCCGCTACTGCGACCTGTACACCTGGTCGCATCCGCTCACCCCCCATGTGCTGGCGCACACGGACGGCGCCGTGTCGGCCGCGATCGCCTGGGCGGGCCTCGACTGTGAGTTTGCCGTTTTGGCCGCGCGCAGCCAGGCATTCGCGGCGATCGAAAAACTTTTAAAGGAAATGCCGCAGGGCTGTTGGCTGGAATTTCACTTGTGGCGCCAGGCGGACCCAAAGGCAGTGGATCCCTACCGGGCCCATTATGCCAGGGCCGCCCGGCCTAGCCCCTTTGCCAAGGCCATCCGCACCGCGTTGGCCGATCATCTCGCGGGCCTCGTGTTCGTCAATCAGCTGGCGGCAATCGCCGGTGTCTTGCCGCCCCCGCGCCTGCAAAGGGCCAAGCGGGCCCTGGCGGCGCAATGTGCGCGGGCAGAGGAACTCGAGGAGCAGATCGCCGCTCTTGCGCAGGCGCTGCCGGGGGCGCGGCTGCTGGCCGCCGACGACTATGTGGCGCTCATCCGCGCAAGCTACGACGGATCGGCTGCCGTCTGCCGTGATCCGTGGCTGTCGCTTGCCGAGCAAATCGCCGCAGTGCCTCCCGTCCCCGATGGCCAGGGCCTGCAGGCCGGCGAATGCGCATGGCGCATCCTCTATCTGCAGGCCTATGCCGACGCGGAGCCCGGGTGGGTCATGCCGCTCGTATCGGTACCGATACCGCTCCACATAAGCCAGATCGTCGTCGCCGCCGATACCGAACACACTCTGCGCGCGCTGGAGCGGGCCGACCGCCTGGCCATGGGCACCATCGGCCACCGCGGACGCGAGCGGCAACTGGAAGTGCTTGCGGACATGCAGGCATTCCGCCGCCTGGTGGCGCAGAAGGATCTCAGTGTCCATCGCAACGCCTATATTCTGGCGGTTCCGGGGGATGCCGCCCATGCGGCGCCGGTGAGGGAGTTGCTGGCCGCCCTGCATCGCGGCGGCAGCCAGGTTCGCACCGATCGTTTCGTTCAACTGCCGTTTTTCCGGGCGGCGCAGCCCGGACAGGGCTACCGCGCGCCCGCATGGCGCCCGGATCATGCCCGCCAGATCGCATCGATGGCTCCCGTTCAGGGCTTCCGTGCCGGCGCGGACCGCCCGGAAAGCCTGCGCATAGGCATGGCGAGCCAGCCTGTGTCCTTCGATTACAGCGGGCAGGTCGTAGGGCACGCGTTTACGGTCGCCATGACCGGCGCCGGCAAGGGCGTGGACAAGGTTGCGACCATCGCTGAAACCTATCCCTTCGGTATCGATTGGTATGTCCTCGAGGTCGGCGGAACCTACAGGTGGGTCGTCGAGGCCCTTGGCGGCACGTACACCTGTCTCGATCCGGAACGTTCGGCCGTCAATCCGCTGCCCGCCCGCGCCGCCGCAGCGAACGGCTTGCCACCGGCGTTGGCGTCGGCCACGCTCAACATCCTCTCCTTCCTGTTGACCGACGGGCGCACGACGCTTGATTTTCACGAAGCAGCGGCTGCCGGACAGGCGCTGGCGGCACTCTACGCAGTCCCGGCGGCAAGTGATCCCGGCCTCGTCGATCTGCTCGCCTCCCTGCAGGGTCTGGCCGCCGTTCCCAGGGATCAACGGCGGGCGGCGGCGCGCATGGCGGCCAACCTGCAAAGCTTCCTGTCGACGCCCGAGGGCGCGATCTTTGCCGGTTCCGACAATGTGACCTTGAGCACGGGGATAAGCGGTGTCGATCTGAAGGAGATCGACCGGGCAGGCGGCAAGATGCTCACGTTCTACCTGGTCTTCCTGTGCCTGCGCTTCCTGAACATGGCATTTTCCAAGCGTACACCATCACGCATCCTGCTAGACGAGATCCATCGCTTTGTGGCCCATGCGCCTGACGTGCTGCGCCGGCTGGTATCGGAGGTGGCGCGCATGGGCCGCAAGGAGAACGCCTCGATAGATATCGTCACGCAGGGCTTGCAGGAGATCGACGTCATGGAAGCGGAGATTGTCAATTCCATGCCCATCCGGTCGCTTCTGTACCGGACCGATGGCTGGGAGGAGATCGGAAGCCGCATCGGCATGCCACCGGCGGCGCTCGCCATCTGGAAGAGTTTTCCTTTTCCGCTGGCCATGCCCTGGCGGCCCGCGATCCGCTCGGTCGGGCCGGAATATTTTGCGGTGCGGCTTACTTTTCCGCGGCTGCTCCTCGATCTGGCGGATACCACTCCGCAGGGTCTGGCCGCCAAGGCCGATATCGGGGCGCGCGTCGCCGATCCGCTCGAGCGCCTGCGCCGGCTGCGGGAGAGACTGTGAGCCGCATCATTGCAGTCGTCGTCTTGTCGCTTCTTGCATCGGCACCCTGCCAGGCCTTCCTGGGTGTCGGCGATATCACTTTTGATCCGGCCGTGCACACGGAACTCCTTACCATGTACCAGCAAGCCATGCGTCTCTACCAGACCACGATTCGCCAGCTTGACCGGCTGAACCGGATCCAGTCGGCGCTGCAATCGGCACAAGCCAATATCCATCGCGTCCTCAATACGCAGCTCGTCCAGTATGCGCAAAAAACGCTCACTCTCGCCGTTCCGCCGGGACTCTCCCGATTGCTGCGCGCGCCCGCGACCATCTTGAGTTCGGCGCGCCGCACGATTCTCTATTACGACGGCCAGTTGCACCGGCTTGCCCGCGCAGCCCGTCTGCGTATTCTGAGTCATGGCGTGCGCGCCAACGTCAGCAAGGCCGCCAGTGATCTGGGGGTGCGCAGCAGCGGCGATATCACCGCGCAATCGACGGCCACGCTGGCCTCTCTTGCCGCGCAAAGGGCACGTCAGGGGGCCCGGCGGGCCGTGCGGCGGGCAGCCGGCCGCCACAATGACGCCCATGTTTCGGCCGAGACGGCAGCCCTTTACGGGGCGCTCGCGAGCCCATGACGGCGGCGTCGCTGGTCGGTTCGCTGTTGGCGGCCTTGGATCCCGGCGTCATCGAGAAGCTGGTAAAACCCGCCATGGCCATGTTGCTGGAAACGGTGACCCCGACTTTGTTTCTGATCGCACTCTATGGGCGGCTCCTTGAGGCCCAGATGGCGGTAGTCGGAGGGGCGGGCCGCTATGCGGTGGCGTTGCGGGACATGGGACTCTATGGCGTCCTCATTGTTTCCTACGCCATGCTCGGGGGTCTCGTCGGCCACTACCTGAACAGTCTCTACAGGGCCCTTGGGAGTCTCGGATCGCTGCACGCCGTCAGCATCGAGATGACCGCATTGCTGAAGCAGGCGGCCGTGCGTCCGCATGGGGCGCTTGCGACCATCGAGGAAATAGACAGTCTGCCCATGCAGATCGTGACGATGGGGATCTACTACCTGACGCTCGTCATCACGGCCTTCCTGGTCGCGCTCCTGCGGATTGCGCAGGTGCTCGGCTACGAGTTCGCCTTTCTGTACGGACTGATCGCGCTGCCCCTGGCGCTGAGCAACATCCTGAGCCTGGTCCGCGGATGGGCGAAACTCATGGGGTTCTTCCTTCTGTGGCCTGTCGTGGAAGCGCTTTTGCTGGCCGTGTTTGCGCCGCTTTTCACGCACGCGCTGAAGGCGCTCATGCAGGTGGCGGGACCGAGCGGCTACATGGTGGTCTACGCGCACATGATCTTCACGATCCTGAACCTGATTCTGTGCGCCGTTCTCCTTGCCGCGCCCTATGTGACGGCGACGTTGATCGACAACGCCGGCAGTGCGCAGCCATTGTTCGCCCCCTATGTCACATCGCTCGGTGGTACCGGTCAGGCGATGGCGGCGAGTCTCGAGGCACGCGTGCGCCAGATGCTGGACAGCATCCCGCAGGACCGCGCGCCCATGACCTCCGATGCGCGCCGCATGCCCGAGCTCCATATCCCGCCGGATCCGGATTACCACCCGAGCATCGCCACGGGCGATGTGCCAAAAACCAATTATCTCGATCCGCGTTTCGACGGCCCGCCCAAGGAGTGAGCGCGATGCGTCCCGATGAAAATCCGTGGCTCAAGCACGGCCCCCAGGGCTTTCTCGTACGCAGGCTCGCGCGGCATGCGCTGACCGGATGGCTGCTCTTTGCCGCAAGCGGCCTTGCTCTGACCATCGAGAGCCTCGCCGCCGTCCTGAAAAGTCCGGCCATTGTCGTCGCAAGCCCAAACGGCCGCATCCTCGGCCGTATCCGCTGGGAGGGCCATGGCGTGCGCTCGAACCGGCAGATGGTGCGCGCCGCGGTCCGTTTTACGCGTGACTACCTGAGCGTCAACAGTGGCACGATCGTCCACGATTATGCGAGCGCGCTTGGCATGATGTCGGGCCGTTTGCTTGCGCGGACGGTAAAGGCGTTGCGCGCGACCCATTATCTGGCGCGAGTCCGCCTGGATCGAACACGCTCCTGGCTTACGCTTGGACGGGGTCCGCAGATGCCCCACCTGGCGGCCTGGTCCGGGCATACCGCTTTGGTGCGCGTGCAGGGTGTCCTTCATGTGATTCTGGCCAATGGCCACGAGATACACGAGGCCTTCGGCGTTCTTTTGCGCCTCGTGCCCGCGCGGCGCACGGTGCGCAACGCAAGTGGAGCCTGCGTGACCGCGATCCGTTTCATCCGCGCATGATGACGCCACCGCCTGTGGGTGTGATAAGTCCGCGTGCGCGGTATGTGGTGCTGCGGCCCTATACTGCGGCGAGGGCGGTGATGATCCCCAATCTGGGTTTGCGGCTCGTCTTCCCTTCGTCGCAGGCGCGGTCGCTCGTCCTTGCGGTGACCAACCCCCTCTTTCATGCCACGGTCCTGCCGCGCGGCGGCGGTGTCGTGCTGACGGCAGGCGGCGGTTTTCATCATCATTACTGCACCAACGTGTTCGCGGCGCTCGGTGCCTATCGTGTCTCCCTCTTTGTCTGCACGGCGTATGCGCCGCACCGGTACACGAGTGATCTCCTGTTCGTCATGCCACGCGCGCCGGGGCCGCCGCCTGTAGTGCGCCACGCGCCGTGGGCGGCCCTTGCCGCGCGGCTTGCGTGGACGAGGCCGCGCGTGCACCCGATCCGCAAGCGCGCCGCCGCGCAATGGGCGGTGGGGCAAGTGGCGCTCGATGTCCGTTCCCGCGTGGCGGCCGGGGCACACGAGGTGTTTACGGTGCGCATCCGCACGCAGTCCCGCCAGATCAGGATCCTCGGCCTTGCGCTGTATGCCGGCCGCCCGTGGCGGGTACTGCGGTCCCATTTTTACTGCAGCGCCCCGGCGGGTACGGCGGTGCGTTGCGTAGTCATTGCCCCGCGAGGGCGCCCGCCGGTGGGCCACTGGCACATGGTGCTGGCTGCCTCCGGCGGGAGCCTGCGGGTCTCATGGTAGGCCACCTGCCGGCGCAGGAGGTGCGCCGCCTGGCCCATGCCCCGGCACCTGCGCGCGCCCCGTGGATGCGCCTCTTGCGGGTGTTGCCGCTTGCGCCAGGGCCGGTGCGGATGCCGGCGCGCCGACGCGTGCGCCGCCACCGCGCGGCCGCCTTTTCGTATTACCGGCATGCAGGGCGCCTGCAGGTGGTGGGAAGCAAGGCGCGCAGCTTCGGCATCCCCGCCGGTACCTGGATTGCCGCCCGGCTCACCCGTGTGGCCACGAGCGCCAATACGGCGCTCATCGTGTTGCGCACGCGGGTGGCGGTACGCGGCCGTGCCGGCACTCTTGCGGCCGGATCGGTGCTGCTTGCGCGCGCCGAACAGGTGGTGGGGGATCGTCTCATGCTGAGTGTGCGTGAGGCCGTGACGCCGCATGGCGACGCAATCCCCATGTCCGGGGTCGTGTTCGATGGCGCCTATCACATAGGGCTTTGCGGTTTCGTGAAAGGCAGGCAGGCGTCGCGTTCGTGGCTTGCGCTTGGCCGGTCGCTCGTGCAAAGCGCCGATCAGGCGCTATCGTTGGTCGGAGGCGGCGGATCGACGCCAGCCGCGGCGCTTGGGCGCGCCGGCCGCTCGGTCCTGGGCGCCTCCATACGCTGGCGTCGCGTGCGCAGGATTCTGTACGTACCGCCCCAATTCGTCGAAGTCCAACTGGAAAAGCCCATATGAAAAAGACCGTTGTGCTGTTGTGCGTGGTGGCCGCCAGGGCGCATGCCTGGCAGTTCTCCGTCGGAACCGGTGCGGACTGGGCACAGGCGCCGGCCCTGGGTGGTGTGGCCGCGATGACCGGCGTAAGCGGGGAAGCAGTCCTTTCGCGCCAGCCGTTCGCCGGGCGCCGGTGGGCGCTGGTTCTGGGTGAGTCGAATCTGGGCACGGCGCTCGGCGCGCGGCATGTCGAGGCCATCACGGCGTGGCGTGCCCGCGTTCTGTGGGAATGGCGGTTGCCGTTGTTTTACCGGTTCCGGCCGTGGTGGGGCGCCGGCATCGGCGCCGACTGGCTTGAGCGCAGCGACCGCTACATAACGGATGCGCTCGGTTACGCGCAGAGCCATAGCGCAAACCAGAGGGATTGGCTGCCGACGTGGAGCATCGTGGCGGTGGCGCCTTTGCCGGCGCACCTTGCCCTGCAGCTGGCACTGACATCCGGCGTGGGGCCGCATCCGCTGTCGACGGTGACGGCATCTTTGCTGTGGCGGATTTTCTAAAGGGAGGGCGTATGCGTGTCAAGCGATGGGCGTGGTGGCCGTTGTGTGCATGGCTTTGTGGTTGCCAGCTGGGACAGGTATCGGCGCCGCCGCTGCTGCCGACGGGCGTCGTGAGCGGGGTCGTCACAGGGGGCCAGCCACTGGCTGGCGCGCCGGTGGAAATATTCGCCAACGGGGTGATGGTAGGCGGCACCCGCACCGACGACAGCGGACGATTCGCCGTCGATTTGGCGATTCCGAGCGCAACGCTCGCCGTGCGCACGCCCGGTGTGGCGTATGTCCGGGCAGCGGATAACGCGGAGGTGGTGAGCGGGCCGTTGCAGGCGCAAATCGCCTACCAGCAGGGGCAAAACGCAACCGCTGCGGTGTCGCCCTTTAGCACCGTGGCGAGCGCCATCGCGGCTTATCTGGAGGGGACGGGCATTGGCACGGCCGCGGCGCTCAGTGATGCCGACCAGGAACTGGCGGAGTGGATCGGAGTTTCGCCGCTCACCGTACCGCAGTTTCCTGTAGCGGGCACCAGCACGCTGTCGCCGGCGGCGGAACTGGGGCTTGCCCTGGGGGGCCTGTCTTTCTGGGCGCATGCGCAGGGGCAGACCACGGCTGTAGTGACGGCGCTCATGTTGAGTGACATCGCCCACAATGGCCTGCTGGACGGGGCCGGAACGAACGGGCCGCTGCAGTTGGGCACAGAACCGCTGTCGGCGAACGCCTATCGTCAGGGATTGGCCGATGGCGTACTGCAGGCGGCGGCCGCAAGCGGTTTGCTCGGTACGCCGCAGACACCGTTGGCGCGCGCCATCACGGCGTATGCCGACACGCTTGCCATTAGCACCTCGCCGCTCTTTGGCGGGGCTGCGGTGGTCCCCTTCGGGCAAGCGCCCATTTCGGTAACCCTTTCACCGCAGCCGCACTGGACGCGCGGCACGCTCACGCTTGCGGGCACGGTAAGCGATCCCTTGTCCTTGCCGGTGTCGGTGACACTGGCCATCGACGGCACGGCCAGCCAAAACGTGGTCACGCCGGGGCCGTTTGCCTTCTCGATCAATACCGCCGCCTTCGCCGATGGCATGCACAGCCTTGCCGTGGCGGCCGCCGACGGGGCCGGAGAGCTGGGTCAGGCAGAGACCGAGGTGGGTTTCGACAACGGCGGCCCCCAAGCCTGTGTCCGCTCGTTCATTGCCGGGTCGCCGCTTGGCACATTGCAGGGGAACTGGTCGGATCCGGCGGGCATCACCCGCGCAATCTTCGCCGGGGGCCCGCTGCATATCCTGCCAAACGGCACCTGGTCGGTCATTACGCTGCCGCTTTTCGTGCAGCCGGCGCGGCTTATGTTGAGCGACGCGGCCGGCAATGTGCGGACGTTTGTGTGGAATGTGCGGCTCGGCCAGGGCGGCTGCGGCTGACGCCACTGGTTCGGCCATCCGGGCGGGCCCGAGGGGCCGCGCCCGGATTTTCTCAGACCGGTTCGGGAAGCGCCATCAGCCCCTTCATGGTATCAAGGGCCTTCTTCTCGATCTGGCGGATGCGCTCCGCCGATACGCCATACTCGGCGGCGAGCTCATGGAGCGTGGGCTTGTCGGTGCTCAACCAGCGCCGCTTGATGATGTCGCGGCTGCGGTCGTCGAGGGCCACCAGCGCGGTCTGCAGCTGGTTATGCTGTGACGCCTCGGTATCGGCCCGCGAAAGCAGCATTTCCGGATTGTAGCGCATGTCCTGCAGGTAGCCGGCCGGGCTTGCCCGGTATTCCTCGTCATCGGCGTCTTCATGGGCATCGAACGAGACGTCCGGGTAGGACATCCGCGACTCCATCTCCTTGACCGTCGCGGTCGGCACGTCGAGTTCGGCGGCCAGCGAATCGATCTCGTTCTGGTTCATCCAGCCGATCCGGGCGCGGGACTGGCGCAGATTGAAGAACAGTTTGCGCTGCGCCTTGGTCGTGGCCACCTTGACGATGCGCCAGTTACGCAAGATGTAGTCGTAGATCTCGGCACGGATCCAGTGGACGGCGAACGACACCAGCCGGACGCCGTGTGCCGGATCGAAATGCTTGACCGCCTTCATCAGGCCGATGTTTCCTTCCTGGATGAGATCGGCCTGTGGCAAGCCATAACCGGCAAAGGCACGCGCTACGCGAATGACGTAGCGCAACTGCGACAGGACGAGCCGGCGGGCCGCCTCCAGGTCGCCCTGCTGGCGATAGTTGACGGCGAGTGCGCGCTCTTCGTCGGCGCTTAAGACGGGTGCTGTGCTGGCAAGGCGCACATACGCGGCAAGTCCGCCTTCCGCCTGGATATTGATGGCAACCGGTAGTGCTTGTGTCGTCATGGACGTACCCCCTGGCTTGAGCTGTCCCTACTCCGTTCGCATTTTAGCATTCTCCGCTTGAGAGTGCTAATGTCCGCGAAAGTTCCTGGCAATACGGCCTAGGTCAGGCGCCGGCGGCGGAGTTCGCGGGCCACGGCCAGCCGCGACCCGCTCCAGCCGAGCGCCGCGCCGCCTGCCAGCAGCCACCAGAATCCATGGAGGCCGAGGCCCTCCAGGCGGTAGCCGCTGCCATAGAGTTCGGCCAGCTGCCGGGCCGGGCCGTCGATGGCCCAGATGGCGAGGTTGACGATCAGGAAGGCCAGCAACGCCCCGAGTGCCCCCTGCAGGGCCCCCGCGTAGAGAAACGGGCGCCGAATGAAGCGGTCGGTCCCGCCGACGAGCTGGATCACTTCTATTTCCGTGGCGCGGTTCATCACCGCGACGCGGATGATATTGCCGAGGATCAGGAGCACCGCCAGGCCGAGCAGGACGGTGAGCAGGATGGCCAGACGGTGTCCGAGGATAAGCCCGGCATGCAGGCGCTCGAGCCAGCGCAGGTCCGACTGGACAAGGGCCACGCCCGGCGTGGCCTTGAGTGTCTGGACCAGGCCCTTGAGTGCGGCTGGTGTTTCGCGGCGGGGGGTGACCAGCACCACCGGCGGCAACGGGTTGCGTTTAAGCGTCGTGAGGGCCGCGCCAAACCCCGACAGGCGCTGGAACGCGGCGAGGCCGGCTGCGGGACTTACGTAGGTGGCCGCCTGCACGCCGGGCAGACGGCCGATGGCGGCCGCCACCTGGCGCGGGGCCGCCGTTTGGCGATGCAAGTAGACGGAGAAGGCGGCGCTGCGGTGCCAGCCTTCGCTCAGGCGATCGAGGTTGCCGAGGGCCGCGAAAAGGCCCGCCGGCAGCGCCAGCGTGATGCCGATCACGGCGATGGTCAGTGCGCTCCCCACCGGATCGCGCACGATGTCGCCAATCGTGGCGAGCAGCACCTGCGCATGCCGGCTGAAGTACCCCCTCATGCCGTCGCCAGGCTGTGCGCGCGGCTGAGCGCGATGACCCGTTTACCCAGACGCTGTATATGCCGCTTTTCATGGGTTGCGATCACGACCGTGGTGCCATGCTCGTGGAATTCGCGGAACAGGTCGATCACCTCGTCCGACAACGCGGTGTCGAGATTGCCGGTCGGCTCGTCGGCGATCAAAAGCGGCGGGCGGTTGGTTATGGCGCGGGCGATACCCACCCGCTGCTGTTCGCCGCCGGAGAGTGTCAGTGGATAACTGTGCGCCCGGGCGAGGAGTCCTACCTTGTCGAGCGCGGCCTGGACGCGGTGGCGCAACTCATGGCCGCCGATGCCGCGGACGATGAGCGGCAAGGCGACATTGTCGAACAGCGTGCGGTCATTCAGCAGCTTGTTGTCCTGAAAGACGACGCCGATCTCGCGGCGGAACCCGGGGATGCGCCAGCGCGAAAGCTTGGTAAGGTCATGTCCGTTGACCGTAATCCGCCCCCGGGTGGGCCGCTCGATGAGGGCGATGAGTTTAAGGAGCGTGCTCTTGCCGGCGCCCGATGGCCCGGTGAGGAACACCATCTCGCCTTCTTCGATCGTGAAATTGATGTCGGCCAGCACGTCGGCGCCCCCGCGGTAGCGTTTGAAGACGTGCCGCAGTTCGATCATGTGTCGTTTCCAGGCGGGAGGATCGCATCTATGAAGTTTGCAGGATCGAAGGGCCGCAGATCCTCCTCCCCTTCGCCCACCCCGAGGAAGTAGATGGGCAGGCCGGTCTTTTTGGCGATCGCAAAGAGCACGCCGCCTTTGGCCGTGCCGTCGAGTTTGGTGATGCAAAGGCCGGTGATGCCGATGGCCTTGTGAAAGTGTTCCAGCTGGGCGAGCGCGTTCTGGCCGATCCCGCCGTCCAGGACCAGGATCACTTCGTGCGGCGCGGTGGGATCGAGGCGTGCGAGCACGCGGCGGATCTTGCCGAGTTCGTCCATGAGGCCCGATTGCGTATGCAGGCGGCCTGCCGTGTCGATCAGCAGGACGTCGATGCCCCGCGCCTGGGCGGCCTGCAGGGCGTCATGCGCAACCGCGGCGGCGTCGGCGCCCCGCGGCTGACTGATGAGGCTCGCTCCTGCGCGTTCGGCCCAGGTGGCGAGCTGTTCGATGGCGGCGGCCCGGAAGGTGTCGCCGGCGGCCACCATGACCTTCAGTCCCTGTTCGCGGAAATAGAGGATCATCTTGCCGATGGTGGTGGTCTTGCCGGCGCCGTTGATGCCGACCATCAGCACGACCTGGGGCGGCGTGCCGTGCGGCCAGGGCTTTGCGCAGGGCTTCAGGATGTCGAGCAGGATGCCGCGCAGTGCGGCGTACACGGCGCGCGAGTCGCCGATCTCGCGGCGGGAGATGCGGCGGCCCACCTCGTCCATGACGGATTGAACCGTGTCGACGCCCAGATCGGCGCCAATCAGCGTGGTTTCGATGTCTTCGAGCAGCGCGGCATCGACTGGCCGCCGCAGGCGCAAAAGTTGCCCGAGATTCTGGCCGAGCGCCTGGCGGGTGTTGGCCAGCCGCTCCGTAAGCCGCGCAAAGACCCCGGGCTTGCCGCCCTCATCCTGGGGTGCACGGCCAAAAAACGCCATCGCTGGCGTCAGCCGGTCTTGCGCGTGAGCGCAAGATATTTCTCGTAGAGGGATTCCTTGTTTTCGGCGTGTTCGGGGTTTTGCATGATACAGTCGACCGGGCACACGTCGACACACTGCGGCGTATCATAGTGGCCGACGCACTCCGTGCACAGATTGGGATCGATGCGGTAGGTGTCCGTGCCAGGTGAAATGGCCGCGTTCGGGCACTCCGGTTCACACACGTCACAGTTGATGCAGTCGTCGGTGATCATCATGGCCATGGATTTGCCCTCCTTACATTAGTCTATCTTAATATGGACCGCAGCGCATCCTTGACGATTGGATGGACGAAGCTGCCGACATCGCCGCCAAGCTCCGCAATTTCCTTGACAAGCGTGGCCGACAGATAGGCTTCTTTTTCGCAGGGGGTCAGGAACACCGTCTCGACCTGACGGTCGAGCCGGCGGTTCATGGCGGCCATCTGGAATTCGTATTCGAAGTCGGACACCGCGCGCAGTCCACGGATGATGATGTCGGCGCCCTGTGTGTGCACGAAATCCATGAGCAGGGTATCGAAACCCATGACGGTGCAGTGCGGCACGTCGCGCAAGACCTCTTGCGCCAGGCGCACGCGCGTGGCGAGATCAAACAGCGGCCGCTTGCGGCGGTTTTCGGCCACGGCAACGATGACGCCGCCAAAGAGCCTGGTGGCGCGCCGCACGATGTCCGTGTGCCCATTGGTGACCGGGTCGAACGTTCCGGGATAGATGGCCCGCAAGAATGTCTACTCCTCATGCACCGCCAGGCCGAAGGCAACCTGCCCGGCCTGGCCCTGACGATGCCAGCGGAACCCCCCGGGCAGTGCGCAGGGGTTGTCGCGGCGCGTTTCAATATAGAGAAAGCCCCGCCCGGGCACAATGTTTCGTGCGCAAGCGAGCGCCAGCGCCGGTGCCATGAGTCCGGCGTCGAAGGGGGGATCGAGGAATACGATGTCGAAGCTTCCGGCCTCCTGTTTTCCCAGAAAGGCGAGCGCGTCGCCTTCCCATACAGGCGCATCCAGGCCAAGGCGCATCAGCGTCGCGCGCAGGGAGCGGGCCGTGGCGGGGTCTTGCTCCACGAATGTCACGGTCCCTGCGCCGCGGGAGAGGGCTTCGATGCCGAGGGCGCCCGAGCCAGCGAAGAGGTCGAGGCAGCGGCTCCCGGGCATCACGGGCGCAAGCCAGTTGAACAGGGTTTCGCGCACCCGGTCGGGCGTGGGCCGCAGCGCGGCGTTGGCCGGCAGCGCGATGCGCCGTCCCCGGAGCGTGCCGCCGATGATGCGCAGGCCGCCTGAGCGCGCGTTCACGGGGAAGGCGGCGCGAGGTTCAGAAAGCGCACCGCCAAAGCCTGGTAGACCGGTTCGCGGCAGATCAGGCGCGAGGTGAAGGAGGCGATGAAGGAGGTCGCGATCAGCGGAAAGACCATGTCGTGGTTGCCGGTCATCTCGGCGACGATGATAAACGCCGTGAGGGGCGTCTGCACGACGCCGCTCAGATAGGCGGCCATGCCGAGGAGAGCGGCCGCCTGTGGCGGTCCATAGGGAAACAGGCGGCCCAGGTCGGCACCGATGCCGGCGCCTGTCGCGAGCGCCGGCGCAAAAAGACCCCCTGGAATGCCGCACAGGTACGAGGCGAGGTTGCCGAGCCAGCGGGCGACGGGGAACCACCAGGGATACCGCAGGGTATTGTGCACAAGGGCATGCGCTTCACTGTAACCCGTGCCGTAGGTCGTACCGTGCGCCAGCGTGCCAAGGCCCGCGATGAGGAGCGCGAGCAGAACGACGAAGCGGTATGGTTTGGGTCTTGTGTGTATCTGCAGGCGCGCGCTCAAGTCGAGCAGCAGGCGGCTGAAGATGCCGCCGGCCAGTCCGCCGGCCACCGCGCACGCCGGCACCAGTATCCACTGCCGGATGGTGAGTGCGGCATGTACCGTGCCGAGGTAGGCGGTGTCACCCTCGATGGCGGTTGCCACGAGCCCCGAGATCAGGATGGTCACGATGATGATGCCGCTGTCGCTTTCCTTGAATCCCCGCGCAAGCTCCTCGATGGCGAACATGAAACCGGCAATCGGAGCATTGAAGGCCGCCGCGATGCCGGCGGCACCGCCCGCGAGCACCAGGGCGCGTTCCAGCGGGCGCCGGTTTTGGGCCCCGCAGAGCCGTCCCGCCACCGCCGCTATCGAGGCACCGACATGCACGGTGGGCCCTTCGCGGCCGATGGAGGCCCCCGAGAAGAGGCTAAGGCCGGTCAGGAGGATCTTGCCGATCGCGATGCGCAAGGACACGAGGCGGCGTTGTTCCGGCCGCGATTCGTGCATGGCCGCGATGACCTGCGGGATGCCGCTGCCTTGGGAGCCCCAGAAGAACCGGCGTGTCAGCCAGAAAGAGAGCACAAGCCCCATCGGCGAGAGGAGAAAGGGGGCCCACGGCCAGTGCTGCTGGAGTTCCCGCAAACCCTGTGCGGCGGCGGTGGCCATCATCGCGAGCGCCACGGCGCCGACCCCGATCATCGCCGCGCCGCCCCAGAGTGCCAGCCGCAGGCGCCAGTAACGGGGGTGCATAAGCGCGCGCAGCCGCCGCGCAGGCGACCTCGTCCGCCGCAAGAGCGGCCGCGCATGACGCGCCACCCTCAGGGAACCTGATTCAGTTTACCGCGGATACGGGCGAGCCTGTTGTGGGTTGCCTGCCGCTGTTCCGTGATTTCCTCGAGGATCTGTTTCAATTCGGCCATGCGCGCCTCAAGCGTGTCGCTGGCCTGGTGGATGCGCTTGACGCTTTCGAGGCGCCGGCGCAATTGCGCCTGGTGTTCGCGCACTTGCGATTCCATGGGCGCCATCATGTCTTTTAGCCAATCGTCGGCATCGCGGTTCATGCTCACATAGATGGCGCGGACCTTGCTGATGACGGATTCGAAAAATCCCTTCACGACATTGTGCTGCTCGGTCATGAACAGCGACAAACCGCCAATGAAGGCCTCGTGCTTGTCCTCGATCCGCCGGATTTCACGGGTGTAGCGCAGTACCGAAAAGGCGCTGGGACGGATATTGGCGAGGCCGTGTTCCTGCTGGAACTTCTGGTAGACGCCATCCATCAGCGTCTTGATTTCCTGCGCATGACGGGTGACGGCGTCGATCTGGCTGACCGTCTGCGCGAGAAAACCCTGCATTGCCGCCTTCAGGCCGGCCGTCGTCAGGCTGCGCTCCATGCTTTTCTTGGTTTCGGCAATCGAACGGTCCAGCTGCTTGATGCTCAGGCAGTCGTAGAGCGTGGCGCTTTGCTGCGAGAAAATGTTGCGGGTCGCATGGAAGCGCTGCATGGAGCGGTCGAACTCCGCTTTGTCGGCACGGACCTTGTTCATCATGTGATCGATGACGTCCATGTTCTTGCCGTTTAGTCCGTTTAGCTCATCGAAATGCTCGCGCAGTCCCTGCAGCCGCTGATCGACCAGCTGGCGAACGCTCATGTCCACTTCATTGAATTCTGCCGCCACGGTCTCGGCAACGATGCCGCCTTTGCTCGGCAACAGTTCCCCGGCGAGCGCGTGCTCGAGGAGTTCGATGCCGCTGCGGCTGACGAGCGCCGTGTCGCCCTTGATCTTGCCGCTCAAGGCCTTCTGGGCCGATACCGGATAGACGCGGTTGGCGGCGACATTCAGGTGGCGGGCCGTTTCCTCGACCTGGCGGCCCACTTCCTTTTGCACCTCGGCTTCCGATTTGATGTCGTCCCAGAGACCGTCGACCTTGTTCAGGACGACCAGGCGGCCCTTGTGGCTGCCCTCGACATGCTGCCGCCAGACGGCAATTTCGGATTGGGTGACGCCCGTATCGGCGGCGAGCACGAACAACACCGCGTGCGCGCTCGGCAGCGTATTCAGGGTCAGTTCCGGCTCCGCGCCCAGGGCGTTCAGTCCCGGCGTGTCGAGGATCACGAGGCCATCCTTGAGGAGGGGATGCGGGTAATTGATGAGGGCGTAGCGCCAGCGCGGGATGTCCACTTCACCGTCGCTGTTGGGGCTGATCCCGTTCTGGCTGATATCCTTTGTCACGCTAAAACCGAGCGCCCGCGCGCGGGCGACGCTCACGGGTTTGGTTTCCGCGACGTGCCGCAGGGCCGCCGCGATCGCCGCCGGGTCCTCGAGCGGCAGTGGCAGGGTCTCCCACTGCTCGGTGAAATTCTTCAACTCGGCGATCGGGACGCCATTTTCCCGCGACTCGATCGCGAGCAGCCGTATGGATGGCGGGCTGTCCGCGTCATGGAAAAGTTCGGTCGGACACATCGTCGTGCGCCCGGCGCTGGACGGCAGCAGCCGCTGACCGCTGCCGCCGAAAAAGAGGGCGTTGATGAGTTCGGATTTGCCGCGCGAAAATTCGGCGACGAAGGCCAGATACAGGCGGTCGTCGTGCAGGGAGTTCAGCATGCGGCCGATGTGGGTCTCGATCTGGCCCTGCGTCAGTCCCTGTTCGCCGAGCCAGCTCCGCAGCTGCTGAAGTTCCTCGGCAAGGTTCGTCCGCCAGCGGCTATAGGCCTCAAAGCGTGCTTCGATCGCGGAATTTGCGCTCATGGACCCCCCTCGTTTTTGAGCGGCCGGTACGGTTGCGCGTCGCCTCAACGCTGGCAGTGCCGGCAGAAAAAACAGCTACGCCCGGAGAGCGTCTGCCGCATCACCGGCGCGCCGCATCCGGGACAAGGTTCCCCCGCCCGTCCGTACACCCGTAGCGCCATCTGAAAATGGCCGGGCCGTCCATCCCCTCCCGCGAAATCCCGCAGGGTGGTGCCCCCCTGGGCAATGGCATCTTCAAGAACCCTGATCACTGCATATGATAAGCGACGATAGCGGGTTCGTCCAATGCGGCCCGCCGCCCGCCGCGGGTCGATGCCGGCGGTAAACAGCGCCTCGTTCGCGTAGATGTTGCCGATACCGGCGATGACGTGGCTGTCGATGAGGAAATCGCGAACCGCCACCGTACGCCGCCGCGATGCCTCGTAGAGCAGGTCGCCGGCGAGCGCCCCGCCGAGCGGTTCGGGGCCCAGGTGGGCAAGGAGGGGGTGTGCGCGCGCATCCGCGGCCCACAAAAGCGCCCCGAAGCGCCGGGGATCGCGCATGCGCAGGCACCAGCCCGAATCAAGGCACAGGTCGAAGGCTTCGTGTGCGGCCGGCGGCTCGGCCGCGCGGACCGCACGCAGGCTGCCAGACATGCCGAGATGGACGATGAGGCTGCTGGCATCGTCCAGGTCGAAGAGGAGATATTTGCCGCGGCGCGTAAGCGTCTCGATCCGGTGCCCCCGCACGCGTGCCGGCAGCGTGGCGGGAACGGGCCAGCGCAGCCGCGGGTCCCGGATCACGACCTGTTTGATGTGCCGGCCGGCGGCCAGGGGCAGCAGTCCGCGGCGGGTGGTCTCGACCTCGGGGAGTTCCGGCATCAGGGCGCAATGTGGAGCATGCGCTCGCCGATTTCCTGCGGGAAGTGATAGGCGAGACGTTCACGGGGTCTCAGCAGCACGACTTCCGGCGTGGTCGACAGGATGTCGACGTGCAGGAGACGGCTATGCGCCCGCCCGCCCACGCCTTCCCTGTACCGGATGGTGATCTGGCCGATGACCGGCTGTCTGCCGTGATAGCGGGTGACCCGGAGGGCGCGCGCGTAGCGCCATTTGTCGACGAAGCTGTTGATGTGGTCGTTCGAGATCTTGTTCGATGCCGGCGCAAGGCGCCAGATGCCTTTCACGCGCGTGACCGAGAAGGCGGGCATGATGAAGGCGGTCGGCTGGATCTGGCGGCCCAACAGGCGCGTCGACAGGAAGCTGTCGAGGGTCAGGCGCGCCGGATGCAGGGCCTGGGCCGCGATCAGGTCGACCGTACCGCCGTTCAGGACATAGCGCAGCGGCGCGAAGGGGTGGCGCGCGCCGATCTCCAGCGCGACGCCGTTCAGGTGCAGGATCGTCTGCGGCGGCGCCAGGCCAAAGCGCGCGAGGTCCGCGGGCGCCGCAAAGTGATCCTCTACCGCTGCATCCGCCATGTTGGCGATCGCTTCGGCCCGGAAGCGGTCGGCCCGCGCCGCCAACGGCGTGGTGAGCCGCCAGCGGTTACGTGCCGTGCGTTCGAGGCCGATCGTTGGGTAACCGGGACGCTCTATCGTGATCCGGGTGATTGCGGCGGGCTTTAGTGCCGTAAGAACCGGCGGGGCGGATCTCACCGCAGGCTTTGGATGCGACCACAAGGCCGCGGCGAGAACGAGTGCTGCGGCCAGCAGGGCGAGATTGACGAGCCATCGTTTACGCATCAGCGATTGCGCCTCCTCCACCATACCAGGACGCCATTGCCAACAAAGATCAGCGGCAACACGACCATGAACCCGAAGGCCATGACCGACAGCTGGTCTTGCGAAAGGCGCAGGGTCAGATCGGCTGATGCCCGATTCGGTATGTTGATGAACGCTTCGTCGTTGGCGACCCAGTTGGCGATGTTCATGGCGAGCGCGAGGTTGCCGCCGTCACCCAGGAAACCGTTGGACACGAAGTCGCTGTCGCCGATGACCACTGCGCGGTTTGCCGGCGTTCCCTGCGTCCCCACGAAGGTCGCTCCGAGGATGCGGGGCGCGAGCGTGGCACCGCGGGGCGGCGTGATGACATTGCCAAGCCGGGTCGTCTGCCGCCAGGCGCTGCCATCGGTGCGCAGGATCGGCGTGCCGCGGAATGACCCCTGCGGGCGCAACGCGAGGGCGGCGGCGGTCGGGAACAGGGTGATGAGGTGCATGCCGCGCACCGGATCCACGGCGGGATAGTGATCGACCGTCACAAAGTTCGGCAGTTTGCCGGTCAGCAGCGAAGAGGCCGGATCGACGAGAAAGCCGGGCCTGATCCGCAGGCCGAGCAGGCGGGCAAGGGGCTTTAGTCCTTCGGCGTGGTTGGGTTCGGCAAGCCAGACGAGGTTGCCGCCGCCCTGTACATAGGCCGTGAGCAGTTGCGTCTCGCCGGGCAGGAAGCGGCTGCGCGGGTCGGCAATGACGACCACCGCCGTGCCCGGTTTCGGCAGGGCGCCCTCGCCCATGTTCAGCATGCGGACGCGAAAGCCCCGATCGCGCAGCTCGGTTGCCCACGCAGACAGGCCAAAGGGTGCGGTGTCCAGGGGGCTGCGTTCGCCGTTGCCGGTCAGGAACACCATGTCGCGCAGTCCGGTGCGCTCGAGGCCAAAAAGCGTATTGGTGATCGCGGTCTGGCCTGGCGTCACGACCGTCGCCTGCCGTCCTTTGTAGCGGATACGCAGTTCGCCGTCATAGCTGATGTTGTCGCGGCGCACGGTCTGCGGATGCTTGTCGGGGTCGACGAACTGCAGATGGATGGCGGGATTGACGCGCTGGTAGCGGGCGACGAGGAGACGGATTTCCCGGCGCAGGGTGCCTGGCGGCGCAAATGCCCGGATCAGTACCGGCCCCTTCAGGCGCTTGACGACGGCCATGCTGGGGTTGGCGAGACTGTTGCGGCCGTTGGCGGTCCAGTCGGCCTCGTAGCGGAACCGATGGGTGGCGTAGAGGGCGAGTCCCATGACCGCAAGCCAGAGCACGATGAAACCGAGATTGGCGGCAAGCAGGTTGCGGCGCGCCGACATGGCCTAGGCCCCCACGCGATCGGCGTCGAGCCGGCGCACGCTGAGACCGAGGAAGGCCGCTGTCACGAACAGGTAGTAGCTGAGCGCGGAGGTGTCGAACAGGCCGCGCAAAAATGGCTCGTAGTGGTTCAGTGCCGATAGGTAGGCGACCACGCTGCCGGCGGTCCCGTGACTGCGTCCCGCCCAGTCGATGATCCAGAAGAGGAACAGTACGCCGAAGGTGCTGATGGCGGCGAGCGTCGGGTGGGTCGTCAGCGTCGACATGAAAAGTCCGACGGCCGCGAAGCTCATGATGAGCAGCACGAGCCCCAGTGTGCCGCAGGCGAGCATGCCGAGATCGAGATGGCCGCCGACGAGCAGCGACAAAGGCATCAGCACGGTGAGGGCGACGATGAGGAGAAAGAATGCGAGTACGCCCAGATATTTGCCGAGGACGATCGTAAGCCGCGACACCGGGGCCGTATAGAGCAGCGTCAGGGTGTGGTTGCGCCGTTCCTCGGCCACCACCCGCATGGTGATGATGGGCGCGATCAGCAGCATCAGCACCGCCGCGTTGCCGAGTGTGGGCGCGGCGATCAGCCCCGTGAGCCCCGGCGCATTATGGATCATCGGCAACCGCGGTTCGACCTGCAGGAACAGGTTGACGTGGCTCAAAAACAGAAAGCCCATGATGAGCTGCACGATGCCGAGGACGATCCAGGCGAGTGGCGACAGAAACAGGTTGCGCAGTTCACGGCGCGCGATCACGAATATCATGCCTCACCTGCCGGTCCGGTCAGTTCGACGAAGAGTGCCTCGAGGGATTGCCGCTCGGGGCCGATTTCGTAGATACCCCAGTCGTGTTCGGTCGCAAGCCGGATCAGGGCCTCCGTCGGATCCGCCGATGGTTCATGAAAGAGCCTGAAGCGTGTCTCGTTTTCCGGGGTCACGGCGCCCACGCCGGGCAGCGCCGCCAGCACCTCCATCGCAGGGCGCCGCCGGAAGGTGACGGCGAGCACCGACGACTGCATGCGGCGGTCCAGATCCGCAATGGTTTCGTTCAGGATCAGGTGTCCGCGGTTTATGATCTGTACGCGATCGCAGCTTGCCCGCACCTCCGACAGGATGTGCGTAGAGAGGATCACGGCGTGGTCGCGGCCGAGTTCGCGGATGAGGATTCTGATCTCGCGCATCTGGATGGGATCGAGGCCACCGGTCGGTTCGTCCAGGATGACGAGATCCGGGTCGTGGATGATGGCCTGTGCCAGTCCGGTGCGCTGCTGGAAGCCCTTCGACAGGTGTCCCGTGAGGCGGCGCCCGACCTCGGTGAGTCCGCAGCGTGTCTTGGCGCGTTCGCGCGCCGCCACCCGCTCTTTCTTCGGCAGGCCATGCAGCGCCGCACAATAATCGAGGAATTCATCGACCGTGAGTTCCCGGTACAGCGGCGGGTTTTCCGGAAGATAGCCGATGTGGCTCTTGGCCCCGGTCGGGTCTTCGATCAGGTCGTGTCCGGCGATGCGTACGCGTCCGCGGCTGGGCGCAAGATTTCCGCTCAGGATCTGCATCGTGGTGGTCTTGCCGGCGCCGTTGGGGCCCAGAAAACCCAGCACCTCGCCGCGCCGGATCAGAAAGCTGATGTCGGCCACCGCCGCCGTCTTCCCGTAGAAGCGGCTCACCCCTTCGACCTCGACGAGGACCTGGCCGTTCATGCGTGGGGGGGTCTTGTGGTCGCAACCGTCATGGCCGCATTAAAGGCTGCCGGGCGGTTTTTGTCAACGCGTCCGCGCCTGCACCGCCGAAAGAGGCGGCCGCCTGCCGCCAGGCGCGTTACGCGCATCTGTCACATTCAAGCATCCATGGAATCCACGGCCGCTCCCGCCGCACCCGGCAGGGCGGCAGCGGCCGGATTGCGTGATGACATGACGGACGGAGCGGGTGGCCCGGTGGACGGGCGGCGCAACAGGACAGGCGGCGCCCTTCCGCAAACCGCATATTTTGGCGACAATGCAGGACCTGTCTCTTCCGAGGAATATCCAGTGAGAGTGCGCATTGAGCCCAGTGGGCATGAGTTCGATACATCCCCTGGGGAAACCATCCTGGAGGCGGCGTTGCGTGAGGGCTTCCATCTCCCGTACAGCTGCCGTAACGGGGCGTGCGGCAGCTGCAAGGGGCGCGTGCTCGAGGGCGACGTGACGCTACGCGATTACGATGCCAAGGCGCTCACCGCGGCGGACCGCCAGGCGGGCAAGGTGTTGTTCTGCCGGGCGGTGCCGCAGACACCGGTCGTCATCGAGGCCCGCGAGATCGGCGCGGCGAAGGACATTGTCATCAAGACCCTGCCGGCACGGGTGGTGCGGCTTGAGCGGCTGGCGCCCGATGTCATGCGGCTTTTGCTGAAACTGCCGCAGGCGGAGCGCTTGCAGTTTCTGGCCGGCCAGTACATCGATATCCTGTTGAAGGACGGCCGGCGGCGGGGGTTTTCGATCGCCAATGCGCCGGAGGATGACGCGCTGCTTGAGCTGCATGTCCGGCATGTGCCGGGCGGCGCGTTTTCCGGCCATGTCTTCGAGTCGATGCAGGAGCGGGCCCTGCTCCGTTTCGAGGGGCCGCTTGGCACCTTCTTTCTGCGCGAAGACGACGGCGCCCGCCCGGTCATCCTGATCGCCGGCGGCACCGGTTTCGCGCCGATCAAGGCGCTCATCGAGCATGCATTCCACGCCCACAGCCCGCGGCAGTTTCATCTGTACTGGGGTGTGCGCCGCCTGGTGGACCTCTATCTGCCCGATCTGCCGCGGCAGTGGGTGCAGGAGCATCCCAATTTCCGCTACACGCCGGTGTTGTCGCAACCGGGTGCCGATGACCGCTGGGAGGGGCGCGTGGGTTACGTGCATGCCGCCGTGACGGCAGACTATCCGGACCTGAGCGGGCACGATGTCTACGCCTGTGGCCCCCCGCAGATGATCGCGGCAGCCCGGGAGGCATTCGGGAAGGCCGGCTTGCCGGAGGGCCGCCTGTACTATGACGCATTCGAGTATGCCCGGGATGTGACATGACCGGCGCGCGCCGCGTTCCCCTGCCCCACGGACGCGGCCACTGTCCGCCGGTCCCCTGCGCTCCATACAGGCAGCGCTCCGTCAAGGCCGCGCCGCCCCTGTCAGCGGCGCCTGAAGCAAGCACCAGCCCGTGGGCCGGGGGTCGCCCGCCCGGGCCGGCGCACAGGCGCCCCAGGTTCGCCCTGGGCGCCCGCAAGGCGGGATTCCGTACCCCTTATACGCGGAGCGGGATCCGGAAGCGGGCGTTTCGTTGAGGAACCCGATGCGCCGCCACGGCAGGATCCGCGGTCAGCCGATCCAGGCATCACGCGGGGCACACTGCAGGGCGCCGGCGCCAGGGAGCGCCAGCCGCTGGCCGTCCGCCCCCGCCGCATGCCGCACCCGACGAGCGCGGTGCATTCCAGATGAATCAAGCGATCCCGCTCGGCGCGTTCGCCCGGACGCATAAGATGCGCTTGCGGCCAGCACGTCATTCTGGCCCGGATCGCCCATGCCGCCTGTCAGGGCGCCGGCCAGTCCCAAACGCCAGCGGATGCGACACCCTTCGCCCCATCACGGACTCGAGGAGATGAATGACGGGTCCTGCCGTCAGGCGGGTCGTCTTGCCAGCGTGGTGCGGTCCGTGTGAAATAACCGTGTGCGCCATCCATCCGGATCCTGGCCGCCTGCGCGCAGCGGCGCCTTCCGCCGTCGGCGGACAGGCAGGATGGTGGCGGGTGGTGGCGGCGCGGAGCGGAGTGGTGTCATGGGTGATTCGCATCCACATCAAGGGCATGATCACGGGCCAGGTGCCGGTCATTCCCATCACCACGGGGCGTCGGGGGCGCGCGGACGCGGGCTCCAGATCGGCCTCGGCCTTACTCTCCTGTTTGCCGGTTGCGAGGCGGTGGCGGGAGTCTGGGCGCATTCGCTGGCCCTGTTGAGCGACGCGGGCCATATGTTTTCGGACACGCTTGCGCTCGGTTTGTCGCTCTTTGCGATGTGGCTCGCAAGGCGGCCGCCCTCAGCCCGGCATTCCTACGGTTTCGTGCGCACCGAGATCCTGGCGGCGTTGGCCAACGGCCTCATCCTGCTTGCGGTCGTCACGGCCATCGCGGTCGAGGCGATTGCGCGATTGCGCCATCCAGAGCCTGTGGCCGGTTTTGTGGTCATGGCGGTGGCGGCGGTCGGCATCGCCGTGAACACCGGTGTCGTTTTCGCGCTGAGCCGCGAGGTGCGCACGCTCAACACGCGCAGCGCCATCCTGCATGTATTGGGCGATCTCGTCGGGTCGGCCGCCGCCCTGATGGCGGGCGCTGTCATCTACTTCACGGGCTGGATGCCGATCGATCCCATCCTCTCGCTCGTGATCGCCCTCTTGATCCTGTATTCGACGCTGCGGCTTTTGCGCGAAGTCGTCAACATTCTCATGGAAGGTGTGCCGGAACACCTCGATCTGCCGGCCGTGGGGCGGCGCATGGCCGGCGTCCCCGGGGTCGTCTCCATTCATGATCTGCATATCTGGACGGTGTCATCGGGACTTCCGGCCCTGTCGGCCCATGTGGTCGTGCGGCGCGATACCGACTGGGCCGGCGTGCTGGCGGCCCTGCAGGATGTGCTCGTGCAGGAATTTCGCATTGCGCATGTGACGCTGCAGCCGGAGATCCTGGATCTGCCGGATCACCGGGGCCGCATCATCCCCATTTACCACCATCCCTGAGGGACAAGGCGGCAGGGTCCTTCTCAGGGTACCGGCGCGCTGCGCTGGCCCAGTTGCAGGTTGCGCCGGCAGTACTCGGCCGCCTTGGCCGTGTCGCCCAGTTTGTCCATGAGGGGGACCAGTTGCACGAAGGTTTCGCGCGTGGGTTCCGCGTGACTGGCCCGTTCCGCGTACTCGCGCGCCTTGCCCGGCAACTGTGCCGCCGCCGCGAGTTTCGCGAGCGCAAGCAAAAGAACGGGATTTTCGGGGGCCGCCGGCAGCCAGCTTTCCGCCTGCGACAATACCCGCAGCGGATCATCGCTGCGCAGATCGCCGTACACGGCAAAGAGCGCATCGTGGGGGCCGTGCTCCAGTGCGGGCACGAGAAGGGATTCCGCACGATACATTTCCCCGTTCTGGATGAGTCCGCGCGCATGCAGGGCGACCACGACCGGGTGGTGGCGCAGGGACTTGGGCAGTGCCTTGAAGGCGTTTTGCCAGGCGGGGCCTGCGCTCAATGCGACGGTGAGCAGTTCCCGGTGCGCATCGAGTTCGAGCGCATCGATCTCCGCCGGTTGAAGCACCTTGTGGCGGCGCAGTTCCGGAATGATGCCGGCGATAGCCGTCCAGTCCTTGAGGGCGCGTGCGCGCTTCGCGAGTTCCCGCAATACGGTCCGGTTCCCCGGATGGGCCACCCGCAGCGCAGTCAAGGTCGCGAGCGAGCGTTCGTACTCGCGGCCCATCGCGTAGAGATGGCTTTGCAAAAGGCCGGTCGCCAGGGCCAGCCCGCGCATCGGCTGGGCCCGGCCCAGGTATTCGTCCCGGCGCTCATGCTGGTCCTGCGCCTGCGCCGCATAGGCGGCCGCAAGATAGTGGACGCCCGGAATGCTCTCCGGCTTCCGGTCGCCGATCAGTTCCTTTTCGGCGCCCGCATAGTCTTCCTCGAGGATCTTGACGAGGCCATCGTGGAGCGCCCGCTGAAGAAGGCGGACGCGCCGGTCCAGGCGCCACATGTGGATGCTGCGCGGAATCCCCAGGATCCGCAGGACGACGTGGATCAGGAAATACAGCAGGGCGACCGTTGCGGCCAGCAGTATGAGAAAGAGCGTCAGCGGCATCTCGATGCTGTAGGGCGCGCGCTCGATCAGCACATAGCCTGGATCGTGCATCGCCAGCAGGGTGGCGCCGGCCGTGACAAGGAGCAGGACGATGATGCCGGTCAGTGTTCTCATGGGCGGCCCGTGATCTGTTGGAGCAGGGCAAGCGAGCGTGTAAGCGGTGGCCACTGGATGGCAGACGCCCGCGCGCGCAAGGTGGCAAGTTCCCGGAGGAAGGCCGCGACCGGCGGCTGGCCGGTGGCGAAATACTGGCGCACCCAGTGGTCGGCTACCGCGAGATTGGCGCCGGTGACTGCCGGATGATGCTCGAGCAGGGCCACTTCCGCTGCGTAGAGTTGCAGTTTCAGGTTCTGGCGCAGGAAATAGGCGTGTTGGGGTGCCAGCAGCATGGGTTCGTTTGCCGGCTGTTTGCGTATCTGGATCAGCCGCAGCATGTCACGGCGCAACCCGTCCCACGCGCGTACCCAGAAGTTGGGCGAAGCGGCGGCCGGTTTGACCGTTACGGGCACCGCCATGAAGTGGGCCGGTATCCCGAGCGGCAGTTTGTCTACCGCGCGGGCCAGCGCGAGCAGCCGCAAGGCCGTCGAGCGGATATGCTGGCGCGATAGCCCATGGAGCCGCACGATCTCGTCGGCGATGGCCTGGCGGACGGGCAACAGGCGCGGATCCCGCTCACGCGCGAGCACATGATCGGCCTGCCGCAGGGCGTCCAGCGCAAGCGGCACGTCGTGATCAAAGCGCAGGCGCTCATTGGCCATGAGGAGCAGATCCCTGGCCTCGCGGATGCCAAAGCGCCGTTGGTGCGCGCCGGCCATACCGAGCGCGCGGACGGCCCGGCGCAGGCGTTTTACGCGCTGGTCGGTGAGTGTTTGTTGCACATCGATGCCGGCCAGCCTGTGGTCGATGTCGGCGTGGGCGCGCTCGATGGCGGCCAGCCGCTTGGGGACATTCACGCCGAGCACGTGATCGTGGTAGCGGAGCAAATACCAGAGGTAGGCGAGTCCGATCAGCGCGATCAGCGACAAGAGAAGCGCTAAGCCTCCGGCGGGCGAGCGCCGGGCGCGAACGGGTGGTGGCGTTTTGGAATCGTCGGTCATGTCAGGCCTATCCCGGCAGTCTAGTTGTTGGGCGACTTGTGTGCACAAAATGCGCGCAGCGCCTCGATCAGGGCATCGTCCGTTGCGTTGGCCGCCATCACCGTCTCTCCTTCGAGTCCCAGATCGAGCGCAGCGGCGCGGATCCGTTCGCTGCTGACGACAAGGGGCGTCTGGGCAAGCCAGCGGCGGCCCACTTGCCCCAGTGCTTCATACAGATTACGAAGTGCCTCGACGCTTGTCACGATGACCGCATCGATGCCGGTGCGGGCCCAGGTCCTGAGGAGTGCCGTGACATCCGTGGTGGGTGCCCCCCGCCGGTAGCAATCTGCGTAAGTCACCTCCGCGCCGCGCGCCGCGAGCGTGTCGCCGAGGAGCTCGCGGCCGCCTTCACCCCGGAAGATGAGGATCTTCTGGCCGCCGACTGCCTGCAAGGGCGGCATAAGCAGTAAGGATTCACTATCGAACCGGCCCGTGGGCGCCAGCGCGTCATCGATGCCAAAGCGTTTCAGTTCGCGCGCGCTGCCGCGTCCGATGCAGGCGATGCGCACTGCCGAAGGCCACCGTTCGTTGCGGGCGCGCCAGAGGGACATCGCCCGATCGACGGCATTGGGGCTGACGAAGATCGCCCACTGGAAAGTGGCCAGCCGATCCAGGGCGTCGACAAGGGGTGCGCGGTTTTGCGGATCGAGGATCTCGATCGCGGCAAAATGCAGCGGACGCGCCCCTTCCCGGGTAAGCCGCTCCATCAGGGCCGGCGCCTGTTCGGCGGGCCGCGTGACCAGTACATGCAGGCCCGTGAGACTCATGGCGGGTTCTTGACCAGTGCCTCGATGATGCGGTCGGCGCCCTGTGCGAGGAGGTCGCCGGCCACCGCGCGGGCGAGGCTCTCGGCGGCATGGCGGTCACCCTGGCGTTCGGCGCGCAGCAACCGCTTGCCAGCGGGTTCGGCGACGATGCCGCGGATGCGGATGGCCGCCCCGTCGAGGGTCGCGAAGGCGGCGACCGGCAGGCGGCACCCGCCCGCGAGGACGGCGTTGACCACGCGTTCGGCCTCGACGCAGACGGCGGTGTCGGCGTCATGGAGAACGGCGACGCATGCGCGGGTCGCATGGTCGTCGGCGCGGCATTCGATGCCGATGGCGCCCTGGGCGGCGGCCGGCAGGCTCACTTCCGGCGCCAGATAGGCGCTGATCCGGTCGGCAAATCCCAGGCGCTTCAGGCCGGCAGCGGCGAGAATCACCGCTCCGTACTCGCCTGCGTCGAGGCGGGCAAGCCGGCTGTTGACGTTGCCGCGTAGCCCCGCAAACAGCAAATCCGGGCGGATGGCCTGGATCTGGGCCCGGCGGCGCAGGCTTTCCGTGCCGACGCGGGTGCCCGCCGGCAGCTCCGCGAGCGTCATGGGGCCGCGCGCGACCAGCGCATCGCGGGGGTCTTCGCGCTCGAGGATGGCGGCGATCGCAAGTCCCGCCGGCAGATCCGCCACCACATCTTTCATGGAATGAACCGCGAAGTCGATGCGTCCTTCCACTAGACCCTGCTCGAGCTCCTTGGTGAACAGGGCCTTGCCGCCGGTGTCGATCAGCGGCCCACCCAGCCGGCGGTCCCCTTCGGTGACCATTGGCACGAGGGTGATCACGAGATCGGGGTGGCACGCGAGCAGGCGCTCACGCACATGATGGGCTTGCCATAGGGCCAGAGCGCTCTTGCGGGTGCCGAGATATAGGGTAGTCAACGGGGGTCCAGCTGTTGGGATTCAAAAATCGTCATCCTAAAAGGTTGGTGCCGCTTACGCAAATGCTGGCGGTGTGCTGGTCCTTGCTCCTTGCGGCGCCGTGCGCCCACGCCTTGTCGCGCGCAGTCGACCTGCGCCGGCTGGGGGCCTTCGCCCTGGCGCGCCACGTGCCGGTCGTCATCCTTTTCTGGTCACCCACCTGCCGCTACTGCAAGGTGGTCGCGGACCGTTTTCTCGGTCCCGATGCGCAGGAGCCGAAATACCGCCGCGTCATCTTCCGGCGTATCGATATCGATAGTCACAAAACACTCGTTGATTTTTCCGGTGCGCGCACGACGGAGGCCCGGTTTGCCGCGCGCTATCACCTTCGACTCGTTCCAGATATCCGGTTTTTCGACGGCCATGGCCAGCAGGTCACGCGCTCCCTGCTTGGTCTTTCGACGCCTTCCTTTTATGATGCTTATCTTTCGGCGGCGCTGCACAAGGCAATGCGGGCCTGCGCAGGCCATCGGGCCGCGCCCTGAGATCGCGGGATGCATACAAAAAAAGACAGGATTTGCCTACACCACAACAGGAGAAGAACCGTGAAAAAAGCCTTGTTTCACCCCCGCCTGCTCATGGCCGGTCTTGCCGCGAGCCTCCTTACGTTCGCCGTTCCGAGTTTTGCCCGGCTCGTCTCGCATGCGTTTGCCACCCACCATGTCGTCTTTCAGATCAGCAACGGGTCGGCAGCCGAACAGACATTGGTCCTGAATAACGCCGCCAATGTCCTGAATTACTTCGGGCCTGACAAGGTGCAGATCGAGATCGTCGCCTTTGGTCCGGGCCTGCGGCTGCTCTTGAAGAACAACGTGAACTGGCCGCGCATCCATAGCCTGAACGCGCAGGGCGTGGAATTCGCCGCCTGCCACAACACCATGTTGAGCATGCACCTCACCAAGGCCGCCCTGGATCCGGCTGCGCACGTGGTGGTCGGTGGCGTGGTCGAGATCATGCGGCGCGAACACGAAGGCTGGGCCTACATCCGTCCGTAAGGATTCGCCGTTCCTTGCGGGCAGCCGATGCGCACACTATAAGCAATGACACAAAAATATCTATTGTGAGGAGGAAGGTTTCATGAAGAGATCACTGTTGGCCGCCGCTGTCACGGTGGCCTGCCTGGGTACGGCGCATGCCACCAACTGGTTCCAGCTGCAGGGTACGGAACCGTCGGGTACCGCGCCGCTTTACAAGGTGTTTGGCTTTATCCAGCCGACCTACTTTTCGACCGGTGGTTCGGCGGTCTCGGGTCTCACCCCGGCGGCATCGCCCTTCAATGGCGCCGTGCCCAATTTCAATCTGGTGGCCCCCCAGCACACCTCGAGTTCGAGCTTTGAGATGATGCGCGCGCGCATCGCCGTGCGCGGCACGGTGTTGCCGATCAGCAACAAGATCGACTACTTCATCATGGCCGAATTCGGCAACAACGGCGCGACCCAGGTGCCCGGCGGCTCGCAGGTCCGCCTGACCGACGCGTCCGTGACCTTCAACCAGATCCCCGGTGCCCGCATCCGCGCGGGTGTCTTCAAGGCGCCGGGCGCCGAAGAGATGATGATGGGCATCCCGGCGATGGACTACATCAATTTCACCACCGTCACCCAGCAGCTGCTCTTCAATGAATTCACGAGCGGTCCTGTGTATACGAATGTGCCCGGCAAGCTGACCGGCGGGGCCGGCGGTTATGCGGCGAACGTCGCCGAAAACGACGTCGAGCGCGACATCGGCGTGCAGGTGTTCGACTGGTTCAATAACGGCCCCTGGCAGTTCACCTATGCTGCCATGGTGGGCAACGGCGCGCCCATCAACGGCACGCAGACGACGAGCCAGCCGAGCTACTACGCGCGCATCCAGGAATCCTACATCTTCCATCACAGCAAGGGACCGCATCAGGCCGGCGTGACGGCGTGGGCGTGGGGTCATCTGGGCCATGGCAGTCTGAACGTCGGCACGACCGGTTCCACGGCCTATACGACGCAGAACTACACCTACAACCGGTTCGGCGCCGGCGCCCAGTTTCGTAGCGACTTCATGAGCCCAGGTGCGGTGTCGGCCACCGGCGAGTGGATGGAAGGCAACGGCTGGATCCTGGTCCCGGCGGCCTTTGGCGTACCGCCAGGCGGCGCGGTGTGCGGGGCCGGCAGCGCCAGCAGTCCCCTGTGCACGGGCTCCATCTATCCGGGCCAGAACAACGAGTCGACCGGCTGGTACCTGCAAAGCGGCGTGTTCGTCACCAAGGGGCTGCAGCTCGAGGCGCGCTACGACCAGTACAACCGCCTGATCAACAGCCCGGTCAACGAGCGTGTCTTCAAGACCTGGACCTTCGGCATGCAGTACTGGTTCTCGCCGATGGCGCGCGTGACCTTGAACTACGCGGTCAACCGCCTGGTGGTGCCGTATCCGAAACTTGCGGGGGCGAATGCCGATCCGATCGCCAACTCGATGGACAACGTCATTTCCCTGCAGACCACGTTGATATTCTAAAAAATCGAAGGAGCGATATGAGATCAAGACACTGGTTGTTGGCGGGCGCGCTGGCGGTTTCCATGCTGCCGGTGCGCGCGTTCGCCGGGTTTCTGCACTGGCATACCCTGCATATCCAGGTGCCCGTCGTGCTGAAGCAGGCGAAGGTGGTCTTCAACATGGACCATCCGGCTTTCATTCCGCACACCCGCGAACCAGTGGGTCTGTCGCAGATGCGCATGATGGTCGCGAAATTCAATCACGACCACACACACTGGAAGATCGATGCGATTTTCCAGGGTGCGGCCGGCTATATGGTCCTGAACAACAAGGCCTATGACCGCTTCATGCATGTGCGCACCGGCAATCCCTACCGGGGGCAAATCGCGCACTTGATCCGTGCGGGCATCGATGTGGAGGCGTGCGGCGTGACCATGCGCGCCCATCACTGGGGTAACCGGCAGTTGCTGCCCAACATCAAGGTGAATGCCGGGGCACTCGCACGTATCATTCAGCTGGAACAGCGCGGTTACGTGCAGATCCATCCCTAGACGTCAGCGTGTAACGGCTCACGCCGTCTTGAGACAACGCCTTGGCAAGGGTCGGCAAGACCCCGCCAAGGCGTTTTTCTATGCCAAACGGCGGATTGATGATGACCATCCCTGACCCGTTCAGGCGATTGTGCACATCGGCCGGCCATGTCAGCAGTTCCGCAGAACAACTCGGCCCCAGTTCCTCTATGGCCATACGCAGGCGGTCCGCCTCGCGGCGCTCCTTGATCGGGTACCAGACCAGATAGACGCCCTGGCGGAATTTCATCAGCGCAAGCTTTAGCCCGTCGAGCAGTTCGCGCCGCTCCCGCACCCCTTCATACGGCGGATCGATCAATACCAGTGCCCGCCGCTCAGGCGGTGGCAGAAGCGCGTTCAGGCCCTGCCAGGCGCTGCCGAGGAAGATCTGCGTCTGGGGCCCGCGCAGGACCTGCTGCAGGGCCGCATGGGCCCGTGGCGCCTGCTCGATTGCCACCAGGCGGTCGGATGGCCGCAATCGGGCGCTGATGAGGAGCGGAGATCCGGGATAATTTTTCAACTTCGAGCCGTTATGCTGCCCGATCGCCGCAAAATAGCCGTGCAGTTCCGGCCATTCGGCGCGGCGCGGCCAGAGTCGCAGGATACCGTCTTGCGCCTCGTGTTCGGCGGTGATGCGATAGA
>JAJYDN010000018.1 GCA_021777535.1 Pseudomonadota bacterium
AGCATGGCACGCTCGGCCACGGTTTGGCGGTCCAACCAGTACCAGCGATTGATCCAGGACTCGATGGCGTCGGCCTCGCGCGCGCAGGCCAGCGCCTCGTCCGAGCTGGCGTCGAGGGCGACCAGGAGGCGTGCCGACCAGCGCAGCGCCAGGCAGGCCAGGATCTGGAGCTGCAGGGGATAGCCATACAGGCCCGCCGGGCGGTCGATCTCGGGAGCTTTACGCGCAAGAGCGTGCTCTCGATCCTGCAAAAAGGCCTCGACCGCACGGGGGCTGCCGACAGTCCGGAGGAGACCGGTATCCCGGCGCACGCCAACATCCGTGGCCCCGGCTACTACCACTGATTCCCACAACACCCAAGGAGAACACCATGCTCATGCAACAGACCCTGACGGCCTTGCGCCACCTAAAGCTTACCGGCATGGCCCAGGCCCTGGAGGAACAGGCCACCCAGGTGGCCTGCGCGGAGCTTTCGTTTGAAGAGCGATCGGCCCTTCTTCTCGATCGCGAGATGGCAAGCCGCGACACCCGCCGGCTTACGCGGCTTTTGCAGCTTGCGCGCCTGAGGCACCCGGCCTGTCTCGAGGATCTCGACTATCGCCCAAGCCGGGGGCTTGCCCGCGCCCAGGCCGCAGGCCTTGCCAGTGGCGACTGGATCCGTCACGGACAGTCGGTGATCGCCACGGGCCCCACCGGAACCGGCAAGACCTGGCTCGCCTGTGCCCTGGGCCACCAGGCCTGCCGATTGGGGATGACCGTCCGTTATCTGCGCGTCCCCCGGTTCTTCGAGGAGTTGCGCATAAGTCACGGTGACGGAAGCTTCACGAGGCGTCTCTCTCAGATTGCCAAAATCGATTTACTCATATTGGATGATTTCGCGCTATCTCCCATCGCGCCCGCCAGCCGTCACGATCTCCTGGAGCTTCTCGATGACCGCATCGGCCACCGCGGCACGTTGATCACAAGCCAATTACCCATCGCCCACTGGCACGAGCATCTGGGGGACCCCACGGTGACGGACGCCATCCTGGACAGGCTCGTGCACGGGGCCCACAAGATCGCCCTGACCGGGGAGTCATTGCGCAGGACTCGTGCCCCCTCGGCTTGACGGATCGTGAACACCTGGAGTAGATAGGAAGCGACCGGCCGCGAACGCGGGCACACCCCGTTCACGATCAGCGTTTTGGGTGTTCACGATCAGCGAAATACGCAGACTGCAGCCATGGGGTCCCACTCGACGTGGATACGGCCCCCGAAGGTGTCCACCGCAACCGGTTTTTGGGCCTTCAGGGCCTTGCGTTTTGCTTCACCCATGGGGGTGAGTCCTCCGGGGTCATCACAACCGCCGAAAATCGGCGCCCGGCTTGGCTTTGTCTGGTTAGGGGGCGAAGTCAACTGCGGTTTTTAGGATAACGCCTCAAGATCTGCTGCCCAAAGACCCCGGAAGGACTTGCCACACGGCTTGGGCGCGCGGGACAATTTCGCAAAGACCGGCACGCGCCCAGATTTTTCGGCGATCGTCCCCCTTGACCGGTCCGGAGACATCATGAGCGAGTCCGGGATCCATACACATGCACCCCATGAAGAAGCAGTCCAGGAACTTGCGGGGGGACACCATAGACATCACAGCTTAAGCCAGTGGGTGGCCATCTTTACCGCCCTCCTCGCGGCAGTCGGCGCCATCGTGGGATACCAGGGCACGCGCCTCATGGATGAAGTGCTGCTGCACAAAAACGAGGCGGTCCTGCAGAAGACCCAGGCCACGGACCAGTGGAACTACTATCAGGCCGTGAGCACGAAGGCCCATATCATGGAGCTCGCCGTAGCACTCATGCCCGCGAAGGCATCCCTGTTCCAGAAAAAGCTCGGCAAATACCTGATTCAGAAGAAAGAGATCCGGGCCCGCGCAGACGCCCTCGAAGCCGCCTCGATAAAAGAGAATGCCGAATCGGCGCGGCTTGACCGGCCGCGCAACGCGATGGCCGTGAGTCTGATCTTCCTGCAGATTGCCATTTCGCTCGCCTCCATCACGGTCCTCACCGACCGCCGGTGGCTTTTCGTGGTAGCCGGCGTGGCGGCAGCCTTCGGTGTCGGAATCTGGGGTTACGCGCTCTGGCTTATCTGAAGGCCTTGAACCAGGCCGTGAAAGGAAACCTGTGGCCCCGGGAACGGGCGGTGTGCCTGAACCCTGCGCCATGCCCCGCGCGCCACCGATCGGCGCCAAAAATATCCCCGACAATACAAGCGCATAAGAATGTGCTAACATTACTATCATAGCGTCCGGAACAAACCTCCGCGACGCTTGTCTCTGGGGTGGCGTGCCGCGGAAACCCGCGCACCAAGGAATCCAGGCCCGCATGGGGTCGCACAACGACCGATGGGCCATCAAAACGAGGATCCACGCCGCGTTCGTCTGGCAGCCAAATAAGGAGAGACCGACCATGACCCACCGACCCAATCCTGTGCTTCAGATACTAAGACCGTTGCGCCTGCGGACTTTGGCCGTTGCGGCCGTAATCGCCGCGCTCTCCCTCATCGCTATCCGCAGCGATGGCAACACGCCCCGGCCCGCGCCAACCGCCGCCGGCACTCCCATAGTCGGCCTTGCGCAGGCGAATCTGGAAGACACGGGGCTTTTGCCAGTGCAGCCGGCGGCCCATGCCACACCGCGCGGCGACGTCTATATGAACACGCTTGATTTTCCCAGACTCACCACTTAAAGTACCGAGCCTTCGCGGCCGTGTGCCCGTGCAGGCGCCGCGGCCGTTATCCAAGCGCAGTCCCCATCGTCTAGAGGCCTAGGACATCGCCCTTTCACGGCGGTAACAGGGGTTCGAATCCCCTTGGGGACGCCACCTTGCTTCCCGGTCCATTGCCTCGCTATGCGGCCCGGAACTGCGCCACAAGACCTCCGTGATGCAGTCCAGGGGCGGGGCGGCCGGACATTCCCTCTCTCCCGCCACGCGAGCTCCTCTGCCAGGAAGCCCGGGCGCCATTCCAAAGCCTCCATCTTCCGCAGCACCGGCGCAGGATCCTCCTGCCAGGCGCCGAGCATCCACTATCTTGGTGATGCGGGCTCGGCCTCCCTGATGTCGATGCGTAGGTTTTGCGCAGGAGGCCGGCCGGCGTGCTTCGCGGTACTTGACGGCTTGCCGGGTGCCAGCGCCTTGATGAACCCGCGCTCAGCAGACCGGCCGTAATCTGATCCAGCACCACCTGCGCCAGCCGGTACCGGTCGATCTTCCGGCTCGCCCGCGCCCGACGGCCCCCAGTGGAGATGCCGTTGCGCCCGTCGGCGAACCAGGGGTGATCGTGCGGGGCCTTGAGGAGGCCTCTGGAGGATGTGCGCCGCCGTCCGGTGTCTGTTGCGGCGGGGGTTCTGTTCCGGCTGGGCGCCGATCGCCGCGGCTTCCTCCGCAGTGATCGGCCCCCGTGGGCAGGCTCGGTGATGACCCGCGCCGCGCGCCGCCACCGCTCCATCCCGCCCTTGTAACCGGACACTCCCTTGGTCTGGTACCGGCAATGACACTTTCCATGCGCGGACCGTCGACACGCACGTACTGCCTCTGCCGAGGCCAGCCAACCCTTATGCGGATGCGTGCCGGCGGCGCCTCTCCAGTCCCCAGGCGGCAGACCTGGCCGCCGCCTTACCTCGGCGCTGCGTCCGTCCGACCAAACAGCATAGTGCTCTGCGTCGACGCCGTCTGCGGTCACCGGCAGAGCGGACCGAGAGACGCCGGTCTCCTCAACCATTTTGGCTTTCTGATTGCATACTTTGCTACCAGCTGTCCACCAAGGCTGGTTACACTGCGACAGGAAACCGCCAGGACATCCTGAAACTGCCCTTCACAATGCAGTTGTGATACATGCATTGTTTTGCAAGTATCATCTATGTAAATTGGTAGTGAAATGTCCGTACCGTGATCCTCACGGTGGCATCAATGGGACGAAAGGCCAAACAAGGGTGTTTCTTGCATGGAAACGAAAAGAAGTCTGCGCCTTCGCGAAAAATCCGTTTCGAATACGTAGTGCCAATGCTTGGGTTATTCATGGTGGCGGTCTCCACCGCCGCGCAGGCAGCCACCCGGAGTTTCGATGCCAGATGGCATGTCACCCCGCAATATGGCTACGTCTGCCCGGCAACAGCGAGAGAACGAACAGCGGCAGCGGCTGACAGATCGATCTCGGCAAACCGATCACCGAATACTGGAATCTGGAGCTGGGTGTCATTGACTACAGCGTGAATGCGAAGAGCGGCCCGATTGGGCCGTTCCGGCAAACCGCCTATGGAGTCAACGGGCTGCGGTTCTTCCGTCACCGGCAGAAGATTTTCTCGCCGTTCCTGTTGGTCGGCACCGGCGCCAATAACCAGAGTCCAAGCGGCATGGTTCCGGTCGGCAATACCGGAAGCAGCACCCGTACCTACGGTACGGCTGGCGTCGGATTCCTCACTTCGCTGTGGAAATGGGGCGGCGCCATTCGTGTCGGCGTTCAGGATCTGCATACATTCGGGAATGGCAATTACAATGACGCGATTGCCAGCATCGGTTTGCAGATTCCGCTGGGTTCGGCCGGGGGCTCCTGCCGCATCGGCTCCGGTTGCCGCCCCCGCAGAAGTAGCGCCGCCCCCGCCGGTGGCGCCGGTTGCAGCGCCCCCCAAGAGTCAGCAAATTGCCCGGCGTGAAATTTGCCGTCAACTCCGCCCGGCTCCTGCCCGCATCCGAGGTAGCCCTCAATCACGCAGTATGGATGCTGAAAGACAATCCCAATATCGACGTGGAGGTTGCCGGGTATACCGACAACACCGATCAGGCCGCCTGTAATCTGAAACTCTCGCAGCTCCGCGCTGAAGCCGTGATGCATTATCTGGTGACTCATGGGATCAATGCGGGCCGGCTGACGGCCAAGGGCTACGGCCAAGCGCATCCGATCGCTTCTAACCAGACCCGTGCCGGACGTTCCCACAACCGCCGCGTCGAACTGCGCGTCACCAATCCGTAGCTGTCCTGCGCGGGTTACCGGGATACGCCACCGTCGAACCAGGACGCGTCCCGGCAGTGCCCCAGCCGGGGAGCACGGCAACGACGGCCCATTGCCCGCAGCGTGACATACGGTGCCCGAGGCGCTGTGTGTCTGTGCGCACGGCGGGCTTGGGCGTCCAGGGCGCATGTCCGTGGTGTGCGCGATTACCTACTCCTCTGGATCCTGGACCGGAATGCCGCGAATAAACGATAACCGGCAGTCACCTGGGTGTGAGAATTGCCCATAGACCGCAGTGACATTTCGTTATTTCCTGGGGCCAGCACCGGCATGGCTGTCCCATCAATCCCTCCTTCCGATCCGGTAGGCGCCCGCCGGGGGCTCTGAATCTTCAAGAGCCCGGCCTTGTTCTTTCCTTGAACTGCAAGCGAACGGCGCCCAAGGAAACGGCCACCCCTGCACCCTGGTAAGCGCAAGGACCGCATCCCGTACCTTGCAATGGGCACGTGGTGGACGCCCACCGCGATGCGGTGCGGGCTTTCATGCCGCGACCCGGGATCGCGGTGACAAGCCCCCGGGGCGCTTGGGTAGCACATGACGCCATTGGAAAAAGCCAGGACGCCCTTGCGCGGGTGACGAACCGGCCAGAACACGGCTACTCGTTCAAGGCGCTGCGGATCAAAGATTTTGTTTGCCGGGGACACCCGCGCGCATACACCGCCGCAGCAACTTGCGTACCCCCAGACGGGGCCGGGGACCCGCCGCCTGAGGAAATGATGCACGATTTTGCTAAACCACCCCAAGCACTTCGCGATAGGTGATTCGTTGGCACAGATGACACCGAAACCAGCTTCGGGACCAAAGCCATACCTCCCCGCAGACAACCGGTTTGGAACAGGCACAGGAGAACCTGGCGTCCGCATTGCCCCACGCATCGGCATGACCGGGGACGGGGTCATGAATCCTGTTCAACGCGTGAGCGGCGCCGCCCGGCTTTCGGGGCGGCCCGCGATCACGACGCGAACGCGGCAGCGCATATCGGGGATAGGGCCGCATTCTACGGTCGCCGCCTCCGGGGTTGGAAGGCTCTGGTTCGGGTCGCAAGCGAGACCCGGGTGAAACCGGTCCCGGTAAAGCAGGAAGTCGGCAGCGGATTGGCCCGGCAGTGAGCCGGTTCACATAGGCCTGAGGACACGGTTTGCCTCATGTTGTCCCGCTGGAGTGGTCTACAATGTGCCTCGCGTAAGCCGGCCTTGTCCTGACGCGGGATGAGGCCGTCCCCAGTCCCAGACAGGATGAACCGATGCCACACAGACCCAGACAAACGCCCATCATTTCGGCCGCGGCCCCGGCGGAGACAGCCCTCCTCCGCAAACATGCCGTCGATGCCGATCGCTCTGCCCGTTTTGTATGTTTTTTTCAACGGCCCCCTGTAGGGGCCCCTGAACAGGCTGACAAATAACATGACGCGATCCAATCCGGCCCATCCCACCACAGGCCCTGCCGGCGACTCTTCATTCCGGCTCGACTGGCCGGCAAAGATCATGCTGCTTGCCGTGCTTTCCTCGATCTTCCTTGCCGCCATGGACCAGACCGTCGTTTCGACAGCCTTGCCCACCATCGCCCGTGACCTCCATGCCCTGAAGGATTTGCCCTGGGTCGTCACGGCGTATCTGCTGACCTCCACGGTCTGCCTGCCGGTTTACGGCAAGCTTGGTGACCTGATCGGACGCAAACCCCTCCTGCAGGCCGCCATCCTGCTCTTTCTCGCAGGCTCCGCGCTTGCGGGCCTTTCGCAAAACATGCCCGAACTCATCATGCTGCGCGCCCTGCAGGGTATCGGCGGGGGTGGACTTCTCGTCACGGCGCTGGCGTCGATCTCGGACTTCATCCCCATCACGGAGCGCGGCCGTTACCAGGGCCTCGTCGGCGGCGCATTCGGGCTCGCGACCCTGGTCGGCCCCTTTCTTGGCGGCTTCATCGTCGAGCACTTGAGCTGGCGCTGGATCTTCTACATCAACATACCGGTCGGCGCGGCCGCCTTTGTCGTCGTGACTGCGGCGTTTCCACGTCCCGCGCGGGAGCCCGGCATCGCGGTGGACGTACCAGGCATGGTGCTGCTTACCACGAGCCTCAGCCTGCTCGTGCTCTTTGCGAGCCTCTCCGGACCGGTATTGCCCTGGCGCTCGCCGCTACCCTGGATCCTGCTCGGCACGGCGCTTGCGCTGCTCGTGGCTTTCTTTGCCGTCGAACGGCGGCATCCGGAACCCGTCTTGCCGCTTGCCTTTTTCCGCTTCCGGACATTTGCCTTCAGTGCCGCCATCGCCTTCTTTGTCGGCGGCGCCATGCTCGGATCCGTAAGCTTCCTGCCGCTCTACCTGCAGGCCGTCCGCGGACTGACGCCCACGCGGTCGGGACTCGAGCTCCTCTTTCTGCTGGTCGGCATGCTCGCCATGTCGATCCTGAGCGGCCGCCTGATAAGCCGCAGGCAGCGCTACCGCCTATTCCCCATCGCGGGCGCCTTGCTCATCACGGCCGCCCTCTTTCAGTTTTCCCGCCTGACGGCCACCATGCCCCTGTGGCACCTGGACGCCACCCTCATCGTCCTCGGTGTCGGTCTGGGCATGACCATGCAGGTACTGGTCTTGTCGGCGCAAATTACCGTCGCCCACCGTCACCTCGGGGTCGCCACGTCCACCATATCCCTGTTCCGTTCCATGGGCGGCACCTTGGGGGTTGCCACTTTTGGCGGCATATTGGCGACATTCCTCCGGGGGGTCCCCCGGACCGATCCTGCCGCCGCTCCGGCCCTCATCGTCCAAGGACTGCGCACCGACTTCGCCATCGCCACAGTCTTTGGGATCGTAGCCTTCGCCGGCACGTGGTTTCTCGAGGAAATGCACATCCTGGTCGAACGGCGCAAGGCGCTCTAGAAAGGCTGCTTGTGACCGCCCCGCGCCCAACCTTCCCGGTTGCCGCGCGGGCTTCCCCTCTCGACACTCCCTGCATGGGGGCACGGCACCTCATCTGCAGTCAACGTCCACATCCCCATACGCTCGTGTACCGGTAGACGTTCATTCCCGAAAAGACTTTCCGGAAGACTTGCCGAACAGATCCCATGGAGTCCGCTTCCGCCGTCCATCTCTATTACCTTTCCATCATGATACAAATGGCCGGTTGCCCATGGTAATCGGTCAGACCGCAACCAGGAGACAACCGGCCAGGAAGGCCACCCGCAGGCGGTTGCCAGCGTGGACCCGATGCCATTCCTTAGAAAGAGTAGGATCCGCCCAGAATGAACGAGCCGACGGAGCCGGACGACAGTCCGTTGACGCTGCTTATGCCAGTCCAGCGATACTCGGCATGTACGCCGATATGGCGTGTCACCTTATAATTGGCACCAAATCCGAATAGCCCGTTCGCGCCAGACGCGGACGCCGAACCATAAAAGCCATTCCCGCTCAAGGTGTAGTTCAAGCTGGTGAACGCCAGGCCGGCGCGGGCATACACGCCCAGGCGCGGCATGACCGGATAAGCAAATACCGCCGAAACCGCGATGTCGTGACCAGACAATGTGCCGGTATAGCCGGTTCCCCCGAGGCCATTCTCATTCATCGAGCCGAAATGGTCATAGCCGACTTCGACTGCGGTATGGAAACGCCAGAGATGGACAGGCAGGCGATAGCCGCCGTATATGCCAAACCCCGTGGCGCTGCCGAATCCCGAAACGCCGGACGTGAATTCCACGTTGGCGCCACCGTACCAGGGAGAGGACGTCATGGCGGCAGAGGACGTGGCAGCGCCGGCAAATGGCAGCGCCATCATGATGGCGACGGAAAGGCATTTTCGGACGTTCTTATTGCGCAACATCATTTTAGGGACTCCTTAATTGTTCGGTAACGACCAGCATGCTGGTGCGCATGCCGCATCGCAGGATTAGTTCAGATTTTTATTTGGGTCAATGAAATAAAAAAATAAAAACGGGAATCACCAAATATGTCCGCAGCGTGCCATACTTAACCCTCTCGCAATGGCGCCGCTCTAAATTGGTGATTCTTCGCTTCACTGCTCGAATTCCCGATGCGACAGAGGCCCAATGACTTCAGGGTCCCGGGAATGATGCCATTCGGGACTCTGTCACCTGGGTATCGCGCGTAACGGGTTGTTCCTTCTGGTCCCGGTGATATCCACTGCGGCACAAGAGACGGGCGCTCGCAATAGAGGGGCGGCGTCTGCCGGGGTCCGGTCTGCAAGACCTGAATCAGGTCTTCGCCGGATCCCCGCGGAAGATCCGGGTCCCCGCACAAGGCAGGCAAGTTTCCCCCGCAAGCCCGTACATGCACCGTCCGGATGGTGACACGTTCACGGCACAATGGCTCGCGCGAACGGCGCGCAAACCACATCACCTCTTGATGCTTTTTAAAAAAATGCGACCTCGCCATGCCAGCGCCCTCCTTATAATGGATCCAACACGTTATGGATGCGGGGCCTCTCTCGTTTCCATCATGGCGTTTGCGTTGCGAACGAGCGGAATTTATCTTAAGATAAGTTTCCTTGATGGAATAAGCGCATTTGGAGGCATGTTGTTTTCGTAACTCACCACCCAGGAGGAGTTATTCATGAAAATAAAACATATCGTCCCGCTCGTGGCAGCTGCCATGATGGCATCACCGGCTGCGATGGCCCTGCCCATAATGATCGAAGGCGCAGGGGGCGGCGGACTCAATCCGTGGGCATGGATTGCCAACGGCAGCAGCAAACACGTTGTCACACCCGCAATATTCGGCACCTATGGCACCACGCCGCATTACGACGTCTATGCTGTGGGCGCCAATTTCTCCATCATGAAGCGCGCTGAAATCTACTACACGCATCAGTACATGGGCCTGCCGGAGAGCATGACGTCCACGCTGACCGGGGGCGTTGGCGCAGGCGTCCTTCCGGGTGACGTGAATAACCTGAATTCCGTCGAACAGGACATCATCGGCGGCAAGCTGCAGGTCTATGGGGGCAAGGGCCTGATCCCGGCGGTCGCCGTCGGCATGAATTACCATATGGTGTCCGCACCGCTGGCTGAGGCACTGACGGCACACACCAACGGCGCGGATTTCTATTTGACGGGAACCGGCGTCTACCCGCTCTTCAGTAGCCACATCATCCTGAACGCGGACCTCTATATCACGCGCTCGAATTATCTGGGCCTTTTGGGTCAAGGCGGGGCCGGGCACCGCAGCTACACCGCCCAGGGCGGCGCGAGTGTAGGCTATTTCGTCGCCAAGGATGTGGTGGTCGGTGCCGAATGGCGCAGCTTTGCACCCGATTCGCTCGCCGCCGCCACAGCCTATATGCAAAACACGGCGGGCATTTCCGGCGCAAGCTTCAAACAGAGCGACTGGTATGACGGCTTCGTCGCCTACATGCCCAATCCCAAATTCTCGGTGGTCGCCGCGATCCTCGATCTCGGCAACATGGCCAATCTGCCTGGGCACTCTGACAACGCCAATCAGAACGGCTTCTATATCAGCATGAACGCCGCCTTCTGATCGAGAGACATCCGCATATTTGCGTAGCCAAGCCTCTCGGCAAAAAAAGAGCCTGACTTGGGTCCCACTCTCCCAGTGGGACCTTTTTTATGCACCCGTGCCGGCGATAACCCCTGCCGAAACGGCATCCCGGCCGTCAGCCGGCCGCACCGAGCGCCGGGTAGTCCGTATAGCCCTGCGCGCCCCCGCCATAGAAAAACTCGGGCCGCAGGGGATTCAACGGCGCGTTCGCGGCAATCCGCGCAGGCAGGTCCGGATTGGCGATGAAGAGGCGCCCGAACGACACCATATCGGCATCGCCCTTGGCCAATACCGCCTCGGCGGACTCCGCGTTGTAGCCGCCATTGACCATGATGAGGCCTTCGTAGAGCGGCCGGAAGAACCCCACCGGAATGATGGTTCCCCCGTGACGCTCATCCCCCTCCATCGATTCGACGAGGTGGAGGTAGGCAAGCTTGTAGGGATTCAAGGCCTTCACCATGGCACCGAAGGTCGTCTTCGGATCGGAGTCGCGCATGTCGTTCATGGTGCCGCTTGGCGAGAGCCTGATACCGACGCGTCCGGCCGGCCACACGGACAGCACCGCATCCAGCACCTCGAGCGGAAACCGCATCCGGTTGGCAATACTGCCGCCATACTGGTCCGTCCTCTGGTTGGTGCCGTCGCGCAAGAACTGATCGAGCAGGTAACCGTTCGCTGCATGCAGTTCGATACCATCGAAACCGGCCGCTTTCGCGAGATCCGCTCCTTCGCGGAATCCCTCGATGATGGCCGCGATCTCCTTTGTCTCAAGCGCCCGCGGCGTCACGAAATCCCGCATGCCTTGCTCTGTCACCGCCTGGCCGACTGGACGGATGGCGCTCGGTGCCCCGGGCGCCTTCCCGCGAGGCTGGTACGACGGATGCGAAATGCGGCCCACGTGCCAAAGCTGCGCGACCATCGATCCGCCCCGCTCGTGCACGGCGTCGGTCACGGCACGCCATCCCACCAGCTGCTGCGCCGTGTAGAGACCGGGTGTATTCGGATAGCCCTGCCCTTCGGGGACGACCTGTGTCGCCTCGCTTATGATAAGCCCCGCGCTGGCCCGCTGGCGGTAATACTGGACGGTAAGCTCGGTCGGCACCAGTCCGTCGCCGGCCCGGCAGCGCGTAAGCGGCGCCATCACGACGCGGTTGCGCAGTTTCATCTCGCCTGCCTGAATGGGCGAAAGCAACCGCCGTTCGCCGGCATTGCCGCCTGCTTGCGCTCCCGCGTTCTTTTCCTGGTTCATGATTCCCCCCCCGCATGCCACGACCGGTCCCGTGCGCCCGGACCGCATGCCTACATTTTGATGGACATTAAAGGTTTTTTCCTGAAAGCCCGGGGCGCCCGATTGCCCGCACAGGCTATCTGCGCCGAATGGAAGACCATCCCACGACCGGACGCATGGCACCTCAAGTCCCCCGTTCCGGCCGGCTTCGCGCCGCCGCCCGACATGAGGTCTTGCACCTTCTCCGTTGCCGCAGCGCCACCGGTCGGCCGGCACAAAAGGCCATCATAGAACGCGGCCCCAAGGTCGCGCAACGCACGGAAAAACGTCCGCACCCAAGGAACCCCTGCCGGTCCCCGCAAAAAAAGGGGCGCCTGCCGCGCAAGCCCGGCGGGGCGACACTTGCCGACCCCTGCCCGGCAGTCCTGAAACACGATAAAATGGCGCGGGCCCGGATCCTGCCACCTGCGGGGTTTTGGGATTTTGATCTTCCCACCCAGGAATGGCATGGCATGTGGCAGTGGCTTTCGAGAATCAGGAAACAATGGCAGATAGAGCACAACAGATGTCAGAGCTGCGGCATGCCCTTATGCTACGATCGCAATCCCGTCCACTCCAGCTACTGCAGCTATTGCCACGATGGCACAGGGTTCCGGCAGAGCCTCGATCTCGTGGGCATGCGCCAGAAGGTGCGTAAACTGCTCCTTGACCGCAAGGCGCCCTCCTGGATCCGGCTGTATATGTACTGGCGCCTGGCAACGCTCAAGCGCTGGTGGCACGGCTAAAATCCCGCGAAGTCCCCGTTACCGGGGGTTCCGGCGCTGGATGATGGTAAGACCGATCGGCGCCAGCGCAAGCCCGGCAAGCTTTAGATGCTGGATGCCAAACGGAATGCCGATGATCGTCACGAAATTGGCGATCGCGGCCGCCACATGCCCCAGCGCAAGCCACAAACCCGCAAACACAAACCAGATCACATTGCCCAGGAAACCCAAGGGGCCTGTGCCGATATCGCCACGCCCCGACAGCGCCGCGCGGCTCACGGCTTCCTTGCCGAACGGAAAGAACGTAAACCGTCCGATCACAAAGCAGGCGCGCGCCCAGGGGATACCGACGATGGAGACGAGCGCAAGGGCGCCCGCAAGCCACCAGGCAAGCCCCATGATGCCGCCGCCCAGAAGGAACCAGAGGAAATTGCCGATGCGTGTCAGCATGCGATCAAACTTTTCCGTCCGATTGTCCAAAGAGATGCTTGCGCGCCAGGGCATCGACCCCTGCGCGCGGATTGACCGCAGGTCCAAGCGCATAGGCACGCGCTAGCGCCGGACGCGCCGCGATCCCCGCAAACCACTGCGCGAGATGCGGGAAGTCGCTCAGGCGCTGCTTCTGGTCCGCGTGCGGAACGATCCAGGGATAGATCGCCATGTCGGCAATGGAATAGTCCCGTCCGTTCATGTATTCCCGGTCGGCAAGGCGGTTCTCGAGTACCCGATACAGGCGCGCCGTCTCCTTGACATAGCGGTCGATGGCATACGGAATGGGTTCCGGCGCATAGCGGTTGAAGTGGTGATTTTGCCCCGCCATGGGGCCGAGCCCCGCCACCTGCCAGTAGAGCCACTGCAGCGTCTCGTACCGGCCCGCCAGGTCCTGCGGACAGAAAAGGCCCGTCTTTTCAGCCAGATATTCCAGGATGGCGCCTGACTCGAACAGCGAAAGCGGCCCGCCCGGGGCGTCGTGGTCGACGATGGCCGGCATGCGGTTATTCGGGGCGATGCGCAGGAATTCCGGCTTGAATTGATCCCCGCGGCCGATGTCGACCGGGATGATCCGGTAGGGCAGACCGGCCTCTTCCAGGAATATCGTGATCTTGTGCCCATTGGGCGTCGGCCAATAATACAGATCGAGCATTCCGCATCTCCTCTTCGCCATACGGCGCAGGACTCCTGCCCCGCGCACGCATGCCGCGTTTGATCGCATCCAAAACATTTGCCATCATACCCTCGTTGCCTCTCCAACCCCACAAACCGTAACGGCAAAGCATGGCAGTCCTGCGTCTTGACGATGTATCGCTGGCCTATGGCCACCACCAGCTCCTCGATCACGCGGCGTTCGCCCTCGAGCGCGGCGAGCGCGTCTGCCTGATCGGCCGCAATGGCGAGGGGAAATCCTCCCTTTTGCGCATCATTGCGGGAACCGTCCTGCCGGATGCGGGACAGCGCGTACTCGCCGCGCAGACGACGGTCGCCGTTCTCGACCAGGATGTCGAACTGCGCCACAGCGGCTCCGTCTACGACATCGTCGCAAGCGGCCTGGCCGGCATCGGCGAGACCCTGTCCGAATACGGCCGGCTTACGGCCACCCTCGGCGAAACGCCGGATCCCGCGGAACTCGCAAGGCTGGGCCAGTTGCAGCAGATCCTCGATGCGCGCGATGGCTGGCGCATCCAGCAGCGCATCGAGACGATCCTGTCGGAACTGAAACTCGATGGAAGCGCCGCCATGGCGGCCTTGTCCGGGGGCTGGCGGCGGCGCGTGCTCCTTGCCCGGGCGCTGATCGCCGAGCCCGACGTCTTGCTGCTCGACGAACCGACCAATCATCTCGACATCGATGCCGTCGTGTGGCTTGAACAATACCTCACGGCATTTGCCGGGGCCGTGCTCTTTGTGAGTCACGACCGCCAATTCCTCCGGTCCGTGGCGAACCGCATCGTGGAGCTCGATCGCGGACGGCTGCAGTCGTGGCCCGGCAACTACGACGACTACCTGCGCCGCAAAGCCGATGCGCTCGCGGCCGAAGAGGCGCAAAACGCCCTGTTCGACAAGCGCCTGGCCGAAGAGGAAGCCTGGATCCGCCGTGGCATCAAGGCGCGGCGCACACGCAACGAAGGCCGTGTACGCGCGCTCGAGGCCATGCGGCGGGCCTTTCGCGCGCGCCGCGAACGCACGGGCGAGGCCGATATCAGGCTTGCCGAAGCAAAAACGTCCGGCAAGCTCGTCTTCGACATCGACCAGCTCTCCTACCGCTACGCAGACCGCTTCATCGTGCGCGACTTCTCCGCGCGCGTCCTGCGCGGGGACCGTATCGCGGTGATCGGACCGAACGGAGCCGGCAAATCGACCCTTTTGAAGCTTCTGCTCGGCGCGCTTGCGCCCACCACCGGCAGCGTGCAGCCCGGCACCAGGCTCGAGGTCGCCTACTTCGATCAGCAGCGCGCGGCCCTCGATCCCGACGCGACCGTCATGGACAGCGTCGGCGGCGGCAAAACGACGGTGACGATCAACGGCCAGACCCAGCATGTGGCGGGCTATTTGCGCAGTTTCCTGTTCCCCCCCGAACGCCTGCGCTCACCCGTTGGCATGTTGTCGGGGGGCGAACGCAACCGCCTGCTGCTTGCGCGCCTCTTTGCCGAGCCCGCCAACCTCCTCGTTCTGGACGAACCAACGAACGATCTCGACGCAGAAACCCTCGAACTGCTTGAAGACGTTCTCATCGATTACCAGGGCACCCTCTTGCTGGTGAGCCATGACCGGCAGTTCCTCGACAACGTCGTGACGAGCACATGGGTGTTCGAAGAGGATGGCCGCATCGGCGAATATGTGGGCGGCTACAGCGACTGGCGCCGGCAGGCACCGGTGCCGGCTGCGCGCGAGCCGAAGGAGGTGGTGCCGGCTGCGCGCGAGCCGAAGGAGGTGGTGCCGGCGGCGCACGACCGGCCACCACCTGCGCGCGATGCCCTGGCCACGGCGCCTGTGCGCAAGCGCAGCTACAAGGAACTCCGCGAACTCGAGGCCTTGCCGGGACGCATCGAAACCCTCGAGACAGAACAGAAGGCGCTGCAGCAGCGGATGAGCGAACCGCGCTTCTATCAGCAGGAGCGCGGCGCGATCCTGCATGTCACGGAACGTCTGGCCGTCCTCGATCAGGAACTGGCGCAGTGTTACACCCGCTGGGAGGCGCTCGAGTCATGAGTGGTGGCACACAGTTGCCGGCCGTGTTCTGGGCGCACGGAAACCCCCTGCTCACCCTGTCCGACAATCCCTATAGCCGCGCGTGGCGCGCACTGGGGGCGCGGCTCCAGAAGCCACGCGCGATTCTCGTCGTATCCGCCCACTGGGTGACCGACGGCGTGTCCGCCATGAGCGCCGAACAGCCCGGGATGCTGCACGATTTCGGCGGATTTCCGCAGGTCCTCTACGATCTGCGCTACGAGCCCCCGGGGGATCCTGCGCTTGCGGCCTGGCTCGGTACCCATCTTGGTGCCCGCACCGATGGCCACCGTGGCCTCGACCACGGCGCCTGGACCATCCTGCGCCACATGTACCCGCAAGCAGACGTGCCCGTCGTCCAGATGAGCCTCGACGGTACGCTCCCGGGGGCCGCCCATTACGCACTCGGCACCCGGTTGCGCCCGCTGCGCGCCGACGGCGTCCTCATCATCGGCAGCGGCAACGTCATCCACAACCTTTCTTTGTATTACGGGCACCGGACATCGCGCCAGTGGATGCAGGTATTCGAGGACCGTCTGCGCACGCACCTCGCACACGGGCCCATCCAGCCGCTTTTCGAGCCGGCAGATCTCGGCCCCGAAGGGGCGCTTGCCGCGCCCACCCCGGAACATTACTGGCCGCTTCTGTATGTGCTCGGCAGCCGCGAGGACAACGAACCGCTGTCATTTCCGGCGGCGGGATTCGAAGGCGGCGGCATTTCCATGCTGAGCGTCCTCGTCGGCGGCTGATCCCGCCTCCGCAAGACCCGCCTCAGCGCGCCTGGTCCCACCCGAAATCACCCTTCCAGATACCGTGGCTGTAATCGAGAGACAGCCAGCGGGGCGTGAAGGCCTGCGTCCTGTTCAGCGGAAAGGTCGTGAGCGGCAATTCCTCGAGCTTCGCGTTCTCCGGCAACTCGCAATGCATGGCCATCACCGGATGAAACCACACCACGAGCTTCGGATGCGCCTCCGGCAGCAGCAAGGCGGCCGCCGAGGAGGGTTCCCCGACGCGCACCCGCTTGCGGATCAGGCAGCTGAAGAACAGCTCGAGCTCCACGGTAAGCGGTGTTGCGCGCGCATCCAGGGCGCGTTCGGCAGCGGACGTGAGATCGACCCGCCAGGTTTTTTGGCTTGGTGTCCAGGCAATCGTCATATTATTTTTTAGCGCGGTGGGCCACCTTCCGGCAGCACCCGCAACCATCCTCCAGGGCAGCTAGGAACTTGTGGATAATATCCTTCCGGATTTCGGCAGAAATAATAATAATTATCGGCCGGCGGCGGGGGTGGCGGGGGTGGACTATAGTACTGCCGCTCGACGATGACGGGCGGCCGCGGCGCGAACAGATGGACTCCAAACCAGAGCGGAAACCATCCCCAGCCATCGCCATCCCCCTCGCCACGATCCACCCGCAACAGATGGCCCTGCACGGCCCCCGCCTGCATTGCCTGCACGCCACACGCAGGCACGACCGACAACCCGGCCACGAGCAGCGCCATGGCAAGCCACGAACCTTTCACCGCAGTCACCTGAACTCCCCCTCTGCCTTACCGCACGGCCTTTCATTTCAACCTAGAAGTTTAGGATAGCCCAGAATCGGCAGAAAAGGACACCGTGGGCCTTTCAAAGGATCAAGGCGGCCGTTAAAGGGGCCGTTAAAGGGGGACGTCACGGCTGCGTCATTCACCTCGTCAGAGCGTTGACGTGAAAGAAAGGGCTTGGATCCACGGCCTTTGGGACCCGCCCCTGCGATCACGACGGCGTGAACGGTCCCGGCCACCACAAGGATGCGATGGCGGCGTCACGGGCGCGGCAGCCGGTCCGCGCAGACGCGCGCGTCGATCCGGCCCACTTTGCCGGTACCTGCACCGGGCCGCCGACTGGATCGATCGGGGCCCACGCGGGGCTGCCAAGCCCAACGACCCTTATATCGCATATACGACGCTTCACGACGACGCCAGTCGCTGCGCCTCCGATCCGCGCGGCGCTTAAGGCCTTGCGGGCACGCGAGTCTTGTCAGGCACGGCGCCACGCATGGTAAGACCCACCCCCGCCAGGATCAGCAGCCCCGCAATCGCAAGCCGCGCAGTGATCGGCTCTCCGAGAAGCGCCCAGCCGCCGAGGGCAACCATCACCGGGACTGCCAGTTGCACAGTGGCCGCGAACACCGCACGCAGTCTCGGCAACAGCGCATACCAGAGCAGGTAGACAAGCGCCGAGGTCACGGCCCCCGAGACGAGCGCCTCGAGCACACCGGCGAAACGCGGCGCGGGCGAATGTAGGGCATGCGCACCCAAGCGCACAACAGCAAGCCCCGCGGCCGCCAGCGCAGCGTAGACGAAATTCACGGTGGTATGCGCAAGCGGCTCGCGCACCCTGCGGCCGCCCATCGAGTACAGGCCCCAGGAAAACCCCGCGGCCAGCATGCCGGCTACCGCCCAGGGCGCCGGACGGTGGAGCTGCAGGGCCACCAGGATGTAGAGCCCGGCGAGCGCCAGCAGACCGCCGGCGACGTGGCTTACGGTTGGCCGTTCGCCGCCAAGCGTCGCCGCCATGAACATCGTCAGCTGCACGGCAAAAAAGAGCAGCAGGGCGCCCATGGCGGCACCCAACACGACATAGCTATAAGAAAACGCCGCGGCATAGAGAAACAACCAGAATGCATTGGCCTGTGGACGCTTAAGCGGGACGCGGCGCCACGCCGACAGTACTGCAAGCAAAGCCGCACCGCTTGCGAGCCTTATGGCGGTAAAGAGCGTTGCGCCGATCGCATGATCGCTCAAGGCCGCACGCGCAAGCAGGCTGTTTCCGGCCATGCCGGCCAGAACCACGAGTGTCGCGCCCGCCACGGAAAGATCCCGCTTACCGTCCATACCGATGTCCGCAAAAACCGCAATCATAGCCGCATGCGTGCGGATTCGATAGCACGAGGCCCCGCCCTGGCCGGGGGCGTCATTCACCTCACCAGGTCGTTCGCTGCGCGCCAGCGAAGCGAAGATGCATAGTCCGCGGGGACGGTCATGCGGCCGGCAATGTCGACACACCGCGTTGCGGGCCGCATGGCCTGGGGAGACTTCGACGTCCCGTCGCGCATGCGGAGGGTCGGCGCACGCTTGGACATAAAAGCAATGGTTCGGGTTCGCGGGCTTGCGGGCCCGCCTCTGCGGTCACGGACGACACGAACGGTCCCGGCCAGATAGATGCCATGGCGGCGTCACGGGTGCGGCGCCGATCCGCGCAGACGAGCGCGCCGAATGGGGCCCGCCTGATGCGCACCCACCATACGCGGGGCTTGTGCGCGGGCGGGATACGGCCGGCGCCGCGAGGGACGACCAGCGGCAGACCCTCCCAGGCGGGGACGTCGGCGACATCGGGTAAGGGAAGTGCGTCTTCGCGACCCCTGCCCGAAAACGGGGCCACTGGGGCATGGAGAACCACCTGTACCATGTGGACCATGAGGCCTGCCACGAAGAACCATTGCCGCGCGGGACCCATCGGTCAAACCCTCGCCTGCCGGCGCCGCTTGGCCTTGCGCCTCCCCGCCCGTTTCTGCGATCCCAACATCCAAAGCCGCGTTACAGGCCTTTGGCCGCGCAAGGTCGGACAAGGTATTGAGAATACGGTACCAGGAGGGCCGCCAACGCCCAAAACCCCGGAGACTACGCGGTGCCAGCCCGCGCAGGCGTGCACCTTGCGATCGCGTCGTCGGTAATCGGTAATTAATTTGCCCGGAAGCGGTCCCCCGCCATTCCTGGCTACCCACACCATCGATTGTGGACCGCCTCAGGCATCCTGTGATGGAGATACGACACAAACTGCGCGACGCTGACGGAACAATGGGGGCACACCGCCACGGATTGACTTGCCAGACAGCCTTGGCAATGATGGGTCATGCGAAAGCAACAGCAGACAGCCGGCCGGCCTCCGGAGCCGTCATGACCGCCCAGGGGGGCGGTGGCCGCGCGGCGCTTTTCTTCCTGTTTTTGCTCGCCGCTTATCCCCTCTGGCCCTATGTCGTTCCCCTGTTTGCGGGCGCCGTCCTCTGCGCGGTCGGCTGGCGCACGCAACTTGCGTTCGAGAGGCGCTTCCACGTGCCGCGCATGGTCGGCGCGGCGGTCCACGCGCTCGTCTGGCTTGCCATCATCGCCATCCCGGCCTCCCTCATCATCCAGACGGTTGCCGCCAATCTCGGGCCGCTCATCGCGAAATGGCAATCGGGGGCCCCCCTGTTCACTGTCCCTGCGCGCCTTGCACAAATACCCTTCATCGGCGCGTGGCTCAGCCGGCGCCTGCATGAACTGAACGCGAAGATCCTTCTCCATTACCTCCAGGAACACGCGGGCTTCATAAAGGACAGCCTCGCTCATGTCTGGATTCTGTTCCTGCATACCGTGATCGCGGCGCTCGCAGTCCTTTCTCTGGGCTTGCGCGGCGAACACGTCGATGCCGAACTCCACCGTATCGCGCACACCCTGTGGGGCGCCCGCGGGCCGGAGGTCATCGCCATCGCGATGCGTTCGGCGCGCGCCGTCATGATCGGACTGATCGGCGTCGGCGTGGCCGAAGGCGTGCTCATCGGCGCAAGCTATAGCCTCGCCCGCATGCCGATGTGGACCGTGTGGATGGTCGCGACGATGCTTCTTTCGGCCATCCCTTTCGGGGCCGGCGCCATAGTCGCATTGGCCACCGGCTGGCTGATGTTGAACGGGCATCTCCTGGCCGGGATCCTCGTGGCCGCCTGGGGGACCATCGTCATCACTGCCGCCGACCTGGCCTTGCGGCCGCTCGTCACCGGCGCGCAAAGCCCTGTGCCCTTCCTGCTGCTGCTCCTCAGCATCCTGGGCGGCGCCAAGGTGTTTGGCCTGGTGGGCGTCATTGCCGGCCCCTTTTTCGTGATGGTGGCAAGCGGCCTGTGGCAGGCGTGGCTGCGGGAACCGGCCGCCTAGGAAGTGGCCGGCTGCACCCGCCAGGTCGGCGCGACTACGAACCGCAGATGGGCATGCGCGGTCTTCAGTGCCCCGTAGACCTCGTCGAAGGTGGGTGCGCGCGCGAAGATGAAACCGACATAACTCGACCCCTCCGGCAGCGGCACCAGTTCCTGTCCCTCATGCACGTCGATCACGACGTCTTCGACGCCCGGTACCCGGTCGGCCGCCATCAGGCCCTCCACACGGCGCAGGATGCCGGCGGCAGGCACGGGAATCATGAGAACGCCCGCCGCCCCCTCCGGGCGTCCCGGCAAGACCGGTTCCCGCAAGGCGTGGCGGACCACCACCTCCTCCAGCGAACGCCCGAGCCCGAAACGCAGCAGCCGCCCGCACAGGCCTCCAATCGTGCGCGCGGCAATCTCGACGATGAACACGCCTTGCGCATTGATGCGGCACTCGGCGTGCAGCGGGCCCTCACGCAGCCCGTAGGCGTGCGCGCCCCGCTCGACCTCCTCGCGGACAGCTTCCTGTAACGCCGCCGGCAGACGCGAGGGGGTGATGTAATAACTTTCCTCGAAGAACGGACCATCGAGGGGTTCGGGCTTGTCGAAAAGGGCGAGCACCGCGAGCTTTCCGCCGGTCAGCAATCCTTCGAGGGCCACTTCCCGCCCGGGAATGAACGCCTCGATCAGCGCAAGCCGGGGCCGTGCGCGGGCACAGTTGTCCAAAAGCCGTCCAAGGCGCGCAAGACTGGCATGGAGGGCGACGGCATCATCGATGCGCATGACGCCCTGGCTTGCCGACAGGGAAACGGGTTTTAGGACCAGCGGGTAGGGAAAGGCCGCAGCCGCAGCCGCCTGGGGCGGCTCTTCGAGATCGATGACACGGTGCCAGGGGGTTTTTACCGACGCTGCGGCCAGTGCGGCGCGGGCCCAGTCCTTGCGCCGGGCGATCCGCAGGGCGGATGGGGGATTGGCCGCCAGGCCGAGACCTGCGGCAATGACGCCCGCGATCTCGCTTCCCAGGTCATCCAGGCCAAGGACTGCCGCAAAGGGCCCGTGACGGCGCACTTCCTCGCCGACATCGCGCACGCAGCCATCCGGATCGGCAAACGTAAGCCGCAGGCCCGGCGCACCGGGATCGACCAGGGGCGATGTACCTTCGCTGGCAAACACCGGTACTGCGCCGGCTACCCGGACCGCCTCCAGAAATGGTGCGGTCCGGTAGCTGCCGAATGGCGCAACGACCAGCAGGCGCGGCTTGGCGTTATCCGCAGCCGCCACCGCCGCCGCAGCCGCCGCCGCTTCCCCCGCCGCAACCCCCGCCGCCGCAACCCCCGCCGCTCGAACGCGGGGAGACGTTACGGAACAAGAAGCGCGCACCGTCATCTTCCGTGTAATCGATTTCGGCGCCCTCGAGATAATTCAGGGCGACTGCGTCGATGTAGAGGGCCAGATCCCCCGACGTCCAGGTCGCATCCTGGGGATTGGGCGCCTCGGCAAGCCCCATACCATACGAAAGGCCGCTACAGCCGCCACCGGCCACGAAGACGCGCACGCCCGTGACGCCATCGGCTGCGGCCGACTGCACGATCTCGGTCAGCTTCTCGCGGGCCGCCTCGGTCACGCGGATCATCTCGTCGCTGTTCATGTGTTGCGGAAACACGGCACCGGCCGAAGCGGCTTGGTCCTGGTACATGCGCATCACCTCTGGGAGAGAAAAATGCCAGTATAGCGCGTTGCCCCGCCCAAAACATGCTGGCCGCGACGGACCTCCTGCCTTTATACTGGACGCTTCAGGTTTTTTTTAGAGGGATCCCCCGTGCGCATGGTTTATTGCCGCATTCTGCAACGCGAGGCCGAAGGGCTCGACCGTCCCCCCTACCCGGGTGAACTTGGCACCCGCGTCTTTGAGGAAATCTCGCGGGAGGCCTGGACGCGCTGGCTGGACCAGCTGTCCGTGCTCATGAACGAACACGGACTGAGCAGCGCCGATCCGCAGGCCCTGAACGACATCGAAAATCTCATGCGCGCCCATTTCTTCGGCGGTCAGCCGGTACCGTTGCGGCCCAAAGGGAAGAAGTAGGGCGCCGTCCCCGCGGCACCGGCCGGGCACGGCCCGCCATCCCGGGCGCCCGGGATGGCGGGCAACGCAAGCGTGCCGTGGCGGTTTTGCTTCAAGCGCTCTCGAGCACCACGAAGGCGACGGCATACTCCCGCTCGTCTGCGAGCGACAGGTGCAGCCTTGCCACGCCACGCGCATCCGCATAACGTTGCGCGCCGTTCAGCAGGACCAGCCGCGGCGCACCGAGCGTATCGGGCAGAACCGCAATGTCCCGCAACCCGAAATCCCCCCGGAATCCGCAGCCCAGCGCCTTTACCAAGGCCTCCTTGGCCGCAAAGCGCTTGGCCAGATAATGCGCAGGCTTGACGCTCTGCGCGAAGGCCTGCCGCTCGGGCTCGGCAAGAATGCGCCTTGCATAGGCCTCGCCAAAGCGTCCAAGACCCGCCTCCAGCCGCGCCACCTCCACGATATCGGTGCCGACACCCACGATCACAGCGCCAGCCCCTGCATGAGGCGCTTCATGTCGATCACCGCCTGCGCCAAACCCGTAAACAGGGCGCGCGCGATGATGGCATGGCCGATGTTCAGCTCCTCGATGCCGCCGATGGCGGCGATCTGCTGCACGTTGTGGTAATGGAGGCCGTGGCCGGCATTGACGGACAGGCCGCCCTTGCGGCCCAGACGGACGGCCTGGACGAGGCGCTCGTATTCGGCCCCGGCCGCCTCGCCTGTTGCGTTCGCGAAACGCCCGGTATGCAATTCGATGACAGGGGCCCCGACTGCCGCCGCCGCCTCGATCTGGTGGGGCTCGGGATCGATGAACAACGACACCCTGACGCCGGCATCAGCAAGGCGCCGGCAAGCCTCGCGCAACCGCCGGCTGTCATCGGCTACATTGAGGCCGCCTTCGGTCGTGAGTTCCGCGCGCCGCTCCGGCACGAGGCAGCAGTCGCTCGGCCGCTGCGCCTCCGCGAAAGCCAGCGTCTCCTCGGTCACCGCCATCTCGAGATTCATGCGCACACTCAGCAATTCGCCGAGCATGCGCACGTCGCGCTCCTGGATGTGCCGGCGATCTTCGCGCAGATGCAAGGTGATGAGATCCGCGCCCGCCTGTTCGGCGACCAGCGCCGCCTGAACGGGATCGGGATAGCGGGTGTGACGCGCCTGCCGCAGCGTCGCCACATGATCGATGTTTACGCCAAGTTTCATGGATAGTTGCCGGAAATCCGGGATTTTCGCCGAAAGCGCGGGCGCTCCGCCCGGATCTCCGCCTCCTTTTGTCATTGGGCCTTTTTTTCAAGCGGGCCCCGCCATCGGGGCCGGCCCCTTTGCCCCCGCCCTATTCCGGGGACGCCGTGCGCAATGCCCTGAAAAGACTGCGCGTATGGAGCGGCTTCTCGCCCAGCAGCCCGTCTACCAGAACCCGTAACAAGGCCTTGGCCTCGCGCAACTGGCGCGGCTCGGCCAGCTGCTCGCTGGCAAGTCCGGTGAGGGTGCTGCCGCGCACCGCGACACCTTGCAGCGTACCGGCCTGCGCTGCGGGTACCGGGCCTTCGCCGATGCCATACACATAGAGGCCATCCGGATCGATCGCGCGCCCGGACCGGTCGTGGCTCAACAACAAGCCGTAGCCGAGTGCGGCCAGCATGCGCTTTTCGAAGACGCGCAGGATCGGCTCCTGGCAGCCGTCGCGCATCAGCGCCTTCAGCGCCTCCTCGTAGGCCCCATACAAATCCCTATGGCCTTCATGCCGATGGAGCAGGCGCAGCAACAGCTCATTCACGTAAAACCCGCACCAGACGGCATTGCCGCGCAATTCGACGTGCGGCATGCGCGTCTCGGCAGCCACCAGCGTGCCAAGCTCCCCGTGCTGGGTCCAGCTCAGCAAGAGCGGCTGGAAGGGGCGCAGATTGGCGCCCGCAAAGGTCCGCCCGGGCCGCCGCACGCCCTTGGCGACGAGACCCACACGGCCAAATTGCGCGGTAAAGATTTCCAGCAGAACGCTCGTCTCGCCGTAGGCATGGCGATGAAGGACGAACCCCTGCTGTTCTTCAGCCCGCATCGCTCAAGTATCCTCTCCGTAACCCAGCGACCGCAAGGCGCGGGCGTCGTCCGACCAGCCGCCGCGCACCTTGACCCACAAGCCCAGATAGACCTTGCGTCCCAGGTGGCGCTCGATCTCCCGGCGCGCAGCGCTGCCGATGGCCTTCAACGCCGCCCCGCCATGCCCAACCAGAATCGCCTTCTGGCCCTCCTTCTCAACATAAATACTCGCCTCGATCCGGATCAACCCTCTTTCCGACCGATAGCTATCGATATCCACGGTCGTCACGTACGGGATCTCTTTGGCAAACCGTCTAAAGACCTGCTCGCGAATGAATTCGCCGATGATGAAGCGATCCCCGCGGTCGCTCAACTGATCTTCGGGGAACAGCGGATCACGCACCGGCAAGTACCGGGCGATGGCCGCCTCGAGGGCATCGACGTTGGCGCCCGCGCGCGCCGACAACGGCACGATCTCGGCGAACACACCCATGGCCCCGAGTTCCTTCAAAAGCGGCAGCAGGACCTCCTTGTCCGCCAGCCGATCGACCTTGTTCAGCGCCAGCAAAAGCGGGCGGCCACGCAAATGGTCGACGGCAAAACGCAACGCCGCAAGATCCGCGTCCTGCAGGCGCGGCACGGCCGCCACCATGACGAGGCAATCGGCCTCCTCGAGGCCTTGCGCTGCGGCGCGGTCCATGTGCTGCGCAAGCGCCCCCTTCCCGCCGAACACGAGTCCTGGCGTATCCAGGTAAAGAAACTGCGCGGATGCGGTCGTCTTGATGCCGAGGATGCGATGGCGTGTCGTCTGCGGCTTTGGCGAGGTGATGAGCAGCTTCTGCCCGAGCAGGCGATTGATGAGCGTCGATTTGCCGACATTCGGCCGCCCGAATACCGCCACATAGCCGCTGCGAAATCCGGTATTCATGGACCCTCCGCCACGCGTCCGGCGACTGTGCAAAAGGGGGTCCCCTGAGCCACCATGAAAGGAGTACACATGCAAGCCCGCCTGCTGCCCGCTTTCCGGGCCGCATATGCGCCCCGCACACCATGGCACGGAATCCACATGACAGCCATCCTGGGAACACGTCTTGCCGGTGTCGGCACTATGGGCATGGTCTTTTCCTGCACTGAGAGCGTCTGGCTTGCAACCCGCGGCCGATTTACGGGACGAGTCGTTGAAGCGCCTGCTGCGCGGCCTGCTGCTCGGCGTGACGGCGGGTCGATCCCTCGCCCTCTATCACATCCGGCAACCCGGGCACCCGGCAGCTTACGACAAACACCTGCTCGTGGTCCTCGCCGCGCACCGCGATAAGGTCGTACCGAGGCAGGGCGAGCCCCCGCCCCTGCAGGAATTCCTGGAGTTCCGTCTTTGGATCCTTGGCCTTTGCGTGCGCCTCGATGCCGGCAAGCCGCGAGGCAAAGAGCTGCGTTATCGTGCTGCGCGCCACGGCGAACCCGCCATCCAGATAGAGGGCGCCGAATACCGCTTCGAGGGCATCGGAAAGAATCGAATCGCGGTCGTAGCCGCCGCTTTTGAGTTCCCCCGGCCCAAGCCGCATCAAGGGTCCAAGACCGAGCTCGCGCGCGACCTCGGCCAGTGTTTCCGCCCGCACGAGCCGCACCCGCAGGCGCGTAAGCTCCCCTTCCGTGAGATCCGGAAATCCGGCGTAGAGGGCGTCGGCGACGACCAGGCTCACCACTGCGTCACCCAGAAACTCGAGCCGCTCGTTGTTGCGCGCCCCGCAACTGCGGTGGGTCAGGGCCCGCGCCAGCAGTTGCGGATCGCGGAAGCGGTGATTTAACCGCCCATCGAGGACGGACAGATCCGCCTTCAACTGCCGGGCACCCGCTGCCGGTCGACAAAATGCACGAGAAGGCTCACGTTGCCGATGAGCGACAGATGGACGGTGTAATCGTACACCATCAGCCGGCCGCCGCTTGCCCCCGTCCTGATGGTCAGGTCGTCGGCGAGATCCATGTGGCTGACATAACCCACCTCGAACTCGCGCTTCAATGCCGTACGCAGTTGCGAGCCGCTCATCGTCGCCGCATCCGCCCGATGGGCCACCGTCTGCATGCTCTGGCTGATCTGCCAGTTATCGATATACACGGGAACCAGCCTGATCGCCACGTACACACCAAAGCCGATCACAGCCAGCAACAGCAACAGTCCTATGGATGATATGCCGGTTTGTCTTCTCTTTGACATCGGTCCTCTCCTTACGGGACGGCCCGCCCGATCCGCTTGAAGTCGATCCCCCCGCCATGCGCGGTATTCCAGCTAAACCAGATGAAAAACGCCCGTCCCACCAGATTGCGCTGCGGCACATAGCCCCAGTAACGGCTGTCGTCACTCAGATCCCGGTTGTCGCCCAGCACGAAATACTCGTGCGGCGGCACCACGAAGTGCATCGGCGGCTGCGTCAGGCCGGGAATCAGAATGATGTGATGCTTGATCTTCCCCAACTTTTCCGTGTAGCGGTAGGCCTCAAAAAAACGCCCCTTCTGCTCGGCATAAATATAGGGGACCTTGTGATAATGCGGAATCAGCTTCCCATTGATATAGAGCTGCTTGTCGATATAGGCAACATGGTCTCCCGGCAGTCCGACGATCCGCTTTATGTAGTCGACCGACGGATTGCGGGGGTAGCGGAACACGACCACCTGTCCGCGCCTGGGTTCCCCGATACTCAGGATCTTCGTATGGATGATCGGCAGCCGCAGCCCATAGCAGAACTTGTTGACCAGGATGAAATCGCCGACATGCAGGGTCGGTATCATGGAACCGGAAGGGATCCGGAACGGTTCGACGATGAAAGAGCGGATCAATACCACGATGAGGATGACCGGAAAGAACGACCGCGAATATTCCACGATCGCCGGTACCGGACGCGCGCTTTTCCGGTAAAAAATGGCGTAGATGCCCCACACGAACCCTGTGACGAAAAGAGCGATGACGAGCCAGAGCGAAAAATTGGTCATGTGCATGCCTATTTCTCGACCTTGAGCACCGCAAGGAACGCTTCCTGCGGAATTTCCACCGAACCTAACTGCTTCATGCGCTTCTTGCCCTCCTTTTGGCGTTCCAGCAACTTCCGCTTGCGGCTCACGTCGCCGCCATAGCACTTGGCGGTCACGTTCTTGCGCAATGCCTTCACCGTCTCCCGCGCTATGACATGCGCGCCGATGGCCGCCTGGATCGCGACATCGAACATCTGCCGGGGAATCAATTCCCGCATGCGCCGCACGAGTTCCCGCCCCCTGTACTGGCTCTGGAGGCGATGGACGATCACCGACAGCGCGTCCACCCGCTCGCCGTTTATCAGCACATCCACACGCACCAGATCGGCGGCCCGGAAGGCCAGGAACTCGTACTCGAACGAGGCGTAACCGCGGCTCAGGGACTTAAGGCGGTCAAAAAAGTCTAGCACGACCTCGTTCAAGGGTAGTTCATAGGATAGCATCGCCTGGCGGCCGAGAAACCTGAGATCGACCTGCACTCCGCGCTTTTCGATGCAAAGCTGCATGACCGGCCCCAGATACTCCTGTGGAACCAGAACATTGCAGCTGATGATGGGCTCACGGATCTCCCGGATCTGGCCCGGATCGGGCAACCGCGCGGGATTGTCGACACGCAGACTTTCGCCTTTGTTCGTGACCACCTCGTACACCACGGTCGGCGCCGTGGTGATGAGATTCAGGTTGTACTCCCGCTCCAGGCGTTCCTGGATGATCTCCATGTGGAGCATGCCAAGGAACCCGCAGCGGAAACCGAAACCGAGCGCCTCCGAAGTCTCCGGCTCGAAATACAGCGAGGCATCGTTTAGCTTCAGCTTGTCCAGGGCTTCGCGGAAGGCATCGTAGTCACCCGCCTCGATGGGGTACAAGCCCGCAAACACCCGGGGTTTGATTTCCTTGAAGCCGGGCAGCGCAGTGGCAGCCGGACGCCGCGCCTCGGTGATGGTATCCCCGACACGCGCGCCCTTCACGTCCTTGATGCCGGCGATGACATAACCCACCTCACCGGTGGCCAGTTGCGAGACCGCCTGCCGCTTGGGCGTGAAAATGCCCGCCTGCTCGACATCGTAATCGCGCCCTGTCGCCATCATGCGGATACGGGCCCCCTTGTTCAGCACCCCGTCGACGACGCGCACCAGCACCACGGTACCGAGATAGGTATCGAACCAGGAATCGACGATGAGCGCCTTCAAGGGGCCGTCGGCCTGGCCCTTGGGCGGCGGAATCTGCGCCACGATCGCCTCGAGAAGCTCGCGGATGCCCGCACCGGTCTTCGCGCTGACCCGCAGCGCATTGGATGCCGGCACGCCAATGATGTCTTCGATCTCCTTGCTCACGCGCTCGGGATCGGCGGCCGGCAGATCGATTTTGTTCAAAACCGGCAAGATCTCCAGATTGAGCTCGGCCGCCGTGTAGCAGTTGGCCACGCTCTGCGCCTGCACGCCCTGCGCCGCGTCGACTACGAGCAGCGCCCCCTCGCACGCGGTGAGCGACCGGGATACCTCGTAGGAGAAGTCGACATGGCCCGGCGTATCAATCAGATTGAGTTCGTAGACCTCGCCGTTCAGCGCCTTGTACTGGAGGGTGACGCTCTGCGCCTTGATGGTGATGCCGCGCTCGCGCTCGAGATCCATGGAATCGAGCACCTGGCTTTCCATTTCGCGCGCGGACAGGCCGCCGCAGAACTCGATCAGCCGGTCGGCCAGGGTCGACTTGCCGTGATCAATGTGGGCGATAATTGAGAAATTGCGGATACGGTCTTGCAATGGCTGCCTTCGCGCAGTCGTTGGATCACCGGGATTCGGGGACCGACTTGTGATCGGCCATGATACCGGGTTTTGCGGGGAGGCACCAACTCTTTTGCGGCGGCTAGCGGGGACTCAGGGCCAGAAAGAGCGAGGCCGCACCCCGCCTCACGAGCACGGGGACCGGGACGCGGGGCGGCAGGTTTGCGATCATCTGCCGGAACGTCGCGACACTGTCGACGGACCGGCCCGCCAGCGACAAGATGATATCGCCCGACTCGATGCCGGCCTTCTCGGCCGCCCCGTGTGTCACCCCGTCGACCAGCACGCCGGCGGGCACACCCAGCTCCACTTTCTCGCCCGCGTTCAGGTTCTGCAGGGCGAGCCCGAGGGTCGCCTGGTGGGCAGGCCGGGCAAGCGCCGGGTGCAAAACGGCAGGGATCGCTTGCGGAAGCGCCCCCACCGCGAGCTCGATACGGACGAGATGGTCATCGCGGTACACGGTGGCCGGCACGCGGCGGCCGATGGGTGCAAGCCCCACGAGCGGCGGCAGGTTGGTCGATTCGAGAACCGGATGGTGATCGAAACGCACGATGACATCGCCGACCCGCAGGCCGGAATGGGCCGCCGGACTGCCGGGGATCACCGAAGAGACGAGCGCCCCGTAGGGTTTGGGCATATGGAAAGACAGGGCCAGTCTGCGGGTGACACCCTGGATCGTGACGCCAAGCCATCCCCACGGCACATGCCGTCCCGCGCGCAGATCCCGTCCGACACGCATGGCGAGATTGATGGGTATGGCAAAGGACAGTCCCATGAAGCCGCCCGTGCGGCTATAGATCTGCGAATTGATCCCCACCACACGCCCGCGCGGATCAAATAGCGGTCCACCCGAGTTTCCGGGATTGATCGGCACGTCCGTCTGGATGAACGAGACGTAGTCCGAGCCCGGCAAATCGCGGCCGGTGGCCGACACGATACCTGCGGTGGCCGAATTGCCGAAACCAAACGGCGCGCCGATGGCCAATACCCACTCCCCCACCTTGAGGCGCGAAGGGTGTCCGACCGTCACGGTGGGCAGGCCACGGGCCCTTATCTTCAGTAATGCTATGTCGCTGCGTACATCGACACCGACGATATGGGCAATGTACTCGCGCCGGTTGACAAGCCGCACGGTGACCCGCCGGGCATGATCGATGACATGGGCGCACGTCAATATGTAGCCGTCCGGCGAGATGATGACGCCCGAACCGAGCGATTTGGTGATGAGCGGCTGCGGTCTCGGGCCACGCTCCTCCAGGTGACCGGAAAAACCGCTCGGCGCGCCCGGCACGACGCGCCCAAGCCCCGGAATCGGCTCTGTGGTCACCGAGGTACTGGAGATGTTGACCACCGCGGCCCGGTTGGCGGCAACGACCGCAGCGAAATTCGGCAGGTTTGCCGCCGCCGCGACGGCTGCCATGACCAGGCACCAGAGTCCGACAGCAACTGACACCCTCCCTGCGCGCATGGGTCCACCCTAAGGGATCTATGGAATCGCCCCGGATCTGCGGACCGGGCGGCACACGCGCCACGATTGTGCCAAGGCGCGTCATGGTCCCTTATAGACTGGATGGATTGACTGACCTATAGGACTTAGGGAAGGGGGGCTCCGTCTCGTGCAGACGGAGCCACGTGCATGCCAGAAGGCCGTCAGGCTCTTAAGGGGCACCGCCCAGAACGAGTTCCCCGTTGTAGGTGGCGATGTGCGTATAACCGTGGTTTGTAGCAGCTTGAAAGGGTGTTCCGGCGGGATGTTCGAGCAGATACTTGTTCAACCGGCTGTGCCAGCGTACGGTCTGCCCGAAATGGGCGCGCTGTATGAACGGTTGCGGCGTTGACAGCGGCATCATCGCCGCCTGCGCGGGGCTCGCGTGGTCGTGGTCCCCGAGGACGGCCATATGCAGCCCAAACAGCGCCGCCGCCGCCGTCACCGATGCCGCCAGCGCCAGGCGGACGTAGTGCCGGTCTTTGCCCGTTGCGGGCCGTCCGGTCTCTTCCGCCAACCGTGCCAGCACGCGGTCGCTGAAACCCGGCGACAGCGTCACGACACACTCCTTGCGCAAAATGGCGCCCGCCACGTGATAACGTTCCCATGCTGCCTGCAGGTCCGGGTCTTCGGTGACCCTTTGCAGCATGCTCGCCTGCTCCCCGGCTTCGAGCTCCGCATCCACCAATGCTGACAGTGATTCGTTCATCCCCTCTCTCTCCAAAGGCCCCTCACGTCTCCAAAAGCGGCTTTAACTCCTTGTCGATCGCCTCCCGCGCCCGGAAGATACGGGACCGCACGGTCCCGATCGGGCACTGCATGATGGCCGCGATCTCCTCGTAGCTCAAACCCTCGATCTCCCGCAAGGTGATCGCGGTGCGCAAATCCTCGGGGAGGGATTCCAGGACCCTCGATACCGTGCGCGCGATCTCCTCTGTCAACAGATTGTGCTCGGGCGTCGTGATTTCACGCAACGCCTGGCCCTCTGCCGTCAATTCCGCCTCTTCGGCCTCCATGTCCGCAGCCGGCAGGCGCCGCCCCTGGAACACCAGATAATTCTTCGCGGTGTTCACGGCGATCCGGTAAAGCCATGTATAAAACGCACTCTCGCCACGAAACCCCTCGAGCGCCCGGTAGGCCTTGATGAAGACCTCCTGCGTTACATCCTCGACTTCCGTGCGGTCGTACACATACCGGCCCACCAGCTTGGCCACCCGGTGCTGGTACTTGCGCACCAAGAGGTCGAACGCCGCCTTGTCGCCGCGCTTGACCCGCGCCACCAACTCCTGGTCGAGCGCATTGTCGACCGTCTTGTCTGGAGCGCCATTCGTCACTGGTTAAAGACCACGTCCATGGAAAAAGGTTCGCGAAATCCTGCGGGAGGGGTGTCTGCCTTCGTGGTTTGCATGGTTTTTTTGCAATTGCGCCGACGCCCGTTTTGAAAACCGCCACTCAGCTACTATGATACCGCAAAACCACCGGCGTTTCCTTCACGACCATGCCAGAGCAGTCCTCCCTTTCCGAACATGCCCCCGACATGGTAGTCGTCGGCACCGGTCTTGCCGGGCTCAGCCTGGCTTTGCGCTTTGCCGAACACGGCCACGTGACGGTGCTCGCCAAGGCCGACTTCACCTACGGATCGAGCCTGTACGCGCAGGGGGGGATCGCCGCCGTCCTCGATCCCGAGGATTCCCTTGCCGCCCATGTGGCCGACACCCTCGATGCCGGCGCCGGCCTCTGCCACCGCGACGCCGTCGAATTCATCGTGAGCGAGGCGCCGGCGGCCATCGCCTGGCTCATTGCCCGGGGCGTATCCTTCACGGCACAAGACGGGAGCTATCATCTCACCCGGGAGGGCGGCCACACCCACCGGCGGGTCATTCACGCCGCCGACGCCACCGGCCGCGCCGTGGAGACGACGCTGGCCGATCTCGCGCGGCGTCATCCGCGCATCCGGATCCTCGAGCATCACATCGCCGTCGATCTCGTCACCGCCCACAAACTCGGACTGCCGGGGCCCAACCGCTGCCTCGGGCTCTACGTGCTCGACAAGCGCACAGGCCAGGTGCATGCGATCGCGAGCCGGCTCACCGCGCTGGCGACCGGCGGCGCCTCGCGGGCCTATCTGTACAGCAGCAACCCCGACACATCCACCGGCGACGGTATCGCCATGGCCTGGCGGGCGGGCTGCCGCGTGGCCAATCTCGAATTCGTCCAGTTTCATCCGACCTGTCTGTATCATCCACAGGCCAAGTCGTTCCTGATTTCGGAGGCCGTACGCGGCGAAGGAGGTCATTTGCTGCGCCCCGACGGCAGCCGTTTCATGCTGGAGTACGACCCCCGCGGCGAACTGGCCCCGCGTGACATCGTCGCGCGCGCCATCGACAACGAAATGAAGCGCGGCGGCCTCGATGCCGTGGGTCTCGACATCAGCCACCGCGGCCGCGACTTCATCGCCGCGCACTTCCCCAATATCTACGCGCGCTGCCTCACTTTCGGTTACGACATGGCCAAAGGGCCGATCCCGGTCGTGCCGGCGGCGCACTACACCTGCGGCGGCATCATGACCGACCTGCACGGCCGCACCGATCTCGCCGGACTCTATGCGGTCGGTGAATGCGCGTTCACGGGGCTCCACGGCGCCAACCGCCTCGCCAGCAACTCGCTGCTCGAGTGCCTGGTGCTCGGCGCCTCGGCGGCGGCCGACGCCAGCACGCGCCTCGACACGGCCGAACCGGCCGCCCTGCCACCCTGGGACGAGAGCCGCGTCACCGATGCCGACGAAGGCGTGGTGGTCGCCCACAACTGGGAGGAATTGCGCCGCTTCATGTGGGATTATGTGGGCATCGTGCGCACGAACCGGCGCCTCGAACGGGCCCTGCACCGCATTACCGTGCTCGCAAGCGAGATCCATGACTACTACGCGAATTTCCGCGTGACGAATGATCTCATCGAACTGCGCAATCTCGCCCAGGTCGCCGAGCTCATCATCCGCTCGGCACAATTGCGCACGGAGAGCCGCGGCCTGCACTATTCACGCGACTACCCCGAGACCGACACCACGCACAGCCCGCGCGACACGATCCTCACGCCCGGCCAGTTCGCGCGCGCCACGGAACCGCCGGGCGAGTGGCCGCGCTAGGCGAAGTGCCAGATCAGCGCGGCCGCGCCGAAGGCCAGGCAATAAAAACCAAAAGGCCGCAGCGCCTCCACTTCCTGCTTGTTGAAGTAGCGCATCAGAATCCAGGTGCTCGCGTAGGCAAAGATACCGGCGATGACACCAGATGCCAGGATGGCCTGCAGATGGATGGGGCCTTTTATGTGGAAAAGCTTTGGTACCTCGAGAAGGCCCGCGGCCGCGATGATGGGTGTGGCCATCAGGAAGGAAAAGCGCGCCGCCGCGGCGTAGTCGAAACCCTTGCCGAGGCCCGCGACGATGGTGACGCCCGAGCGCGACATGCCCGGGATGAGCGCCAGCGCCTGCGCAAAACCGATGAACAGGGCCTTGGACCCCGTCATCGCCGCCAGCTGATGGCTCGGCTTGCGCTTTTTCAGGAAATCGCCCGCCACGAGCACGAGCCCGTTGACCATGAGGAACACCGCCGCCACCAGCAGATTGGCAAACAGGAGCTTGATGCGCTTGGCAAAGAAAAGACCGATCAGGCCGGCCGGAATCGACGCGACGACAAGCAGCCAGAAAAGACGCGCCTCGGCATTCGAACGGCCTCCGCGGGCAGTCCAGAGACCCCCCAGGAGCCGCCACCAGTCGCGCCAGAAGTACAAGAGCAGCGCACTTGCCGTACCGATGTGCAAGACCACCAGGAAGGGCAGGAAGTCGGGGCTGTTGGCAGGGATATGCCAGCCAAGCAGCGTACGGATGAGAACGCTATGGCCGAGACTGCTGATGGGAAAGAGTTCTGTGACACCCTGAACGACGGCAAGCACCATCATCTGCCATGGCTGCATCGACACATCTCCGCGGAAAACGTCCGAGTATAAAGGGCATGCCCGAGGCCGCCAAGCACAGAACGTCCCGGCACCGCCGTGCCGGAAAAGCCCGTCAGGCGGATTCGGCATTGATCGCGCGATCGCGTCCGCCGTCCTTCGCCTGGTAAAGGGCTTTATCGGCACGCCGCAGCAGGCTTGCCACGTCATCTCCGGGCCGCGCACTCGCGATGCCGGCACTGGCGGTGACCGTGATCGCGATCGCGTCGAACACGATCGGCTGGGCGCGCACCCGCCTTACGATCCCGTCGGCTACGCGCTTCGCATCCCGCGCGAGCGCCGCTGGCAGCACGACGAGAAACTCCTCGCCCCCGTAGCGGCCCACGACATCCGTCCCGCGGACGGCGGCCCGGATACGCCGGGCCGCCTCCCGCAAAACCGCGTCACCGCCAAGGTGCCCCAGCCGGTCGTTGATCTTTTTGAAGTGATCGAGGTCGATCATCAGCACCGCTGCCTGCCGCGCACCGGAACCCAGGAGATCCTCCAGAACCTGGAGAACCGCGCGCCGGCTCAGCACCTTGGTGAGCTCATCCTCTTCGACCATGAGTGACAGCCGGGAATTGGCCGCAAGCAGTCCGCTGTTCACGCCGAGCATGTGTTCCTGCGCACGCAGGAGCTGGATATGGATGCGATTCATCTCATAGAAGAAGGCGCCCAGCACGGCCAGGGCGGCAAACACGCCGATGAAGCGGCCCAAGTACCAGCCGTAGCCATCGCGCGCATGCCCGATGAGCACGAGACAGAAGTCACAGAACATGGCGAGAACGGTCACCAGCAGCCAGAGATCAAGGACCGTGCTGGCGCGCCGCCGCACAGCGAGCACGATCACTGCGGCCAATGCCGCCAGGAGCAGTCCCAGGGTGCCTGGGCGCGGCAGTGCCAGGCTGCCCCCCCGCATGATCGGCGGCAACCACCCGCTGAAGACGACTGCCAGCGCGATCAGGGCCACGGCAAACGCGCCAACAAGTCGCCCACGCGCACGCGCATACCCGTCCGCCTTGTCCGGCAGGGGATCCATGAAGGCATAGGCGACCATGCCGGCGACGAAATAGAGGTGCCAGGCGGCCCAGAGCCAGGCCGCCCCGCTTGCGCCGATACGGCGGAACAGCAAGACGTTGCCGCTCACCAAAAGCCCGCAACCGGCATAGATGCCGCACAAAAAACCGAGTGCCGGCGCGTAGGTGGCGCGCGCCTGCGACCACAGGAGATAGGCGGTGAGCAGATCGGCCACCGCCATGACTGCCGCCGGTGCCGCGACCATGCCACCGGCCGCTGGCGCAAGCCGCCCGGCAACCGGCAGCACGGCAAGACTGGCTCCGAGCAGGGCGCACGCAATCAATACGGCAAGCACCCGTGCGCCCCGCGTCGGCTGCGCTTGGGCAAACGCCCACACGCAGGGCGCTGCCCGTTCGTTCTGCCCCATCGTCGTTGCCTCCGGACAGATTCCGGATGCACGAACCAGGCCAGCCGTTCACATCGCTGCGCACAAAATGCAGGAAGCGCCGCAAGCCGCGCGGGCGGCCGGGCTTTAGCCGAAAACCGCGTCCGGTGTCCGCCGGCGCCGCGCCGGCAAAGTGCCCTCCGCCGCCACCCCGGTGCGTTTTTGCGGCAACCGCCGCCCCTGCGGCGCCTGATTGCGCGTTCGCGGCGCACGCCGGTCTTCCGGCCGGGCACGCTGGGATCGCACCGGCTGGGCGGGTGCCGCCCGCCGGACCGGCTCGGCCGCGCCCACGCACTCGAGCGGCTGGCCGGTCAGGCGCTCGATCCGGCGCACGGCCCCCCGCTCCGCATGGGTCGCGAACGAAATCGCCGCCCCCGACTGCCCGGCCCGGCCCGTACGGCCGATGCGGTGGACATAGTCTTCGGCCGAACGGGGCAGATCGTAATTGAATACATGCGAGATGGAGGCCACATCGATGCCGCGCGCGGCAATATCGGTGGCAACCAGGATCCGCAAGGAGCCCTCGCGGAACCGCGAAAGCGCCCGGTTGCGCTGGCCCTGGCGCATGTCGCCATGCAGCGCCGAGGTCGCGTGGCCTTCTGCGTCCAGCACCGCTGCCAGCCGTTCGGCGCCCCGCTTGGTGCTCGTGAAAACGATCGCCTGGCCAACCGAACCTTCCGTCAACAGATCCAGCAGCACGCCTTTTTTCTCGCTGCTGTCGTCGACGAAATGGATCCGTTGCCGGATCTGCTCGCTGCGTGCGTCATTGCTGCTGATACGGATACGCTTGGGGTCTTTGAGCAGACGGGAGGCAAGCGCTGTCACCTGTCCCTCGAAGGTCGCCGAAAACATGACGGTCTGGCGCTTGGCCGGGGCCGCGGCCATGATCCGTTCGACGTCGTGGAGGAATCCCATATCGAGCATGCGGTCGGCTTCGTCGAAAATGACGAGCTCAAGACGCGTGAAATCCACACGGTTTTGGCCAATGTGGTCGAGCAGGCGCCCGGGCGTGGCAACCAGAATGTCGAGCGGGCGCGCAAGCAGCTTCTGCTGGGCGGGATACGGAACACCGCCGACGATGCTGCCGATGCGGATCTGGGGCAGATGGCGCGCGTAGCCTACCGCCGCATCCTTGATCTGGCCGGCGAGTTCCCGCGTCGGGCTCAACACGAGCACACGCGGCCCGCGACCGCGTGCCGCATCCGGTACGAGCAGGCGCTCGAGCGCCGGCAGAATGAAAGCCGCCGTCTTGCCCGTGCCCGTCTTCGCCGAGGCCATGACGTCGAAGCCGGCCATGACCACGGGGATTGCGCTCGCCTGAATAGGCGTCGGGGTTTCGTGACGGGCGTCGGCCAATGCCCGCAGCAGCGGGGCCGACAAGTTCAGTGATGCAAAAGACATGGATACTCCTAGGAACTAAAACATGCTGAGCGGCCGCAGCCGCATCTTGGGGCCGCCCGAAGGATCGGGAACGGGATTCGGTGTCAACGAGAGGTAACGACTGACAGGAGTCGGCGGGACACGCGGCGCGTATAGTGCCAAACGACGCGGCAGGCATTAGCCATCGTGCGCCGCATTATGCCGAGGACGCCCTCTGGGCGCAAGGCGTTTTTTCACAAGCGGACCGGGCCGGTCCCCTAGGAGAGCGGAAATACGTTGGCCCAGCTCTCCGTCACCCGGGTGCTGCCCGTAGCGAGCGCTGCGTGCACCATGGCGCGCCCCGAACCCGTCGACACCAAAGTGAACTGGAGGCGCCAGCGCCCCGGCCCTCCATCCGGCGCCGCCCAGACCCCGGTCACCCGCGCCGGGCCCTGGACACGAATCTGCGGCGTCACCGCCCCCGGCGCGAGCCGCGCAAGCCGCCGGCCGGCGAAATTGATGACATACGTTTCCTGCCCGTGCGCCATCTCCGTATGCCGGCTCGCCGCAACATAGGAAAGCCGCTTGCCGGCCGGATCGCGTTTGCGCCAGGAGATCGTATAGGCGAAGGTCATGGGCTTTCCGGGCGGAAGCGGGTGCGCCGGAACCCAGAACACCGATATGTTGTCGTTCGTTTGCGTATTGGTTGGCAACTCGACGAGCAGCAAATGCCCCGCACCCCACGATCCCACCGGCCTTACCCACGCACTCGGGCGATCCTCGTAATGCATACCGAAGGCCCGATAGTCTGCAGACCGGCGCGCACGCTGTATGAGGCCAAACCCCCGCGGATTGAGAAGCGGGAAACGATACAGCGCAAGCCGGCTCGGGTTGCGCAGCGGCCACCACATCCGCGCCCCGGGCGCCGTTGCCACCAGCAGACCGTCCGAATCATGGGCGGCGCGGATCAGCTTGTGAAAGCGCTTGCCGCTGAACCGTCCCTGCAAAAACATGCTGGTAAGCGGCGCTATCCCGAGACGGCGCACGGCGCGGCGCCCGAAGAGGACCATCTTCACGTCGACCACCGTCGTAACACCCGGCTTGACCACAAAGCGGTAGGCGCCCGTCATGCTCGGGCTGTCGAGCAGCGCGCAAAAACTGATGCGCCGCGAATGCGGCCGCGGCGGGATGATCCAGAAATTGCGGAAATACGGAAATTCCTCGGCATGATGCGGCAATGCCGTATCGACAGCGAGCCCCCGTGCGGATAATCCCCACGTTTGGCCCTTGCCGAGGGCGCGAAAGTAACTTGCGCCCAGAAAGGACAGAAATTCGTCTTCCGAGTGCGGATTGGCGGTAAGCGGGGTGTAGACACTGAATCCGACCGGCGGCACGGTGCCATGCAGGGCGTTCGCCAGTCCGGGGTCACCGGCGACCTCCATGGCCTGGCGCACGGGCAGCGCCTGCCCATGACGCATGATGAAGATCTCTTCCGGCCACGTAAAAAGATAACCGGCCGGATAAAGCTGCAAATGAAAACGGCCATCCGGAATCCAGCCCGGCACCGGACCGGCCAGATGCAATTTTCCGTAGTCGGAGAAACTCAACTTCCCAAGGCTCGGGGAAACCGGCGCTGGCGCCTTGTAAGGCGACCGGGCAAGGCTCTCGGCACGGGCGATGACCATCGGGAAAACCCGGTTGGCACGGGCCTTGGCGGCGGGCCTGTGCTGGCGCAAGGCCGGCAGCGACTCGCTGTTCGCCAGCCGCGCCGCCTCCAGCTGCCGCTCGAGGATCTTCTCGCCGGCCGCAAGCCTTGCCACCTCTGTCCGCAGACTCCTGTCGGCCGCCCGTGCGCGGCGGGCCTCCGCATGCGCGGCCGCCAGCGCGGCACTGCTATCGGCCACGGCCTCGTTGGCCTTGACCCGTGCCCGGTGCACCGCACCCGGCAGCGCACAGCCCGTCAGCACCAGACCCGCCGCCACCACCATCACCCGCCGTCCGGCGTGACCCGTCTTCACGCGATTCCCCTGCCGCACTCGCCGTCTCTGCCCATACCGCCGCCCCACGCCGCTCAGACTGACATCTTCAGGGACACGCGCGATGGCAAAGGCGCCGGACGCGCCAGCCCGTCCAGCCAATACCCGGCGCGCGGACCCTTCAGGGCCCAGACGCGCGCATGCAATGCAACCAGGGTATCGCGATCCATGAGGATGCGCATACGCTCCCGCGCACTCAAGGCACGCGGTCCACCCTTCAGGGCATTCAATACCAGTTGCTGGCGTGCAAGCCCGACCCCTTCGGCCGGCACCGTCCGTCCCCGCAAGAACGCGCAGTGTAAGGCGTTCACACCGGGGTCGACAACAGCCGCCAGAAAACCCCGCAAGGGCAACCGCACAAGGGGCGGCCCTTCGGTTTGCAGCTGCGCCAGCCTCTTCAGGACCGGCGGCGGATTGCGCTCCTCGGGCGTCACGAAAAGACCGAGACCGCGCGCCCACACGCCCGGACCGACACGGCTTATCCAGACGGAGACAGGGATCGCCATGACCCAGGCACCCATCACCGGCGCAAGCCACCAGAAATATGCCGGGCTCAAGGCATAGATGGCGCCACCCCACAGGAGGGCAAGCAGGGTACCGCCTGTATGGTAGCGCAGCGCCTGATGCCAGGACGTACTGGCATCGCCGCGCGCCTGCGGCCCCCACTGGGTTTTGCGGCCTGCCAATACCGAAAGCACGAATACGGTGTGAAAGAGCATCCGCACCGGCGCCAGCAGCGCCGACAGCACACTCTCCAGCACGACGCCTGCCAGCAGACGCAACACGCCGCCAAACTCGCGCGTGCGGCGATTGACGATGGCAAGCGCCACGGAAAGAACCTTGGGCAGAAAAAGTACGGCGAGCGTAAACCAGAAGAGCATGAGCGCCCAATGCGGGTGCCAGACCGGCCATACCGGAAACAGCATGTGCGCCCGCGGAAAGTAGCTCGGCGGCACGAGCGCGTGCAGAACCACTTCGAGGCTCGACAGCGCCAGAAAGGAGAGCCACAGCAGCGACGAGACGTAGGACATGATGCCGCTCAGAAACACGACGCGGTGGGGTGCCGCCAATCCGCGGGCAAAAACGAGACGCGCATGCTGCAGATTGCCTTGCGCCCAACGCCGGTCACGCTTCAATTCGTCGAGGAGCGTGGGCGGCGTCTCCTCGTAGCTGCCGGGCAGGCTCGACGCCAGGCACACGTCCCATCCGGCCCTGCGCAAAAGCGCCGCCTCGACGAAGTCGTGACTCATGATCTCCCCGCCGAACGCCCCGCGCCCCGGCAGGCGCGGCAGCGCGCAGTGGCGCACGAAGGGCGCGACCCGGATGATGGCGTTGTGCCCCCAGTAGTGGCCGGCATTCACATGCCAGAATTCGAGACCGGCGGCGAACACCGGCCCATACAGCCGGCTCGCAAACTGCTGGATGCGGCCAAAGAGCGTGTTCTGGCCCACCGCGGCCGGCAGGGTCTGGATGAGCCCTGCACGCGGATTGCGCTCCATGGCCTCGACCAGTGAAACGAGCGTCGACCCGGCCATCACGCTGTCGGCATCGAGCACCACCATGTACCGGTAGCCCCTGCCCCAGCGGCGGCAAAAATCCGCGATGTTGCCGCTCTTGCGCTTGATGTTGCTGCGCCGGCGCCGGTAGAAAACACGGGCACCCCCCGGCAGGCGCATCCGCAATGCGGCCCAGGCGACCTCCTCCTCGACCCAGGCATCGGCGTCGTTCGTGTCGCTCAGGATGAAGAAATCGAAATCCCCCGACCGCCCGGTCTCCGCAAGAGACCGCCAGGTCGCCTCGAGACCCGCACAGACACGCGCCGGATCCTCGCGGAAAATGGGCATGACGATCGCGGTACGTGCAGGTCCTGCCGACGCGACCAGCGGGATCACCGGCGCCCGCGCGGGCGCCCGGCGCACCCAGCGCACGAACGACAGGAGCGCGCCGGCAACCGAAATCCACAGGCCGATGGAAATCCATCCGAACAGGAGCCCGAAGACGACGGCGAGTGCGAGATTCAGAACATGGAAACCGGGACGCGGAAGCACCTGCAGAAGAAACTGGCTTGCGACGAAACTCGGAATCGCCACGAGGACCGCCAGCAGCAGGCCACGCCATGGCGCCCACACCGATGCGCCAGTCCTCATCGGTCACGCTCCGGCGCCATCGGCTGGCGGCAAAGGGGCAACACGGATAGAAATGCCGCAAGCGCTGTCTCCGGCATGCCGGTCCACAACGCCAGGCGGAACCGCGCCGCGCGGGCCACTTCGTCTGCGCCACCGGCGGCGTGCGTGGCCATCAACTCCTGCAGGCGGACGAAGGCCTGGCCGCCATAGGCCGCGCCCTCGGTGGCGCACGCAACCCACGGCGCACTCTCCTGCGCACTCATGCCGAGCGCCTCGAGATACGCCGTAAGCCGTTCCCTGATGACCTCAGGGTCGCTTATGTCGAGCGGTATGATGCGCACGCGTCCTTGCAATCGGTCATCTACAGCCACAGCTGCCTGCCATTTGCGCTCGCGCGCCTCCCGGGTCATCGTAAAAAGCAGAGTATACGCGGTCGCCCGCGCAACCGGCCCCGACTTTTGGGGTGCCAGAACAAACCGGCATTGTATCGGTAGTCACTGACATGAAACAGAAGTTCCCGGCAGGATGGCGGCACCCGCCGAAAGATAGTTGCAACGGGGGATCAACTAGGGTAGCGTAGGACCGTCAATTTGCAGCTATGCTTCACTGTCCAAGGATGTTACTGAAAGTTCCAGTCGGCATTTCCCGTAAATCTCCTTCGATCCTGCAATTGAACCCCTCACACAGGGCATAGTGTTCACGCAATATTCTACATAGAGGCAATACAGGAATGGCAACAGGAACAGTAAAATGGTTTAACGAATCGAAGGGTTTCGGTTTCATCTCCCCTTCGGATGGAAGTGCCGATGTGTTCGTGC
>JAJYDN010000019.1 GCA_021777535.1 Pseudomonadota bacterium
TGCTGGTCCGACCCCTCGAGATAGAGATCCGCGGGATCGGCAAGCTCGGGGCGCACCGCGAGCACGCAGGCATGCGTGGAACCCGAGTCGAACCAGACATCGAGCACGTCCGTCACCATCTCATAGTCGCCGGCCTCCGCCCCCAGCCAATCCTCCGCCAGGCGGCTGAACCACCCATCGATACCCTCTTCCTCCATGACATGGGCGACCTTCTCGAGGAGCTCGGCCGTGCGCGGGTGCAGCGCCCCCGTGGCGCGGTTTAAGAAAAACGGGATCGGCACACCCCAGGCGCGCTGGCGGGAAATGCACCAGTCGGGCCGGCCGGCCACCATCTGGCTGATCCGCTCGCGCCCCCAGGCCGGCTGAAAGGCCACATCGCCCAGGGCGCCGAGCGCCCGGTCCCGAAGACCGGCCTGCTCCATCGAAATGAACCACTGCGCGGTCGACCGGAAGAGGATCGGCGACTTGTGCCGCCAGCAGTGCGGATAGCTGTGCACGATGGACTCGACATGCAAAAGCGCGCCCCGCTCATCCAAAAGGGCGATCAGCCGCTCCCCGCCTTCCTGGGTGGACAGGCCGCCCACGAAGGGCGTGGCGGGGAGAAAGCGCCCGTCACCCCCCACCGGTCCCTCGATCGGCAGTTCGACACCGGTTGCACGCGCGTACTGGCGTACCGCCTGATAGTCCTCCTCGCCATGCGCCGGCGCGATGTGCACAAGCCCGGTGCCGGCCTCGGTCGTCACATGCAGGCCCGGGATCACCGGCAGGCTGCGCTTAAGGAAGGGATGCGCAAGCTGCAAGCCGATCAAGGCCGCCCCGCTCACCGTCTCTTCCCGCAGCCGGCCCGGCTGGCCGTAGCGTTCGATGAGCGCAGGCGCGAGCGCGTCGGCCACCACGAGATAGCGCCCGCCGCTTTCGATCAGCCGGTAGAGGATGTCCGGGTGGACGGCCACCGCCTGATTGGCCGGCAAGGTCCAGGGCGTGGTGGTCCAGATGACGAGCGCCACCGGTCTCGCAAAGCCTGCCGGCTGCTGCATGCGCGCGGCCAGATCATCGGCATCCACCACCGCAAAGGCCACGTCGACCGCCCGGCTCGTGTGATTCTCGTAATCGACCTCGGCCTCGGCGAGCGCCGAACCACAATCCACGCACCAGTGGACCGGCTTTTCGCTGCGGTAGACATGCCCATGCGCCATGATGCGCCCGAGCGTGCGCACGATGTTCGCCTCGACGCCATAATCCATCGTGAGATAGGGCCGCGCGAAATCCCCGATCACGCCCAGCCGCTCGAAGTCCGCCCGCTGCCCCTCGACCTGGCGATAGGCGTATGCGCGGCAGGCGGCGCGGAAGGTCTTTGCATCCACATCGCGCCCGGCGCGCCCGATGGTCTTCTCGACGGCAAGCTCGATGGGCAACCCATGGCAGTCCCAGCCCGGCACATAGGGTGCGTCGAACCCGGCGAGACCCTTGGCCTTCACGATGATGTCTTTCAGGGTCTTGTTGACCGCGTGCCCGAGATGGATCGCGCCGTTGGCATACGGCGGGCCGTCGTGCAGCACATAGCGCGGATGATCCTTGTGGAAGGTGCGCAGCCGCTCATAGAGTTTCAGGTTCTGCCATTGGGCGACCTGCTTTGGCTCGCGCTGGGGGAGGTTTCCGCGCATGGGGAAATCGGTATGCGGAAGGTTCAGGGTCTTTTTGTAATCGGTCGCGCTCATGACGTCCCCTCGTGTGCCGCGAAGTAGTTCCGGGCCGCCTCGCGATCGCAGCGGATCTGGGCGATGAGCGCATCCACGGACGCAAACACGCACTCATCGCGCAACTTTTTTAAAAAACTCACGGTCAGGGTCCGCCCATAGAGATCTCCCGCGAAATCGAGCAGGTGGACCTCGAGCAGCGTGCGTCCCGTACCGAACGTGGGGCGCCGCCCGACATTGGCGATGCCGTGACGCAGCTGCCCATCGATCGGTACCGTGACCGCGAATACCCCGCGCAGCGGCGGCGGCTCCGGCATCGTGAGATTCGCGGTCGGAAAGCCGATCTGGCGGCCGCGCGCATCGCCGTGCACGACGCGCCCCCGGTGCGCATAGGGGCGGCCCAAAAGCCGCCTGGCTTCATCGAGCGCCCCGTCTGCGAGCGCTGCCCGCAGCCGCGTGCTGCTCACCCGGCTGCCATCCAGCAGAAAGGTGCTGGCCGCCTCGACCGCAAAGCCCAGGCGCTGGCCCATGGCCTGCAGGAAGGCAAAATCCCCGTGGCGGCCGGCGCCGAAGCGGAAATCGTCACCGACGATGATGCCCCGCACCGCGAGCGCTCCCACCAGGATGTCCTCCACGAAGCCTTCGGCGGGAAGACGCGAGAGCATCTCGTCAAAGCGCAACACCAGCACATAATCGATGCCCGTCGTGCGCAGGGCAGCCAGCTTCTGGCCCAGCGTCATGAGCCGCGCCGGCGCCTGCGGGCCCTGGAAAAATTCGCGCGGCTGGGGCTCGAACAGCATCACGAGGGAGGGCGCATGCAGGCTCGAAGCGCGCGATCGCACCAGCGCGACGAGATGCCGATGACCGGCATGGAGACCATCGAAATTGCCGATCGTCATGACCGCCCCGCGGTGACGCGGGCGGACATTATAAAGTCCCCGTATTAACTCCATGCTGACACCGAGCGAAAGCCCGAAAGAGTAAACCATCAGCCCGCAGGGGGTCTAGCGGCCGGGGCCACCGCATACAGGAAAAGGGGCTAGCAGGCCCAGTCCGGGTCCTGCTCCTCGATGACCTCGCGCAGCGGCCGGCGGCTTGCGTAGTCTTCGTCATACCCATGGTAATGGCCAAGCCGCAACTCGGGAAAGCGCCAGCACAGATACCCGTCTCCCGTATCGAAATCGGCAAGCCACAGGCCCTTCACCACCAGCCCCAGGCGCTCCATCTTGCCGACCCACGCCTTCACGACCCGCTCGTACTGCTCCTCGGCCTCATACAGGGGCGCACTGTGCGGGGACAAGGTCGCCAAAAGCCTGCGCCACGGCTCGAGCTCCCGGTGGGCGCTTGCGGTAATGCGGCGCACGAGGGGAAAGATCTCACGGGCCTCGGCCAGAGTGAAAACCCGCGGATCACGCAACCGGCCGATTTGAGCGATGACGACCATGCCTCTTTATCTCACGCAAGGCGCAGCATCCGCAGACGCGCGCCGACTGCCCACATCACTGTAACATAGACGAGCAGGCCCGCCGCAATCCAGCCAGACAGCCATAAGAGCCGCAAGGGCGCCCGCGCCTGCGCGAAGGCCGCGAACTCGAAGGCGGGCCGCAGCAGCACGGCCCCCATGGCAAGGCTCGCCGCGCACGCCCGGCGCAAGAGCCTCGCAAGCTCCGCGCTCGGCGCATACACCCCGTCGCGGCGCAGCCCCCGATAGAGCAGTACCGCATTCAAAATCCCCGACAGCGACGTCGCAAGCGCAAGCCCCACATGGGCAAGTGGCCAGATCAGGATCGCGTTGAAGACGATGTTGGCGATGAGCGCCACCACCCCGATCTTCACCGGCGTCTTCGTATCCTGGCGCGCGTAATAGCCGGGTGCCAGCACCTTGATGAGCACGAACCCCGGCAGCCCCACGGCAAACGCCATCAGCGCATGCGCGGTCATGACCGCGTCGAAGCGGTTGAAGTGCCCGTAATGGAAGAGGGTGACCACGAGCGGCCCCGAGAGCACGATGAGGGCCACGGCCGCCGGCAGCGCGATCACTGCCACCCACCGCAAGGCCCAGTCCAGCGCGTGCCCGAACTCGGCCATCGAGGCCTGCGCATGCTTGGCGGAAAGATGCGGCAAAATCACGGTGCCAAGCGCGATCCCGAACACCCCCAGCGGGAACTCGAGCAGGCGGTTCGCATAGTAGAGCCAGGCGATGCTGCCGGTCGCCAGAAAAGAGGCCAGCATGGTGTCGACGATCAGATTGATCTGGGCGACCGAGGCCCCGAAGAGCCCCGGCAGCATCAGCTGAAAGACGCGGCGCACGCCGGGATGGCGGAAGGACAGGCGCAGCCGCGGCAAGAGGCGCTGGCGGTGCAGAAACGGCAGCTGGAAAAGGAGCTGCAGCACGCCGCCTGCGAACACGCCCCAGGCGACCGTGATGACGGGGGCTGCGGTGTGCGGCGCGATCACGCCGGCGGCGATGATGAGCGTGAGATTCAAGAGCACCGGGGTAAAGGCCGCCGCCGCGAAGCGGCCGCGGGTATTCAGCATGCCGCCTGCCATCGCGACGAGCGAAATGAAGAAGAGGTAGGGAAAAGTGATGCGCAAGAGGGTGACGGCCGCATGGTATTCGCGCGGCTCATGCAGAAATCCGGGGGCGAGGATCAGGATCAAGAGGGGGGCTGCGATCACGCCGATCAGGCTCACCCCCATCAGCACCAGCGCAAACGACCCCGCCATCGAATCGGCGAACTCCTGGGCGGCGCTGCGGCTTGGCCCCTCGGTGTGCGGGTAGCCCGCAAACACCGGCACGAAGGCCTGCGAAAAGGCCCCCTCCCCGAAGATCCGCCGCAGGAAATTGGGGATCCGGAAGGCGACGAAGAAGGCGTCGGCCAGCGCCGTCGTGCCGAGCAGCCGGGCGAGCAGGATGTCCCGCACGAAACCCGTGATCCGCGACAGCAAGGTCATGCCGCCGGTGGCAAAAAGTGACCGCAGGAGCCTATTGCGGGCCATGGGATGGGCGCTCAATTGACAAGATGGGTGTCCCCCGGCATAGTGTGCGGCTTTATTGGTTTCCGCGAAGGAGTAGGCGTTTGGCGAACACGGCACAGGCGAAAAAGCGCGCTCGGCAGGCCGAGATTCATCGACAGCACAATGTGGCTTTTCGTTCGCGGATGCGCACGGCCATCAAGAAGGTCCTGAAGGCTGCGCACGAAAAGGACGTGACCGGCGGGCAGACGGCCTACCGCGAAGCCGTATCGCTGATCGATCGCGGCACGACCAAGGGAATTTTGCACAAGAACACCGCCTCCCGCTACAAGAGCCGCCTGAACGCGCGCCTGCGCCACGCAAGCGCCTGACATCTACGCCAGCACGAGGTTATCCCGGTGGATAACCTCGGGCTCGTCCGTATATCCCAGCAGGCGCTCGATATCGTCGCTTGCATGTCCGCGGATCTGCTCGATCTCGCCCGCCCCGTAATTGACAAGCCCGCGGGCCACTTCACGGCCTTCCGGGTCCACGCAGGCGACCATCTCGCCCCGCGCGAACTGACCCCGGACCGCCTGGATACCGACCGGCAGCAGGCTTTTGCCGGCCTCGCGCAGCACCCGCACCGCACCGGCATCGAGCACGAGCTCGCCGCGCACGGCAAGCCGTGCCGCCAGCCACTGTTTGCGGGCTGCCAGGCGTTCGGCGCTCGCGCGCAGCCGCGTGCCGATCACTTCGCCCGCGAGCACCCGCAGAAGGGCGTCCGGCTCCCGCCCCGCGCAGATCACGGTACTTGCCCCTGACCGCGCCGCCTTGGCCGCCGCGGTAAGCTTCGTGCGCATGCCGCCGCGGCCCAGTGTGCCGACGCCGCCGGCCATCGCCAGAAGCGCCGGATCCCCCGCGACCCCCTCCGCCACCAGCGTCGCGCTCGCATCGCTTCGCGGATCGCGGTCAAAGAGACCCGCCTGGTCGGTGAGAATGACGAGCAGATCCGCTTCGATCAGATTGGCCACGAGGGCCGCGAGCGTGTCGTTGTCGCCAAAGCGGATTTCTTCGGTCGCGACCGTGTCGTTTTCGTTGATGACGGGCACCACGGTCATCGCAAGCAGGCTGCGGAGCGCGCTGCGGGCATTCAGGTAGCGGCGCCGGTCGGCCAGGTCGTCATGGGTAAGGAGCACCTGGGCCGCCTGGCGCCCATGGCCTGCAAACGCGGTCTCGTAGGCCTCGATGAGACCCATCTGGCCCACCGCCGCGAGCGCCTGCAGCTGATGGAGGGCATGCGGACGGGTCTTCAGGCCCAGGCGCTGCATCCCGCAGGCGACCGCCCCCGAGGAGACCAGCACCACCTCGCAGCCGCGAGCGACCAAAGCGGCGATCTGCGCGACCCAGGCCTTGAGCGCCTCCCGGTCGAGACCCTGGCCGTTGTTGGTGAGAAGTGAACTGCCGATCTTGACGACCAGCCGCCGGACGGAGACGAGATCCTCACGCATGGGCACTTGCCGCCGCTTGTGCGATCGCCTCCAGGCGCTCCATGAGGCGCCCCATGAGCGGTGCGCAACCCATGCCCTTGATCGCCGAAACCACCGCATAGGGGCCCTTCCACGATACCGCTTCGAGGATGCGCGCCACGGCCTCCTCGCGCTCGGCCTCCGGCAGCAGATCGGCCTTGTTGAAGACGAGCCAGCGCTCGCGCTGCGCAAGTTCGGGACTGAAACAGCGCAGCTCCTCTTCGATGACGCGGATATCGGCCACGGGATCGTCTTTCGGATCGAGCGGATGGATGTCGACGAGATGCACAAGGAGCCGCGTACGGCTCAGGTGCCGCAAAAACTGCACGCCAAGCCCCGCCCCCGTGTGGGCGCCGGCGATGAGACCCGGGATGTCGGCGATGACGAAGCTGCGGTGACGCTCGACCGTGACCACCCCGAGTTCGGGGTGCAGTGTCGTGAAGGGATAGTCGGCTACCTTCGGCCGCGCTTGTGAGACCGCGCGCAAGAGCGTGGACTTGCCGGCATTGGGCAGCCCCACGAGACCGACGTCGGCCAGTACCTGCAATTCCAGCTGGAGTTCACGGATCTCGCCCGGGGAGCCCGGCACGATGCGCCGGGGCGCCCGGTTGGTGCTCGACTTGAAGTGGGTATTGCCAAGCCCCCCGCGCCCGCCCTTGGCGACCAGGAGCCGCTCGCCGTCCCGGGTGAGATCGCCCAGCACGCACTCCTCTCCGACATCGTGGACGATGGTGCCGATCGGCACCGGGATGACGAGATCGGGGCCATCGGCGCCCGAACAGTTGCGCGCGCCGCCCCGTTCGCCGCTTTTCGCCTGGAAGACGCGCGTGTACCGGAAATCGGCCAACGTATTGAGACCGGTCTGGGCCAGCAGGTAGATGTCGCCGCCCGCGCCGCCGTTGCCCCCGTCGGGGCCCCCGCGCGGCACGAACTTTTCGCGACGGAAACTCAAGGCCCCATCACCGCCGTCGCCCGCGCAGACCCGGATAGTGGCCTCATCGACAAACTTCATGACGAGTCCCCCCGATCAACGGGGCGTAAGTGTGCAGCCTTCTTCTTTATGAGGTGATGACGCTGACCGTCTTGCGGCGCTGCGGACCCTTGATCTCGAAGACCACCTCGCCTTCGGCGCAGGCAAACAGCGTGTCGTCCTTGCCGATGCGCACGTTCCGGCCCGGGTAGAACCGCGTGCCGCGCTGGCGCACGAGGATGTTGCCGGCCAGCACCTTTTCACCGCCAAACCGCTTGATGCCAAGCCGCTTCGATTCGGAATCGCGGCCGTTACGGGAACTGCCGCCTGCCTTCTTGTGTGCCATGAGTCCCCCTTAGGCCTGTGCCGCGTCCGCGCGGCCTGCAATGGTCAGGATCTTCAGTTCCGTATAATCCTGCCGGTGGCCGGCATGCTTGCGGAAATGCTTGCGCCGGCGGGTCTTGAAGATCCGGATCTTCTCGCCGCGGCCATGGGCCTCGACACGCGCCGTCACGGTCTCTGCCAAACGCGGCGTCCCTACCCGCACGCCGCTGTCGTCGGCGATCAGCAACACCTGATCCAGGGTCACGTCATGACCCACCTCGGCGGCGATCCGCTCGACCCGCACGGTCTCGCCGACCGCTACCCGGTATTGCTTGCCACCCGACTCGATTACCGCGTACATAAAGCTCCTGACCCGATCTCGGTTAAAAGGCCGTTGTGCGGCCCCGTTGAATCGGCAGATTCTAGTGATTTCGGGCCGTCCGGTCAAATCGGCCTGGAGGGAGGAAGAACCGGATCCCGCGGCCACCGGACCTACGCTTGACAGCGCCTGGCGCAAGGCGGATTCTGGCAGCGCTTTTGCTAGGGGAGAGACATGTCTACGCCCGCACCCATCGGCCAGCCCATCCTGAGCGTCGAGGACATCTACGCGCTGATCCGGGATGAACGGACCGCACTCGACTTCGAGATCGAACGGCGGCTGAATTCCGAGATCGTACTCATAAACCAGCTCGGCCGCTACATCATCCAGAGCGGCGGCAAGCGGTTGCGGCCGATCCTGCTTTTGCTGTCGAGCCGGGCCTTCGGCGGGGAGGGCGCGCACGCCATCACGCTGGCGGCCGTGATCGAATTCATCCATACGGCGACCTTGCTGCACGACGACGTCGTCGACGGTTCCTCGATGCGCCGCGGCCAGTCGAGCGCGAACGCCGTATTCGGCAACGAGGCAAGCGTCCTCGTCGGCGATTTCCTGTATTCCCGGGCCTTCGAGATGATGGTGGAGGTCAGGGAGTTCGCCGTCATGGAGATCCTCGCGCACGCCACCAACACGATCGCCGAAGGCGAGGTCTTGCAGCTCATCAACTGTAACGACCCGGATCTGCGCGAGGATCAGTACCTCGCCGTGATCCGCAGCAAGACCGCAAAACTCTTCGAGGCCGCCGCCGAACTGGGCGCCGTACTCGGGCGGGCCCCCCACGCGCGGCCGATGATGGCCACCTACGGCCGCCACCTGGGCACCGCCTTCCAGCTGATCGACGATGCCCTCGATTACGGCGCGCACAACGAGCGGCTGGGCAAGAACATCGGCGATGATCTCGCCGAGGGCAAGGTGACGCTGCCGCTCATCCACGTGCTGCGCACGGGCAGCCGCGGCGAACAATCGCTCGTCCGCGACGCCATCGCCCACGGCGGACTCGAACGCATCGACGACGTGGTCGCCGCCATTGAATCGACGGGGGCAATCGCGTACACTGCGCGCCGAGCCGAGGGTGAGGCCGAGCTGGCGCGCGAGGCGCTGCGGGGTCTTGCCGATTCCCCCTTTAAAGAGGCCTTGCTCGGTCTGGCCCATTTTTCCGTTCATCGGGACCATTAGCAGACAACGGACCACCGTCGGGGTGTAGCTCAGCCTGGTAGAGCACTAGCTTCGGGAGCTAGGGGCCGGAGGTTCGAATCCTCTCACCCCGACCATTTATTCCGTATTCCTGTCCCCGGGTCCCGCTTCGAGAAGGGCGGCATGGATTTTCTGGTCGATCTCATCATCATCTGGGGCATCATCGTCCTCTACCGGCGGTGGACAGCCGCAGGCCGCGCGCGGTTCCGGCCGGCGCCGCCGGGGCCTGCTCCCACGCCACGCGTGCGCAGCGGCGGCGAAATGGCCGCCTGCGCCCACTGCGGCCTTTTCCTGCCGCGCACCGATACGGTGACCGGCACCGACGGCCAGACCTACTGTTCGCGCGAACATGCCCGCGCCCACCGCTAGCGGCTTTGCCATTGCGCCGATTTTGTGCTAATTCAACCTCATGAGTGCATCCGATCGCGCCCTTGAACTCGCGCTGGAAGGCGTCGAGACCCCCCTGCTCGCGCGCGAGCAGAACTGGCAATTACTGGCCTATTTCAACCGCTACCGGCTGATCCTGGCCCTGCTCGCCTGCGTGGCAGGCTTTCTGCACGGGGCCCTGGCGCCCTTCGGCAGCACCGACCCCCGGCTCTTTTTGTGGGTGGCACTGCCCTACGCCGCCCTCTATATCGTGGCGCTCGATCTGGGCCGGCGCCGGATCGGGGAGTTCGAGACCCAGGCGGCGGTGCTGGCCTTCTTCGATATCGCAGCCCTCGTCCTCATGCTGCACGCAAGCGGCGGACTGCAGGGCGGCACGGAGATCCTGCTGCTGGTGTCGATCGCCGGCACGAGCTTTTTGCTCGGGCGGCGCCTGACGATCTTTTTTGCGGCACTCGCGACCATCGGCATCCTCCTCGAACACTCCTGGCCCTATCTGACGGGCAGCCGTGATTTCACGCCGGCGCATTACACGCAGGTGGGTCTCTTTGGCGCCACGCTCTTCATGACGGCCACCCTCTCCTATCTGATGGCAAGCCGCCTGCGCCGGACCGAGGCGCTCGCCCAGCGCCAGGAGGTGGATCTCCTCGCCCTTGCGCACCTGAACGAGCAGATCGTGGCCCACCTGCAATCGGGTGTGGTGGTCGTCAGCGACAAGGGCAACATCGAGCTGTTGAACAAGCCCGCGCGCACCTATTTCGGGCTCGCCGAGAATCATACGCCGCCGTCTTTGCGTACCTTGAGTCCCGACCTGCATGACCAGTGGGTGTTGACGGCCGCAAACCCCCAGGCGGGAAGGCGCCTGGTGAATGCGGGGGCCGGCTACACGCTGCTGCCGCGCTTTCGCCGGCTCGGCACGGGCGGGGGCACCGTCATCTTCCTCGAAGACACGTCGATCCTCAAACAACAGGCCCAGCAGCTGAAGATGTCGGCGCTCGCGCGCCTTACGGCCGGCATCGCCCACGAGATCCGCAATCCCCTGGGCGCCATCACCCATGCCGCCCAGCTGCTGCTCGAAAACCCCGCGAGCGACAGCGAAACCCAGAACCTCGTCTCCATCATCGACGACCAGAGCCGGCGCATGAACACGATCGTCGAAAACGTCCTTCAGCTCGGGCGGCGCGACCGCACGAAGGCAAGCCGCTTTGCGCTCGGCCAGTGGCTGACGAAATCCCTGCCGGCCATCTCCACGGCCCTCAACGTGCCGGTGGCCGCCCTCAGTCTCCATGCCAGCAATCCGGTCATGGTGTGCTTCGATCCGGATCAGCTGTTCCAGATCATCAACAATCTCTGCCACAATTCGCTCAAGCACAGCCCGGCCTACACCGACCGGCCGCTCGTGAAGATCTCGGTTGCCATCGATGGTGAAGGGCATACCGCGCTCGACGTGGTCGATTGGGGAAGCGGCATCAACCCCTCCATCGTCGAACACATCTTCGATCCGTTTTTCACGACCACGGCGCGCGGCACGGGCCTTGGCCTCTACATTGCCCGGGAGCTTGCCGAGGCCAATGGCGCGCGCCTGGAATACCACCCCGAATCCGCCGGCGCCCGCTTTCGCCTCACCTTCGGACAGTTAGGCGACTGCAGCGACGCCCCGCTCGCCTCCTGATATGACCAATCAAGTCCTCATCATCGACGATGAAGCCGATATCCGCGCGCTCCTCGAACTGACCCTCGGGCGCATGAATCTCGAGACGCGCTCGGCCGGCACCGTCACCCAGGCCATCGAACTGCTGCGTCAATACCCCTTCGATCTGTGCCTTACCGACATGCGTCTGCCGGATGGCGACGGCCTCGACATCGTCCGCCACATCGAAGACAAGTATCATGGCCTGCCGTGCGCGGTGATCACCGCGCACGGCAGCATGGAGACGGCGATCGCCGCCCTGAAGGCCGGCGCCTTCGATTTCGTCTCGAAGCCCCTCAACCTGAACGACCTGCGGGCGCTCGTGCGCAGCGCGCTCAATGTCGCGCGCACGCCCCGGGGGGCCGCCCCCTCCAGTGAGGCCACCGCCCGCCTGCTCGGCACTTCGGATGCCATGCAGACGGTGCGCGCCTTGATCGAGCGGCTCGCGCGCGGCCAGGCGCCGGTCTACATCAGCGGCGAATCCGGTACCGGCAAGGAGCTCGCGGCGCGTCTCATCCATGATCTGGGGCCCCGCGCAAGCCAGCCCTTCGTACCCGTGAACTGCGGGGCGATCCCCGAGCAGCTGATGGAAAGCGAGTTCTTCGGGCACAAGAAGGGCAGCTTCACGGGGGCCTTCGCCGACAAGGAGGGCCTCTTCAAGACGGCCGATGGCGGCACCCTCTTCCTCGATGAAGTCGGCGATCTGCCGGTCCCCATGCAGGTGAAGCTGCTGCGTGCGATCCAGGAAAAAGCGGTGCGCCCCGTCGGCAGCCAGCAGGAGATCCGGGTGGATGTCCGCATCCTGTCGGCAACCCACAGGAATCTGCACGAACTGGTGCAGGCGGGCGCCTTCCGGCAGGACCTCTACTACCGCCTGAATGTGATCGAATTGGCCATTCCGCCGCTGCGGGACCGCCCCGCGGACATTCCGGACCTGGCCGCGCACCTGACTACGCGCCTTGCGCACGGCAAGCCGCTGCCGCTCACACCGGCGGCGATCGCCGCGTTGCAGCAATACAGCTTCCCCGGCAATGTGCGGGAACTCGAGAACATCATGGAGCGGGCGCTGACCCTCTGTGAAGGAAGCAAGATCGACGTGGGCGACCTGCATCTGCCAACCCATGGCGAGCGGCATCTGCATACCGCGAGCGCCACCCCCCGGCCGGTGCCGGCCACCGAGGAAGCCGACCGCCAGCGGCAGTCGCTCGAGGAGCATCTGGCCCAGGTCGAACGCGCCGCCATCGAAAAGGCGTTGCGCGACAGCCACAACAACAAGACCGCCGCCGCCAAGGAACTCGGGATCACCTTCCGCGCGCTGCGCTACAAGCTCGAAAAGCTCGGCATCGAATAAGTCCCGCCTCCACCCCCGCGCGGCTCCATCCGGATCCCCGGTACGCGGCCTGCCCGCGCACCGGGGCGTCTCCTTACTGGACGACCAGCCGCCAGGCCAGCGGGCCGCCAGCCGGGACGCCGCCTGCGTAGCCGTTCTGCCCCAAAGCCGCCTGCTGCTGCAGATTTTGCTGCGCGGCACTCTGCAGGCGGATTTGGCCGTTGAAGAGGGCAACCGACGGCGTGTAGGCCTTTCCATAGCCGATCTGCACAGGACCGTTCGAGACGAGCTCGATATTGGTCGCCGTCTGGATGCTGAACGCACCCGTCGGGAAGATGCCGCTGTCGAGCGCATACAGATAGTAATACGCCTGCGATGCGACATTGCAGCTATTGCTCGAGGCCGGCGGCGGCACGGTCACCGGCAGAATCACGGCGCCATTGGCGATCAGCGCCACATCCGTGATCGTGGCCCCCGCAGGCAGGCTTTCGATGTTCGTGTTGGCCTGATAGGACCCATTGGTAAAGGTCGCCGCACCCCCCACATAGGAGGTCCACAATGGTGTCCATCCGCCGACGCCTATGTCCAGGACGGTCAGACGGCCATTGGACTGCACGGTCATGTATTCGACGCCGTTGTCGTAGGCGATCGTGACATAGTTCAAGGCGCTGGTGCCGCCCGAGGTGGTGGTCGACGCACCGAAGCTCGTGAAGTTGGTGTCGTTCAGCGCAGTCCATGTGAACTTCGTTGCGAGGCCGCCCGCACCCGTGGTGGCCCACAGCGGCGCCTCCCAGACATTGGCGGCGTCATCGCCGATATAGACATTGCCGGCCTGATCGACGACGGGCTGCGTGTTGGCGATGAAGGGCAAGGTCACATCCGTCACCGTGGCGTCCGCCACATCGACGATCTGCAACGTGCTCTGGGTGGTGCTGCCCGATGGCGCATTCAGTACCGTGAGCATATAGGCGGTACCGGAACTCGGCGTCTCCCGTGCGATCACCGGCACCTGACTATTGGGCGCAGTCGATGCCAGGTTGTCCTCTTCCCAGGGTTCGGACGCGAGGGTATCGAGCGCACTGCCGGTCAAGGTCGTGGTCGGGTCCGTAAGCTGCAAACCAAAGGTGATGCCGCCATCCATCGCCAGACCCACGAGATAAGTCGACCAGGTCGGCGTCGAGCTCGCGGTCTCGGCATCGACGGCGCGCAGGCCGCCCAGCATGTTGTTGCCCTGCCAGAAGGTGGAGTAGTTCTGCAGGTCCTGGACGAGCGGCCGCGGCATCCAGCCCCAGAGGAGATTGCCGGTCGAGGCATCGACCGCATACAGGAAACCGTCGTTGTCCGGAAAGAGTACGATCGGCGGCCGGCTGCTCGCCGACTGCGCATACGTCACGTACGTCGAGTTGCTGAGCAGATTGGCGTCGTCCGGGGGGGTCAGCACCATGGCCGCATTGCTGGTGGTGATACCCGTATACCAGCCGGCGCCGCGCCCGCCCAGATAGGGACTGTTCGCCCCATAGGAGGGATTGATGGTGTAGTCCTCGACGATCGCCGGCGTCAGCGTCGTCGACGCCGGCAGCGCAAAGGCCGCCGCGTCGAGGTTCGTGAAGAGCTCGAGCGCACCCGGGGTGGTGATACCCCCGCTCGTCACGGGGGGCGCATTGGAATAGAGTGCCGCCGACCGCACACTGGTGCTCATCAGCGCATTCACGTTCCACGCCGGCGTGGGCGACACCAGCCCGTTGGCGAGCACCGGATAGGCCAGCAGATTGCCCTCGCCCAGAGGGGCGTCGGTTGCTTCGACGTATTCGTAGCTGTTCGTGTTCAGCTGGCCGCTCGAACCGCCACTGGCGGTCAGGAGCTGCCCCTCGATGTTGTTCAGGATCGCATCGAAGGCCTGCTGGAAACTCGCCTGACTGTTGGCGCTGTAGACGGTCGTCGTGCCCCCGGCCGTCGCCAGCGCCTGCAGAACCTTATAGCCGTCTTGCGCCTCGGTCTTGCATCCCGTGGCCGATGGCGGGCAGTCGACGCCGGGCCCCACGCCGAGCACATAGGTCTCGATGGGTCCGCTCGAGCCGCTGTACTGGTCAAGATTGTTCACGGCCGCCACCGCCTCGGAGGCCGCATTGTCATTCGTCGAACCCCCTGTCGCCGCGCTCCCCGTCCAGGTCTCGCCGTAGCCGATGGCGGCCGCGCTGCCAAGCGGCGGATACACATGGCCGTTCAGCCCCATGGTCGGCTGGCCGTCGGTGATGAGGATCACGAACTTCGGGGCACAGGCCGGCTGCGGTCCGTTGCTGCCCGTCAGATAGTCCAGCGCATCCGTCAAGGCGCCGGCCATCGGGGCGTATTCGGAACCGGCCACGATCTCCGTACCTCCGGACGCGAACTCTTCGGGCGCAAGCGCCGTCTCGAGACTGCTCAACGACGTGGACAGAGCCGCCACCGGCACCACCAGATTGCCCTGCGCGCCATTGGTCCCGTTGGTAACGGGCTTGCCGTCGAATGCGTAGCCGCGCTGCGCATACCACACCATGCCGCTGTACGGGACGTAGCCCGCGTCGGTCGGCGTCGTACCAAAACCCCCGCCCACGGTGCTCGAACCATACGATTCGAGCAGGTTAAAGCCCGGGGTAACCTGGTCCTCATAATCCTGCAGCGTATAGGCGGTAAAGGGGTCCGCGGGCGATGGACCATCGTAGGTCACGAAATTGTTCGCCAGCGCGCTTTTTGCGTAGAGCACATCGTTGATCTGGGGACTGTCCGATGTCGCGTTGATATAGAGATCCGGGTTGGCCGTCACCCCTGAACCGATGACAGTGGCGATCGCAGAGCAGCCCGTGCCGCTGCCCGCCACGGCGTTGTAACAGGGATTGGCCACGCTCTCGGCATCCTCCGCCGGACAGCTCGACGTACTACTCGTGCCATAACCAAAAATCCCGGCCGCGCATTCGGTGTACGGGGTCGCCACGCCGACGGTCGAGGTGTTGCCGCTCATGTAGTACACCCAGGTGGTGTACGGCGCGGGCGTCCCCTTCGTCGCATAATCCATGAGACCGGCCTGGAAGACGTTCGAATACTGCGAATTGCTGAATGCCGCGAGCAGGCCCTGCTCGGCGACATTGATCATCGACTCGGAATTGTCGGCCAGTACGTTGCCGCTGCCCGCCACGGTGTACGCCGCGTCTCCTGCCGGACACGTGCCGCCGACACTGGGGACCGCCGTCGAGCGCGGGCTGTAGCCGTTGAGCGGATAACAGATGGGCGACGAGGATGCCGCGTTGTTCGGGACCGTCCCCGAGCCCGACATGATGGCGCCCGACAGATCGCCGGCCATCCCTTGCGATGTATCGAGGATGACGAGCACCTGCGGCTGCACGCCGAGCGCCACACCCGCCATGGCGGGCGTCCATCCTCCGGCAAGAACGAGGAGTGGTAGCCACAGTATCCCGATCGACCGCATTATCCCTGTTTTCATGATCCCACCTTGCGGAGCACCGCCTCGACATCCACGTGCATGTTACTGGCATCCAGCAGATTCAAGAGGGGCTGATAGAGCGTCACATCGACGTAGGCATCGTAAATGAGATAAGACGTCGCGCCATTGCTCACATCCTGATAACCGTTCAGCGTCTGCGCCGTCACCGGCGTCGGCACCACTACATATTTGACGGTAAAGGTCGTCTTGCCGGCCGTAACCAGCATCGAGGCGCAGTTCACGCCCGCACAGCTGCTCCAGAATCCGGGGCCTGGCGGGAGCGTGGCGAGGTTCGGGTCATACCAGACTGCATTGGCGGCCGCAAGCTGCGGGCCCGTGAGCAGCTGCGGGAACCCCGGCAGATTCTGGAGGGCGGTCGCCGCCGCACTGAGGCCCTGATCGGAGGCCTCCCGCGCACTCGCCCGCACCGCAACATTGGCCGACACCAGATTGTCGTAGCGGATGAAATACAAAAGTCCGACCACCGCAAAGGTGAGCGCAAGCAGAATGAAGATCGTCAGCATGAGCGTGACACCCTGTTGCCCGCGCCTGCGCCGTGAGCGATTCATGATCATTGGCCCCATATGTCGTTACGCACCGGAATGACCAGGTCGAACACGTGATACCCGTAGTGCGTGCAATTGCCCACCGTGCAGCCCGTGTCATAGGCGGCCGATAAATGGGTCGGCACCGCGTAATAGGCGGGCGTCGCCGGATCGTTGTCGAGATTCATGAGCGCGATGGCCGGGACCCCATTGGGTCCATTGCCCACCTTGGCGCCGGGCTGTGGCCGGGTCGCACGCACCAGAAGCTGCAGCCGCACCGCCAGTACGTCGGCCGCCGGTCCCGATCCCGGCGGACCATACTGGCTCACCGTCCCGTTCGTGCCATAACCAAACGCGACCCGCATGTCGACCACACCGCGTGCAAGCAGCGAAGGCGGCGGCACCAGATTGGTACCCAGGCCCGCCGCCGTCACGATGGACTGCATATAGAGACAGGGCACACCCGTGCCCCCCTGGTCGGCGATATAGAAATTATCGATATGAAATCCGGCATTACCCAGATCGATGACATTGGCATTGGCGAGTTCGGCGGCCGTCACCGACGGATCCACCGCCGAAAAACCGTTGGGCAGATTGAAATCGCTCTTGCCGGAATTCTGCTCCAGCTCATTGGCGGCACCGCCGCCATTGGTCACCTGCCCCATGATGCAGCTTGCATCCGGCAAGGAGACGAGCGTCATGTCGCCCGGGTTGATGCCGGCGCTCGACCCCACGAAATAGGTCGCCGACGTAAGACTCGTGACCTTGGTGATCGTCGTCGCCGGCACCGTCCCGTAATTCCCGCCGCCTGCGACCACGGTGAGCGCGTAGGTATGCACACCGGCACTCACGCCCCCGATGTTGTCCGGGTTATAGCCGTACGCCGCATTGGTCTGCGGGATCGCCGCCACGGGTGTCACGAGCAGATTGCCGTTGACTGTCGAAAACGCAAGGGGCGGCGCCGTGCCAGTGGTCGTGGTCTGCGTGGGCGGGACCGAGGTATAGATACCCTGTGAGCAATTGCCAAGCGGCAGCCCGTAACCTGCACCTTCGATCGCATCCGACATCATGGCAAGCGCCGTGCGCGCCTGCTGCCAGGCGTTGCCCTGGGCGCGGGTGGCCGACGAAACCGCCGAGAAACTGGTAAAGGCCCCGTAGATGGCAATCGCGACGAACGCGGAGATGACGAGAGCCACCAGCAGTTCCAGGATGGAAAATCCCGCAGCGCGGCGCATATTAAAAACCCACCGTAGTGTTCAGTATGTACTGGTTGCCGGCCCCCCAGGAGACCGTGATCGTCGCATCACAGGGGCACATCGCCCCGTTTGCCGCCAGGACGGTGACCGTGCCGCTCGGCGGGGTCGTGCCCGACCCGGGGAGCTGCGCAAGGATCGCCTCCCAATTGGCGACATCGATCGCCTCCACCGAGCCCGTGCCTCCACTTCCGGTACTTGCCGTCAGTGCCGGAGCCGGCGTCTGGATCCCGTTGTAGGTAAGCGCATTCTGGGTATTGGCGCGGATCATGCCCGCCATGTCACGCGCGGCGATGAAGGCCCCGGTGAGGCCGCGACTATTCTTCGCAAGGCCCATGCTGTTCAGGAGCAAAAGGGCGATCGCCATCACGCCGATGGCAAAAATGGCCAGCGCCACCATGTTCTCGATCAGAGTGAATCCGCGCAGCGCGCGCATCGTCGTCTTCCTCACTGGAGCGCACAGGGCCAGTTGCCGTTGGCGGTGGCCGCCGAACTCGCACAGGAGCGCAACTCGCCCGCACCGTAGTACTTGACGGTCCAGTGCGCAAAATTGGTCGTATCCGACTTGGCCTCGAACAGGAAACTCCCGCTCTCGAGCGGCGCGCCGCCGGGCGCGCGGATGGTTCCATCGGGGTAGAAGGCGAGCACATAGGGTGTGCCCGGAGGAGGTGCCGCAATGGCCGATACCGTGCCGTCTTCGGTGGTCGCCGTCATCATGCAGGCGACCTGGTTGTATTCGCTGGCAAAGCGCGCCACCGTCATGCTGGGCCCATTCATCAACTGCGTTGCCGTGGTAACCGCCACACCGGCCGCCGGCTGCGTCAATGTGTCGACCCAGGAGCAGGCGCTCGGGCTTGCCGCCTGCTGGTACTCGAGCTGCATGTAGACCGGCGCATTGGCCTTCACGGCATAGGCGCGCGCCCACTGCATATCCTCCTGCAGGCGGCTTGCGGCCACGCGTATGCGCCCATTCGTCACCCACCGGGAAAAATTCGGAACGGCAAGCCCCAGCACGATCGCCATGATCGCGATGGCCACCATCAATTCGAGCAGCGTCACGCCCAGCATCGTGCGCCTGGACTGTCGGTCGCTGTATACCACGCCTTCCTCCCTCCCCCTCCCCTGCCCGCGCGGATCCCTGCGCGGCCGGCATGATCTTCATTCCCGCCGCGCCCGTAATCACCTGCGCTGTATCCGCCCTGTCCCGGGCATGGAGAACGACGATGCCTACACTACACGTTTAGCACAAATGGGACCGTTGGCAAGCCGCGCAGACCGATCCTCGGGCACGGCGGCCGGCCATTTTTCGCATGATTGGAATCGGGTCCCGCATCCTGACTGTGGGGTGTCACCGCCTGCAGGCCGCCAAAAAGCCCGCCGGGCCCCGCTGCGCGCCGCGACCCCGCAGGCCGCTAGCCCTGATGGGTCACCACCGAACCGAGTTCGAAGATCGGCATGTACATGGCCACCACCAGCGTACCGACAACGATGCCCAGGATCACCATGATGATGGGCTCCATCAGGGTCGACATACGGGCGACGGTTTCATCGACCTCCCCCTCATAGAAATCGGCGACCTTGTCGGCCATCACCTCGATCGCACCGGTCTGCTCGCCGATGCCGAGCATGTGGACCGCCATCGGCGGGAAGACCTTGCTCTCTTTGAGCGAATCGGAGATGTAGCCGCCTTCAAGGACCCGCAGGCGGGCTGCCTCGACCGCCTCTTCGATGATCATGTTGTTCGAGATCTTGGATAGTGTCTCCAGGGCCTCGTTGATCGGCACACCAGCCGCCTGCATGGTGGCAAGCGTGCGCATGAAACGCGCCACCGAGCCTTTGAGCACCACGGCGCCGACGATGGGCAGCTTCAGTGCCAGCCGGTCGACCTGCTTGCGGAAACCGAGATTGCGCCGATAGGTCTCCTTGAAGGCAAACAGCGCCGCGATCGGTATCCCAAAGACTAGATACCAGTTGCCGCGCATCCAGTTCGAGATCGAGACTACAGCCTGGGTCAGCGCCGGCAGACTCGCGCCGAAGCTATTGAAAAGATGCGCAAAGACCGGTACCACGAAGATCATCAGGATCGCAGTGACCGCCACCATCACCGTCAGGATCGAGGCCGGATAAAACATCGCCGACCGGATCTTCTTTTGCAGGGCTAGCGACTTTTCGCGGTAATCGGCAAGCCGCAAAAGGATGGTATCGAGGATACCGCCCTGGTCGCCTGCCGCGAGCAGCGACACGAACAGCCGGTTGAAATATTTGGGATAGCGGCCGAACGCCTCGGCGATGCGCTCACCGTTTTTGATCGGGGTGAGGATCCCTTCGATCATGTTCTGCACGGGCTTGCTGTCACTTGCCGTCGCCAGAAGCTCGAAGGCCTGTACCATCGGCACGCCCGCGTTGATCATGGTCGAGAGCTGGCGGATCATGACCACGATCTGGCCTTCCTTGACGCTGCCCCCGCCAAAGAGTGGGGTGGGCTTTTTGCGGACACTCATCACATGGAGGCCGCGCTTTTTGAGAAGCGTGCGGGCCACCACCAGCGTCGGCGCCTCGATCTCGCCCTTCTGGACGGCACCCTGGGCATCCTTGGCCTGGAACGTGAATACGACCATCTTGGGCCCCTTCGCCTTGGCCGCCTGTCCCTTGTCTGTCACCGCTGTTGCCATGGTCATCCTCTGCGCCGCGTAGCGCCTGCCGGAGGGGCCAACACCAGGCCGCCGCCTTTTTTCCATACCTTCCTTACCCTAGTCGGTCTGCCGGTAATCGACAAGGCAAAAGGCGCAGGGTGACAGGCCTTCTGCCCGCCGCCTCCCATGTTGGCACACATCTTGATAGTAGACCTGCCTATATGAGGCCGATGTAAGGGCGATCCTTCCCGAAGAACGGTAGAAAAGCCCCCATGTGCCGTTCTACGTCACATTACGCCGCCGCAGAGCGCTGTTACCTGCCGCAGAACGTCCATCGGACACCCCACCCGCACTCATCGCAGGCCGGGATGATTTCTCCTTATCTGGACATTACTTAAACGCGATACCTGCGCCACCGTCAGACCATTCGCCACGCCTGGCACAAAGCGTGCTATACATTCACTACAGATCCACCATTCGCTGGGAGTGGTGATACTAACGAGAGGAGTCACAAGGCCATGCAAATCACACGCACGGTGCGCGCCGGCATCCAGTCGGGCTTCACCTTAATCGAATTGATGGTGGTGATCGCCATCATCGGTATCCTGGCGGCGATCGCTATTCCCCAATATGAAAAGTACATCGTGACCTCGAAGGCCCAGGACGTGGCGCAGAACTTCCACGGGGCGATCACGGCCGCAACTGCCGCGGTATCGGCGGCCCAGGCCGGCCAATCCACGCTGATTGCCGCCACCGAAGCCAATGGTGCGGCGCCGACCGCCTTGACCTCGGCCGCCGGCAACCCGGTTCTGAGCTATACTGCAGGCGATCCGGCAGCGAGCGGAACGGCTGGCGCGTCGCCCATCAACTTTGCTTATATAGGTTCGGTAGGAACCGCATTTACTGCTACCCCGGCTTATTGCGGGCAGATCAATATCGCTGGTGAGGCCGCCCCGACGGGGTATACTACAGGTGGCGCTTGGGTCGCCGCCGGTATTACGCAGCCCATCTTCATCAGCGTCAGCACGACCTGTCCCGCCAATACGACCCTCGGGGTGGACATCGCCAATGCCCTGATCGGCGATGGCTCGGCCTCGGCCGTACAGCAGACGGATTCCGCGAACAACCCCGTAGCGGCGTGCGCCGCCGCGAGTGTCTGTGAGGCTGATGTCGGCCCGAACGGGACCGTCACCAACTAACCTGTTGTCAGTACCATTCGACAGGACGCACACGTTGCGTCCTGTTTTTTTTGGCTTATGGCCGGCCAATAACGCCACCTTGGCGGATAGATCCTGCCGATAACCACAACCCCCTCACAGACCATCATCGCGGCATCTTTGCGGTCCATATCCCATCGCGCGCCTCTCTTGGTGAGAGCGGCGGCGCCCGTGGTGAACCCGCCTTCGACGCGCAAAAGCGGCGGCCAAGGTACCGCGCATGCCGGCAAAGTCTTGCGCTGAAGGTGTCTTGCCAAAACCGGCCTGACACGATCGAAGGCGCCAAGACATCTGAAACACGTGGTCAACGTGCGCCAAGGCTTTAAGGGACCTTTGGGGTAAGGAGAAGACCCTCGTCCTTGGTACCGGCTGGCACCCTTCCCTTATCCTGAATTGCAGCGGCCATTGATGACGATCCGGGTCAACACAAACAGAAGTCCGTACGGATACCCCCTAGCCGGCGCGCATCGCCCCGCTACCGGACAAAAGACCATGGGGCCCGCACAGACCTCCTCGGATTCTCCGCCCTTAACCCATATGGCCCGTCAAGCGGGAGCCCTGGGCCTTCCTGCACGACACCCGCGCCTCACGGACCCGCAGCGGCGCGTTTCGCCGGCCGCGGCCACATGGAGGCGCCCCCGCCTTGCGTCTCCGGCAACCGGCCGTAGCCCGCGTTGAACGGTAACACCGCGACTACCCGTCCGTTGTCCCGCCGCAACACCCAGGTGACCGTCGTGTAGATGCCATGCAGCGGCACGAAGGCATAGTGCGCCAGATGCGGATGGTGTATCTCAAAGGCCTTCAGCGCCGCGGCGGCCACCGCGTTTTTGTGACTCACCTTCGCCAAGGGATAACCATGCGTTGCCACATGCACCGATTCGGCCTTCGTATACGCCCGGTAGCGCCAGCCGCGCAGGAAGATCGGCGGTTCCCCCTGCAGGGTGCGGATCTCGGCTGCCCACAATGCTTTCTTGTTATGCGGCAAGTGCACATAGACGTAGAGGGGCTCTTCGTGGGCCGCTGCCAGCAACGCCTGGCCCTTCACGCCGATCCGCGCCACATGCGCGGCATCGAGCGCATAAAAAGAGCGATGCGCGAACACGACCAACTGGATGCGATGGGTGTACAGGACGTGCATGGTAAACGCCAGCACGCCGGCCTGCATAAGACCGATCGCGGCGAGATCCCAGCGCAGCGACTTCTTGCCCGGCTTAAACACCATCAGCGTCAAAAGTGGCCCCAGGACGATGCCCCCGCCCGCCACGAGCGCGTACGCCGCCCAGGCGCCGTCGGCCCGCAAGAGCGGATACGGATACCACCAAAAGCGCATGAGGACATAGACGACGAACAACACCATGGCTGTCACAGCCATGTGCAGGACGAATGCTTCCAGACGGGACATACGGGCTTCCTTAAAAAGCGACGAAAAGGCGACACTTTCCGGGCGGCACGCCCGGCGTCACCTGCGACCGCGCAGACATCCTTTGCAGGCACCGCGTTTGGAGTCTAGCAGAAAATATCCTCTCCCCCGGACCTTCCGGGCACGGCCACACTGTCGCCGCGACCAAAGGGTGTGTATTGACGACGAGACCTTCCTGCCGAACAATGCCCAAAACAGACCCACAGGACGACGCCCATGAAAATCACCAGGCGGCTTGTAGCTGCAACCGGACTTCTTTGCATACTCGGTACGGCGCCGGCGCTGGCTCTCAAAGCGCCCGCGCCTTACGCCCAGGCGGAAAAAGAGGGCGCCTACCTCTTCTTCCATGGGCATTTCGGTACGCGGGTGCATGCGCCCTTGACGACTGCGGAGTCCTTCAGCGCCTTCGGCAAGACCGAGGGTCCGCGCATGAGCTGCGCCACCTGTCACGCAGACGGCCGCACACCCGGTCATCTGCCAAACGGGCAGACCATCCCGAGCCTCGCCAATGCCGCCGCCATCTTCCCGCGCGTCACCGGCAACGGCGATCTGCGCACCCTCCCACAAGAGATCCGCCACTGTGTCCGCACGGGGATCCACGGGCAGGCCCCGGGCTATGGCGGCCCGGCCCTGGTCGATCTCGAGGTCTATCTCGCGACACTCGCCCGCGGCAAGCCGCTTGCGCCGAACGGCAAACCGCACTGATCGCGGTCTGCGAATAATCCTCAACCGACGGGATCCCGCCTGCCCTTCCCAAGGCGCGCGGCCGCAAGAAGGCGGCCTGCCTGCGCGCCCTCGCCCGGGCTGCGGCTGCGGGCCTGTTCGAAGTAACGGATACGGGAGGCGCTCGCGTGCCGCACGTGCACATGGCCGAGCAGATCGAGATTGATGAGCGCGCGGGCGATCTCGGTGGGAATGGCCGATCGCGCCCCGAACCCTGCATGTTCGAGTACGACGGCGACCACGATGCGGGGATGCGGCACGGGGGCTGCCGCCACGATGAGTGCATCCGAATGGAACCGCGGGCCCTTGTAGGCACCCTGCCACGGCCGGCTCCAGAGTTGCGCCGTGCCGGTCTTGGCGGCGACCCGGTAGGGAAGCCGGTGCGCCATGATGTGCGCGGTGCCCAAAGAGCCCGACACGACACGCGTCAGATCCGCAAGCAAAAGACGCAGGCTCGCGCGCCGGTGATGCGCAACCCGCGGATAGGGATGCGGTTTGGTAAAGTGCACTCTGCCCGTACGCGGATTCTGTATTCCCCGCACCACGTAAGGACGCATGCGGACGCCGTGATGGGCGAGCGCCGCGAAGGCGTCTGCCAGCTGCAAAGGGGTCACCAGAAGCGGCCCCTGGCCGATGCCCGTGATGACGGTTTCCCCCGCATACCACGGCGCATCGTGTGCCCGGATCCACCGCGGCGTCGGGACGACGCCGGCCGATTCGTCCGGCAGATCGATCCCCGTCGGGCGCCCGAATCCAAAATCCGTCAGATAGCGCGCCATGCGGGTGATGCCCAACCGGTAGGCAAGCTTGTAGAAGTAGACATCGGAGGATTCTTCGAGGGCCCTGCGCAGACCGATGCGGCCCATGCCCCACGGCAGCCAGTCATGGAAGAGATGATCGTTGCCCGGGATGTGCCAGGTCCCCCGGCAGCGCACGAGACGCGATGGATGAAACCAGCGTGTCTGCAGCGCCGCATAGGCGTAAAAGGGCTTGATGGAAGATCCCGGCGGATAGAGACCGTTCAGGACGCGATCATCGAGCGGTGCGCCAGGATCGCGGATCAAGGCCTGATAGCGGCGCCGCCCGATCCCCGTGACAAACGGATTCGGATCGAACTCGGGACTGCTGACGAGCGCGAGCACCGCGCCTGTACGGGGGTCCAGCGCCACGGCCGCACCCCTTTTGTCCTTGAACATCTCCTCGGCGACCGCCTGCATCTGCGCACTCACCGTGAGATAGAGATTATCCCCCCGCACGCCGGGATTACGGGCAAGCACCTTCATCAGGCGGCCCTGCGCATCGACCTCGCGATCCTCAAAGCCCAACCGCCCCATGAGCACGCGCTGATAGCGTTCTTCGACCCCTGACTGGCCGGCATCCGCGTAGCCCGCGTAGCGGCGCGGATGGCGGGCGAGTTCGCGTGCGGTAAGGGGCGCTACATAGCCCACCACATCTTCGGCAAGGCCTCCCAGGGGATAATTCCGGTGGAGTTGCGCCGTCAGATGCACCCCCGGCAGTTCATGGAGATGCGCAGCGATGGTATCGGCCTCGGCGGCCGACAGGACGCGGCGCACGGCCACCAAAGCGTAAGGATCGCTCGCCTGCAGCCGCCGGGTGAACGCGCGCGCATCGCGCCGGTTGAAACCGATGAGGCTCTTTATGCGCGCAAGCAACGTGGCCATGTGCGCCACGCGATGCGGCTCGACGGTGAGGCTATAGACCGGAAAATCATCGGCCAGCACGATGCCGCGGCGATCCAGGATGAGACCCCGCGGCGGGATCACGGGAAGCGGCCGCGTGAGATTGCCGCGCGCAAGTGCCGCGTAATGGGCGTGGCGCCAGACCTCCACATACACAAGCCGCCCCACGAGGATCGCCACGAGTGATGACATGACCGCGAGCATGATGACGACCCGCGTCGCGAAGAGGCGGCGCTCTCCGCCCGCATCGGGCAGGAAGGCCTTGCGCATGATTCCCCCTCGGAACGGATGACACGGGGCCCGCGGGGCCGCGGGCGCCATCCCTGGCGAACGCGGGGCAGATCCCGTGCCCGTCTGTTACGACAACCAGATCGCCCAACCGTTCCCTGGCCGCGCGCACCCATCCGGTTCCCCACTGGATTTGCTAGACTGCCTCTCCATGGCGCGCATGCGCCGAGGCGATGGCCACACAGGATAAAGGAGGGGAACACCATGACGACGCGCGGCAACCGCCTTTTTCTGCCGGGGATGATGCGCGCAGCCCTCTGCGGCTGCCTCTTGGCCCCCTTCACCGCGCGCGCCGCCACCTGGCAGGACGACCGGGGGCTCCTCTACGCCCACCTCGAACACCTGCACTGGGTGGCTTCAGGCCACGGCCCCAAGGTGCTGTATGATTTCGTCGACCCGAACGCACGCAGCAGCCACACGCTCGTCCTGGAACTCACGCCTCTGGTTGCACGCGATCACCTGACCGTCCGCACCCTTTTGGTGGGCTATCTGACCAAAACGAGCGCCGGCAAGGCCGCGGCCATCCTGCAGGCGGCAGATCCGCCGGCCGCCCTTGCGCGCACGGAAGCCGCGTTTACGCGCACCCAGGGCGGCGCGATCGCGCCGGCACTTATACTGCCTGCCGCCCGCCAGATCCTGCAGGCCGATTTCCGCGCACTTTCCGTCCTCGAGGGCAATCCCTGGATGCGCATGGCGCCCCTTCTCGTCTATCGTGGCCGGCGGGGCCGCGTGCATGTCTTCCAGGGCGCGCTCACCCCTGCCCGCCTGACCCGCATCATCCGTGCCGCCGGCCCCTAGGCGGCCCTCAGCGGGCGTTGCCCTCCTGCAAGGCAGCGCTCGCGGCGGCGAACGTACCCAGAGTCACGCCGAATGCCACAAACACAAAAATGATGACCACCACCATGAAAGCCACCATGGCGAGAAACCCCAAAATCCCGACCACCGCCTTCGCCCCCGGTGCGCCCATGCCCAAGGCATGAAGCAAAAAGGCGAAAAGGCCGACCACGATGCCGGCTGCAAGCCCGATACCGAGCCACACCAGAATCAGGCAGAGATTGATCCACAGGAAGCGCCGGAACCCCGGCGCAAAACTCTTAAGAGCCGTACGCAAAGAGGTCAGCGCCGACTGCCCATAGCGTGATGCGGTGGCCATCGCCAGCAAGAGCGTGTTGCCCACGAGCAACAGCAGGACACAGAGAAAGCCCAGAACACCGAGCAGCATCCAGGGACCGTGAACGACCGTGAACGGGTGATGGGGGTTGCCGGTTACCCGAAATCCACTGGCAACAACCATCCTCGCACTGAGCGGATTCAAGATGAGATTGATAACGCCGATGATGGTGGCAAGCAACCACACTTCGCCGCGGCGCATACCCCACCCGAGATCGGCGACACGCACAGGACGTCCCTCGGCGAGTTCCCCCAGGCTGTGCAAAATCCCCATCTGCAAGACCATGTCGACGAGACTCACGGCAAACAGGGCCACCGATACGCCGAAACTGAAACCGGCCTGCCCCATCGGCAGGGCCGGCGGCCGCTGGGGCGACCATATGCCCGTGGCGGCCAGAACACCCAAAACGACGAGGAAAAACAGGATCAACAAGGCGATCTGCCCTGTCACCACGCCACGCCCTGCCCGATAGATGCGCCACCCCTGGCGTATGGCATCGAATGGACCGGTTGGAACCGCAACCGCATTGGTCATGACATCTCCTCCCTTTATTGTTGTGAGTCGTCAGACACCTCCCAGAAGCGTAGCCGAAAACGGGCGGCATGACATCCGCAAGGGCAAGGCGACAAGGGCCAAGGAGTGCCGGGCCGTTTATGCCGTGCCGAGCGGCCGGCGAAACGGCGCAGCCCGGCGAGACACAAACGGATTGGGAGTGCTTCCACAGCATGCTAAAACGCGGATACGGGCCATTCCCCGATGGCCGCACGACAGGAGGCCCTGCGCGGCACGGGGCGGTGTATTCAGTGGATGAGGCCTATTGCCTCGGCAATGCGGGTCGACATCGGACTCGTCAAGACGATGAGCAGTCCGATCACGATGAAACCCCAGTTCATATTGAGACGCAGCGCGTTCAATTCGAGGCGCAGCGCGTTCAATTCCTTTTCGAGACGATCGATCCGTTCTTCGAGACGATCGATCCGTTCTTCGAGACGATCGATCCGTTCTTCGAGACGTGCTCCCAAGGCGGTCAGGCGATCATGGAAGGTTTTCTCGATCTGCGTAATACGCTCCCCAAGACTCCGCTCGACCTGGATGATGCGCTCCTTGAGGGTTTTCTCCACCTGATCGATACGCGCCCCAAGACCCCGTTCGACCTGGATGATGCGCTCCTTGAGCCCTTTCTCCACCCGATCGATGCGTTCCCCCAGACCCTTCTCGGCATGACCCACGTGATCCCGAAGGCCCTTTTCGACCTGCGCAATGCGGCCATCGAGGGCCTTTTCGGCCCGGATCAAATCCCCGGCGATCTTCTGGCCGAGATCCGTCATATCCGCGTGCGTCGCCACGCCTTGTGAAAAGGCCATTACAAGAGCCTCCGCATGGGCATCGGCCTGCCCTTCATCGATACCGGCATTGCGCAATGTATGGGTATACGCCAGCGTATCGAACGGTATGGTCATCCCTGACTCCCACGACGCAGGAATTTCGCATTTTCCCGCCGGACACCCCAAGGCGCAAGCCCGTCCTTTCCCCGGATCTACGGCACGCAAGACCCTTGGTGCCAATGCCCTACGGCATGATCTGCGACAGCCACTGATTCGTCAGGCGCTCGAGCAGCCGGTTCTGGCCCTGGCGCGCCGCCAGATTGTCGAGATCGACCCATTCGAGCGGCTGATCCTGCTCCGCGCAGGAAAACACCGCGCGGGTCCGCTTGCCGGTCGCCGGATCGATCTGCCACTGCAGACACTGCGCACAGACGCCCTTCATCATGCACTGCATGGGACTTCCCACCGTGGCGATGGCGCGCACATCGGGCTTCAGGACGCCCTTTAGCTGCGCCTTCAAGGCGACCTGGAAGGCCTTCAGCAAGCCCGTCGAACCCATGACGATGAGCCGGTCGACTCCCATGAGGCCGATCGCCCCGGAAGGCAGGGCAAGCGCTCCGCTTGCGTAATCCGTGAGAAGCTTGACCATGTCGGTTGCTTCGACGGATACGTCCTGCGGCCTGCGCGGCTCGATCTTCGGTCCGCTTGCCGTGCACCAGACGATCTGATCGGCCGCCGCCTCGAGTCCTTCCTGATTGTCGAGTTCACCCGCCTTGCCGAATGCCGCCACATACAGCACCCGATTGCCGGCCGCGCGCATGACCGGACCGATATCGAGCATGACCGCAGCCCCCCAGCGCCCGGCAATGACCGCCACCGTCTCATTCTTCGGGATGTCGGTCGGCGCACCGGTCGGACCCATGAGTACCAGAGGATCCCCGGGCTCGAGGCGTCCGGCGACCCGCGCGCCGGCGCCGTACTGCAAGACCATGAGGCGCACGCGGTCCTCCTCGACGCCGGTGCCGCTCACGGTAATGACCGGTACCTGCAGGCGCGTCCCCTCGGTGATCGGGCTGTGCGACTCGAAGGTCTGCAGGCGGAAAAACTGCCCCGGCCGGAAGTTCTTCGCGGCAAGCGGCGCCCGGATCCACAACTCCGCCACCGCCGGATTGCTGCGGTCGATGGCCGCCACCTTCGGCACCAGCTGATCGGCAAGACGCGCGAGGAACGCCTGCGCGTCTTGGGGTGTGGGCCTTTCGCGCGCAAGCACCTCCAGCACCTGCGGATAGGCGCTCTTGCTCGACGCCACGGCCTTCACGACGCTGCCGTGGAACGCCGGATGCGTGTCGCCGAGGAAACTGACGCGTCGGGCGCCCTGCACATAGGACGTAAACGGCCCCGTCTCCGGTGCCTTGCAGTGCGGCGCCACCTGGACTGCCTGCAATCCCTCTTCGTGCGCCACATGCGCCTGAAAGTGATTGCCGTCGAGCGCAAAGGTGCCGGGATGCTCGCGCTCGTAGATCGTGTTCGGCACCGTGCCCGCCGCCACCAGGATGGTCCGCGCGGGCAGCCGCACCTCCTGATCGGTCGCGATCCAGCGGCCCTCGACTTCCTGCATGCGCCGGGCCACCAGCGCCTGGCAATAGCCGAAGGCGTCGAGCTCGGCGCTCTTCGGATCGAGGCCTTCTGCATAATACAGGCCTTCCTGCAGCGCCTTGGTGAGCTCTTCGTGGTTGCGCGTGTAGGCCGGTGAATTGTTCATGCCCTTGCGGTAGGCGAGCGTCACCCCGCCCCATTCGCGCAAGAGCGGCGTGAAGTTCGGCGCCTCCCGGGCGGCCTGCGCGCGCGATCGCTCACTGCGCACCGCGCGTCCGTGTTCGAGAAATTCATCGAGGATCTGCGCGTCTTCCGGCACCAGACCCTTGCGGATCATGTCCACGCCAAGCGTCTTTTCCATCGCCTCGTAGCGGCCGAGGATCTTTTCGACCTGCTTTATGTAGTAGCTCTGCACCTCGGTCGCGGTGTCGACTGCGGTCAGCCCGCCGCCGATCACGACCGCCGGCATGCGGATCTGCAGATTGGCCAGGCTCGACTTCTTGCCGGCACCGGTCAACTGCAGCGCCATCAGGAAATCGCTCGCCTGGCGCATGCCGCGGGCCAGGCTGTTGGCCATCGGCACCACCCGCGGCAGGCCCGCGCCGGTCGCGATGCAGATGTGATGGAAGCCAAGCGCCCAGGCGTCGTCTATCGTGATGGTGCCGCCGAAACGCACGCCGCCGATGATCCGGACGTTGGCGCGCCGCGCAAGGCTCAGATAGATGAGCTTTAGAAAATTCTTGTCCCAGCGCACCGTGATGCCGTATTCCGCGACACCGCCAAATCCCATGAGAACGCGCTCATCGAGATCCTCGGTCAGCATGCTCCATTGCTCGACGGGGTGGCGCAGCACACGCTCGGGAAGGGGCTCGATCTTCAGGCCGTCGATGCCAAGAACCGTGCAGCCACTGCGGCTCAGGTAATGTGTCATCGTCGCCCCCGCAGGCCCCATGCCGACGACCATGACCTTGTAACCGGTATCGGCGGCCGGCAGGTTATCGCGCAAAAGCGGATTCCAGCGGGTCAGAAGATCGTAGATTTCGACGCCCCAGGGGAGATTCAGGACGTCTGTCAGCACCGCCGTCTCGATCTCGGGGATGTTGACCGCATCCTGCTTCTGGTAGATGCAGCCTTTCATGCAGTCGTTGCAGATACGATGCCCGGTCACCGGCAGCATCGGGTTGTCGACCATGACGAGCGCCAGCGCCGCGATCGTCAGTCCATCGCGGCGCATGGTGTGCATCTCGGAGATCTTTTCACCAAGCGGGCACCCCGTCAGCGTGACGCCGAGCGGGTCGACCTTGAACCCGAGCTCCGGCACACCCTTCTTCTCCGGGAAACCCTTGGAACAGAAATCGCCGTCGTGGTCGTGGCAGTAGATGCAATAATGGACCTCGCTCTGGATATGGCGGGTGTCCATGCGCGTATCCGTGAGATGAAAACCGTCACGCCGCCGCATGCCTTCGGGGGATCCTTCCGCCATGTCGGTCCCGAAACGCCTGATCGACTGCACCGGCACGAGCTGCGTGTGATCGACGCGATCGGGCAGCTTGAAGGCGGCCCACTCGCCAAAGCGCCGGCCGATCTGCGCATCCGTGAGAACGAAGGCGCACCATTGGGTGAGCGATTCCATCTCGCCCTTGTAGCGCTCCTCCTCCGCAGACCAGACCTCGCCCAATCGCGCGATGGCCCATTCGCGGTCGGCATCCGCCAATCCGCGCGCGCGGATCTCGCCGTCCAGCCACTGATCGAGATCCCCGAAACTGCGGGGGAAGTCTCCCCGGTAGCGCCGGCCCCGGCGCTGCACGAAGAGCTTCTTGAAGCCCATCACCGTATCCTGGCTGCGGATATGCGCCTGCAACGCCTGCGCGCGCTCTTCGATACCGAAAAGACGGATGAGGAAGGATTCGATGTGGGGCGCGACCGACAAAAGAAGTTCGCTCAAGGCGATCGGCCCTTGCGGATTTTGTCCACCGCGGTAGGCCTTCAACGCCTCGGCCGCCGTACCCGCGCGATCTTCGAGATGCGCGAGAAATTCCCCATCGAGACGGACCAGGCCTTCCCGCGAAAAGAGTTCGTCGTACCGAAACCCGCGGAGTCTCAGTTGTGATCCGCCCTGCGACTGTCCCGCCTCCGATCGCCCGTTGTCGGCCATGCGTCTAAATCTCCTCGCCTGCAAAAAAACGCGCATACCCGGCATTGCCGGGCCTGCGTACGTCCGGTTCTGTTTTTATCTGGCCGCACAGGATACCGCAAAGAGACACGGGCCCCAAACTGCCGGACGGGCCGGGGCGTGCGTGCCCGCCGGGGAATCACCATGGAGCCCCCGGCAGACACGATGGATAACCCGTTCCCCCGATCCCCGCGATTGCGGACACCTTCTTGGAACGGGCGGCCTTGACGCTGTCGAAATGCACCGGCAGGCCGCTGAAAAATCGATGAAAGCATGGGCGCGGCACGCGCAGTTGCGGAGGATGGCGGCCGCCAAGGCCGCGGGCGGGGTCATCGGTACACATTGGGGCCTGTGGCGCCGTCTTACCCCGGTCTGGCGCAGAGAGCGGACTCGTTCGGCAGATAAAACGGGGATGGCACGCCCGCCTCGGCCACGGGCATCTGGTGGGTGCCGGTGTCGTCCATGACGAGAGGATATCCGGATCCCCCGGTATCCCGGCATGCGCGCGGGGGAGGAACGGAAGAAATTCTATGGGCGATACCGGCACCCGCTACCGCACGACGGCGCCTGTGGCGACATCGGGGGCGGCCGATCCGGCATGCGTCCACCGCATGGCCCTTCACCTTATCCCGTGCACCCGCAGCGCAATGACCCGCATGTTTTGGCGCCAAGGATGCGCAGATCCCGCAAGACGGAGAAATCACGGTCGTGTGTCACCAGTGCATCTGCGCCGACCACCAGCGCGCTCGCCGCCTGAATCGCATCGGGCAGCTTCAATTTCGTTGCGGCACGACGCCGCGCTGCACTTGCGGCCACCCCGGCATCGAGATCCACCACCAGCCAGGACCGGAGCACGCTCCGGTACTGCGCGGCCAGTCCCTCGTTACCTTCGTTCAAAGGCCCGATCAATACTTGGGCGAGCGTCACGGTCGTCACCGCCAGACGCACCAGTCCCTTCGCCTGCGCCTCGAAAACCGGCAAAAACAGGGGCGCGAACTGCGGGTGATCCTCGAGGATATGGAGGATCGGTGCAGAGTCGATCAGAAGGAGAGGGTTCTCCGGTAAACCATACAGGCCTACCGGTTCCATTCGTTACGCAAATCGCGCAGCGCCGCCGGGCTTCCCCGCCCATGGAGTCCGCGACCACTGCCCGCAAGCGGCAGCAGCGGACGCTGCGTGCGGCTTGCCAGACCTTCTGACATAGGCGCAAGAACCGCAACGGGCCGCCCATGGCGGGTGATGATCATCTGCCGCCCGCGCTGGGCCGCAGTGAGGAGTTCCGGCAACTGATTGCGCGCCTCTTCGGCGCCTTTCTGGAGAGGTCCATCCATGGCTCTTCAGCGGCCTTAGAGTGCGGCAACGGGCAGGCGCAGATGAACCTGCCGCGCCCCGCCCGGTCCTGCGCTTCCGAAGGCGCCCAGAAAACCCTGCAGGCGCAGGCCGTGACCGGCGATAAGACCCGTAAAGGAGAGCGTGCCGCCCGCCTGCCGATAGTGCCCGCGGCCGCTGACCGCAAGCTTGCCGCCGATCGTATGGATGGTGTAGGCAGCACCGGCGGGCGTCATCCTGAAGGAAAGCCGGTAGCTGCCGAGCGGGTCGACCGGTGCGCTCGCAAGCCCCGCATGCCGCCAGATCACCACGCCACCGCCCCGGGCCCCGCGGCCCCCCACCCAGTCGCGGTCGCGCAGCACGATCTCTCCCGTCGCACCGGCATCGCGCAGACCCGTCGCCAGAAGACCCAGCATGGCGGCCGGCATCCTCAATGCCGCCTGCGCCAGTTCGACGTGGCGCGCACCCACTGCAACGGACGCATGCCCAGCCAGAACTCCGCGCCCCTGCACGATGTAGCCCCAGTGGCCGTGCAGCAAGGCCCCGGGCCAGACATGAAATTTCAGGTGGCTGAGCGTGCTCGTGCCCTGCCCGCCCGTTGCGGTCAATACCGCCCGTCCCGACCAGACCGATCCGTGTACGGCTGTCAGCGCCATCGAGGGCGGCAACGGAATCGACGACACGGCCAGGCGCGCGGGCGCCGTCGCCGCAAGAAAAAGGAGATAGCCGCCGGCCCCGGCGAGACCGTAACGGAAGGCCGCCTTCATGAAAGCGCCCGCACGGTCACCCGCCCGCCGACCTCGCCCTGACCTGCCGGCGCGAGAGAGGCCTGCGCCACCGCCACCCCGTGACCCTGCAGGGCGGCAAAAAACCGCAGCAAGGCATCGAAAGGCACCGTGCCGAACACCAGATTCGCGCGGTGCGCGCCCTGTGGCGACAATTCCTGTGGCGCGACACCGTTGGCCTGCGCCTGCGCCTCGATGAGACCCAGCAGCGCCGTGCCACTGGGCGCCTGGCCCGCGCGCCCCTTCAGTCCGGCAAGCGTCTGTGCCTCCTCGCGCATCTGGACCAGGGCGATCCGTTCACGCGGCACCGCGCGCGTGAGCGTATGGACCCGCGCCGCGAGGGGTGCCCAGATGGCGAGATAGAAAACAAGCGGCACCAGCAAAGCCATGCCCATCCCGAGCGCCTGGCGTTCCCGTTCGGGACGGCTCGCCCACAACGCCTGCAGCGCCTCCACGGATCGGTGCAGATTCTTCATGCCGATTGTCTCCTTACCGCCAATTGCGCGCGCACCGCGTTTCGGCGGCTCATGACGTGATGCGCAGCGACCACGAGACCCCGCGCGGCCAGTGCGTGTTCCAATGCCGTAAGCGCTCCGAAATCTGCTACCTGCACCTGCACGCGAAGAACCCCGGGGGCATAGCGCAGGCCCAGAAGTCCGGCCGTTCCCAGAGGCTTCAAGGCGGGCGCTGCACGGCCAAGAAGCGCGAGAAACCCATCGGCACCGCCCGTGCGCGCAAGCAGCGCCTGCGTCTCGCTCTGCATCTGGCGGGCCGGGTTCAACACCGGCACGTCCGGAAAATTCTGCGCAAAGATCTGCGCCTGCGCCTGCCGGAGGCGCCCGTGCGCCGCGCCGAGATGCGCCCACTGGGCCATCATGGCGGCGAATGAAAAACAGAGTCCGAGGGCCGCCACGATAAGCGCCGGGCGCAGGGACCGCAACGCGGTGAGTGCCGAAGCCGCCATGGCCCCTTTCGTCTCGCCCAGCCTGAACGGCAACGTGCCAACGGCGCCGACCGGATTGTCATCGAGGATCACGCGCACCCCAAGCCGCGCCTCGAGCAGGGCGCGCAATGCCTCGTCCCCGTCGCACAGACGGATCTGCGCGGGGGCCTCCCCTGCGGTTGCCGCTTCGGCGAGCGCCTGCAGAAAGGGTGCCGGCGGCGCCGATGCGCGCCCCATGGCACCGAATCCGCCATAGGGACCCGTGCGTACCGCCCACTGGCCATCGGCGAACCGGCAGGTCCACTGGCCCTGCACAAAGGGCAGGCCCAGCGTAAGCGGACAGAAACTCGCAGCGAGACCGGCCTGCGCGAAGGCGGCGCGCCAGGCACCCAGGCGCTCTGCACTGGTGACTGCCACCATGATGCCCGCGGCCGTCGGCTGGTGCGTGAAGTTCAACTGTTCGGGTTCCATGAGCAGCTGCTCTTCCAGCAAAAACGGCAAGGCCTGAACGAGCTTGGCGCGGCTGCGTCCCGGCCACGCCACCCGCGTAAGCAAGGTTTCCACAGCCGGCGTCCACACCCGCAACGGCGCCTGGCGTGCCGCCGCCGGCAAGCCCCCCAGCGTGCCACGCCCCCGGTGCCCGTCCGGATCCCGCCACGAGATCACGAGCGCCGCAGGCGGTGCCTCTGCCGGCTCCGGCTCATGCAAGACGAGATCCCAGGCCCGCGCAGGCGGTGCCGTCACCAGACGGCGCATGCCGTCCGTAACACGGCGGCCCTTGGGCACGCGAGGTGCCGCCAGGGGTTCGGCTGCGCGCTCCAGCGGTCCTACGATGCCGCGTGATGATGTCGCCATAAAGCCTCCTGCCAGAGAATAACGGTCGTCTGCCCGCGGCTTTGCCGGTACAAAAGCGCCCGGCGCCGCATCGCAAGCCCATCGAAATGCGCCGTTACATGCGCCATGAAATACTGCGTCTGTACCGCAATCGCATAGGCGGGCGCCAGTCCGTGCGGCAAAGCCGCTGTAAAGGCGGCGGCCGTCTGAAACGGCTGCGTCATCGCCTCCGTACTGAGTGTCAGACCCTCTTTTGCGGTAAGACCCGGCACCAGGGCCGCCAGTACCAGGCCCGGCGCCGTGTCGACATTGACGGCCGTGGTAAGCGGCAGCGCCGTCACATAGGGGCGCAAGGCGCGCACGATATGCGGATCAAACCCCTGCACGAGGCGCAGCTCGCTTACCCCCGCAAACGGCTGGCGCGCCGCCCGGTAGGGATGTGTGCGCGCCAGATAGGCCGCATCGAAACCGCCGTCCGCGGCACCTGGCGGCATCTCATAGGCCACCACCGCCTGCGCAAGCGCGGGGTTCAAGGAGAGCAGCTGCAACAACCGGCTGAAGGTCGCCACCGCACCGGGCACCGCATGTCCGCCCACCACCAGATCGTTCAGATTGAAACGCCCCTGCGGATCCGTAAGATCGGCCCTCACCACACCCCCTGCCACCGGAAAGCGCGGCAGCGGCTGCGCCCATTCGCCGGTGAGGGCGTCGATCTGCGTCTGCGCACCCGCACGCGTCAGTTCCACCGCAGCCAGCCGCAAGGCCCCGTCGACGGCCGCCTGCCCCTGCACCGACGCGCGCGCGTTGGTGCTTTCCTTAAACCATACGGATTCGCCGCGCATAAGACTCGCGGCGATCAACGCAGTCAGCGCGACGACCAAAAGCGCCACGATCAGCGCCAGACCCCGCTCGCGCCTCATCGTCCCACCGGGAACACCCAGCGCAGGTGGTGCCCATTGTCGAGCCGGATCGTCATGCGCACGAGGCGCGGCATCTGGGTCGGCTGGCCGGGAAGCGGCCACGACCGCACATAGCGGCCATCGGTAGTAAGCACCCGCAGATGCACGCGGCGGATATGATCCAGCAGCACCAGCGTTGCGCGGTGCGTGCCGGGCGCACGATCGAGTGTCTGCCATCGCCGCCATTCGAGCCGGCCTCCTGTGACCTTGTAAGCGATACGCCGCAGATTGCTCGCGCGCGTCTTTCCAAAAGGCGCGGGCCCGCCCGCGGTAAACACCAAAGTCGTTGCCGTGGCGCTGCGGCGGATGACGAACGCGGGCTCGAACGCCCCCAGCGAATCCCGCACGGGCCGCGGCCGCGCCTGGGCGAGATCGGTGCGCAGGCGATAGTAGGCAAGTTCCCGCGCTTCCCAGCTCGCCCGCACCACGCCCAGATGACGGCGGATGGCGATCGCCCGGTCGAGGCCCGTATAGGCGATGGCGCCGACGAGCGCGAAGATTGCGATCGCCACCAGCATCTCGATCAGCGTAAATCCCTTTGCCCGGACCGCGCTCATGGCTGGCGCACAAAACCTGCGAGGCGCATCAGCGTGTCGCGGTGATGCGCGCGGCGCACCGTGATGTTGATGCGGCGCAGATTGCCGACTGCCGTGCGCAGCACATGCGTGCGCACCACGAAAGCGCGGCCGTCTTCGCGTGCGCGTGTGTGCGTCACCCCAAGCCCCGGCCATTTCGTCAGGGCCTCGACATGGGCAAGACGGCCGTCTGCCACCCACAGCGCAAGCGTCCGGTTGCGCAAAGCCCCCGTGGTGGTGATGGCCCCGGTGAGATTGCGCATGATGGCGGCCAGCGCCACCGCCAGGATGAAAAGCGCGACCAGCACCTCGAGCAGCGTAAAACCGCGCCTACGCCGCATGGGTCCGCACCTGGCCCCGGGCGTCGACCGCAAGCTGCCAGCGGTCATGCCGGGTCACCACGAACCAGTGAAACGGCCGCACGAGTCCGCTTGCGCGGAACACGAGCGGGTGCTTGCCGAAACCTGCGAGATGGGCGCCCGGCGGCAGCTTGCGCACCCGGAAGAGCCGCCCCCGCATGGCGACAAACCGTCCATGGCGGTCCATGCGCAAAAAGGCATAACTTCCGGCGGCGGGCTTTACCATGCAAGGGTCCCCGCTCAAGATTGCCTGCGTGCGCACCGCCTTCATCAGTGCGCACAGCCGCAACGCCTGCGTGCGTGCCGACACCGCCGTGGCGCGCCCGAGGCGCGGCGCGATGACCGCCAGCATGATGCCGATCAGGGCGAGCACGATCAGGATCTCAAAGAGCGTAAAGCCCCGCGCCCGCAGGCCGCCTACAGCTGCCATGACCCGATCACACCCTTCATGCCGTGACCTTCGCCACCGGGCCCGTAGCTGAATACGTCGACACGCCCGTGCATGCCGGGATTCAGATACTGGTACGGATGTCCCCATGGGTCGATCGGCACCCGCGGCAGATAACCGCCAGACCGCCAGTCCGAAGGCACGGGACTCGAAGTGGGCTTTTTGACGAGCGCCTTCAGGCCTTGGCGCTGCGTCGGATACTGGCCGTTGTCGAGCCGGTAGAGCTTCAGGGCGCTGACGATCGACCGGATGTCGTTCTTCGCGGCGACGATGCGCGCCTCGTTGGGGCGGCTCATGATCTTCGGTACGATCACGGCGGCCAGAATGCCGATGATCACCATGACCACCATCACCTCTATCAGGGTGAAACCGCGCACTTTGCGTAACGTCTCCATGGTCCTCACTTGATGAGATTGTTCATGTCAAAAATGGGCAGCAAGATGGCGAGAACGATGAACAAGACCATCCCGCCCATAACCAGAATCAGCACGGGCTCGATCAGGCTCGTAAGCGCCGTGATGAAGCCCTCGAGCTCCCGGCTTTGCGCCTCCGCCGCGCGGGCGAGCATGGTATCGAGCGTGCCGCTCGCCTCACCGCTGCCTATGAGGTGCACCACCATCGGCGGAAAGAGCCGTGCCCGGCCAAGCGAACGGCTGAGGCTTCCGCCCTCACGCACCTGCCGGCGCGCATCTGCCACCGCCGCCCGCATGGGCAGATTCGTCACCACCTGCAAAGCGGTCTCCAGGGCCCCGAGAAGGGGGATGCCGGAACTCGTCAGGATCCCAAGCGTGCTCGCAAGCCGCGCCGCGTTGAGGCTGCGGATCAGCCGCCCAAGCAACGGAACTCGCAGCAAGCCCCGCTGCCACACGAACCGCCGGTGCTCGTTGCGCAAAAGCAGCTGGCCGCCTGCGAGAATGCCAAGCAGGCCGAGCGGCCACAGGATGCCGCCGGCCTTGGCGATGTGGCTTATATGGATCAACGCCCGCGTCGCCCACGGCAGCGGCGCCCCGCTCTGCACGAACACCTGCGCGATCTGCGGCACCACATAGACCAGCAGACCGCCGACGATGGCAGTCGCCACGATGGTCACGAGCGCCGGATACAGGAAGGCGACCCACACCTTCTGCGTGAGCGCCTGGCGCTGCTCCGTGTACTCGGCGAGCCGCTCGAGGATGAGCGGCAATTTGCCGGACTGTTCGCCCGCCTCGACCAGATGCCGGTAGAGGGGCGGGAACGAGGTGGGAAATCCCGCGAGCGCGCGCGCAAGCGGCTCGCCTTCCCGCACCTTGGTACGCACCGCGGCGAGGATCTTGCGGGACCGCGCCGATTCGCTCTGCTCGGTAAGGGCCTGCAGCGCCTCCTCGATCGGCAGTCCCGCCCGCACGAGCGTCGCGAACTGGCGCGTCAGCACGGCCAGTTCCTGCGCCTTCAGTCCCGACTCGAAGGAAAACGGCCGCCTGGTGATGGCTTCGCGCACGATCCGCTCGACCTTGACCGGCACATAGCCCTGCTCCCGCAAGAGCCCGCGGACACGCCGTTCTGCATCTCCTTCCATGACGCCGCGGACGGACCGTCCGCGGGCGTCGAGTGCCTCGTATTCGAAAGCCGCCATACGTCAGTCGCGGGAGACCCGCAACACCTCCTCTATGGTTGTGCGCCCTTCACCGACCAGACGCACACCATCCTGCTGCAGTGTGCGCAGACCCTCTTCGAGAGCGCGTGCATGGAGCTGCGCCTCGGAGGCGCGGTCGTGGATCAAGGCCCTCGTTGCATCGGTGATCCGCAGGAGTTCGTAGATGCCGGTGCGGCCCTGGTAGCCCGTGGAATTGCACTCCCCGCAGGTACCGTGACGCGCCGCTGCCCCCAGACAGGCCGGACACAGCGTGCGCACGAGCCGCTGGGCCAGTACGCCAAGGAGGGTCGACGCCACCAGAAACGGCTCCACCCCCATGTCGGTAAGTCGCGTGACGGCGCCGACCGCGTCGTTCGTATGCAGCGTCGCCAGCACCAGGTGTCCCGTGAGGCTTGCCTGCACCGCGATGCGCGCCGTCTCCAGATCGCGGATCTCGCCGATCATGATGATGTCCGGGTCCTGGCGCAGGATGGCCCGCAGGGCGCGGCCGAAGGTGAGATCGATCTTGCTGCTGACCTGGATCTGGCCCACCCCATCGAGCTCGTATTCCACCGGATCCTCGACCGTCATGATGTTGAAGGTTCGCGTATTGAGCTCGCTCAACGCCGAATACAGCGTGGTCGTCTTGCCGGAACCCGTGGGCCCGGTCACCAGAATGATGCCGTGCGGCTGCGCGATCAGCGCACGCAAGGTGGCGAGCGTGTCGTCCGGCATGCCGAGCCCGGACAGATTCAACCGGCCCGCCGCCTTGTCCAGCAACCGGAGGACGACGCGCTCGCCATAGGCCGTCGGCACGGTCGACACGCGTACGTCGATCGGCCGCCCCGCCAGACGCAGCGTGATGCGCCCGTCTTGCGGGAGCCGTTTCTCGGCAATATCAAGGCGGGCCATGATCTTGATACGCGACACCAGCACGCCATGGGCTGCCTTCTGCGGCTCGATGATGTCGCGCAGGACACCGTCGACCCTGAAGCGCACGAGCGAGCGCGTCTCGAACGCTTCGACATGGATATCGGATGCCTTCTCCCGCACCGCCTGGGTCAGCAGCGCATTGATGAGGCGCACGATCGGCGCATCGCCTTCGCTCTCGAGGAGGTCTTCTGTCTTCGGCAGGTGCTGGGCGAGCTCGGCAAGATCCAGATTGTCATCCAGATCCCCCATGATCTGCTGCGCCTGCGACATGTCGCGGGCATATCCGCTGTTTAGGGCATGCGCAAACTGCTCCTCGCCGACAGGCAGAATCCGCAGCGGGCGGCGCAACACGCGTTCGAGTTCCGCGAGCACGGGGCTTGCCACCGTATCGCGCACCCAGACTTCGACATCCTCCTCGACGAGGCCTGCGCTGATGACCCCGTAGCGCTTGGCGAAGTGGTACGGCAGCCGGCCTACCCACTGGGGATCGAGCGTGCGCTCGGCTACGGTACTCATTTCTGCGTCCCCTTGGGCGTCCCGGCCGGCCTGGCGAGCGGCTCGTGCAAGGCCGGCATGTTCGGCTGCCGCCAGTTCGGCAACACATAGGAATGCCTGAAGTGCAGGCCCATTTCCTCGGCACGCATGAAGGCGTAGCGCGAGGCGGTGAATCCTTCACTTGCCTGCGCACTGCGGACGATGACGGGCTTCAGGAAGATCATGAGATCCGTCTTTTTCTTTACGCGCTGGCGGTACCTGAAAAGATTACCAAGCAGCGGGATGTCGTCCAGCAAGGGTACGCCCTGCCAGGTGTTGTCCACTTCATCGTCGATGAGGCCGCCCAGGACGATCGTGTGCCGGTCGGCCACGATCACCGTGGTCTTCAGTTCCCGCCGGTTGGTGATGAGGTCGGCGGCGCCCGTTATGTTCGGCGCGATGCTCGACACGTCCTCGTAGATTTCCATCTTGATGTTGTCTCCCGCCGTGATCTGCGGCTTGATCTTCAATGTCAGACCGACGTTCTTGCGCTCGATCGTCTGAAAGGGATTGACTGCCGTGCTGCCGATGGCGCTCGTGGCATAGCTGCCCGTGACGAACGGAACATTCTGGCCGACCATGATCGTCGCCTGCGTGTTGTCGAGCGTGAGAAGGTCTGGCGTCGACAGCACATTGACGCCCGATATCGACTGCAGGGCGCGCGCCAGGGCCGACAGGCCCACGACCGTCTGGCCGTTCGCAAGCGTCTCTTCGCCGCTTATGTAGCCGAGGGCGAGCCCTGCTTCGTTGGTCAGATTGCTCGGCGTAATCGCTGTCGAAACGATACCCGATCCCGTGAATGGAAAGTTGGTTACGCCGCCAACTGCGCCGGAACTTCCGACCGACGATGCACCCGCCCATTGGACACCGAGCTCAGCCTCATTGTTGGTCGTGACTTCGGCAATCAGCGCCTGCACGAACACCTGCGCACGGCGAATGTCGAGCTTGGATATCACTGCGCGCAGGTTGTTGTAGACCGCATCGGGGGCGTTGATGATGAGCGCGTTTATGGAAGGATCGGCCTGAACAAGGGAGGCCTTGATTGCGCTCGCAGACAACGGCGCGGGCGCCGCCGGCATACCCGGCAGCGGAGCGGCCACAACCGGCGGCGCCACCTCGGCGGCACCTTTGGCCTCGCCCTCGAGAAGTCCGCGCAGGATCTTGGCAAGGCCCGTCGCGCGGGCATTGCGCAGATAGACGACATGCGTCATGCCGCCTGCCTCACCCTGCACATCGAGGCGCCCGACGAGATCCCTTATGGTGCGCAGGCGCGATGCGCTCGCCGTACGGACGAGAAGGCTGTTGTCGCGTGTATCGGGCACGATCATGGCAGCGGCGTAATTGCCGAGCGGCGCGCCGCTGTCACTCATGAGCTGGCCTTCGCCGAGACGCACGAGCAGATGCGCCATGCTGACCGCAGACGTGTAGTGCAG
>JAJYDN010000020.1 GCA_021777535.1 Pseudomonadota bacterium
CGAAGGCGGCCTGCTGACGGCTCTTGAACGCGGCGATACTGTCCGTATGCGCATCCAGAAAGCGGCGGTATGTCGCGAGCGAAAATTCCTCCTCGTCGATCCGTAACGCGTAGCGGCCCCTCAGGAAATCGGCGCGATGAGCCATCAGTTCGCTCTCGGTGACCGGATAGAAGCGGATCTGGTCGAAAAACCGCAATAGCCACGGTTCCTGGAAGAGCCCGATGCGCCGGTGGCGGTTCCAGACGGGCACGGTGCGACCGACCAGCTGATAGCCACCGGGCCCCTCCATGCCGTAAATGCACAGATAGGCGCCACCGATGCCGACGGCGTTTTCCGGGGTCCAGGTGCGTGCCGGGTTGTACTTGGTGGTGACGAGCCGGTGGCGGGGATCCACGGGTGTCGCCACCGGCGCCCCGAGATACACGTCGCCCAGACCGAGAACAAGATAGCGCGCCGTAAAGACGATCTCGCGGACATCATCTTTGCTGTCTAACCCATTGATCCGCCGTATGAATTCGATGTTGCTCGGACACCATGGGGCGTCGGCGCGCACAACCTGCTGATACTTGTCGATCGCCCGGACCACCTCGCTGTCATTCCATGCAAGAGGCAGATGAACCACGCGTGATGGCACCCGCATCGCATCGATGGTGGCAGTGCGCAATGCGCTTTATGCAACCACGCAATGAGTTGCGCCTCCGGCAATGCCCGATTGTCGTAGTGGATCTGCAGCGAGCGGATTCCGGGCGTGAGATCCACCAGGGCCGCGCGCTGCCCGCCCCCCTGTGCGAGCAACCACTCATGGAGGGCGTGCACCTGCAGGCGCAAGGCGATATCGAGAACGAGTGGACCGTATTCGACGAGCAGGTATTTGTCGCCGGCGCGCCGGTAGACGACCGCTGTACCGTCTATCGTGGAATCGCCGCCGACGACCGCCTCGCGCACCGTGTCGGTGCCGAATACGGCCGGATCATCCGGCAGACCACGCAGGTCGCCGCCTTCCACGGCCGCCTCGACCGCCTCTTCGAGACGGCCGGCGCCAGCCAGCGTAAGAGGCACAAACCGCACGGTGTCGCCTGCGCGCAACTGGCCGAGTTTCCACAGCTCTCCTGCAACGACGACCGCCGGACAGACGAATCCGCCGAGACTCGGTCCGTCCGGACCCAGTATGACGGGCATATCGCCCGTGAAGTCGATCGCGCCGATCGCATAGGCATTGTCATGGATGTTGGAGGGGTGCAGGCCGGCCTCGCCGCCGTCGCGCCGCGCCCACCGGGGCTTTGGTCCCTTGAGCCGCACCCCTGTCCGGTTCGACTGATAGTGCACCTCGTAATCACCCGAAAAAAACGTCTCGATATCTTCCTCGAGAAAGAAATCCGGCGCGCCGTGCGGACCATAAAGCACTCCGATGCGCCAGTGGCGCGGATAGACCGGCGGTCGCACCTGCCAGGACGGGGGCCGCCCCGATGCCTGCCGGAACGGTAAACGGTCGCCGCTTCGCAAAACCCGTCCCTGGTGACCGCCGAACCTGCCGAGCGCGAAGGTCGAAGCGCTGCCGAGATAAGAGGGGGCATCGAACCCGCCGCCGATGGCAAGATAGGTTCGCAGTCCCGCCCCTTCGATCCGACCGATGGCCAACACCGTACCCGCCGGCACGTCCCAGGCGCACCACATGGGGATCGGCTTGCCGTCAACCTGGACGTCGGCGGCCGCCCCGGTCACTGCCACGCGGGCCCCCACGGACAACCGCATGCGCGCGCCGGTCATCGTCATCTCGAGCGCCAATGTGCCCGGCATGTTGCCCACGAGCCGGTTGGCCACGCGCAGCGCGACGCTGTCCATGGGACCGGATGGCGGGACACCCACCTGCCAGAAACCCAGGCGTCCAGGAAAATCCTGCAGGGTCGTCTGCAGCCCAGGATCCAGGATCTCGACTACCGCAGGATGATAAGCCATGCCCTCGAGCAAGGCCGTTGTATAGCGTCCCGCGCCAAAGCGCTCATCGGCCGCTATCGCCATGAGATAGCCGACATTGGTTGCAAGCCCTCCAATACACGTCTTTGCCAGCGCCTCGCGCAAAGATGCGAGCGCAGTCTGCCGGTCGGCTCCATAGATCTGGATTTTCGCAAGCAGCGGATCGTAATACGGGGTAATCTCGGTGCCTTCTTCGATCCATGTATCGATCCGCGCCGGCGGCCATGAAAGCGCGGTCACCGTGCCCGTGGACGGACGGAAATCGAGTGCCGGATCCTCGGCGTACACGCGCACTTCGATGGCAGCACCCTTTGGCGCGTGCTCGTAGGCGGCCGCCGGATCGTCACCTGCCGCAAGTCTTACCATCCATGCCACCAGATCGACGCCCGTCACGAGCTCTGTAATGCCGTGCTCAACCTGCAGCCGCGTATTCACTTCCAGGAAATAGAACTCGCCACTGGCAGCGTCATAAATGAACTCCACCGTCCCTGCCGAACGGTAGCGCACCCCTGCCATCAGGCGCACCGCCGACTCCGTAAGAGCCCCGCGGACCGCCTCAGGCAGGTCCGGCGCCGGCGTCTCCTCGATCACTTTCTGATGGCGCCGCTGCACCGAACAATCCCGCTCGCCGAGGGTCACTACCCGCCCTTCGCCGTTCCCGAACACCTGAACCTCGATGTGCCTTGCCGCCGCGACATAACGCTCCAGAAATACCCCGCCTTCCTTGAAGTGGGCGTGCGCAAGGCTCGTGACAGCCGCGAACGCGGCCTCGAGCGCCTCCCCATCCGCGCACAGCCGCATACCGATGCCGCCTCCGCCAGCCGTGCTTTTTATCATCACCGGATAACCGATTAGCTCTGCAAAGGCGCGCGCCTGCCCGACGGTCTCCACAAGCGGCGAACCAGGCAGCCGCGGCACGCCCAGAAGACGCGCCTGCTCCAGCGCCGCGTGCTTTAATCCAAAGAGCCGGATCTGCTCCCCGGTCGGACCGATGAAGACAATGCCATGCCGCGCACATTCGGCGACAAAATCCGGATTTTCCGCCAAAAATCCGTAGCCCGGGTGAATGGCCTCGGCACCCGCAGCGAGCGCCGCCGCGATAATCCGCGGCCCGTCCAGATAGCTGTCGCGCGGGGCGGCCCCGCCGAGGGCCACCGCCTCGTCGGCACACCGCACGTGCACACTGTCGGCATCCGCGTCCGAATAGATGGCCACGCTGCGCACGCCCAATATTTTAAGGCTGCGCATGATGCGTACGGCGATCTCACCGCGGTTGGCAACCAATACGGTCCTAAACATGTCATTCTCCCGGGCAGGTCGTCCTGCGTAAAACGGAGCCCCGGGTCGTCCCGGCGCTATGGCGCATCCCAAACCAGCAGCCGTATCGGGGTCGGGTTATAGGCATTGCACGGATTGTTCAATTGGGGGCAATTCGACATAACGACCGTCACATCCATGTCCGCGCGCATCTCTACGTACTTGCCGGGAGCCGACACGCCATCTGCAAACGTGAGCTTTTCGCCTTCGACCGGAACGTTCATAAAAAAATTGACATTGCTGGTGATGTCCCTTTTCCCGAGGGGACTGCCGCCGGCACCGCGTACCGCAGACAGGGCCGCCAGGAAATTGTCCCGGCAGCTGTGCATGAAACAGCGATCGAAAGCATAGCGAACCGAGTTGCTCTCCGCCGAGCACGCACCGCCCACGGTGTCATGGCGGCCACAGGTGTCGGCGACGATCGTCAACATGACACGGCCATCCGATGACCACAGGCGGCTGCCTTTGGTCAGATAGAGCTGCCTCTGCCGGCGAATGGTGTCGGCGGCGCTGTAGCGCACCTCCGGATCGGCGGTCGCGTAGAACAGCGTGTCCACGGCCTGATTGCCCATGAGATCCACGATGCGAAAGATCTGGCCGACCCGCAGCTGCCCAACCCACGGCTCGCCCGCCGCACATACCTCGTCACGGACGGCCGTGGCCGCGTCGCGTACATGGTCGCTCATGCCCCCTCCCCAAGATAGGCCTGCGTATTGGCGTATGCCCGGCCGTTTTCCGCGCAATGGAGCCGGCAGAGTTCCCGCCCCGCCGCTTGCATGCGCTTGGCAAGGAGCGTCACTCCCGCTGGCGCGTAGCGGGCTGCGTCATCAAGGGGGTGGGGTGCCGTGGATATCGCCACCAGCGTGTCCATCTCGAAATAGAGATCCACCGACACGCCCTGCACATTGCGCGCCTGCAAGGCGATGCCGCCGTCGCGATCGACGGCCACGCGGCTGAACCAGTTGATGTTTGCGGTCAGATCCGCCACCCCGAGACCCCATTTACGCAATTCCGCAAGCAACCCCTCCCGGCCGCTCAGGAAACGGGCGTTGCGGTCCTCCTGAAAGCGCGTCGCACCATAGCGCTCCCGCACATCCGCTGTGTCGCTCACGCCGCAGAAAGTCTCGTGCCCGCCGGCTTCATCGGCAATGATGCCAGCTAGCACCCGGCCCATGTCCGACATCAAGACATGCCCGGCACCGAGCAATGCCGTGTGCTGTGCCTTCAGCGTGTCGGCCATGTTATAGCGCTCCAGCCGGTCCGCCTGGTTGTAGAGCAGCATCGCCGCATTGGCTACCGGTCCCTGCGCGGTAAGCCGCAGTCGGGTGCCCCGGCGCACGATGCCAGACCAGTGCTGGCCACCCGGTATGTCCACGCGCCACAGCCTCCCTCTCCCGCTGTCCATCATTGCGTCCTCCTTCAGGGGTTCGTCATCCTGCCGAGCAATTCGTGATCGGTGTGCACGGATGTGGTCGCACGGATGCGCTCGACGATAGCGCGCTTCATGGCGATGAACTCCGGATCCATCCGCAGATCCTGCGTACGGCTCTCGCCCCATGGCATATCGAACAGGGCATCCACGCGGCCCGGATTCGGCGCCAGAACCATAACCCGGTCCCCGAGATAAACGGCCTCGTCGACATCGTGGGTCACCAGCACCGTGGTGGTGGCTTCGCGCGCAAACAGATGGAATACGAGATCGTGCATCGTTTCGCGGGTCTGTGCATCGAGGGCGCCGAACGGCTCATCCATGAGCAAAACCGCCGGATTGGCAACGAGCGCGCGGGCGATGTTGACGCGCTGCTGCATACCGCCGCTCAAGTGCGCCGGATAGCGGTCGCGCACCCCCGCAAGACCCATGAGCTGCAGGAGCGCTTCGCGGCGCTGCGCGCTGCGCGATACGTCTCCGGTGGGGGCCCAGAGGGTGCGCCGCAGCCGCCGGGGAAACCGCATGTTTTCCCATACGGTAAGCCACGGAAAAAGAGTGGACCGCTGGAACACCATGCCGCGCTCGGGCCCGGGCCCCGTCAAGGCGCGCCCGTTGACGAGAATGTCGCCCGCAGTCGCCTGTTCCAAACCCGCGAGCAGCCGCAGCAACGTCGACTTGCCGCACCCGGACGCCCCGACAATCGCCAGAAACTCCCCGCGTTGCACGCCAAAAGACACATCCGAAAGGACAGGGCTTGCCTCTTGCGGCCCGAATGTCTTGTCCAGATTGCGAACCGTGAGTGCAGTCGTCATGCGCGATACCACGGAAATAAACGGCGGTGAAGGAGCCTGAACAGCAGGTCGAACGCGAGCCCGATCAGGCCGATGACCATGATGCCAACGAAGATGCGGGCGGTGTCGAGAAAGCGCTGCGCCTGCAAGATGGCGTAACCAAGGCCACTGTCGGCAGCAACCATCTCTGCCACCACCAGATAGGTCCACGCCCAACCCATGTTGATGCGCAGGATATCCACGATCCGTGGCCAGCTGCCGCGCCAGACGACGTGATGAACGACCTCGCCCGGGGTGGCGCCCATGGTGTACGCAGTCTCGATGTAGCCATCCGGTATGGCGCGCGCGGCATCGGCAACCATGACCACGATCTGAAAAACGACACCAATGAAAATGATCGAAATCTTCGACCCCTCGCCAATTCCCACCCACAAAATGACGAGCGGTATAAAGGCCGATGCGGGCATGTAGCGGACAAAGTCATTTATGGGCTGCAAAAGCGCTTCGCACCACTTGTACACGCCGATGCAGAGACCGACCGGAACCCCTACCACGGCCGCGAGCGCGAATCCCATTGTCACGCGATAAACGCTGATTTCCGTATCGTAAGCCAGGCGCGCGCGCATCCAGTGCGCAAGCGCCGTGCCGACACGCCCTGGCGACGGCAAGAAAATGGCCCCGACCCAGTGCTCGTGCGTGATCCATGCCCACACGGCAAGCGGCGCCATGAACCCCAGGATCGACAATGCGGCATAGAGGATCCTCGGCAAAGGCGCGCGGAGGACAGCGCGCCGCGCGCGGGCTGGACGCCTCCTGGACAGGGTCAGGGCCATAGGATCTCCTAATGCCGCGCCGCCGCGACGATGGCACTGTCGATGAAGCTACGCCCCGCCGGCACAACCGTAAGCATGTGCACTTCCTTCAGGAATACACCGGTAGCTGCCGTACTGTTATAGAGCGAAACCGCCGCATGCCCGGGAGCGAGCGCCTCGCTGTTTAGGCGCGCGCCGAACAGGCGGGTGCCGGCAAGACCCTCGGCATAGACGCGGGGCGAAAGGTCCACATGCGGGGCCATGATCGCCGCGGCGGCCGCCGGATGCTGATGGATGAAGCGGACGGTTGCAAACCATGCCTTCGCGAGCCCGATCAGCTCGTTACGGTCGCGGGCGATAGCCGCGTCGCGGACCACCACGACATCCGGGATGAGCCCCGGCGCCCTGGCGCTGGTAAAAAGCGGATGACCTGCATGCCGCGCCTCGATGCGCTGGATCCAGGGATTCCAGACACCGGCAGCCGCAACCTTGCCGGTTATGAGAGCCGCAGCGGAATTGCCGGTGGACATGTTGATGAAATGCACATCCTGTGCCGTCATGCCATGGCGGGCGAGAGCCGTGACATCGAGATATTCCTCGATAGAATTCATCTCCACCGCGATGGTCTTGCCCTTGAGCGCCCTGAACGACCGGATACCGTTGGCGACCATGAGCGCGTCATTACCGGCCGAATTGTCCGTCACGAGAACCACCTTGACCGGCACCTTCTTGGCCACCGGGGCGAGCGTATCGATCAGTGCCTGGCAATTTGCATCGATGCGCCCGGCGGACAGCGCCTCGACCGACGTCATATAGCTTGGAAACCACACCAGCCGCACACCTGGTGCGTATTTCTTGAGATAGCCATTGTGTTGGGCCACATACCATGCGACCCAGCCGGGCCAATCGCTGATGCCCATGGTGAGATCCGCGCGCGCGGCACTCACCGTCAACAACTGTCCAAAGAGGAGCGCGAGGGCGCCCGCCAGTATCATGCCCGCCTTCTTCATCATGTGCCTTCTCCACTATTGAATCATCGCCACAAAAAACCCGGACGGCATTCCTGCCTCCCGGGTTTTTATCCCTCCGTGTACCCCGCCAAACCGGGGCCGGACCCTCTCGGACCAAACACCGCCGATGCGGCTGGAACCCTAGGATCCGTCTTGTCTATTCATCAGCTGTCGCGCTCTATCCCGTGTATGTGTCCCTCATCAGATCGGCAGGCTTCCCTGAAGCAGAAAGCGTGCCAGCACGGCGCAGCAGTGCGTACCTCACGGGGAAAAGACGGAAATTCCTGCAATGGGCGGGAAATCAGGAAGACAAAGATGCGGCCGCTGCCATATCAGCGCGTCGGTTCTGGTGCAGGCACAAGGGTGCGCGCCCGCTCGTGGTGCGCCCGCGCCGCGCCGCGCCGCCAAGGACGCGCCACGGCGCATGGCGATCAGCGTGCGCCGGCCCGGCCTGTGTTCACCAGATAGCGGCGGCCTTCCAGGAAATCGAAAACGAGATCCTTCGCGGTGGCGAGATTGCAGTGTTGGGTGGGGATCCGCAGATCCGGGGACAGGGGTTTTTCGTAAGGATCGTCGACACCCGTAAAGAGAGAGATATGGCCTGCAAGCGCCGCGGCATACATGCCCTTGGGGTCGCGCTCGACGCACACCGAAAACGGGGCGTCCATGTGGATTTCCACGAAATGGCCACGCTCGGCCTCGACCAGGGCGCGCACCTCGGCCCGCACGTCCCGATAGGGCGACACGGCGGCGACGATCGCGACACCGCCATGGCGAACGATGAGGCTCGCCGCAAAACCGATGCGCCGGACATTATCGCCCCGCTCGGCCCGGGTAAAACCGACCCCGCGGGACAGGATGCGGCGCACGACATCCCCATCCAGCATCGTCACCAGCCGCCCGTCCCTTTGCTCGAGCTCCCGTCCCACCGCAACGCTCAGCGTGCTCTTCCCGCTGCCCGGCAAGCCCGTAAACCACAGGGCGAGGCCGCCCCCACCAAGACTGCGCATCTCCTGCTGCAAACAACCTCCCCTCGTGACTTGGACACCGGTCCATGGTGTCATTTTTAGGATGACACCATGATACCCGATCGAAAGTCATCCTCGCAGGGGGCTTTGGTAACAAAACGCAACAGGGCGCCGGACCGTCACCCCCCGGACACTCCGGTGTCGCAACACGCCTCCCCGGCCCCCACGGAGACACGGCCCCGCCGCAAGGATCGATTGCGGATCCCGGACACGGGCGGCGCCCCGCCGGAAAGCAGCGAGCCTCGCCCACCATTTCGTCCTCATGAAGAAGCCGCACGCCCGGACCGGATACCCTGTCCGGGCCGCCTCCCCCCGCTTCGCTTCAGCGGCACTTTCCTCGCACGGACATGCCGGTCTGTATTATTTTGCATTCGACCGCGGTGGAAAGATAGCGGCCAGCGAGACACCGCCGGCACCGGTAGCATGCGGGCGCGGCCGGCTTTATCATCGGGCCGGGCCTCACATACCCATTTTGCGGCGGCATTGCGCGAGCAGGGCGCCGTGGTGGTCCAGGCCATGAACACCATGATGCGCGGTGCTTCGGATTTGCTTCGCTGGCGCAGCCCGGCATAATGAAGACATGGCCGATCACAAGGTCACGTATCGGACGTATCCCCACGCGGCCCCCGGCAAGGCAGCGCCTGGAAATGCGCAGCCTGCAGCCACGCCCGCACAAACCGGCCCCGGGAAGAAAAAGGCATCACGGCGTGCTCCTGTTTCAGCTTTGTCCCGGCCCCGCGCCCCGTCCCCCGGCACGGCCCTCAGCACGAAGTGTCATATATCGGGCGTATCCTGCGCCGATCAGCCAAGGAGACCTGCCACCGTGCCCAGAACCTTCAACTGGGGCATTGCCCGTAATGGTGCCGTTCTGCTCGCCACCATGGGCATCTGCCATGCCCGCCCCGTCCAGAATACGCGTGACGTCACGTCTGCCACCTGCATAAATTCCGCCAATGCCGTCCTTTTCATGCACACACTGCCGACCGGGCGGGTGGCAGGTCCGGTCGGGTGCATCAACGGAACGGCGAATTTTGCGACCGCGGTCCTCGCCCACGGCCATACCGTGTACGTTCTGGCCAACGGCGCGACCAACGCCCAGACGATCAGTCTCTACGATGCGCAGAACCTGCGCCGGGAGCAGCAGATTGCGGCGTACCGCCCGGGGCATGGCCCGCAGACGGCGAGACCCGCACTCGTCATTCCGCGGCAGAGCTTCTTCCAGGGCCTGGCCCTGTCGGCAGACGGGGATATCTACGCGGCGGGGGGCGCCACCAACGACGTGGCGGCGTTCCGCGTACGCAACGGGCACCCGGAACTGCTTCGCCGCTATGCCCTCCACTGGCAGCCCTTTCCCCAAGCCCAGTATCCCTATCACTACCAGGGTCACCACGCCGGCAAGCCCCGGCGCTTTTATCCGGACGCCATCGTGCCCGGTCCCCATGGCAAACACCTGTACGTGACCGGCATGCTCGCCAACAGTATTGCGCGCATAAACCTGCGTACCGGCCACACGCTCTACCGCAACGTCGGCCCCTACCCCTATGCGGCCACCTTGGCCGATCACGGCCACCGTCTGGCCGTAAGCCTGTGGGCGAGCAACAGTGTCGCGATCGTCGACCCGCGCACGCTCAAGGTTCTGGGCCGGGTGGCCGTGGGGCCCGGCGCCACAGCCACCGATCGCGCCGCGGGCGTACACCCGACGGCGGTTGCGGCCCTCCGCCACAGCGCGCTTCTCTTCGTCACACTGGCCAATGCCGACCGCGTGGCAGAGATCGACACGCGAACCATGCGGCTTGTGCGCATCCTGAACGACAGCCCGTATCCTGGCGCACCGCCGGGCAGCTATCCGGATGCGCTGGCCATGCGCCGCGGTCATCTGTTCGTCGCCAACGCCGGCAACAATGATATCGCCGTATTCAACCTCCGCACCGGCAAGCCGGAGGGGCTGATTCCGACCGGCTGGTATCCCACGGCCATCACGGCCACCGCCCACACGCTCTACGCAGTCGCCGCCAAGGGTCTCGGCTCCGGCCCCAACGTCGAACATCAGTGGGTGGGGAACATGATGAATGGCCTGATCCAGAAGATCCCGCTCGCAGACCTCGATCGCCATCTTGCACGCTGGACCCGGCTTGCCCTGCGGCATGACGGCTTTACCGCAGCCGAACGTGCCGGGCGTGCGCGCGAAAACCGCCGCATCGGTGCGTTTCTGCGGCGCCATATCCACTACGTGGTCTTCATTCTGCGCGAAAACAAGACGTTCGACGAAGACCTTGGCGACTACCGGGCGGCCGGGTCCTGGGCGGATCCGCGCCTCGACCTCTATGGCCCGCGCGAACTGCCCAACCTGTATGCGCTCGCCGGACGCTATACCCTTTTCGCGCACTTCATGGCCGACGGCGAAGTGACGGCCCAGGGCCATCAGTGGACCACGGGCGCATCCGACTCCGACTTCGTTCAGCGTACCTGGCCCGAGTACTACTCTGACCGCGGCCTGGTCGCCAACCCGGGCTGGACCCAGTCACTGATCCCGGGGGGCGCAAGCGGCACCGGCGGCATGCCCCTCGGGGCCGACGATCCGTACGCCATCTACCAGGACCTGTCTGTCCTTGGCAAATGGTCGAACCCGTGGGTGAGTTATCCGGGGCGCCTGTTCCTCTTCAATGACCTGCTCGCACATCGGGTGTCGTTCGAAGACTTCGGGGAGTTCGTTTCGCGCAGCCGCGCCGGCACCATCTCGCAGGCGATGAAGGCCCATCTCGCGGTCAGCTACCCGGGATGGGACCGCATGATACTGGACACATTGCGTGTCCGGCTTGCCATCCGCTGGCTGAAGGAACACCCGGGCCGCGCCTTTCCGCATTTCATCTACATATGGCTGCCCGATGACCATACGGCCGGCCGGGAGGCCTGCTATTACAGTCCGGATTACTATGTGGCCAATAATGACTACGCCACCGCCCGGTTCATCCATTATCTCTCGCGCACGCCGCAGTGGCGCCACATGGTGGTCTTTCTGACCGAAGACGATGCGCAATCGGGGGCCGATCACATCAATGCCCATCGCACATTTGCGCTCGCCATAAGTCCCTGGATCCGCCGCGGGCGGATCGAGACGCACGCATACTCGCAGGTGAATATCCTGAAAACCACCGAAGAGATTCTGGGTCTGCCGCCCTTATCCCAGTGGGATCAGAACGCCGCGGTCTTCTCCGGGATCTGGTCGCGCACACCGGATTTCGCGCCGGCACCGGTATTGCCGATACGCGTCCCCGTGCGTTTCAATGCCGGCGCCTGCACCAACTACACTTTGCTGCGCCGTGAGGCGGGAGCCGTCGGGCATGTGCTCTCGCCGCGCTGGTACCGCTCCCATACCGGCGTGCACGGCCGGCACCTGCCGCCACCCCTGGAGGCCTACGCACCGACAACCCTGCTCAAGGTCCCGGGCGACGTACAGATGCGCCAGGAATGGATCGCCACGAAAGGCCGTGCATCCTACCAGCGCGTACAACGGTACGTCGCCCGCCTTGCCGCCCGCCATCATGCGCCAGGGGTCGCGTTCGAGGCCGCAGACGGCGATTAGGCCAATCCTGCTCGAGCCCCGGACGGAACCCATCTGGCCGCCCGGCTGCGGGTCTCGCTCAATCCTCGTGCGCCGGCAGCGGGCTTGCGCCCCCGCCACCGGCTCCGCGCGGCTCATAGATCCGTACCCACCCATCGGCGCGGTTGGCCTTTGCGGCATACATGGACTGATCCGCGTGCCGCAGCAAACCCTCCGCATCCTCATCATCGAGCGGGTAGACTGTCAGCCCGAGACTCACATAGACCTGCAGGGCGAGTTCGCCCACGATAAAAGGATCCGCCAGGACTGTGCGGATATGCTCGATGACCGGCCGCAAATCGTCGGGCGTCTGCAATCCCTCGATTACCAGCACGAATTCGTCACCACCGAGCCGCACGATCCTGTCCGTGCCCCGCATGGTCCGCTTGAGCCGCACCGCGAGCTCCTTCAGGATGGTGTCTCCGGCCGGGTGGCCGTAAAGATCGTTAATCAACTTGAAATCGTTTACGTCCAGAAATCCGATCGCAAGCAGCCGGCGGTAACGCCGCGCGCGCTCCATTGCCCGCTTCAGGACGGGCATCAGACTCGACCGGTTCAACAGGCCTGTCAGCGGATCATGGACAACGAGGCTGCGCAGTATGGTTTTTTGACGCTCTTTTTCTTCTTCCCAGCGGCGCGTGAGAAGCTGTATCCGATAATACGCAAGCGCGCTGAAGAGCAGCGCAGCAAGCAGAAAGAAAAAGGGGATTTCGACCAGACGGTGCCACCACGTGAACAGTTCCTGCCGGCGTGGAATGTCGGCGAATGCGGTAAGCGGATAACGCCGCACGCGCTGATAGGCACCAAAGCGGTACTCCTTGTCCGCACTGACAAACCCATCGAATGATCCCCTGACACGCCCCTGATCCATCGCAAGCGTCCGGGCAAGAACGCCCGTCTGGGCGCGCGCCACGAGCGCCTGCAGGTTGCCCAGGGGGATGGGTGTGCGCGCCTCCAGGTAAAAATCGTTGCGCAACAAGCCGATCGCAAGACCGGGAATGAGCAGGGAACGCGGGAGAATCCGGTTGAAGTCCCGGAATCCCAGAACCTCCACGATCATGAACTGGGGTCCGCCACCGCTCCGCGAGGCCGTGTACGTCACAGGCACCACCCAGTCTTTTGTCTGCGGATCATAGAGTGGCCGATCGATCGACAACCCCGGCACGCGCGCCGAGCGCCGCAGATCCGTCTGCATGCGGGGACTTTTCTGCAGGTCTTGCAAGAGCCGCGAGGCCACCGGAGCCGCCGCCACCAGCCGCCCGGCCGGCGTCAGAAGCCCCACACTCTGGATAGCAGGCGAAGCGTGCAGATATCGGCCGAACAGCGAGCGGGCGGCACGGGCGCGGTGAACGGCCGATTGCTGCCGCAACTGCGCGGCCAGGAACGCCATGCGCGCACGCTGATCGTCAAGGAATTCATGGGTGGCGTGGGCAATCATCGTTGCCACCAGCGCGAGCCGCGCGTGCCTGTCTTCCTGATAGCGGACCCAGGAATGCCACCCGTAGGTGCAGGCAAACGCGACCGTACCGACCAGGCCGAACCAATAGGCGACCGCCAGGGTGTGGCGATGTGAGACGAGCGCGGGATGGTGGCGCCGGACCGGAGCCAGTTCGCTTGCCGACCCCGCCTGCTTCTTGTGTGCCATGACCCCCCTTTCCTGGCCCTACTTTTTTATTTTCGTTCTATCGTAGGGCCGGTGTCTTGAGACGCGCGCCCGCATGCGTCCCCTCTTTCAAGCATAGCCAAAATAGGCGCATGCAGCTGCGCACGGATCCGCCGGGCAGCAGGCCCGGGGGCCCGCCACATGGGTCCTGGGCGCGCGCAGAACAGCGCCCCTGAAGCGCCATGCCATGCGCCAGACGGTCTTCTGGGACCTGCGGATCCCTCTGCTGCGGCAAACAAATGTATGGTCCGCCCGGTGTGCTGCGACCGGTGGCCACGGCAACCCCTGCCGGCGCCGCGCAGGACAAACGGCGGCGGACCGGTCCGTCCGGCAACGAGAAGTCTCGGCACCGTCCATGGTCATGCGCCGCCGCGGTCCATCAGCTCCCTGGAAGGGCGCGCGCCTGCGCAAGAGATGGCCGGCATGCGGCGTGGGCGCCTGCGCCCGCACGAAACCGGCCGCCAGCAAGGCCCATCAGGCCCGCCTTCTGCAAACGGTCATGCCGCCGGCCCACAGGGCGGACAACGGCCGCCGGGACGCCACCGGGAATCCGCCGCCGCCCCGGGATGCCAGACCGCGCACTATACAGCACCACAGGAAATTGTGGGCACGATGATGACGGATGGTTACCCTTGCGCCGCCACACCCGCAGGCGGTCTGCGCCAAAGCGCTTGACAGCCACATGCCCGGCGGTATGCTGGTCATTATGGAATGTTCCCCGAGCGGCTCCAGGCGTGCGGCCTTGCTGGATGCCGCCTTCCGTGAAATCCATCGCCACACGTTCCAGGGCGCCAACCCGAGCCGGATCCCGGCTGAAACCGGACCTGCAAAAAAACATCCGGCGCCCGCATGCCTCCTCCGGATGCGCAGCGGATCGTGCGGCCATCGGCAAAGCGGCCCCTCCCGCCCATGACGAAGCACGACAACTCGTTCCCGCAGCTTTTTAAGTGGAGCCGAATCGACCGCCTGCGCCAGTGGTGGCGCGCCCGCCATGCCGCCCTTCACAGCGACGACTGGTTCCCGCACTGGCCCCTGGCGCTCGCGGTGGCCATTCTCGGCCTTTTGAACCTTGCGCCTCTCATAACCTTGGCGGGATTGCCCACACCGTCGCGGGCCCTGGCAGACCTCCTCAGTACGAGCGCACTGCGGGGCATCCCGCAGGTGATCACGGGCGCCATTCTCGTGGTCATGGCCATCGGGCTCGTTCTGCGCTCCCGGCTGTCGTGGGCGGTAACCATCGTGGTGGCGGCGGCCAGTCTCGCCATCGCCTTGCATGGCCACCTGCAGTCTTCCGTGTGGGCAGCCTTCAATGGCGTCACACTGCTCGCGCTCCTCGTCTTTCAGCGGCATTTCGACCGTTCGAGCCTCGCGGCCGGGACACTGTTTGCCGCCATCAGCGTGCTCCTGCTGATCGGCTACGCCGTATTTGGCTCTCTGGTCCTCGGCGGCGGCTTCTCGCCGCCCATCATGACGCTCCCGACCGCCTTGTACTTCGCAGTGGAGACGATGTCGACGGTGGGCTACGGCGACATCGTCCCGAAAACGACAGACGCGCGCCTTTTTGTCATTTCGCTCATAATCCTTGGCATCACGGTGTTCGCCACATCCATCTCGGCGGTCATCGTGCCCGCGGTAACCAACCGCCTGCAGCGGCTCATGAAAGGGGACAAGCAAAAGATGCAGCGCAAGAATCACTATGTGATCATCGGCGACACACCCCTGGCCCGCAATACATGCCGTGAATTGCTCCAGCGCCACCTGCCCGTCACGGTCATTACGCCCGCCGCGAGTCCCGGTGCGGACTGGCAGGGCGCCGACATCCTGGTGGGCGATCCGAGCGACCCGGATGTACTGCGTACCGCCGGTGTCCCGGAGGCGGTCGCCGTGCTCGCTCTCTGGGCGGACGATTCCGAAAATGCGTTTACGGTGCTTTCGGTCAAGGAACTCGGCGGATCGGCCCGCACCGTCGCGGCCGTCAATCACAGCCGGAACATGGCGCGCGTGCGCAGCGTTCGCCCGGACATGGTCATTGCGCCCCAGGTCATGGGCGGCGAACTGCTGGCCATGGCGCTCAACGGAGAACGCCTTGATAACGAAGACGTGATGACCCGCCTCTTCCACGCGAATGACCGGTCGTAAGTCCGGGGCAAGCGCTCGTGACCACGGCGATTGACGCCGCGCAAGCCAGGCCCGGGGACACCCGGAACCCTGCCGCCATCTGCCCATGAAACCCCTGAGCCGCGCGGGACCAATCGATGCCGATGGATGCGCGGCCGCCGCGGCTTGACAGCCGCGGCCGCTTTCTCTAGCCTGCATGGGAAGGCGATGGGGTTCGCCTCACAACCGCCACACCGTGGCTGATGACTCCTACCGGACACCCTCGCAAGAGGGGCATGGGTGCGCGCGCCGGTGGGAGCTATTCGTTACCCGATAATCTCTCGCTCAGTGCCCGCGGCCGCGGGGATACCGATCACCGCACTTTAGGCTTGCCGTGGATAGACGCCACGCGCCCGCCCGTGCGCAGGTATCGATTTGGATTCTTTTCAACGCTGGGGATGCTTTCTATTATGACCTATGTGTATCTCACGATCTTTGCCATCGTCGGCGCGTTCGCGCGCTACGGCCAGACGTTGGCCGTCCAGGCGGCCGTGGGCACCGATTTTCCGTGGGCCACGCTGTCCATCAATGTGCTCGGCTGCTTTCTGATGGGGTTCCTGTTCTTTCTCACGCTGGAACGCGTCACCATCAGTCCCGAACTGCGTACGGGCATTCTGACGGGCGGGCTCGGCGCCTATACGACATTTTCCACGTTTTCCGTAGAGACACTGAATCTCGTCGAAGCGGGCGAGCCCCTGAAGGCGGTCCTGTATGTTGGCGGCTCCGTGGTCTTGTGCCTGCTGGGCGTTTTCCTCGGGGCCTACCTTTCGCGCAATATCGGAGTGTGACATGACGACAATCACCATTGTACGCATCTACATCCAGGAAGGTGACAAGTATCATAGTCACAACCTTCTGAAGGAAATATTCCATACCCTTCACAACGAACACAAGGTGCGCGGGGTCACCGTGTTTCGCGGCATCGCGGGCTTTGGCAGCAAGGGCGAGGTGCACGCAGACGATTTGCTGCGCATAACCGCGCGCCTTCCCCTTGTCATCGAGTTCTTCGACGAACCTGAACGTGTCTCGGCCGTGCTGCCCGGCATCGAGGCCATGGTACCACCTGGACACGTCGTCTACTGGAACGCGCAGTGCAGTTGCGCGCCTTGAACTGACGGGAAACCCGCAAGGGGGATCTGCCCGTGCTAGACTGCGGAGATCCCCCTTTTCCTGGAGGCCACATGCCGACTGTAAGTTGCCATCCCCTCGCGCCGCACCGCAAACTCCGTATTCCCGACTGGTATGTTTCGGGCCTCATGCTGGATCGGGCGCTCGACGCCATTTTGCGCCGCGTACGCCTGTCCCGCGACTACGATATTCCCTATCTGGCGGGCTACAGCCAGGACGGCCGCACGATCTACATCGACCGCCATCTCCCGGAGTCCTTCACGAACAACGACCGCACCGTGCAGGTCGACCGCTACCTGATCCTTCACGAGTCCGTGGAAAAGTCCCTCCTGGATACACTCGGCCTCCATTATCTCCACGCCCACCAGATAGCCACCCGCGCGGAAGAGGCGGCGGTCCGCGCCGACCGCGTTTCCTGGCGCGCCTACGATCGCTTCATGCAGCAATACGTCAAATCGATCGGCGACGAACGGCTTGTCTGCGTGCCCGAAGACCTCGACTTCAAGCCCTACCGGGATGAACACGACAAGGCCCTCATGCAGCGCATGGAGACGGCAGAAGGGGACGACGCACCCCGCGCAGCGAAATCCCGGAAAAAGAAGAGCTAGGCGGCCGCGGAGCGGGCGCCTTTACGCCCGCGCTTGGGGGCCGCCTACATCCGCCCAAACAACCCGGCGAAGGCGGCCGCGTAGTGGACCGCCATGTAAAGGCCGACCAGCACGACAATGCCGGAGAAAATATAATTCAGCAGACGGCCTTTTTTGGCGATATGGCTCGCCGCACTCGCGCCGGCCCACCCGCCAAACACGCCGCCAAGCAGGAATTCGACGGCGATAAGTCCGCTCACGAGACCCGCGAACGCGTAGGAGACGGTGGTCGTGAGCCCGAAGATGCCGACGGCAAGCAGCGAGGTCCCGACCGCTTCCAGCATGCCCATTCCGGTCGATCGCACAAGGCCCGGCACCACCAGAAATCCGCCGCCGATCCCAAAAAACCCGGCCAGCATGCCCACACCAAAACCCGTGCCGATGACCCGGCCCCCGCCGGCCCCGGGCGTCTTCGCGAGATCTGCAATCTTGACGGGACGCGCCATGCGGACAGCCACAAAGAGCATGAGCAGCGAAAACAGAAACAGCAGCGCGCGCCCGTCGACGCGCTTTCCAAAGGCCGCGCCGGCAAGCGCGCCAAGGCCTCCGGCCAGCGCGAATTGCCATCCGGCCCGCCAGCGTATGTTGCCGCGCCGGGCGTGAGGGACGAGATTGGCGAAGGCATTGAGCGCAACCGCCAGCGCGGTCGTCCCGATCACCAGATGGGGCTGCCGCACGCCCACGACATATATGAGCAGCGGCACCGCCAGGATCGACCCGCCGCCACCGATAAGCCCGAGGGAAAACCCGACGAACGCACCCGACACCACGCAGAGAAACTGCTGCGCGTAACTCAATGGCATATTGCCCACCCCGCTTGGCATTTGCCTGATATAATCGCCAAAACTGTGTAGCACAGGCGGACCGGATCCGCTTCGGATGATGGTCATCCCCGCCTGCACAGCAACTGCCACCGGGCACGGGACGAAATGCGCATAAACGGTGATGGAACTTCATGGAGACGCCGGACTCATAGGGGCGTAGAGCCTGTGGAAACCAGTGTGCCCCATATCCCTTATGTCACGGCAGGTTTGTCTTCTCCGGTATGCGGAACATGTGCCATGCCCGCTTGTCTGCACCTTTCGGCATGACCCCGCGGCCGCCTCTTTGCGCCCCGTTTGACGCGCCACGCCTTTATCGTTTGTCCGGGTAGACGCGATGGCATCGACAGGGAGGCGGTCTCGGCGCTGGCGGCTCTGGATCGGAGCGATCCTGCTTGCACTCGCCTTCAACGCGGCGGTAGCCGTCGGACTATGGGCCTCATGGATCTGGGAACAGCTGCCGCCGGTCACGGCCTTGCAGAACTGGCATCCCGAGGAACCGCTGCGCATCTATGCGGCCAATGGCAAGCTGCTCCAGGTCGCAGGGCCCCAGATCCGTTATGCCCTGCCCCTGGACAAGATCCCCCTGCAACTCCAGCGGGCATTCATCGCAGCCGAGAACGCGCACTTCTACAGCCACAATGTTCTCTACTACCCGGTGAGCTATCCGGGGATCGTGCGGGCCGCCCTCGTCGACATCGTGCATATGGCGCCGGTGCAGGGCGCCAGCACCATCACGGAACAGGTGGCGCGGAATTTCTATCTGAGCCCCAAGAAGACGATCACCCGCAAGGTGGCCCAAATCCTCCTCGCGTACAAGCTCGCCCAGCGTCTCACGCGGGACCAGATCCTCGATCTCTACCTGAACAAGATCTATCTGGGCCAGGGCGCCTACGGGGTGCAGGCAGCGGCCCGGACATACTACGGCAAGGGTCTCGGGCAGCTTTCGCTTGCGCAGATGGCCACGCTGGCAGGATTGCCGGCCGCGCCCACCCTGTTCAACCCGGTCGACCATCCGCGCCGGGCCCGCTGGCGGCGCAACTATGTCCTGCACCGCATGGCGGCCCTCGGATACATAAGCCATAGCGCGCTTCAGGCGGCCCTGGCCGAGCCCGTACGAAGCGATTATCACGCGCCCGCCAACGACCTCGCTCCCTACGCAACCGACTGGATCCGGCAATGGCTCGAGGCCCGCTATGGCGCCAACTTCACGTATCGGCGCGGATTGCGCGTGTACACGACCATCGAGCCGCGTGACCAGCGCGCCGCCGACCGCAGTCTCGCTATCGGTCTCGAAAACTACGCGATGGGTCTTGACAGCCTCGATCCAAAAATCTGGCATGGACCGGTCGCCGTTCTCCACGGGCGCGCCCTGCGGCGGGCCGCTCGAGGACGCAGGCCATCGGTGCTGCCCGCCCACAATCCGGCCAACCTCCACTGGGGCGTGGTGCTTGCGAGCAATGCACAGGCGGCCCGTGTCGCCGTCAACGGACATATCGCCATCCTCGGCCTGCCGGACATACGCTGGGCACGGAGCAGCCCGCAGGGACCGCGCCCGGACCGCGTGGATGCCGTTCTCGAGCGCGGCGACCTGATCTGGCTGCGTCATGACGTGGCGGCGGCGGCGGCCGGCACCGGCAATACCGTATGGAGCATTCGCGTATGGCACCGGGTGGCTGCGCCCAGCTGGCAACTCACGCAGGTGCCCCGCGCTCAAGGGGCGATCATCTCACTGGACAGCCACAGCGGCGCGATCCTGGCGCTCGCCGGCGGCTTTAGTTACGAGCTCAGCCATTTCGATCGGGCGCTCTATGCCTACCGCCAGCCCGGTTCGGGTTTCAAACCGTTCGTCTATGCCGCCGCCATGGATGCACCCGCCCTGAAGGCCGCAGGCGACCGTCATTACCTGACGCCGGTCACGCTCATCCGGGATACGGCGCTCGCGATCAAACTGCCCAACGGCAAGATCTATCGGCCCGTGAACTACAGCAACACCTTCTCCAATAAACCCTTCCCCGTATGGGAGGATCTCGCCGATTCCCACAATGTGCCCAGCGTGCGATTGCTCATGGACATCGGCATCCCCTACGCGGTCCGCTACGTCCACCGCATGGGCTTCCCGTTAAAACAGATCCCGCCCGTGCCATCGATGGTGCTGGGATCCGGTGATTTCACACCGATCCAGATCGTCCGCGGTTACGCGGCCTTCGCCGCCGGCGGTTTTCTGCCGACACCCTATCTGATCTCGCGCATCCAGACGGCAAGCGGGCGCAGTCTGTCCCTGCATGACTGCCCGCTCGGCTACGCGCCACCGCCGCCAGGCACGGCACCGGCCATTCCGCCAAGCGTCGCCTTTCTGTTGACACGCATGATGGAACATGTGATCCGTTCGGGCACGGGTGTGGCCGCGCAGATCCTGCATGATCCGGATCTGGCGGGCAAAACCGGAACCACCAACACCGAGAACAACGCCTGGTTCAACGGCTACAACCCCAGGATCGTCACCACAGTATGGGTCGGCTATGACGACAACAAGACCATGGGCCCGTGGGCGGCTGGCGCGCGCGAAGCCCTGCCGATCTGGATTCATTACATGAAGACCGCCGTGCGCGGGCAGGGCAATCTGCGCTTCCCGCGTCCCCTCAACGTCGTCGAGGCACGCTATGACCCGCGTACGGGCCGCCTTACCGATTCGCGTTCCGGCAAATTGGCGGATTTTCTGGCGGGCTATCTGCCGCCAGGATCCGGCGCCGGCAGTTTTGGCCACCTCTTGCACGCCTTCATGGGGCTTTTCTAATCGAAAACGTGTCCCGGGAGAACGGCTTTTAGCGCCGAGATCGCCGGCTCCAGACTGTCTTTGTCGCTTGCACGGGCGGTGATATGGCCCACCTTGCGTCCGGGACGCACGGCCTTGCGGTAGTCATGCCAGTGCGCCCCGCCGATCGCCATCACCGCCTTGGGGTCCGGCAGATAACCGACGCAGTTGAACATGGCCGTATAACCGACCGGCGCAGTGTCCCCAAGCGGCCAGCCGAGAACGGCGCGCAAGTGGTTTTCGAACTGGCTCGTTTCGCTGCCCTCGATGGTCCAGTGTCCGGAATTATGGACACGGGGGGCCATCTCGTTGGCGAGCAAGCGGCCGCCGACATCGAACAATTCAAGGGCGAGCACGCCCACATACGCGAATTCATCGAGCAACAAGCCCATGTAACGGCACGCCTCGGCGGCGGCAGGGTCCCCCGGACGCGCCCGTGAAAACGCCAGCACACCCCGCTCGTGGGTGTTCTCCGACAAGGGGTAAAAGCGGACCTCGCCGGCTCGGTTGCGCGCCGCGATGATCGACACCTCGCGCTGGAATTCGACAAAGGCCTCGAGAATCAGGTCCGCGCCCCCCAGCCGCTCCCAGGCCGTCCCGATATCGGCAGGTGCGCGCAAGACGATCTGACCCTTGCCGTCGTAACCGAGTCTTCGCGTCTTCAGTACCGCGGGCAAACCAAGTGCCTCTACGGCTTCGGCAAGCTCGGCACGGCTGTTGACGGGCCGATGGGGTACGGTTGGTATGCCGAGACGGTCGAAAAGCGACTTTTCCTGGAGGCGGTCACGGGCGCAGCTCAGTGCTCGCACGCTCGGAAACACCGCCATATGCCGGGCCAGATACTCGATCGTCGCCGGCGGGACGTTCTCGAATTCATAGGTCGCCACATCGGCCGTCGCAGCCAACCGGCGCAGGAGCTCCGGATCGTCATACGGACCCTGCCAGTGCTGGCCCGTGCTTGCCGCGCTGATCCCCGCACCTGGATCGATGAAAATGAATTCGAGACCGAGCGGCTGACCGGCAAGCGCGAGCATGCGGGCGAGCTGCCCGCCACCGATGATGCCGACGATCATGCCGGTTTCCTGGGATCGGGCCGCGCGAGGACCGTGGCCGTCTGATCCTGCCGGAACGCGATGAGCGCGTCACGGACGGCGGCGTCACCGAGCGCCAGGATGCTTGCTGCGAACAAGGCGGCATTGATGGCCCCCGCGCGCCCGATGGCCAGCGTGCCGACCGGCACACCCGCCGGCATCTGCACGATTGACAAAAGCGAGTCGAGCCCGTTCAGTGCTTGCGACTGGACGGGAACGCCCAGCACCGGCAACGTCGTCTTCGACGCCACCATGCCTGGCAGATGCGCGGCACCACCGGCGCCGGCGATGAGCACCCTCAGGCCGCGCGCCGCGGCGCTGCCTGCGTAGTCGAACAGGAGATCCGGCGTACGGTGCGCCGAGACGACGCGCACCTCATGTGCGACCCCCAGTCGCTCGAGGATGTCGGCGCCATGGGATAAGGTCTCCCAATCTGACACCGAACCCATGATAAGGCCGACCTGTGGCAACATGCGGTTCATACCCCTTGGTGGCCCCCGGGAGGGCCGTGGATATCATGATGACGCAAGCTTAAGCGCTCGGCGCACCAAGCGCCACCCTCACAGGCCACGCCCCAGGCCGCACCTGCGCCACGTCATCCCCTCGCCACCTCCACCATGGCTGCGGTTACGCGCGATAAATCGTCGGGGCCCATGACGTAGGGGGGCATCAGATACAGAAGGCGGCCGAATGGGCGCAGCCACACGCCTGCCTCGATCAACTGCGCCGTGACACGGCGCGTATCGATCGGCCTCTTCATTTCCACAACGCCGATTGCCCCCAGCGCCCGCACATCGGCCACGGCCGCCGACTCCCGGCATGGCGCAAGCTCGCGGCCCAACTGCTCTTCGATTGCGGCCACGCGCGACGCCCAGGACGATGTGGCAAGGACATCGAGGCTTGCGCTCGCCACCGCGCACGCAAGCGGATTGGCCATGAAAGTCGGCCCGTGCATCAGGCAACCCGCACCCCCCTGCCCGATGGCTTCCGCCAGGGCACCGCTTGTCAGGGTTGCCGCAAGACTCATGGTCCCGCCGGTGAGCGCCTTCCCGGCGCAGAGAATATCAGGCCGCACATCGGCGTGTGCGCAGGCCCACAAGCGTCCACTCCGGCCAAAACCTGTGGCGATTTCGTCGGCAATGAGGAGTACGTCGTAATGGTCACAGAGCGCACGGGCCACCCGGAGATACTCGGGATGGTAGAACCACATTCCGCCCGCGCCCTGGACGACCGGTTCCAGGATCAGCGCCGCGAGCTCCCGGTGATGCCGCTCAAAAAGCGCCTCCAGGGCGCCGCTGTCAGCGGGACGCCAGTCCTCGCCGAAACGGCAGGCCGGCCGCGGCGCAAAGATCTGGCGAGGCACCATGTTCGCATACAGGTGATGCATGCCCGTCGCCGGATCCGATACGGACATGGCCCCCAGGGTATCCCCATGGTAGCCGCCGCCGAGCGCAAGAAAACGGTGCTTCGCGGACCGCCCGCGCGCTTGCCAGTATTGCACGGCCATCTTGAGCGCGACCTCGACCGCCACCGACCCCGAATCCGCAAAAAAGACCCGGTCAAGACCGTCCGGCGCAAGGCGCACCAGACGCCGTCCCAGGCCGATGGCGGCGGCGTGCGTGAGGCCACCGAACATCACATGCGCGAACTGGCGCAATTGTCCGGTAAGCGCGGCATTCAAGGCCGGGTGATTGTAGCCGTGAATGACCGCCCACCATGAGGCCATTCCGTCGATCACCGTGCGGCCGTCGGCAAGCGTCAACCGCACGCCCTCTGCGGCGACGACCGGATATGCCGGGGGCGGATCCGTAAGGGAAGCGTAGGGATGCCAGAGATGCAGGCGATCGAAGGCGGCCGCCTCGGTCCATTCCGGCGTCATCCCGCCGTCCCGGCGAGATGCCAGTCAACGGTCATGCCCGCCCGGAATGGGACGCCCTCTCCCACCCCGAAGGACACCGTCTGCGGCACCTGCAGGGGGCCGCGCTCCAGGCACACCGTGCCCGTGTTGCGCGGCAGGCCGTAGAAATCCGCTCCGAAGTGGCTGGCAAAACCTTCGAGCCGATCGAGGGCGCCGGCGTCTGCAAAAATCTCCGCATACAGTTCGAGTGCCGCGTGCGCCGTATAGATGCCCGCGCACCCGCAGGCACTTTCCTTGGCAAAACGGGGATGGGGCGCGCTGTCCGTGCCCAGAAAAAATCGCGGGTGGCCGCTTATGGCTGCCGCCACCAGCGCCCGCCGGTCGCCCTCCGGTTGCAAGAGAGGCCGGCAGTAATGGTGAGGCCGGATCCCGCCTTCGAACAGGGCATTGCGATTCAGCAGCATGTGATGCGCAGTGAGGGTGGCCGCGAGCGTCCGCGGTCCCTCGCGCACGAAGGCGACCGCAGCAGCCGTCGTGATATGCTCCATGACGACGCGCAGTCGTGGAAAATCACCAAGCAACGGAGTCAGGACCCGCTCCAGAAATACCTCTTCGCGCGCAAACGCATCGACGGCCGGATCAACGACCTCGCCGTGCATGAGCAGCGGAATATCGAAGCGCTCCATGGCACCGAGTACGGCATCGCATTGCCGGATATCGGAAACCCCCTGGCGGGAATTGGTGGTCGCCCCTGCCGGATAATACTTTACGGCCGCAATGAGACCGGAGTCCGCCGCCTCCTCGATGTCACCGACGGTTGTCGCTGCCGTAAGATAAAGGGTCATCAGTGGCGTAAAGCGCCCATCGCGCGGCACACAGGCGAGGATCCGCTCCCGATAGGCCCGCGCCGCCGCCACCGTCGTCACCGGCGGCTCGAGATTGGGCATGATGATCGCGCGCCGGAATCGCCTGACCGTATCGGGCAACACCGCGCCGAGCAATGCCCCATCGCGCACATGCAGATGCCAGTCGTCGGCCTCCGTCATGACAAGGCGCACGGGGATGCCGTCTTTTGTGTCTATGTGCATGCGCACCTCTATTCGAATCAGCGCGCCACGCTTGCGGCACGCTGCAGGCGGTCATAAATCCCGGACCATTCGGCATCCTCAGGCGTCATCTCGGCCAGGATCACGTCACAGCCGGCCGCGTCGAGCTGCCTCAACGCCGCATAGAGCTCCCGAGCAAAACCCTCCCGCTCAACCGGCAGACGGTAACTGGCACACCCGCCCGGCACACGCACGCGCCCGGTCGCGAGGACCGCCACCCGCTCCCCTTCGGTCAGCCGGCGCTGCGCCTCGGCCGCAAGCAGGCCGGCCGGATACAACCGCACGGGCGTACGTGGCGCATAATGCGCAGGGAGACTACCGGGAACACGCGGTGCACCCGCGGCCGATGCCGCCAGTTCGCAGCCGAGGACCTCCTCGATGTCGCGCGCATCGAGGAGACCCGGCCTCAGCAGGCGCGGCTGCGCGCCACTCAGGTCGATGATCGTCGATTCGATGCCGACCTCACAGGGTCCTCCATCGACGACAGGAACCGTTGTGCCAAACTCGTGGAATACATGATGGGGCGTGGTAGGACTCACGCGCCCGAAACGGTTGGCAGAGGGACCGACGAGCCCTTCCCCGCACGCTTCGATCAGCGCACGCGCAATGGGATGACGCGGGATCCGCAGCGCCACGGTGTCCTGACCGCCCGTGATGACACTCGACACATCGGGCCGGCGGCGCAATACCAGCGTGAGCGGACCCGGCCAGAAACGGCGGGCGAGCCGCCAGGCGGCATCCGGCACCGCGGCCGCAAACCGCTCGAGCCCCTCCACCTGCGCCAGATGAACGATGACCGGATGACTCGGCGGACGCCCCTTGATGGCGAATACGCGCATCACGGCCTTCTCGTCGTGCGCAATCGCGCCCAGGCCGTAGACCGTTTCCGTTGGAAAGGCGGCCACTCCCCCTTGAAGGAGGATATCCGCCGCCGCCCGTACGGACACGGGCTCAAGCGGTGCACTGGCGCCAGATGGGTTGTTCAGACTGTGCTTCACACGGCCATCTTACACCACTTCAGCCGGCGCGAGACGGCGCGCCGCTGACCCTAAAAATACGTGGTCACCGCCGCATCGAGCGCGTCCCGCATATCCGGATCGTCGGTGATCGGCCGCACCAGCGTCATCCGGCAGGCGTTGCGCGATTCCACGCCCTTGGCGATGAGACTTGCCGCGTACACCAGCATGCGCGTCGAAATGCCCTCGTCAAGCCCGTGGCCCTTCAGGTTGCGCGCCCGTTCGGCAATGGACACGAGCTTGTCGGCAACCGCCGCCGTGACACCCCCTTCATGCACGACAATCTCGGTCTCGATGGTGTGCTCGGGATAGTTGAAATCGAGTGCCCCGAAACGCTGTTTCGTCGACTGCTTCAGATCCTTCATCAGCGACTGGTAACCCGGGTTGTAGGAGATCACCAGCTGAAAGTCCGGGTGGGCCTGGATGAGCTCACCCTTCTTGTCGAGCGGCAAGACGCGCCGGTTGTCCGTCAGCGGGTGGATCACCACTGTCGTATCCTGCCGCGCCTCGACCACTTCGTCCAGGTAACAGATGGCGCCATGGCGGGCGGCGATGGCAAGCGGACCATCCTGCCACCGCGTGCCCGATGCATCGAGCAGAAACCGCCCAACCAGATCGGATGCGGTCATGTCTTCATTGCAGGCGACCGTAATCAGGGGACGCTTCAGTCTCCAGGCCACATACTCGATGAAGCGGGTCTTGCCGCAGCCGGTAGGCCCTTTCATCATCATCGGCATGCGGACCGCATAGGCGGCCTCGAACAGCTCGACTTCATCGGCCACTGGCCGGTAGTAGGGCTCCTTCTTGATCCGGTAGCTGTCAATAAACTCGCTCATGTGCGCTCCTCGAAAACGTCAGTAACTGATGTTGTTGTGTCCTTGTCCGGCAAACCCTTTCCTAACGCGTGAGCCCGGCATACAGAAACGGCAGCTTTTCCGGCAGGCGCGCCACGTGATCCAGAACCAGGTAGTTTTGCTGGCCGAAGATACGCGCCACGTACTGGTCGGCGTACGGATCAAGGCTCAGGCAATAGGTGTGGATGCCCTGGCGCGCAACTTCCTCGACAGCCTTCTTGGCGTCGTAACGCAAATACTGCGGATCCCGCTCGTCGTTGTCGGCCGGTTCACCATCGGTCAGCACGAGCAGCAACTTTTTGTGGCTCGGCCGCCGCGCAAGGAGACTGCCTGCGTGACGCAACGCAGCACCCATCCTGGTCGACAACTGCCCGGTCATTCCGGATAACCTTCCCCTGACCTTTTCATCATAGGGCTGGTCGAAATCCTTGAACCGGTAATACTCCACATCGTGGCGGCCATTCGAATCGAATCCATGGATGGCAAACGGATCGCCTATCTTGGCCATGGCATCGGCAAGGAGTGCTGCGGCCTCGCGCGACAGATCGAGCACGCTCGACTGCCCCGCCCCCCGTACCGCGTCATTCGTCGACTCCGACAGGTCCAGCAGCAGCATCACCGAAAGATCCCGCACCTTGCGCTGCACGCGAATGCCGACGCGCCAATCGGGCGCGACCTTCATGCGCATGTCGATGGTCGCCGCCACCGCCGCATTGAGGTCGATCTCGTCGCCGTCCTCCTGCTTGCGGATGCGCACGATACCCTGGGGTTGTAACGCCTCGATCAAAAACTTCAAGCGGCGCACGAGAGGCTTGTGTGTCTCGAGCACGGCGTCGATACGCGCCGGATCCCCCATCCTGGGCCGCTTTTCGACGAGCGTCACCCAATGGGGCCGTTCAAGCTGGGTCAGATAATCCCACTCGTGATAGTGGACCGGCATCGACACGGGCTCCTTGCCCTCCCGTGCATTGTAAGTCGTGCCATCATCGTCATAGAGCTCGGTGGGCAACACCCAGATTTCTTCGGCATCGTCGCCCGCCGTCTCCACGTCGATGGCGTTCACCATCTCCATGATGCTGACATACTTCCGGACCTGGCCTTGCGGCCGCGGCATCAGCAGATGCTCGGTTTCCGGCGACACCCACAAGTGACGGTTGTCATCCCGGTAAGGGCCCTCCGGCACCACGATGCGCGCCTGCGCGCCGGGCAACGCACGCAACCGTTCCGCAAGGGCAAAACCGATATCCCGCGCCATGTCAGGGCTGTCGATGCGCCCCTGGTTTTCCTGCCAGATGCCGCGGATCCACGCAACGTGCGGGTCGTCATCGCCGTACCGGGGATCGCGCAGCGCCCGCCTTATGCGCACAAGGGTTCCCGCCACGTCGGCGGCGGCCGCATCGTCCGTCTCGAGCGCCCCCCACAGGGTCTTCAGGCCCGGGAAACGCGCCACCGCAAGCTGCTCGACGCGCGCGTCCTCGACAACCTCGATGGCGGCCTTTTGCAGCGCATCCCACGCATCGGCACCGGCAAACGGCCGCGAATAGGCGAGATGGGCCGCACAGTGGGCGACCTGCGCCCGATACACCTCCAGACCATCTACCTTGCCCCCTGCCGCCGCGTGATCGTCGACCGCATCGGGCAAATTAATCACATGTTGATCAATGAATGGCTGGTAACCCGTGCGCGTCTCGAAATCGCCCGATGTCGGACGCAAAAAGAAGTCACGCGCCCACAGCGCGCGCAGATACATGATGAGGCGGCGCTGCACATCGACGAACAGTACCCCGCGGCGCTCGGCCTGCAAAACGGCGAGCGATTCGGCGCTCTCCAACCCGAAATATTCCGCCTGTGCCGTATAATTGGTGCGATAGGCCGCCACGCCGCGCATGGCCCAGCGCCGCAAGCCGCCCAAAGTGAGCTGCGCGAGCAGCCGCTCGAGATTTTCAAGGAGCGGGCGCAGTGCCCGCGGTGCCTGTGCGCCGAGGTTATCGAGCAGCGCCAGGTAATCCGCAAAGAGGTGAAATTCCCCCAGCCGCGCCGCCGCGGTCGGTGCCGTCGCGATCAACAGATTCACCACCGACAGACTCGTCTTCGAGTACATGCGGCTCGCTGTCGCCAGCAGCTCGGTCACCGCCTGTTCGCCTATTTCGCGGGCAACCGCGGGGGCATTTTCCAAAAACGATGCGGCAAGGTCGCAGTTGCGGCCAAGCGCCTTGAGGCTGACCGCGCCTTTTATATAGGCTTCGAGACCACGCGGGGTGAAGACCCGTGCCGCCTCATGCCAATTGGCCTCGACGACACTGCGGCCAGGATCGTCGAGATCTACGAGAGCATCTTCAAAATCCGCCAAGTGGATGGACACGGCTCAGTCCTCCGTTGGAGCGGGGCCACGTAGGCACAGCGAAACCTGCGTCCACGCGCCACCTGGATCCCGTCAACTAGCGTGAAACACAGGGGCACACGTACAGGCCCCAAGGGTCGGGCGGCATGGCAGGCCGGGCCTGTCCGGCCCGCCCGCCACACGGCCTTCTGTACAACTGGAACTGCCCGGAATCTAGCGCTTGCCGCGGTAGACGACGAACGACAGGCCCTGACTCTGGGCGTAGTTGTCGTAACCGATGACGCGCACGTGATGATTCGGGTATTCGCGGTGACAGGCCTCGATCTCCTCGAGGACGCGCTCCACCGACTGCTCGCCGAACATCGGCAGCTTCCACATGTACCAGTAGTGGCTGAAGGAGCGCGACGGCTCCACATGCTCGACGGCCGGGTTCCAGCCCTTCTTGATCATGTAGGCGATGTGGCTGCGCGTCTTCTCGGACCCCATCTCCGGAAGATAGGAGAAGGTGCCGTACTTGATCCCCGATTTGTAATCCTGCATGTCTGTCATGGTGATCCCTTGATCTCTGTGTGGTGAAAGAAACCGTTTGAGCCGCCCTGGCGGAACAGGCCCGCCAGGGCGTCATCCCGCCTAGCGGTTGACGACGTCGAGCTTGTCGACCGTGTCGAACTCGAACTTGATTTCCTTCCAGGTTTCCATCGCGATCTTCAGCTCGGGGCTGGATTTCGCCGCCTCCGTCAGGATCGTCTTGCCTTCCCTCTCGATCTCCACGCCGCGGTTGCGGGCGTCCACGCAGGCCTCGAGGGCGACCCGGTTGGCGGTCGCGCCCGCCGCGTTGCCCCACGGGTGGCCGAGGGTGCCGCCGCCGAACTGGAGGACCGAATCGTCACCGAAGATGCTCACCAGGGCCGGCATGTGCCAGACATGGATGCCGCCGGATGCCACCGGCATCACGCCCGGCATCGAACCCCAGTCCTGGTCGAAGAAGATGCCGCGGTTGCGGTTTTCCGGGACGAACGACTCGCGCATGAGGTCGATCCAGCCCAGGGTCGCCTCGCGGTCGCCTTCGAGCTTGCCGACGACGGTGCCCGAGTGCAGGTGGTCGCCGCCCGACAGCCGCAAGGCCTTGGTCAGCACCCGGAAATGGATGCCGTGGTGCGGGTTGCGGTCGAGCACCGCGTGCATGGCGCGGTGGATGTGCAGCAGCAGGCCGTTCTTGCGGCACCAGCGGGCAAGGCCCGTGTTGGCGCAGAAGCCGCCCGTCAGGTAGTCGTGCATGACGATCGGCATGCCGAGTTCCTTGGCGAACTCGGCGCGCTCGTACATCTCCTCCGGGGAGGGCGCGGTGACGTTCAGGTAATGGCCCTTGCGCTCGCCGGTCTCGGCCTCCGCGCTGTGGATGGCGTCGGCCACGAACAGGAAGCGGTCACGCCAGCGCATGAACGGCTGCGAGTTGACGTTCTCGTCGTCCTTCGTGAAGTCCAGGCCGCCACGCAGGCATTCGTACACGGCGCGGCCGTAGTTCTTCGCCGACAGGCCGAGCTTGGGCTTGATGGTGCAGCCAAGCAGCGGGCGGCCGTACTTGTCGAGCTTGTCGCGCTCGACCTGGATGCCGTGCGGCGGGCCATTGCAGGTCTTTACATAGGCGAGCGGGAAGCGCACGTCCTCGAGACGCAAGGCGCGCACGGCCTTGAAGCCGAACACGTTGCCGACGAGCGAGGTGAAGACGTTGACCACCGAGCCCTCTTCGAACAGGTCGATCGGATAGGCGATGAAGGCGTAGAAGCAGGTATCGTCGCCCGGCACGTCCTCGATCGCATAGGCACGGCCCTTGTAGTAGTCGAGGTCGGTCAGCAGATCGGTCCAGACGGTCGTCCACGTACCGGTAGAGGATTCGGCGGCCACCGCGGCGGCCGCCTCTTCGCGGTCGACCCCGGGCTGCGGGGTGATCTTGAACACCGCGAGAATATCGGAGTCTGCCGGTGTATAATCCGGTGTCCAATACGTTTGCCGATACGCCTTCACACCGGCTTCGTAGGTTTTGGCCATTACTTTCCACTCCATCGCAGATTGTCAGATGACGGGTTGCCGGCCGGATCACAGATTGGGTTTCCCCGCAGGCCCGCCATCCCGTTGACTGACTCGCGATTGACTTTAGTCAGTCGCATCTATAAAAAGAACTTAATCTTTATAATGGTAGGCATTTAGCTGAGTTAATGATCAATCACTGGACCTTGCAGCAATTGCGCCTCTTCGAGGCGGTCGCCCGGCACCGCAGCTATACGCGCGCGGCCGAGGAATTGTGTCTGACGCAGCCCGCCGTCCATATCCAGGTGGGACGGCTCGAGGAGATCGTGGGCCTGCCCTTGATCGAGCGTGTCGGAAAGAAGCTGTTGCTGACCCGGGCCGGCGAGGAAGTCTACAAATCGACCGTGGCCGTGCTCGCGCAGCTGAAGACGCTGACCGTCACCATCGCGGACCTGAAGGGCAAAGTGACCGGACCGTTGAAACTCGCGGCAGTGACGTCGGCCAAGTTCTTCATGCCCCATTTCCTTGGCCTGTTCGTCGAACAATATCCCGAGGTCCAGCCCCAGCTCGTGGTGACGAATCGGGCGCGCGTTCTCGAGCGCCTGAACAAAAACCTCGACGATTTTGTGATCATGGGGCAAATTCCTCCCGATCTCGACCTCGCCGTGCATCCTTTCATGGACAACCCCCTTGTCGTCGTTGCGCATCCGGATCACCCGCTGGCCCAGACGAAGGCGATCCCCATCGCAAAGCTGGCCAACGAGCGCCTGCTGCTGCGCGAGGCCGGATCGGGCACGCGCAGTGCAGCCGCCCAGCTCTTCACCCAGCATGGGTTTGCGGCGGAACCCTACATGGAGCTGGGGTCGAGCGAGGCGATCAAGCAGGCCATCATGGCGGGCCTGGGCATTTCGGTGCTATCGCTAAGCAGTCTCGAACTCGAACTGGACGCGGGGCGCCTGGTAATCCTCGATGTCGCGGGTTTTCCGCTGCACCGGATGTGGTACGCGGTCCACCTGAACGGCAAGCAGCTCGGCCTGACCGCCGCAGTGTTCCTGCAGTTTCTCGTCAAGGAGGGCGCCGATCTCGGCATCAGCAAGGGCTGGGTGGCCGATACGACCAACGCCCACCAGCCGCGCGCCCGCCGCAAGCGCCCGCTGCGCGACACCTGAAATCCGGACCGGGACCCGCCCGGGTCACCGGATCCGCGAATCAGCAGGACATGTATCGTCCGGTCCCGCGGACCCGAGCGCGCCCCCGTCCAGCCAGAAATCCGCGTTCATGGCAAGGAACTCCTCGTAATGGACGGTGTGGGACCCGTCGCACGAAAACGTCAGCCCCACCAGCCCATTGAAGATGTTGATGGTTCCGCTGCGCAGATAGAGGACATCGTCCATGGCCCGGAGTGCGCGGAAGTTCTCGAGTATCGCGCGGATCCTCCGGGCCGGGACCAGCGCGTTTTCCGGATAGCGCCGCCGCGGGTAGGCCATGCAGCTGTCGGGGTCGATCAACGCGTCCGCGCCGAGCAACCGGTAGCGGAGCGGATCACTCAGCAGCCAGACCGCCGCCTGGCTTGCAGCCAGATGCAGAACCACATGAAAGACGCCCCGCTCCCTCATCAGCTCCTCGATCACGCTCACGACCGTATCGGCATTGCGGTCGACGACACTCTCCGTGCGCGTCTGGGCAAAGACCGTGCCGCGGATCGATGGGTCGCCCTTCTGCTGGCGCCAGTGGCGGGGCTCCTCATAGACAAGCCGCGTATGCGGCAGTTCACGCAGCGCGAAATCCGCCCCCACATAGCCGATCGTTCCTCCTGCGCCATCCACTATGGCCTGGATGGCCGTCAGCGACGGCCGCCGCGCCCGCAGGCTGATATAGGCCTCGCTCAACAAAAATCCGGCTGGCGGTACCGCCTCGCGCATGTAGGGCCGATCCGCGCGATCACGCCCGCGATGCTCTTCGAGCAATCCTTCGCGACTCATGTTGGCGCTCACCTGCACGGCGCGGGCATCCAGGACGTACAGGAACTTGCAATGCGGAATCGACGGAAAAGCCGCGGCAAGCGTTGCGTCCAGACCCGCCGCATCGCCCCAGACCGTGCCGCAGTCTGCGGCCAAGGAACGCAACGGATCCCGCAACAAGTCCGCGAGCGATTTTCGTTGCTTTGAGATGCACTCCTGCAGGGATTCCCGACCCATACCCATGACAAAACCTCCAGCCGCGCCGGAGAACGACGCCATCCGCGCGCGCCCCGCCGACAATGGCCGTATATGATAGTGTCATATATATTTCTATGATACTGATATATTTTTATCCGTTATATTTACCACGATCTATTTGCGTCCATGCCGCATTCCCTGGCAGGCTTTCCGGAAGAGCTTGATGAAACACATACGCCAGAGCCAGACCCGTTCTCTTAATTCCGTAAACTTTTACATTTATAAATCTTAAGTTCCTATAGGACGCCAGATTCTTTACATTTATCCCTGCACGCGCGCCTTCGTGCCGGCAGGCCACCCCGGAAACGGAACCGCCTTCGGCAAAAGACGTCCATGCCGTGGCACCTGTCCGGCCGCGGCCTGCGTGTGCGGCCGCCCTGTCTTGCACGGCCACAGCGGACAACAAGGGGGTTTTATGTCGCGCATATCACATCACGGTGGCCCTGGGGCCAGAGGCGGCGCCTGCGTCGACCTCGCCCGCGCCATCAATGACAGCCTCGTCGATCGGGCACGCGCTGCCGGGCGTTTTGGCGCCCACGCGCGCGCCGCAGGATCGCATGTATCGGTCCGCTATCATCGGACTCAGGAACCGTTCTATTTGAGCTGCGATGAAGCGCGCCGGTATCTCGACTGGATTCGCGCGGGCCACATCGGGCCCCACTGGGCGGTCCCCGCCGCGCGCCGAACCACTGCGCACGGGGAACCTGAAGGCCATGGGTAACGATGCGATCACCTATTGCGTGCATGCGGTGAGCGTACGCGAGTGCGCGCTCCTCACGACCATGATAGACCGCGTTTCGCGCCGCATCGGCCGACCGATCCGCTACGCGCCGGCCGCGGTGGCCCAGATCGTCTTTTTCGAGGGCCGCCGGCCGGCGGGATCGCGCGGTACGGTCTTTGTGCAGCTCACACGGGACAGCGGCAGGGAACCGGGCCCCGGCACCCTGCCCATGCCGCCCCATATGACCCATATGCTGGAACTTTTCGCCGGCGCGGCCCGCGACCGCGGAATCGCGCTCGGCTGCGGGCCGGCCACCGACACGGTGAGGGCGGTCTGCGACCTGTTCCAGAAGGCGGGCCCGCCCCATGCGCTCGTCAATGAAACCGATGACGGCCTGCTGCTCTTTCCTGGCGCGCGCCAGTTCGCCCGCTTCGGGCGCAATGCAGACGAAACGGCTGCCCAGTTTTTCCAATCCGAGCCGCTTCAGGACCTGCGCCTGAAACGCATGGATGATGCCGCACTGGCATTGGCCGGCGACCGGCAAAGCGCCGAACCCGCGCTCTGGTACATGGGTATGGCACATGCCCGATGCGGCCTGTTTCCCTGGGTGTCGATAGACAGTCTTCTGCGCATGCGGGCGTGGCCGTATCTGGCGGCCGGATCCCCTGCACTGGAAAAGATCGCGGCCTTGCTGCGCGTCCGCCCCCACAGCGCCTCGGCACTGGTGTCGGAGGCGGGCATGGCCGCCGATGACGTGATCGCCTTCGTCAATGCCGCCCTTTCGTGCGGCTTCATTACCCTTGCAGATCCCGCGTATGACGCCGGAGCGGACAGCCCGCCTTACGCCCCACGGCCGGCTAAGGGTAGTCACGGCGCCTTGCCGGTTATGCTGAATGCCATCCGCAAGGCGCTCGGCATACCCTTCCATGACCGCGCTTAAACTTGTATTCGCAGGTTCGCTTGGGACGGAGACGGCCACCGCCATACGGGCGATCAGCGAGATCAAGCCCCTCCCGGCCGAGGTCCGCCCGCTCGATCACCGCCACCTGGATAATGGGTGGACACCGGTAGCGATGGACCACGGAATGCTCACCCTCGGCGACGGCCGCACATTACATCTCTATGGGACACCGGCAGGGCTTCGTTTTGATTTCCCGGGGCCAATCATCGCGCAGGGCGCACTGGGCGCGGTCCTGCTCATGGATAATTCGCGGCCCGACCCGCTGGCCGACCTCGCGGTCTGTTTGCAGGCCTTCCAATCGCTGGCCGTAGCCGGCGCGGTCGCGATCGGCGTCGGCCGCATGAATCACCATCCGCGCCCGGCCCTCGATGACTATGCAGGCGCGCTCGCCCGACTGCGCATTGTCGCGCCGGTGCTGCCGCTCGACCCCCGCGACCGCCGCGACGTACTGCGGTTGCTCCAGGTGCTGTTCCGGCAGATCGAGGCGATGAACGGCGACGGCGGTACCGCCGGCCCGGCCGCAAGCGCACAGGGTCCGCCGTAGATCGGCAGCGCCCGTCTTGCCGTAGGTGACACAACCCGCGCCGGGCGCCCCGCTTTTTCCCGCACCGCGCGATGGCAACGAGCCGCCGGCGCCTGCGCCCTGCTACAGATACCGATCCCGGGATCCTGCCACGCAGGACCCGTGGACACACTCGGCTCCTTTTCCCGCTCCTTCTTTCTCATCGCCCGGGCCCTGCCGCCGCACAGCCAGCGGCAGTCCCGCAGGCCCCTTCATGCATCCGCGGATGCGACGCCGGCCTCGGTAGACGCCACCGGCCGCCATGACCGGTCGAGGCCGCGGCGGTAAATGCGCCCCTCGTCATCCATCCGGAAGAGATGCAACCACGCATTCTCGATCAGATTTCGCACAAGTTCGTGACCGGCGATGACGTCGTCGATCGCCTCTTGCGGAGCCTCGATGATGACATTCAGCCGCATCGGCTCATGCATCCAGCGCTTGCCGTCGTGCAGGGACTGCATGGCAAGGCCCACCCGCAAATCCCCGCCATTGCCTTCGAGCACACCGATCGAACCGCCCACCACGTTATGCAGGACCTTGTTTCCGCTGCCAAAGCGGCTGTTGTCGACCACGGAACCGTAGTACTGCATGTTGATCCAGTTGGCCACCACCATCGGCGCCGTCAGGATCAGCTTCAACGTCGCAAATTGCGGATCGTTGCGCCATGCATAGTCGTGCAGGAAGCATCGGCCACTCAAGTGACGGCCGCGGGTACGGGCGCGCGGCGCCGCAATGAAGGCCGCGTTGTTGGCAAGCGCCCATTCGGGGCGGACCTCCGCCCAATCGCGGCTGCGCCGCTTGACGTCGGCATCGACAGCCGCCGGCGGCAGCAATCCGATACCAAGCAAAGCCGCCCGCTCGAGCCGCGCGATCTGCCCGGCCCGCTCCAGCCACCGGCGCAGCTGCTGCAGATCTCCCGTATGCGAGGACGGCAGGACATCCGTGTCGTACAGCCTTACGTCGTCGGTCGCGGTATCGTGGAGACCGGCAATGAAAACTGTATCATCCGGAATGGAGATGCCGCGGTCTGCGAGAGCCGCGCGTGTGTGGGCATCATTCAACAAAGCACAAGCGATGCGGGCGCTCGCCTCGCCCGTCTGCCCGGCGCAGGCACCGCAATCCAGGGCAGTCGCCTGCGGATTGTTGACCGTCGTACTGCCATGTCCGATCAGCACGACGATGCGCGCGAAATTTCCGGTCATGCCCATGTTGCGCAGAACAAACTCCGCCACGTTTGGGCGGTCCGCGACGGGGATGCCGGCATCGGCGCACTCCGCCTCGCCAGTCCCTGCCGCCAGCCGCGGCCCGACGCGCCCGTGCAAATCCGTCTCCAGACCCTTCCGGTCAGGATGCGGCACGGGACGGCTCCACCCCATGCTGTCACCGAAAATCTTCGGCGCATACAAAAGGCCGGCCGCTTCGACGAACGTAAAGCAGGAAGCCGCTGACGTCTTGAAGATCTTCCACGCATTGGCCGCGCGCAGCCGCGCGTGGCGCCGGGCAATGAGATCGCCCGTTTGCTGCGGGCCCGCGCCGGGCACATGCTCACAGATCCGGTAGGCCGGCTTGAAAAGGATGGGCAGGTGCCCCTTCGCGGCCGCCGCCCCCAGCGGCTGATATTCCATGAGCACCCCGAAAAAACCCGCAAAACCGCCGGTGGCTGCCTCCGGCGCCGCGGCCTCGAAGGCGCGCCGGAAAACCTCCGAGCGCACATCAATGCAGAATACCGCATGCACCGGATGCCGGATGACATTTGCCACCGCCGCCTTGGTTTCGCCAAGTGACCGCCACAGTTGGCGCTGATAACCAAACTCCAAAGCGGTCTGCAGCAAGGCATCGACCTGCTCGGCCTCCGTCGACGCCTCGGTCGCGGTCTGGGCGGCCATCCTTGCGGCAGCCACCATGGCCTGGTACCAACGCGACTTCAGCGCTTCACTGAAGCGCAATGAAAAGAGCAGCGCGTCCCAGGCAAGACGAATCGCCAGGAGATCGCGCAGGGCATCATCGCGATCCTGCGTAAGCTCCGCCTGCCAGCTCCGGTAGCGAGCCCAACCCGCCCATCCGCCGACACTCAGCAAAGCCGCGAACAGATAATCGTCCACGACATCTGCCGGCACCATGAGTTGACGCAACGACCATGCGATCACCGACTCCGCCTGATCGGGCAAGGCGGCAACCGCCTGCGGCATTCCGCGCAGATTGACACTGCGGGGCGTGCGGTCAAGGCGCGCGTACGCACGCCAGGCCTCATATAACGGTTGATCCTGCCACGGCATTGACCACAGCGCCTGGCCCTCATCGAAGTAGGCGGCACAGAACTGGCTGATCTGCTCGACGACGAATCCTGCCCACTCCTGGTGATCGATCTCGCCCACCACATCCGCCACCAGTGCGAGAGGCGCCGACCGGGGCGGTGCCGACCGGGTGGCAATCCGTTCGAGGGTCGCGACACTCCATGTGCTGCCCCGTTCCTGCAAGGCAGCCTCCAGATCGGCCCGCGTGATCCGGCCGCAAGCCAGTTGGTCGTGATAGTAACTGCGCGGCATGCACAGACCCCGCCCGGTAATGCGCTTGAGCGTCTGGTCAGCGCGCCAGAACGGCTGATCGTTCAGGCCGAAGTAGGGATTGACGGCCACGAAATGCTTGAGCGGCCAGAGCGGCGCAATGCGCCGGCAAGCGGTATCGATCTGCGCCCTGAGCTTGGCGTCGATGGCAGAGAGTGTGGTCATGGCTATACCTCCCGTGATACGTCCGATGGGATCATCCGGTGGCGGCTGGCCAAGCCGATTGGTGTCGGCCCCAACTTACGGACGAACCCGGTCAATATGGTATCGGCATAAAAACCGTTGTAGAGGTGCACGTAGGCTGCGCGCCAGAACGGACGCTGCGAAAGACGGGGCAGAAACTGCTGGATCATGAGCAGGGTCAAAAAGGCCAGCGCAATCACCGCAAGCAGGACCTTCTGGACTATACCCGCATGCAGCGGATCGGCCGGCACGCTCGACCCGAGCAGATGCACGAACACCAGGTGGAGGCCGAAATACGCCGCGCACACTAACGCACTCAGGCCCGCGAGCCGCGGCAGCAGGCGCCAGGCACCGGCATTGCGCATGTTGAGCCCCTGCAACAGCAGTTGTGACGTGCCGACCGTCAGGATCAGGGCCATGACTACCAATGCCGGCTGGCGCACCACCGCGACCCCGAAGGCCGCGCCCATGCCAATGGTCATTCCCGCCGCCACCACAATCCCCAGAATGGTCCGCCACAGGCTCGTTGCGATCGACAGCGACAGCGGAGGCGCCCGGAAATATTCGACCACACTTCCGGAAGACAGGAAGGCATGGGCCTTGTATACAGAGTGGGCGATGATGTGCAGGACCGCAATGCTGTACAGGCCCAAGCCACACTCCATCAGCATGAATCCCATCTGCGCGCAGGTTGAATACGCAAGCGCCCCCTTGATGTTGGTAATCGTCATCATCGTAAGCGATGCGAGCATGATCGACACGAGCCCTACCACGACCAGGACATCGCCGGCCCACCCGATCCGTGAAACGACAGGACTCATGCGCAGGATCAGGAACGCCCCGGTGTAGATGATGCCGGCATGCATCAGCGCGGATACGGGTGTCGGGGCCTCCATGACCTGGATCAGCCAGCCATGCGTGGGAAATTGGGCGCTCTTCAGGATAGCGCTCAGGATGATGAGCCCGCCCGCCACCAGAATGGCCGGCGGCACCGGCCCCGGCAACACCGCGGCGGCGCGCGCGATGGCGTGCCACTGTGTGGCATGCAGGTTGCGCACAATCAGGACGAATGCCGCCAGCAGACTGACATCGGCAATCCGGTGGAGCAGATACTTTTTGCGCGCCGCCAGCACGGCACCGGGACGATCCCGGTAAAACGCCAGTAATTCATGCAGGAATAGGCTCGTGACGACCCACGAAACCCAAAATCCCCAGATATTGTTCGCGACGACCAGGGTCAGGAATGATCCAAGTGTCAAGGCAAGCCAGCGGTGGAAGCGGCCCTCATGGGCGTCACCGGCCATGTAGACCCGGGCATAGCGCGCCACGATCATCCCCACAAACGCAACCAGCAGCAACATGATGGTCGTCAGGATATCGGCGTTGATGCCGATCTGGAACGCACCCAGATGCGCCGGCAAGGGAATTGCCAGATAAGTCGCCGAACCCCGCGCACCGAACGCATAAACCAACGCCGCCGATAACGCACACCCGAACGCCCACCACGCCGCCATGGCGGTCAGACGCCGTATCATCCGCGGGTGGCTGTCAGCGCCCACGCCGACCACCAGGCCGGTGGCCAGCAACGGCCAAGGGGCAAACAACATCAAAAGCGGCAGGAGATGATTCATCATGGCCGGATCCTTCGTGTGTGGTTGTCGGCGGTACCGGTTGGCATATGTGCTTCTCCGGGCAGTTGATCGTCGGTCCGAATCGGAAACCGCGTTGCGCATGAGCCCGTCTCTGAGCGGCCCACGCCTTCTTCGCAGTCCTCGCGAGTCACTCTACATTTCGAATATGAATAAGCGGAACTTAATATTTACGATTGTTGCTATTTACCAGAGTCAATATCAGAGATACGGGGCGCCGCCAGCCGCTTGGCGGCGCGGATTGTAGAGTAGGCGGCGCGAACCGGCTGCCCGGATGGCACCGCCGTCTGCGGGATCGGCGCACCCGTGATGAAATCGCCTGCACTACCGGACACTACCCCCCTGTGTCACAGTAGTTGCCGCCTCAATTAATCGTTAATCTGGGGGCGAGGTGAGAGAACGATGGCACGATACGCACAACGGTTGAAAGATCAGGCCGTGGCCCGGTTGTTACCGCCAGAGAGCGCTGCAGTGGACAGGGTGGCCCACGAGATGGGGATAGGAGTGGCCACTTTGGAGCGCTGGCGGGCTGAGGCCTTGGGAGCCCCAAGAACGGAACGTACTTGGACTGCCGCGGCGCGCTGGGAGGCCGTGATCGCCACCGCCGCACTAGATGAGGTCGCCAAGAGCGCCTGGTGTCGCGAACAGGGCCTCTATCCCTCGGATCTGGAGGCCTGGCGGGATCAGGCTATCGCGGCGTTGGCCACCCCGGCCGAGGTCCGGGCAAGACCCGAGGAGACCCGCAAGGATCGGCGGCGCATCCAGGAGCTCGAACGCGAGATGCGACGCAAGGACAAGGCGTTAGCCGAGACCGCGGCCTTGCTGGTGCTCTCAAAAAAACTCTCGGCGATCTTTCGAGAGGGCGCGGACGAATGATTCCGCTGAACGATCGCCACACTCTAGCCCAGAATATCCGGCAAGCGCAGGCTGCGGGTGCTTGCCTGCACGCCGCATGTAGGCTCGCTGGTATCGATAGCCGCACCC
>JAJYDN010000046.1 GCA_021777535.1 Pseudomonadota bacterium
TTCGTTTTTCCCACGTTCGAGGATGAGTGCGTGGCTGCGCTTACGTGGGCGGCGGACCGTCTGCGCGAGAAGCCGCAGGGGCGGTTTGCGCTGGTCGTTCCGGATCTGGCGGTGCATGGGCCGCTCCTTGCGCGGCTTGCCGCCGACATCGTCGGCCCCGATCGTCAGGTGGTGGCCTCCGGGGCGGCGGCGGATGCGCCGGTGGTGGCTGCTGCACTGCGGCTTATCGCGATGTGCTGCGGTCCGGTCCCCGCAGCCGACGCGGCAAGTTTTATTCAATCGCCTTTCGTTCATGGCTATGAAGCCGAGCGCTTCCTGCGCTTTGAAGGGGCTTATGCGCTCCTCGCTGAATCCGGCCCGCTCGACATCGCGGAGCTCGCCCGCTTTCTGGCGGATGCCGGTGTGCCCCATGGCGCCAAAATCGCCTATGATGTGGCCGCCGTGCGCAGGCGCTGGCCGCTCAAGGCCATACCCTCCTTCTGGGCACAGGCCTTCTTCACCGTCATCAAGACCGCGGGCTGGCAGCGTGTAGGCAGTGCCGGCCAGGAGATGGCGCAGACGCTCGATGACGCACTGGCGAGGCTTGCCACCCTCGATGCAATCGCCGTCCCCGTCTCGCCGCAGGAGGCCCATGAGATCCTGGGTGGCGAGCTCGCCGGAGCCGGCACGGCACCCGCGGGTGGTCCGCTCGACATCCTTGCGCCCACGGGCCTGCTCGGCGGGCGATTTGATGGAATATGGTTCATGAACATGACCGACGAGGCGTGGCCACGGATCGTCCCTCCGCATCCCTTGCTGCCATGGCGATGGCAGCGCGCGCATCATTTGCCGGGGGCGCTTGCGACCGCGCAGGTGGCGGCGGCCGAGGCGGTATCGGCGGCCCTCTTTGCCGGCGCGGGCGAGGCGCGGGCGAGTTGCTGTGCAAGCGCCGACGGCGAGATGAAGCGGCCGAGCGCGATCTTGCAGCGGTTCGACCCCGTGGCAGCGCCTGCGCCCGTCTTTGTGAGCCGTGCGCAAAACCTCTATCAGAAAAGGCCGGCCCTGGAGGACGTGGACGCGGTTTTGGTACCCCCCAGGCAGCGCGGGCCCTATGGGGTCGATCTCCTCGACGCCCAGGCACGCTGTCCATTCCGCGCCTTTGCCCAGTACCGGCTGCGCACGCAGGCGCTGGAGCCCGCGCGCCCGGGGCTCGCGCCGGCTTCGCGCGGGAGCATTCTGCACAAATCTCTCGAATATCTGTTTGCCGGGATTCCGGACCAGGCAGCGCTCTGCGCGCAGGATGCACAGGGAGACCGGCGCGCGGCCGAAGAAGCGGTGGAGCGTGCCCTGAACCGCGAGGCGGCTGCCTGGCATCACCTGCCACGGCGCTTCCGGGCGCTGGAGCGCAGCCGCTATGTGGATCTCCTGTGCGGATTTCTGGCGCTCGAGCGCACGCGCCCGCCCTTTGCGGTGCGCGCCCTCGAAACGGAGATCACGCTTTCTATCGGCGAGTTGACGCTGCGGGGCCGCATCGACCGCATCGACGCAGTCGATGGGCATGGTCTCGTACTCATCGATTACAAGACAGGCCAGGTTCCGTACCTCGATGTCGACAGCGACTTGCCCAAAGACCCGCAGCTGCTCGTGTATGCGCTTGCCGTCGAGGAGGCCGTCTGCGCCCTGGCCTATGTGGTCTTGCAGCCTGGCGGATGTACCTATGTCGGGGCCGGCGCCGACGCGGTCATGCCCGGCGTGCGTGTACGGACCGACTGGGCGGACTTGCAGGCGCGCTGGCCGGGAATTTTTGCGGGGCTTGCGCAGGCATTCGTGAACGGGGATGTGCGCGTCATGCCCGGCGAGGGCGCCTGCACGTACTGCGGACGGGAGGTCTTGTGCCGTATCGGATCGGGAGACGACGATGCATGATGATCGCGCCGCGCGCGCCGCAGCGCTCGACCCGGCCCGGTCCTTCATCGTGCAGGCACCCGCCGGATCCGGCAAGACGGAACTGCTGATCCAGCGCTATCTCGCATTGCTGGCGGTGGTCGATTCCCCCGAGGAGGTCGTGGCGCTGACCTTCACGCGCAAGGCGGCCGAAGAGATGCGCACGCGGGTGCTCGCGGCGCTCGCGGCCGTCGGCTCGGAATCGCCGGCGCAGGCGCATGGTCAGGTGACACGGGCTCTGGCGTCGGCCGTCGTTGCGCGCGCGGCGCAGCGGGACTGGCAGATCGCGGCGGTTCCCGCGCGGCTCCGGATCGGCACCTTCGATGCCCTGTGCGCGATGCTGGTCGCGCAATCGCCGGTAGCGGCAGGCGCAGGCGCCGTACTCGATGTCACCGAAGACAGCGGCGCCCTCTATGAGGAGGCGGCATCCGCGCTCTTTGCGCGGCTCGATGAGCCCGGCGAGGTGGGCGAGGCGCTCGCCACGCTGCTGCCGACGCTGGCCAACGACGTCAGTAAATTTGTCGGGCTGGTGGCAGGGCTCCTCGCACGGCGCGAGCAGTGGCTGCCGTTGCTCCTTGGCCGCGTGGATGCGTCGGGACAGCTCTCGCGCGCGCACCTCGAGTCGGCGCTGCGCGCTTTCCAGGAGGCGCTGGCGGAGCGGCTCGATCGGCTCTGTCCGTTGCCGGTGCGGCCACTTTTGTGTCTTCTCGGGGAGGCGGCCGATGCGGCGCACGCCTGGGATGACGTGGCGCTCCTGTCGGATCCGGCAAGAAGCTTTCCCCAGTGGCAGGTCCTGGCGCGGCAGCTCCTCACCCAGGCCGGGACGCTGCGCAAGAAACGGCCGGCGGCGTGGTCGCCGGAATGGGGACCCTTTGCCGACGTGGCGCAGGCGCTGGCGGCGGTGCCGGGCCTCGAAGAGGCCTTGGGCGACGTGGCGGCGGGGGGGCCGTGCGTCTACACGGAGTCGCAGTGGGAACGGCTGAGTGCATTGACGACCTTGCTGCCGGTTGCGGCCGCCGAGCTCTTGCTTTCGTTCCAGAGACACCGGACCTGGGATTTCACGGAGGTCGGGCTGCGCGCCGCCGGATTGCTCGGACAGGCGGAGGCGCCCACGTCCACCGCGCTGCGTCTCGATTATCAGATCCGGCATCTTCTGATCGACGAATTCCAGGATACATCCGTGCTGCAGTACCGGCTTCTCGAGGGGCTTACGGCCGGGTGGTCGCCAGACGATGGCCACACCTTGTTCGTCGTCGGTGATCCGATGCAATCCATCTACGGCTTTCGCAAGGCTGAAGTGGGTCTTTTTGCGCGGTTGCGCGACGAGGGGATAAACGGCGTGCCGGTCGTGCCGCTTACGCTGACCAGCAATTTCCGGTCGCAGGAGGCGCTCGTCGGATGGGTCAATGCCACCTTCGGGCGCGTCATGCCGGCGGCGCCTGCTGATGAGGGGGCAGTGCCGTATGTAGCTTCACGTGCGGCGCGCGGGTCCGGGGGTCACGTCGGTATGCACGCGCTTGCCGATGCCACGCTCGAGGACGAGGCATCGCGCGTCGCAGACCTTGCGCGCGCAGCGCTTGCAGACGATCCTGGCCAGAGCATTGCGGTGCTCGTGCGTTCCCGCGGTCACGGGCATGCCGTCGCCACGGCGCTTGCGCGCGCAGGTGTGCCGTTTGCCGCCGTCGCCATGTACAGTCTCGCGGCGCGTGACGCGGTGCGGGACTTGTTTGCCCTCACCACCATCCTGGTGATGCCCGGCGCCCGCCTTGAGCTGCTCGCCTGTCTGCGGGCCCCCTGGTGCGGTCTCGATCTGCGCGATTTGGCGCTGCTCGCAGAAGGACACGCCGGATCTTTGTGGGCGCGGCTTCAGGATGCCCCGCGGCTGGACGGTTTGAGCGAAGACGGCCGCTTGCGCGCCGCCCGTTTTTACGCGGTACTGGAGGAGGCGCTGTCGGCGCGTGCCTACCTGCCCCTGTCGCAGCGGGTCGAGCGGGCCTGGTGGGCGCTTGGAGGACCGGCGGCGCTACCGGGAGAAGAGGCCTTGCAGGAAGCCGAACTGTTCCTGCGGGTGCTCGGGGGCTTAGAGCAGGCAGGGGACGTCGACCTGGCCGTTTTGCGCACGCACGTCGACGCGCTCCATGCACCGGCCCCGGCGGGACCGGGGCGGGTGCAGATTCTCACCATCCACAAGGCCAAGGGTCTCGAATACGACACGGTCATTCTGCCGGGGCTTGCCCGCAGGGGTCAGGCAGACAGAAAGCCGCTCTTGCTCACCGTCGAACGCGGCGGCGGGGTCCCGTCACTGCTCTTTGCGCCGCTCAAGCTCGCGACGGAGGATTCCGACCCCCTCTACGAAAGCCTGTGGGCGCTGCATCAGCGCAAGGCGGGCCATGAAGACGCGCGCCTCATGTATGTGGCCTGCACACGCGCGCGGCGCAATCTGTATCTGATCGGTCATTACAAGGCGAAGTCCGATGGCGTCATTGCGCCGAATGCGTATCTGAAGGTTCTGTGGCCGGCGATCGAGGAGGCGTTCACCGCGGCGGCCGCCGGCGGGCCCGGGCCGACCGCGGGCGGCGCGGTGGAGAAGACGGCACCGCCCATGCGGCGGCTGCCCGCCGTGTTTGCCGCCGCCGATCTGCCGGCATGGCCTGCGCCGCCGCCCGATCAGGCGCAGCCTGCCTTTGACTGGGCCTCGGTGCGGATCCGCATCATTGGTCTCGTCGTCCATGCGGTGCTGGCCGAAATCAGTCTGCGTCCGTTGCCCGCGCCCGGAGAGAGTCTCGCTGCGTGGGAAACCCTGGCGCGCGGGCAGGTGCGCCGCTTCGGGCTTACCGGCGAGGATGCCATCTTCGTGCTGTCGTCGGTCATGGAGGCGGTGCAAAAGACCCTTGCCGATCCCAAGGGCCGGCAGTTGATCGCGCCACGTGAGGGCGCGCGCAATGAATGGGCACTTACCGGCGCCGATGGCGACGGCATCAAGCACGTGCGCGTGGACCGGACCTTCGTCGACGAGGAGGGTGTGCGCTGGATCGTCGATTACAAGACGAGCCGCCACGAGGGGGGCGAACTGGGTCCGTTTCTTGATCTGGAGAAGGCGCGCTACCGGCCGCAGCTCGAGAGTTACGCGCGCTTTCTGGTGGTATTCGATCCACGGCCGGTCGAACTGGTTCTGTATTTTCCGCTGTTGCAGGAGTGGCGCCGCTGGACCTATGACCCGGCCGCCGCCTGACCTTTGCAGACAAGCGGGCGCCCGCACAAAAACCCCCTCTCAGGGAGAGGGGGTCCGCCATCATCCCTGATGGGTTGCGCGCGTCCTGCGACGGTGGGAACCCTACCGTGGAAGGCTCGGCTGTACACTCCGACTTTCGGGCAGGATGTTTTCGACCACGACGTCGCGGCGATTTTGCGCAACCACACGAAAGCGCCCCAGTCTTTCCCAGACGGATGCCTGACCGCGCGCACCCGCGATAAAAACCCGTTTGTGGGCGATGAGGCGCGCAAGCGCCTTGCCGGTGATGAGCCGCGTCACCCGCTTGTCGTGCCGGATTCCGTAATAGAGATCACCCTGCGCGGGATTCAGGACGTAGATCGGCCGATCCAGGTAGAAGTCGAAGGAAGAGAGATTCTCATAGCGGCCGGCGGTGAAGACATAGGAATGCGCCGACAGATGGGGTTGCAGGCGCTCGGCAAGTTCCTTTGAGGCAAACCGCGAGGGATCCACGCGGGTGTAGGTCAGGAAAAGCGCCGCCAGTGCGCCCAGTGCGCCGAGTGCCGCCACCCGCAGGCGCGCTGTATGGCGCAGTCCGGTGCCCGCAATGAGAAAGAACGCGAGATAGACAAGCGCCATGCCGGCGAGATAGGGATGCGTATCCGGGTGCGGCAGGCGGGGCACGGCGGCTGCGGCCACGGTCGTCAATAGCGCAAAGAACCCGACCCACCGGGCGAGCAGCTTGCGCGAAAGATCCGGCAGCGCGCGGCCGATGAAAAGCGCAAGCGCCGGTGCCGCCGGCAGCATGTAGTAGGAAGAAGAGGTTTGCGACAGCGTAAAGAAAATCAGGTAGACGGCAGCCCAGATCAGCAAAAAGCGGTCGAGCGTGTCGTAAGGGCGCCGGCACCAGAGGGCGGTGAGTAAAAAGGGCGTCCATGGAAAGATGCCGAAAAGAAGGTGTTCGAGATTGTAATAGACGGGCGGACGCCGGTAGTCGGCGGGTTTCAACGTACCCAGAAACCGGTCGAAATGCTCCTGAATGATGTAGCGGTCGAAGAAATGCGGCACATGGATCACCATCCACACGTGCCAGGGCAGCGCCACCACCAGAAAGATCGCCCAGGCGGCCATGAATGGCCGCCACTTGATGGTGCGCCGCTCGACGGCAAGGAAGGTCAGCACGATGAGTCCGGGCAGGACGATCCCGATCAGGCCCTTCGTGAGACAGGCGAGCGCGCTCGCTGCGGCCGCCAGGTAGAGCCGTTGCGGGCGCTCGGGCGCCTCCATGTACGCAAAAAAGGCAAGCAGCGTGATGGTATGGAAGAACGTGAAGGTCATGTCGAACATCGCTAGTTGCGACATGATGTAAAAGCCGACCGACGTGAAAAGGATGACCGGAGGCCACAGCGGGGCGCTCACGCGGCCGCGCGCAAACCGGAAGATCACCGCGAGCGTGCCCAGAGCCGCGAGCGCCGAAGGCAGGCGCGCGGCGAATTTGCCCACGCCGAAGATCTTGTAAAACGCCATCACAAGCCAATAGAAGACCGGCGGTTTTTCCAGATACGGCATGCCATCGAGGCGCGGAATGAGCCAGTTGTGCGCCAGCATCTCCCGCGGGATCTCCGCGTAGAGTCCCTCGTTCAGATTGAAAAGTGGCCGCAGGGCGAGGGGGGCTATGGTGAAAAGAATGATTCCGGCTATGAGGGCCACGGCGCCGGCCCGCTGTTTTTGTATTTTTGTCATGGCTGCGATTCTAAGTGGACAAGGGCCACATGGTCCATGCGGGACAAAAGGGCGGCGGCCTAGTGGCCGCCACTGCTTGCACTCTCCTCGCGCGTGCCAAACGGCGGCTTGGCAAACCATATCAGCACGAGCAAGGCGAGAAAGATCCAGCCCGACAACCAGAAGAAATCATCGGTTGCCATCACGACCGCATGCGAGCGGGTCATGCCGATCAGGAAGGCGACAGCGGCATGTCCGGAAAGACCCATGCGCTCGAGTGCATGGACACTCAGGCGGTAGAGCGGATTTTGCGGCGTGAGATAGTCGAGAAGACGGTAATCGTGAAAGGTCGCCCGCCGCGTCCAGACGGTTATGCTGAGCGAGGTCCCGAAGGAGCCGGCGACAAGCCGCATGAAATTCGAAAGCCCCGCGGCACTTGCCACGCGCCTTTGCGGGAGCCCGGACAGCACCATGGTGACGACCGGCGTGAAGAACGTGGCCATGGCGATACCCTGCACGAAGCGGGGCCAGATGAGGTGCGTGAAGTCGACATCGCTTGGAAAGGTGCTGGTCCAGAACGACACGAGGGCGAACACGATGAAGGAAAAGCTCGCGATGGCGCGCAGGTCGGCTTTATGGATATTGCGTCCCACCACGGGCGACAGAATGACGGAAAGCACGCCGATCGGGGCTGCGGCGAGACCTGCCCACACCGCGGTGTACCCGAGGTTTGTTTGCAGCCACAACGGAAAGATGACGACCCCCCCGAAAAAGACCATGTACCCAAAGCTCATGGCGATCGTGCCGACGGTAAAGTTACGCTCCTTGAAGAGGGTCAGATCGACCACGGGGTGCTTTTCCGTGAGCTCCCAGGCAATGAAGAAGGAAAGCGCCACGGTGGCGACGATGGCGAGTGCAATGATCGTGTGAGAACTGAACCAGTTCAGGTCATTGCCCTTGTCGAGCATGATCTGCAGGCTGCCCACGCCGGCGATGAGCAGGATGATGCCGATGAAATCGATGGGGACGTGGCCGCGTTCCGTCTCGTGGGGCGAAAGCAGTTCCCAGACCGTGAAGGCGGTGAAAATGCCGATCGGAATGTTGATGAAAAAGATCCACGGCCAGGAAATGTCTTCCGTGATATAGCCGCCGAGAATCGGCCCGAGGATGGGGGCCACGACGACTGTCATCGACCAGAGGGCAAGCGCAAGTCCCTTCTTGTCGGGCGGATAGCTGCGCAAAAGCAGGCTTTGTGACAGGGGAATCATGGGCCCGCCGACGGCGCCCTGGATGACGCGGAAGAGCAGCAGCGTGGCGAGATTCGGCGCCAGTCCGCACGCCCAGGAGGCGAGCGTAAAGAGGATGGTGGCAACAACGAAGAGCCGCACCTCGCCCAGACGCCGGGCGGCGAAACCCGTCATCGGCAGGGCGATGGCGTTGCTTACTGCAAACGAGGTGATGACCCAGGCGCCCTGGTCGGGACTGACCGCGAGATCGCCGGCGATGGTTGGAATCGATACATTGGCGATCGAGGTATCGAGCACCTGCATGAAGGTGCCAAGCGCGAGCGCGACGGTGATGATGCCCAGGGGGAGTTGCGGCCGTTCTGCCATCTAGGTGTCTCCGTGGATACCGTTGGCGCGAAAGATCCTGTGCACGATCCGCGCGGCGGCTTGCGCGTTGTGCCCGTAGACGGCGGTACGGTAGGCGGGCTCCAGCGGCGGGCGGGCCGCGAGCATGAGTCCGGACGTGTCATGGATGTTGACGGTGGCCGTCGCCGACAGGCCGACGCGCAGCGGATGGGCCTTCAAGGCGGCGGCCGGCAGGCTTATGCGCACCGGTATGCGC
>JAJYDN010000021.1 GCA_021777535.1 Pseudomonadota bacterium
AGTCAGAACGACGTGCTTCAACACATCGGCGGCCGAGCCTGCGTGGAAACCGTGCTGATAGTTCACTGGTAATCCGTGTACTTGCGGGCGCTGCCCCGCACCTTGTCGGCGGGATACTTCTGGGCGTTCTTCCCGATCTTGTCACGGGCGGCCCGCTCGAGATCGATGCCGGTCCGGTCGGCAAACCGGATGAGGTAGAGAAGCACATCGGCCGCCTCTTCGGCGACCGCCTGGTGCTGGACGGGGGTCAGCGCCTGGCTCTGTTCCTCGGTCAGCCACTGCAGCTGCTCGACCAGTTCGCCCGCCTCGACCACGAGCGCCATGGCGAGATTCTTCGGGGAGTGGTACTGCTCCCAGTCACGCTCTTTTGCAAAGCGTCGCAATTGCTCACGCAGGTCGTTTAAAACCGACATACAAGCCCCCATACAGGATCGTGTTGATGCGAGACGTGCGACTCTACCACAATGCCCGGATGCCCGTTGGCGGGCTTTTTTGCCGCCCGGCCCGTTTTGTTGGTAGAGTGGATGGTTCGCGCCACTGCAACCAAAGCCAGGCGGCGTGGTCTCATCCTGCCGATCTGAACACATTCGGAGAGATTCCATGGATTACCAGCAGGCACAAAATCAGTTGTCACAGGTTCAGCAACAGTCGCAGATGGTCATGCAGAAACTGCAGGCATTCGCCCAGAAGCTTGGCGCCGCAGCGCCCGATCCGACTACGGGCCGCGAATGGGCGATGGATCTGCGCGAAGTCGCGATGGCAGTCCAGGGACAGGCCCAGCAGACGAGCATGCTGCTAAGCCAGATGGCCGACTACATCGGCCGCCTGGAAAACGAGATGGCAACCCATCCGACGACGAATGTGCAGCCGACCGGCTGGGCGACCCAGTCGTCCGGCGGCGGCTTCATGGGCGCGCTGACCAGCGGCCTGGGGATGGGCGCGGGTTTTGCGGTCGCAGACGATCTCGTCAACGATCTATTCAACCTGTTTTAGGGCGCGCAACCGCGCGCTGGCCCGCGCCACCGCCGCCCGCACCTGGGCGGGCGCGGTGCCCCCGAAATGGTTGCGCGCGGCAAGCGAGCCCTCCAGTGTGAGGACCGCGAACACGTCCTCGCCGATGATGGGCGCGCACTGGCGCAGCTCGGCGAGCGGGAGCGCCGCCAGATCGACTCCGCGGTCGATGGCAAGCCGCACGGCTTTGCCGGAGGCCTCATGGGCGTCGCGGAATGGCATCCCCCGGCGAACCAGGTAATCCGCGAGATCCGTCGCCGTGGCGTAGCCGCGGCCGGCTTCCGCGCGCATCCGTTCCCGGTGAAAGGTCGTTGCCGGCAGCAGTTCGGTGAGGGCGCGCAGGCTGTCTGCGAGGGTGTCGAGCGTATCGAAGAGGGCCTCCTTGTCCTCCTGGTTGTCCTTGTTGTAGGCGAGCGGCTGGCCTTTCATGAGCATCAAGAGGCCCACCAGATGACCGGTTACCCGTCCGGTCTTGCCGCGCAAAAGCTCCGGGACATCCGGGTTTTTCTTCTGGGGCATGATGGATGAGCCCGTGCAAAACCCGTCTGCGAGCTCGATGAAACCAAATTGCGGCGTCGACCAGAGCACGAGTTCTTCGGCAATGCGGGACAGGTGCACCATGGCAAGCGCCGCATCTGCCGTGACCTCGATGACGAAGTCCCGGTCCGATACACTGTCCAGCGAGTTTTCGGATACCGCCGCAAAGCCGAGCAGCCGCGCCGTGAGTTGCCGGTCGATCGGAAAGCTGGTGCCGGCCAGGGCGCCCGCCCCGAGCGGCAGGACGTTGATGCGCGTGCGCGCCTCTTGCAGGCGGGCATGATCCCGCAGGAACATCTCAAACCACGCGAGCAGGTGGTGCCCCAAGGTAACGGGTTGGGCGACCTGCAGATGCGTAAAGCCGGGCATCACGGTGTCCGCCTCGGCAGCAGCGATGTGCACGAGGACCTGCATGAGCTCTTCAAGGCGCCCGAGCAGACCGTCGACCTGGTCGCGCAGATAGAGCCGTATGGTGGTTGCCACCTGGTCGTTGCGCGAGCGTGCGGTGTGCAGCTTCTTGCCGGCCTCGCCGATGCGTTCGGTCAGGACCGCCTCGATGTTCATGTGGACGTCTTCCCGCGCCACGGACCACGTAAACTGGCCGGCGTCGATTTCGGCCTCGATGGCCGTGAGGCCCTCACAGATCCGGGCGGCCTCGTTTTGCGAGAGGACCCCGACCGCCGCGAGCATCTGCGCGTGCGCCTTGGAGCCCTGGATGTCGTGGTGATAGAGGCGCCGATCAAAGCCGACGGAGGCGGTAAAGTGTTCCACGAAGGCGTCGGTCGGCCCGCTGAAGCGGCCCTTCCAGGCCTTGTCGGGAGTGGACATGGTGGTGTCTGGCTCTGCCAAAAAAGAGCCATCTTACCGGATGGACCCCTTGGGGCGTAAGTCTTGCCGCCCGTCCGTGCGAGGCCGCCAATCATCGGTCGTACATTGAGCGGACTCGTCCGCTTGGTTAAGGTTATAGCGTTGTTCCTGGTGCCGGACTCTCCTTATGTGCACCCCCACCCCAAATACCGGACCAGGATTCTGCCCCTTAGAGTCATCTAAGGGGCTTTTTTTTATCTCGGGTGCCCCCCGGAGGCTCAGGTGCAGGTCTGCGCGGCAGGATAACGGGGCTGGCCGCCCGATTTCCGCTGGGGCGCAAGGGGCACAAGCGGGGCGTGTTCCCCGTACTGGCACGTTGCCCCCCCTGGGTGTCATGTAGTCCTGCTTCAGGAGGGCGAAGCTGCCGGAATAGACCGGAGGCTTTTGGTGCCCCTACGCCGGCAGCCGCATCTCCCTGGGTCTTTTGCGTAACCGGTAGGCGATGAGCGTCCCCGCGGCTGTGGCATGGCTGGGGCCGGGACCGGGAATGTGCGCTCCCTGATGGGGCATGCCGCTTACCCCACCGGGCAGGAGCGGGCGGTGTTCGATTCGCGTTCGTTGATGGACATCCTCGAACGTGCGGCCCATCCGGGGGCAGGCGGATCGTCATGGAAATCCCTTTCATGAGACACGGAAGAGTCCAGGCTGGCGAACGGGGTCGTGGGTGTCAAGAGCAAACCAAAAGGCAAAGTGCCCCCGGGCCACCCCTTGTCCTGCGTGTTTTCTCCCGCAAAAGGACCCGTCCCGGGGATCAGGAGGCGCGCATCCCGCGACGCCCCAATCCGTGCCGCCAGTGGTGCGGCAGTAACCGCCGGCTCGCGGATCGAGGTGTCCTGAACCACGGATTCGCCCCGCGTGCCGTCCATCCGGGACCCATTCGTTGTTCTGCCGTCCGCCCGGCCCGCGGATTCCGGAACCACCCTTTCCGGAAGACCCGCAACGCTGCTCAGTGCGCATCGCAGCCCATCGTGTGTTACCCGCTTACCCCCATTTCTTGCACGTCCCGTTCCGGCGATGCCCCTCGATCCGTGTATCATCCGGGCGTCAACGCCGCCCCCCGACCGTGTGTGCAAGCCCTTTCAAATCCATCGGCGGCCATCCCGGACGGCCATGCGGCTTGCGCGGCCATGGCCTCCAGCGCACACTTTGCGCGGGTTTTTTTGGCGCCTCTTCGCCGTGCGGCGCCGCCCAGGGCTGAGGCAGGCAGTGACCGTTCGCCGCAAAAAAAGCGCCGCCCGTTGGCCCGCGGTGTCGGGTGCGGGCTGCGTCCTGTACAAATCTGCGCAGCTTTTCGGTACTCTGGATCCGGGCAACGCGGTTGCGCGGGCCCATCCTAGCGGATCATGCCATGAGAAATTCAGCCGCCTCCTTCATGCCCGATTTTGCGTCGTTTGCCACGGCCTGGCAGTTTCTCGTGCTCGCCGAGACGATCGCCATCGTCTTTACCATCAGCCTGAATGACCGCCTGGGCCACGGCGTTCTCCGCGACTTTCTGTTCCTGTCGGCATACGCCATCACGGTCGCGCTCGTCAGTCTCGGGCTTCTGAAAATGGCCAGCAAGTCGTTGCGCCGCCTGTCCGCGGTCAGGGCCTCGTCTGTGATCGTCGTCCTGCTGCTGATCGTCATCGCCGCCGTGACGGAGATCCTCGTCTACGCGCTCTACCGGGCAGGCTTCGTGTCCCAGCGCTGGCCCGCGTGGCACCTGCCCCTGCTGATCCACAGCCTTCTCATCGGCGCCATCGTCATGGTATTCGCGTTGCGCTATTTCTTCGTGTCCCATAAGGCCCAGGCCGATGCCAAGCTCGAGCAGGAAGCGCGCATGCAGGCGTTGCAGTCACGCATTCGCCCGCACTTTCTGTTCAACAGCATGAATAGCATCGCAAGCCTTACCCGGAGCGATCCACCGCGTGCGGAGGCGGCCCTCCAGGATCTGGCCGATCTCTTCCGTGTTTTGCTTGCCGATGCGCGCAAACTTGTACCCATTACGGCCGAGCAGGAAATATCCCGCCAGTATCTGGAGATAGAAAAACTGCGTCTCGGTGACCGGCTTCACGTGGTCTGGCGTGTCAACAATGTGCCGAAAAATGCGCTGATTCCAACGCTGACCTTGCAACCAATCCTGGAAAATGCGATCTATCACGGCATAGAACCCCGTTTCGGTGGTGGTACGGTGCGTGTAGAATTATGGACGGACAACGGTGAGACGCTGAACGTGCTCATCAGTAATCCGATTCCCGATGTGCGCAAGCATGCGCACGGGAGCGGGAACAAGATCGCCATGGATAACATCCGGCAGCGGCTCGCAAGCCACTTCGAGGACAATGCGAGCCTGCAGACGTTTGAGGAGGGCGGCCAGTATCACGTCAAAATAAAAATGCCCATTGTCCGTAATCAGGGGGGAAGACTGACTGCGGAGACCGTACGATGATGAGAGAGTTGGCGCAACTGAATGAATCGCGGAGGGATGCGATGAGGGTGTTGATCGTTGATGACGAGAAGCTCGCGCGCGATCGGCTGCGGGAGCTTTTGGGGGAGATGGGCGAGCACACGGTGGTGGGCGAGGCGATGAATGGCAGCGAAGCCATCGAGCAGACGGAACGGCTGAACCCGGATGTCCTGCTCATGGATATCCGGATGCCGGGCATGGATGGGCTGGAGGCGGCCATGCATCTCATGAGTCTGGATACGCCGCCCGGCGTCATCTTTACGACCGCATACGATCAGCATGCGCTGGATGCCTTCGAGGTCAATGCCATCGACTATCTGCTAAAGCCCATCCGCAAGGATCGTCTCGAGAAGGCGCTGGGCAAGGCGGGCAAGCTGACGCTACAGCAGTTGCAGGACTTGAATCAGGCGCAGGAACGGCCGGTCGTGCGTACGCACTTGAGCGTCCATCTGCGCGGCAATATCCGTTTGGTGCCGGTACAGGATGTGCTGTATTTTCTGGCCGACAACAAATACGTCACCGTGCGCACATCAGGCGAAGAGCACCTGATCGAGGATTCCCTGGTCAACCTGGAGCGGGAATTCGGGGAGAGCTTTTTGCGTATCCACCGCAATGCCCTGGTCGCAACACCGTATATCAGCGGCATCGAGAAGGACACGAGCGGGACGTGGCACGTGACCCTGAAGGGCCTCGACCGGCGCCTCGCGGTGAGCCGCCGCCATGCCGCCGCCGTGCGGCGCTGGGCGCGCCGCTGAGCAGTAGCCGCTCACATCCGCCACAAGGCGGCCGCCGGGTGCATGACAACGCCATCGGGCGGCCGCAGCTGCCGTTGCCGGATGGCGTCCAGTGCCAGCGCCACTTTGGGGAAATCCCGCTGCAGGCGCCAGAAGACGCGGGCCTGGCTGTGATTGCGTTCGAGGTCGGCGCTCTGTCCAAATGCCGTGCGGCCATGATCCACGTAGTAGGCCAGTTGCCCGCGGGCGCGCAGGCGTTCCCGGAAAAAGCCGCTCATGAATAACGAGTATTCGCCGAGATGGCGGATGAGGAGGGCCGCGCGTGCCCGGTCGCATCCCTGTGTCTGCTCCAGTTCCGTCAGAAACTGCGCGAGCGTCGTCAGGTGGCGCTCATTGTGGTCCCGAAGAGGGTAGAGGGCTTCCGTGTGGGCGAAACGGGCCAGGATATCGGCAACGTAATCGATCGTCCCTGGTTCCGCGAGTCCCGCCTGGCAAAATCCATGCTGGACATGGCGGTGAAAGAATTGAAACAGACTCGGCCCCATGCAACACACCTCCTGCGCCGTACAATTCTTCGGGTAAGTATATAAAACGCCCCGTTGCTGTGCACGGCCGCCGGGCGGCTTTTTTGTGCCGCGCCCGTTTTGTGTGAGGCCCTCACCCTCTTCGTGCGCCGCCCGACCTGCAGGTGGCAGTCCCGCCGGGACTGCAGGCCCATCGGAGGCGGGATCCGGCGGATATCAGCGGGTGCGCTGCGGGGCGTTCAGGGTGCAAGCGAGCTGGGCCGCTGCGCGCGGCGGGAGTCCTGGCGGCATCAGGGATCGATGGCGGTGACGAGCTGGCGGTCGAATGTCCACGCGAGCGCGGCGCGCAGATCGAATGCGCCGTCCATGCGGGCTGCGGTTTCACAGCCGAGCGCAACCGCTTCGGCGAGCGGCCGGCCGTGCGCGAGTGCAAGCAGCCAGCGCCAGTTTGCGGGCATCAGGGTTTCCATGGTCACGGCCCGGCCCTGGCGGTAGACGACGACCGCTGCCGCCTCGCGTTGCTGAAGGGCTTTACGCGCCGCCTGTTTGTCGACGCGGCCGCTTGCCGCCGCGAAGATGCGCGCAACCGGGTATGGTGACGCGAAAAGCCGCAGGGAAGGGGCCAGCCGCAACCGCAGATGGGCCCAGGCCTGTCCGTCGATGGCGGCGAGGAGGGCAAGAGGCAGGCCCGGCTCCTCGGCAGCCGCCACGCTCTCGGTGCGGATCCATTCGAGACGCGCGACATCAGGGAGATAGGGATAAAGGGCGAGTTCGGGGCGTTTTTCCAGATAATCCGCAAAGGCGGCGCCGAAGTCCCGGAGATTACCCGTCGGCGCCCGATGCCAGCCGCCGTAGCCGCGGGCGGCATTGCGGAAGTAGCGTCGCCCGGTCAATGCCAGTACGACCGGGTAGGTGGTCTCGAGCGCATCACGCCAGGCAAGCCGCAACTGGTTGTGATAGACCCACAGGCGCCGTTGCGGGGCCAGCCCGTTGCCCGCCACGAACGCCGCGGCTTCGTCAAAAGCGCCCTCCGCCAATGCCCGGGCCCATTGCGCCTGGCAGCTAGCAAGCGACATCACGGCCATTCCCGCTGGTGCTTCTCTGCGCGCGCCCGATTTCCGAGACGAGTTCGGCAAGCGGTGGCAGCGCGGCATCGCGCTCGAGCAAGGTCGGCCGGGGGCCCATCCGTGCCAGCACGGCATCGTAGAGCGCCCAGACCGCTTCAGGGACCGCCCGGTCGTGACTGTCGATCCACATCTCGCCGCCGGCAAACTGGTTGCAGTGGCAGCCGGCGAGATGGATTTCGCGCACCGCCGTCACATCGATACGGTTAAGGAAATCATGCGCATCCTCGCCATGGTTGCGCCCATTGACATACAAATTGGTGAGATCCAGCAGCACCCCGCAGCCTGTTGCGCCAGCGAGCCCGTTGATGAGATCGACTTCATCGCGGTCGTCTTCGCGGTAACGCATGTATGCGGCGATTGGCTCGATGAGGAGCGAACGCTTCAGGTGGTCTTGCACCTGCTGGATATGGGCTACGAGACGGTCGTGGGTTTCCTGTGTGAACGGCATAGGTAAAAGCTGATGGAAATGGCGGCCTGCATGGGCCGTCCAGCAGAGATGCTCGGAGACGAGCGCCGGCTCAAGACGCAAGGTGAGTTCCGCCAGACAGTGCAGTGCCTGCGCATCGAGGGCGGCATTGCCGAGGCCCAGGCTCACGCCATGGAGACTTATCGCGTAATCGTGCCGCAATGTCTCCAGGTCGGCATAGTCCGCGCTGCCCGTATCCCGGTAGTTTTCGGGATGGATTTCCAGAAAGTCCACCCGCGGACGCAGCGTCCGCCACGCCTCATGATGGGGCCTGCGCAGGCCGATGCCGGTCCAGGCATCGGGTGTCTTGGAGGCACTGGCTACGGCTGATGCGACTTGGCCCATTGCGCGGCCTCGGCGAGATAATGGGCCGCAGAGGCATGGTAGATCTCCTGTTCGCGCAACGAGGGCACGGCATGGATGCGTGCGCGTTCGGCGGCCGGGAGGGCGAGGAACTTGCGGATGTGGGCTGCGGCCTTTGCGCTGGGCACCGCGCTGCCGCCGATCTCCGTGCAAATGCCGACCGGCATCCAGACATAGGCGCTCGGATCGTGCGCGTGCGGGTCGGTCCCGGCGCAGGATCCGGTGGCGGTCAGACAGTCGTTCTTGTAGGCTGCGTTGACGCCCCAGCAACGGACCCATCCGGCGTGCCAGGCCTTTCCGGGTGCCGCGTGCGCGGTATCGAGCGCGGCCATGGCGGCCGCACTGCCCAGGGCGGCCGCCGTCGTGACGCGTTTCATCCACTGGTTGGTCTGTGTCATGCGCACATCTCCTTGGCGTGGTGGCCGGGGACCGGCCCGGTGCGTCGCCGCCCGCGTTCGATTCCGGCCCTGCTTGTTTTAGATTTAATCTACAATGGATCGCCGTGGCACACAAGGATCCTTTGGCGGCGGGTGGGGCGCGGTCCTGCGGCCGGCCAGGTCGAACGCGCTCTGCGGTTTCCGGCCCCTCGGCCCGGTCCCGGGACTTGCGCGCCGGCAGGGGGCGCGGGGGTGCCCGCCTGAGCGACCTGGCCGCAGGGCCGCGTACGGAAACCCGGTCCCCATGTCCACGCTCCCGCATTGGCATGCGGCTCCCCCGATGCGCGCGATACGGCGGAATGAAGAGAGCGGGATCCTTGATTGACAGGGCGGGACCGGTCGGTATCATGCCGCACACCGTTTGCCTCTGGAGTGCGCCATGATCGTCATTGGGACCCCCTACACACCTCACGCCTTGCGCATCCTCCTGCTCGGCAGCGGAGAGCTCGGCAAGGAAGTGGCCATCGAGGCGCAACGCCTCGGCGTGGAAGTGGTGGCGGTCGATCGCTATCCCCATGCGCCGGCCCATCAGGTCGCCCACCGGGCGCACGTCATCGACATGCGCGACGGACAGGCGGTGCGCGATCTCATCATGCGGGAGCGGCCGCACTTCGTCGTGCCGGAACTCGAGGCCATTGCCACGGATACCCTGATCGAGATCGAGGAAGAAGGGCTTGCGGCCGTGGTGCCAACCGCCCGCGGCGCGCGCATGACGATGAACCGCGAAGCCATTCGGAGGCTCGCGGCCGAGGAATTGCGGCTTCCGACATCACGCTACGCCTTTGCCGGCAGTCTCGACGAATTGCAGCGGGCGGCCGCCGTCATCGGTTTCCCGTGCGTGATAAAGCCCGTCATGTCTTCTTCGGGCAAGGGACAGTCGGTTGTGCACGCAGAGGCCGGGCTGGCGGATGCGTGGGTGCTTGCCCAAAGCAAGGGGCGGGTCGACATGGCGCGGGTCATCATCGAGGGTTTCATCGAGTTCCAGTACGAGATCACGCTTCTGACGGTGCGGGCGAGCGGACCGGATGGTGCGATCGAAACGCATTTCTGTGAGCCCATCGGCCATCGACAGGAACATGGCGACTACGTCGAGAGCTGGCAGCCGCATGTCATGAGCGAGAAAGCGCTGTGCCGGGCGCGGGAAATGGCGGCGAGCGTTACGGCCGCGCTCGGTGGCCGGGGTCTCTTTGGATGCGAGTTTTTCGTCGACGGCGACGAGGTGTGGTTTTCGGAGGTGAGTCCGCGCCCGCACGATACAGGTCTCGTGACCTTGATGAGCCAGCAGCAAAGCGAGTTCGAGCTGCATGTGCGCGCGTTCCTGGGGCTGCCGGTCTCGACGCAGATGCTGCAGCCGGCGGCCAGCGCCGTCATTTATGGCGGCCGCGACGCCAAGGGCGTCCGCTACGAGGGCGTGGCCGAGGCATTGCGCGTGCCCGATACCAAGCTGCGTTTGTTCGGCAAGCCGGAGAGCTACCTGCGCCGGCGGATGGGTGTGGCGCTTGCGCGTGCCGCCGATGTCGACGGAGCGCGCCGGCGCTCGCGTGAGTGCGCGGCGCTGGTGCGCGTTACGGCCGACGGCTAGAACGCCGCCGGGCGCGTTCGCCTAGAAACCAAAGCCGATGCCGAGGCCAAAGTTCCACTGGGGACGCGGATAGTAAGGGCCCGGATAGGGGCGGGGGCGGGCGCGCCAGAGGTGCGCGGCAAGCAGGCGGATCGTCGGATAGATGTAGGGGGCCTGGCCGATCATCCCTTTTTCGGTGCCCGTGACGACGCCCACGATACTCACCAGCCGGCCGCGCCCGTATAGCATGGGATCCAGATATCCTGGGGAAATGGCCAGGAAGCGCCCATAAGGCAGCTTCCCAAGGCGCGGCCGCCCGTCTTCTGCGAGCGGAAACGCAAGTACGGTCAGCGTGCTCCGTGTCTTGCCGACTGTGTCGTGGACGATCACGCCGCCCCAGCGGACACGGGCGTCGGCCGTCGCGCGGGGATCAGCGAGGACTGCGCGGACGGTGACGGCGGTATCGATTCGCGGCGCCGGCGGACGCGGTTGTGCCGCACAGCCACAGAGCGCCGTGCCGAGGATGGCCAACGCCAGCGCGCGGGGGCTCATGCCGGACGGAAAACGGGCTCAGTAACCATAGGGCCAGCCCCAGCCCCAGCCCCATCCCCATCCCATTCGCCAGCCGGGCCCCATCCATACCGGTCCCATCCAGCCCCATGCGGGCCAGGGCTCGACATACTCATAGCGGACCTCGGGCCGTGGCGCCCACAGGTAGCGCGCGGTGGCGGTCACCACGGGAAAATCGTAGGCATATTTGCCGATGGGGGCGCGCTTGAAGCCCGTGAAGGTGCCGACCACGGTCACCTCGCGGCCCACCGCATAGAGGTCGGGGTCCAGGAATCCGGGGATGCGCGCGAGAAACCGTCCGTCGCTGCGGAGAGAGCGGTGCGGGCGGCCGTCTTCACGCAAGGGGAGACTGATTATCTGCAGCCATGTCGCATGGGGTGCGTTTGTGACATGGCTGATGACGCCGCCCCAGCGCACCTTGACGCCAGGGGGCACGACATGCGACCGGGCGGCCTCCACTGTCGTGCGCGTTATGCCCGGGCTGCGCAACGCCGGTGGAACGGGGGCCGCGCATCCGGCCAGCAGAAGGAAAATGCTCACCATGATCCAGCGCTGCATCGTGATCTTCCTTGGGCTCAGCGGTCATCCGATCGTATTCCCCTCGCCCGGGTCCTGGCTAGAGTCCAAGTGAGGGGGCCCTTGAAGGCTCGGGCCGAGCCCCCATGTTGGATTACAACACTTACAGGTTTGGTGATTATGACAACAACCGATTCAGGGGCCCCGCACGACATGGCTGAGGGCGGGACGATCGCGCTTGCCGGCGACGTTTTGCCGTCGACCATTCCGTTGCTGCCCATCACCAACCGGCCATTCTTTCCCGCCCAGGCCATTCCGTTCGTGCTGGATCGTGACCCCTGGCAGAGGACGGTCGCCCTGGCGGTGGAATCCTCGCACAAGCTGGTCGGCCTGGTCCTCGTCCGCGGCGACGATGCGCGCCATGTCAGGCTGCAGGATTTCTATTCGATGGGCACGGCCTGCCGCATCCACAAGGTCGTGCAGAACCAGGACAAACTGCAGGTGTTCGTCGAGGGCATCCAGCGGTTCCGTATCGATCAGTGGATCTCCCAGGAGCAGCCCTTCGCCGTGCGTGCGCGCTATTTCCCGGAAAGCGACCGCCGCGAGACCGAGGATACGCGCGCCTATTCGCTGGCCATCATCAACACGATCAGGGAACTGCTGCCCCTAAATCCCCTGTATGGGGAAGAGCTCAAGTTCTTCCTGACACGCTTTGGTCCGGAGGAGCCGTCGCGCCTGGCCGATTTCGCCGCAAGCCTCACGAGCGCGAGCAAGGAGGAACTGCAGGACGTCCTGGAGACCGTCAAGCTCGACGAGCGTCTCGAGAAGGTCCTTTTGGTGCTGCGCAAGGAGGTGGAGATCGCGCGCACCCAGGCGAGCATCCGCGAGCGCGTCGAGGAAAAGATCAACGAACAGCAGCGCCAGTTTTTCCTGCGCGAGCAACTGAAGGTCATCCAGAAGGAGCTTGGCATCGCCAAGGATGACCGTACAGCCGAGATCGAGACGTTCCGCGCCCGCCTGGAAAAGCTTACGGTGCCGCCGGGCGCCCGCGATCGCATCGAGGAAGAACTGAAGAAGATGGCCGTGCTCGAAGTGGGCTCGCCGGAATATGCGGTCACGCGCAACTATCTTGAGTGGTGCACCCAGTTACCGTGGGGCGTGTATTCGGTCGACAAGATCGATCTCAAGCGGGCGCGCGCCGTCCTCGATCAGGACCACGACGGTCTCGCCGACGTGAAGGACCGGATCATCGAGTTTCTCGCCGTGGGCGCCATGAAAGGCGAGGTTGCCGGGTCGATCCTGCTCCTCGTCGGTCCCCCGGGTGTCGGCAAGACCTCGATCGGCAAATCCATCGCGAGCGCGCTCGGCCGCAAGTTTTACCGCTTCTCGGTGGGCGGCATGCGCGACGAAGCCGAAATCAAGGGCCACCGGCGCACCTATATCGGCGCCATGCCCGGCAAGTTCATCCAGGCGATTCGCGAGGTAGGGGTCAGCAACCCGATCATCATGCTGGACGAGATCGACAAGATCGGCTCATCCTATCAGGGTAACCCGGCATCGGCGCTGCTCGAGGTCCTTGATCCGGAGCAAAATGTCGATTTTCTCGACCACTATCTCGATTTGCGCTTTGATCTGTCGAAGGTGCTGTTCATTTGCACCGCCAATCAGCTCGATACCATTCCGCGGCCGCTTCTCGACCGCATGGAGGTGATCCGGCTGGCCGGTTACATCACGGCGGAGAAGCTTGCCATCGCCAAGCACCATCTTCTGCCACGGCAGATGGAACGCGCAGGCTTGAAGCGCGGGCAGCTGCGCATCGAGGATGTGGCGATCCGCGAGATCATCGAGGGCTACGCGCGCGAAGCCGGTGTGCGCAGTCTCGAGAAAAAACTGGGATCCATCGCCCGCAAGGCGGTGGTGGCGATCATGAACGGCAAGGAGGCGCCGATCAAGGTGACGGCGCGCAACCTCGAGGCGTATCTCGACCGGCCCATATTCCAGCCGATGCGTCCCCTGCGCGGCGTCGGCGTGGTGACGGGGCTTGCCTGGACGCCCATGGGCGGGGCGACCCTCGATATCGAGGCGACCCGGGTTCATGGGGGCAACCGGGGGCTGCGGCTCACGGGTCAGCTGGGTGAGGTGATGCGCGAATCGGCCGAGATCGCCTACAGTTACGTGTCGTCACATTGCCGCCAGTACGGCTGCCCCGATGATTTTTTCGACAAGGCCTATCTGCACGTGCATGTGCCGGCGGGAGCCACGCCAAAAGACGGTCCGAGTGCCGGTATCACCATTGCCAGCGCGCTCTTGTCGCTTGCGCGGGGCAAACGCATCAAGCGGTCACTCGCGATGACCGGGGAGATCACGCTGACAGGACACGTGTTGCCGGTCGGGGGCATTCGCGAGAAGATCATCGCCGCGCGCCGGGTGCAGATTCCGGAAATCATCCTTCCAGACGGCAACCGCAGCGATTTCGAGCAATTGCCGGACAATGTCCGCAAGGGGCTGACGGTGCACTACGTCAAACATTACCGTGATGTGGCGGCGCTCATCTTTCCGCCGATCGGAGACTGATGGGACATCTCGTGGATTTTCATTGCCGGTATTGCCGGTATGAGGAGAAGGATGTTGCGGTCGGACACGGCCGGACGGCGGTGCCGGTTTTGCGCCTTTTCAGCTGCCCCAATTGCCATTCGTTTGGCAGCTGCTGGGTGGAGGAGGGGCAGTCGCCGCGATGCAGTTTTTGCTACCACGACGCCGTGACGCTGCTTGCGGACGACACGACGATGCTTGCCTGTCCAAAATGCGGCGAACGCGCGAAAGTGACCCAGCGATCCGCCGATACCTGGGAATAGCGTAGCACCCGGTGCCCGATGTTGGCGGACCGGAAAACGGCCCCGGCCGGTTGGAAAAGCGTGGATGCCCGGGTTCCCGTACATGGCCCGATCCTTTGATCGCCCCCGCACGGGCTTTGACTGCCGCATCCATCCCCTGGGTCAGGGGGTCAGGGCTTGTACCGTAACGCCTCGACCACCACCGCCAACGCGCGCGACGATTGCTTACGGCTCGGATAATACAGGTGATAGCCGGCGAAGCGCGGGCACCAATCCTCGAGGACGCGCGTAAGGCGGCCCGCAGCGATGTGTTCGTTGGCGACATCCTCCGGCACATAGCCAAGGCCGGCGCCCGCAAGGGCGGCACGCAGGACCGCGGGGCTGCCGTTGAACACCCACTGGCCCTCCCCCTGGACGTTCAGGCGGTGCCCATTGCGCTCGAATTCCCACGCCAAAAGTCCGCCGTGGGGTAATCGCAGCCTGATGCAGTTGTGCGCCGTCAGATCCTGGGGGGCCTGCGGGGGCGTCCGCGTCGCGAAATACGCCGGCGCACCGACCACCGCCATGCGCATGTCCGGACCTATGCGCACCGCGATCATGTCCTTCTCGAGGCTCTCACCAATCCGCACGCCGGCATCGAAACGTTCCGCGACGATGTCCGTGAAGGCGTAGTCGACGTTGATCTCGAGCTGCAAGTCGGGGTAGTCCGGCAGCACCTGTTTGAGTTTCGGCCATAACACGGTGCTGGCCGCATGCTCGGCGGTGGAGATACGGACGATGCCGGCGGGTTTCTCGCGCAATTCGCGCAAGGCCGCGAGCTCGGCTTCGATTTCCTCGAGCCGTGGCGCCAGGGTCTGCAACAGGCGCTCGCCGGCTTCGGTTGGCGAGACGCTGCGCGTGGTGCGGGCAAGCAGGCGCAGCCCAAGGCGGGTCTCGAGCGCCCGTATGCGGTGACTCAAGGCCGACTGCGAAACGCCGATCTGAGTGGCGGCCTGGGTGAAACTGCGTTCGCGCGCGACCGCAACAAAGGCCGCCAGATCATTGAAGTCCTCGATAGGCATTCATGAACTCCATTCATAAGCTCATGCTGATTATCCTATCTACTCAGTCTCCGGTTCCAGCCCTACATTCTCGTCAACGCAACAATGAGGCCTGGATATGTCGATGACCCTACGCGGCTACGCCGCTTTTTCCGCCCAACAGCCGTTGGGCCCGTTTGCGTTCGAACGCCGTGCCCTGCGCGACGACGATGTGGCGATCGACATCCTGTACTGCGGGGTGTGCCACTCCGATCTGCACCATGCGCGCAACCACTGGGGGCGGGCCACCTACCCGATGGTGCCCGGCCACGAAATCATCGGGCGCGTGGTCGAAGCGGGCCCCTCGGTGACGCGCTTTCGGGCAGGTGACGCCGTCGGCGTGGGCTGCATGGTGGACTCCTGCGGACGCTGTGCCGCCTGTGGCGAGGGGCTTGAGCAGTACTGTGAGAACCACGCCACCTATACCTACAATGGCATCGATCTGCGCGATGGCACGACGACCTACGGCGGCTACTCGGAACGCATTGTCGTCGCGCAGGACTTCGTGCTGCGTGTGCCGCCCAGGCTCGATCTTGCGGGCGCAGCACCGCTTCTGTGCGCGGGCATCACCACCTGGTCCCCTCTGCGCCACTGGCAAGTGGGCGCGGGCAGCAAAGTGGCCGTGGTCGGCCTGGGCGGCCTCGGCCACATGGCCTTGAAGTTTGCCAAGGCGCTCGGTGCCGACGTCACGCTCTTTAGCCGCTCGGCCGACAAAGAGGCCGATGCCCGCCGGCTGGGCGCCGATCGTATCATCTTGTCGACCGATGCCGCACACATGAAGGCAAACGCTGGACGCTTTGATCTGATCGTGGATACTGTGCCCTATGCGCACGACGTGAACCCCTATGTGCCCGTCCTGGCCACCGGCGGCACCCTGGTGGTGGTAGGGTACCTCGGGCCGCTCGATCCGATGCTGAATTCAGCACCGCTTGTGATGAACCGGAAGGCAGTGGCGGGTTCGTTGATCGGCGGCATTGCCGAGACCCAGGAGATGCTCGATTTCTGTGCGGAGCATGGTATCGCCGCCGACATCGAGCTCATTCGCATCCAGGACATCGAGCGGGCGTTCGCGCGCATGGCGGAAAGCGACGTCAAGTACCGTTTCGTGATCGATATGGCGTCGCTCAAGGATGTCGCGTAAGGAGCCGTAGTTCCGTACACCAGGAGGATCATGCTCATGGATATCCAGCGCAATGGGGCGCGCGCCTCAGGCCGAGGACCCGCCGAGTGGTTCACGGGATCTGTGCGCGTCGACAGGTTGTTCGATGCGCAGGGGCCGGCGCGCGCCAGTGGCGCCAGTGTCACCTTCGAGCCCGGTGCGCGCACCGCCTGGCACAGCCACCCGCTTGGCCAGATCCTGGTCGTGACGGCGGGCTGCGGCCGCGTGCAGCGCTGGGGCGGTCCGGTGGAAACCATCCGGCCTGGTGACGTCGTACGCATCGCGCCGGGCGAAAAACACTGGCATGGCGCGGCGCCAGCTACGGCGATGACCCACATGGCGATCCAGGAGCAGCTCGATGGCAAGGCCGCCGACTGGTTCGAGCATGTGGACGATGCGCAATACGCAGCGTCACCCGCTAATCGGCGAGGGGATCCGCCAAACTGAGCCAAGGAGACCCATGGCGATCATCATGATCGGACAGGAGGGCGCTTGGTCTGCGATGGCTCCGGCCGATTGAGCGGGGAGCGCCGCGCCAATGGCCGGTCTCCCATCATAGTGGGCATCCTGCTCGCAGCGGGCGCCAGTCGCCGCTTTGGGGCGCCCAAGCTGCTCCAGACCCTCGCGGGCGGTATACCTGTGGCGCTCGCCGCCGCACGCGCCCTGCAATCTGGCACCGACGAATGTGTCGCGGTCGTCCGTCCCGAAGACGAGCAGCTGGCACGGCTTTTCGTGGAACATCGTGTGCCGGTAGTCTCTTGCCCGAGCGCCGCGGGGGGCATGGGATACAGCATTGCTTGCGGCATTCGCAGGCACAGGACGGCTCACGGCTGGATCATTGCCCTGGCCGACATGCCTTTTGTCCGCCAAAAGACCATTGCCGGAGTGGCCGATCTGCTCCGCAACGGCGCGTCCCTCGCGGCGCCTGTCCATGGCGGCCGGATCGGGCAGCCCGTCGGCTTTGGTCAACCTTTTGGAGAGGCCCTGTGCGGCCTGCAGGGGGACCACGGAGCCCGGGGGATCCTCGAAAGCCATCGCGAAGCACTGTGTCTCTATCCCTGCGATGACCCGGGCATCCATTGGGATATCGACACCCCGGCAGACCTGCTGCGCCATGACTCGACCCTCCGCGATCCCGATCCTGGCCAGGGAATTTAGGGCGCCCATTCTCTCAATGAGCGCCACCCTCTTCATCGGCCAATTGCGCGGCCGCCAGCACCGCGCGCCGAATCAGGGCCACCGCGAGCGGCAATTTGTAGGTGTTGTGCGGCAAGGGAGTCGCGCCCTGCAATCCCGCTTTCGCAGCGGATGCCACTCTCCCGGCATCCAGGATCTCTCCTTCCAGGAGGACCTCTGTCTGCACCGCCCGCCAGGGAATGGGTGCTACCGCCCCCAGCGCGACACGGGCGTACTGACAGCGCCCCTCCGTATCCATCTGCAGATTCACGGCCGCTGCGGCCAGCGGCCAGTCGAACGCGGCCCGCTCACTCACCTCGAGATAGGAAGAATGACGGGAACTGGCTTGGGGAGGCAAATGCACGGCGGCCAGGAGCTCCCCGCTTTTGAGGATGTTTTCCCGGTGCAAATCGGCTTCGGGTAGCACAAAGAAATCCTCCAGGGGCAGGCGGTGGCTGCGTCCCCCGGACGAAAGAATCTCGAGCTCGGCACGGAATGCGAGAAGCGGCGTGGCCAGACTGGACGGATGGACAATGGCGCATCCATGGTTCGCCAATACGGCGTGGTAGCGGTGGTCGCCGGAAAAGGCGAAGCAGTGTCCGCCCCCTTTGCGCAGGCAATGGTGGGCACTGGAGCGCAGATACCAGCACCGTGGCCGCTGCAACAAATTGCCGCCCAGAGTGGCGCGATTGCGGATCTGGGGACTGGCCGCCGAGCCGGCAGCCTCCGCCAGCGCCGCGTAACGGCGGCGGATGAGGGGTGAGGCGGCGATCTCCCCCAGGGTCGTCAGGGCGCCGATCCGGAGCGTGCCGTCCTCCAGCGCGGAGATGCCTTTCAGTTCTTCCAGCAGACTGATATCCAGCAGCGTGCGGGGCAGCAGCAAGCCCTCCTTCATGAGATCCAGAAGGTCCACGCCGCCCGCCTTCACTACCACGGCTTCTCCTTCCGAAGGCCTGGGCTGCAGCGTCAGCATGGCCGCCGCAGCGGTATGCGTCGCTTCGGCCACCTCCGCCACCGTGCGTGCGGGCCGCCATGCAAAGGGTTCCATCACGGCCTCCGCCGGCTGCTCTGCGCGAGGACGTCCAGTACCTTTGCGGGCGTCATGGGCAAAGTTTCCATACGCATGCCAATGGCGTTGTACACTGCGTTGGCAACGGCTGCCGCAGTGGCGATGTTGGCCGGCTCGGCGACCCCGTAGGCGTCCGTTGCGCTGAGACCTTGATAGTTTTCCAGCAAGATTACTTCAAGTTGCGGCGTGTCTGCGGCTCCCAACAATTTGTAATCGACGAAATTGGGGTTCAGCATCCATCCCGTATGCCTGTCGAGTATGCGCTCTTCGAGCAGCGCGTAGGAGATACCCATCAGTATGCCGCCCTGTATCTGGCTTTCTATCTGCAGGGGATTGAGCGGACGTCCGCAGTCATGCACCGCCAGCACGCGCACAACCCGGATGACGCCCGTTTCCGTGTCCACTTCCACCTCGGCGAACTGGACTCCCCCCAGGTCGTTCAAGGCGATGGCGGCGTCACCGGAACGACTGCGGAACCCGGCGTAATCATCGCTGCGGCTCGCGAAGGCGCTGATGCGATCCGTCCTCAAAGTGGCGGCCGCATCCGGCCAGGAAATGCGGCGCTCATGATCCTGGGCGAGATATATCCAGCCGTTGTGCGCTGCCAGCGCCTCCGGCTCTACCTGCCAGCGGTCAGCTAGCGACCGGAAAAGCGCCTGTTTGATCTGCCAGGCGGCGCTGCGGGCCGGCGGGGTGATGGAGGCGGTGGTCCGGCTGCCATAAGAAGGAGGACCGGAAGGAAATTCCGTGTCTCCAATGCGCAGCTGGATCTGCTGCGGTTCCAGGCCGAGCTCTTCTGCGACTACCTGACGCAAAACCGTGCCCACCCCGGTACCAATGTCCTGGACGCTGGAGAGGATCTCAACCCGGCCATCCCGCCACAGCTGCAGTTCGCAGGCGGCATTGAGCTGCACATTGGCCGGCCATAGAGACTGCGCCATTCCCATGCCCCGCTTTACCGGGTATGCGTCGGCCCCGGGAAGATGCCGCCGGCTCCAGCCAAAGCGGGCGGCACCCAGGCGACGCTCCTCCCGCCGCACCACGCTCGGATCGATGCGATCCCGCAGGATAAGGGGATCCATGGCCAGGTTTTCTGCCAACTCGTCCACGGCTTGTTCCAGGGCGAACGCGCCTTGCGTATTACCAGGGCCGCGCATGGGGCAACCGGGGCTTGCATGGGTGAAAACATCATACTGTAAGGACTCTACGTTGGGGCAGGAATACATCGCACTGGCGATGTTCCCGGCCCATGCCCCGAAAGCAATTCCGGCGCTACCGTAGGCATGGAGGGAAATCGCGGTCAGGCTTCCGTCGCGACGGGCACCGATACGCAGATTCTGCTTGCTGGAGGGCCGATTGCCCGTGTCCATCTGTTCCTCATCGCGGCGATGAACCAGGCGCACGGGCTTTCCGGTCATCCGTGACAGTGTTACCGCGGCGCGCCCATACAGACGAAGCTGGGATTTTGAACCGAATGCTCCGCCAACGGCCTGTGCGCGCACAGAGACCCGTGCGAGGGGTAGCTGGAACTCATGGGCCAGCTGGGCGCGCACACCCGCCGTAAACTGGGTGGACATCCAGACCTCCAGCCCATCCTCGTGCCACGACGCGACGATGGCATGGGGTTCCATGCAGGAATGGGTCTGTACCTGCGTGCGGTAGGTCCGGTCCACGATCACCTCCGCGGCCGCAAAGCCCTCCCGGATATTCCCCCGGCTGCCCTGGGTGTCCGCTCCCCGCACATTGCCGCGGAGGGGAATGCCCGAGGCCCTGCCCGGCAGGCCCGCGGAAGGGATTTCCTCGTGCGCCAGGCTTGCGTATACCGCGGGCGCATGGGTTCCCATGGCCTCTTCCAGGTCTACCACGAAGGCTTGCGGTACATATTCCACACGGATCAGGCGCAACGCCTCCTCGGCCAAAGCCAGGGAGTCCGCTGCCACGGCGGCGATGGGCTGGCCCACGTAACGCAGTTCGGCTGCCTCTTTGTCCGCAGGGCGGTCGAGCAAGGCCAGAACGGCACGCACCCCCGGTGCGGTTGCGGCCGCTCCCAGATCGAGGTCCAGGACCTCGGCATGGGGCCAGGGAGAGCGCAGCACGGCCGCGTGCAGCATGCCCTCGAGCTCGACATCGACGGTGTATCGGGCCTTCCCGGTCACCTTGGCGGCGGCATCCCACCGGGGTACGCTCTTGCCGATCTGTGTCAGCTCGGCATTGGGTCCCCAAGGGGGCGGCTCATCAGGGGCGATCTCCCGCTCCACCTCGTCCAGACCCAGATGCGCCAGCCCATGCGGGAACTTTGTGTGACGCCCATCGCGATCATTCATGCTGGCTACCCTCCGTTTTCCCCAGCGCCAGGATGGCACGGAGAACATGTGGATAGGTTCCACAGCGGCAGAGATGTCCACTGATCGCCGTACGGATGTCTGTTTCATCCGGATGCGGGTTATCGGCCAGGAGCCGGGCGCAACTCATGACGAGACCTGGAGTACAGAAGCCGCACTGCACGGCGTCGTGGGCGATGAAGGCCTCCTGGACGGGGTGTAACGATCGATCGCCGGTCAGACCCTCGATGGTGGTGACCGGCCGATCGCCGACTTCGACGGCCAGGATGCTGCAGGAGGCAACGACCTCGTTCTCCAGCCAGACCGTGCAGGCCGAGCATGCCCCCCGGTCGCAGGCCACCTTGGTGCCTTTGAGGCCCAAGGGTCCCCGCAATACCTCCGCAAGTGTCATTCGCGGTTCTACGGGTAAAGGGTGCGCCTGGCCGTTGACGTGCAGGACGATGGAGACCATTTCGTGGCTGTGCGGGGAATCACCATCCGCCCTCTCCCGGTTCTTCCGATCTTCATCCAGTCCGGCCATCTGTCACCCCCGCTACCCGCGGTTTTTACTGGGTCCGCCGAAACGCAGTAGAATCATACGGTATTACGGCGGGCGCACGTTCGTCCTGCTTTTTTTGATCCGCCCGGGCCTGCGCGCTGGACGCCCTTCAGGTGGCGAGCAGCCTGGACAGGCGCCCGCTTCGTGGGCGTCGGGGCGCGCTTCGTCACTGCCTGTTTCAAATCGGTGTTGGCCATCTCGTCCGGATCCGGTTCGGGCCAGCGGCGCGGCAGACAGAACACCCGAATGCGTTCGCCGTTTTTGGCCGGCCGTTCCTTCCCGGGTGTGCGGTGATGCAGCCGAAGGTTGTCCGGGATCGGGCAGGTCTTGCGGCCGCCATCCTCGACCAGGCGTTTCAGGAAATCGGTCAGGATGCCTGCATTCGTCGTGCCGCCGAACATCTTCCGGCGCATCTCGCCCTTGCGGGCGACGGGGGAGATCACCGGAAGGCCCTCGCGGCGGCTCGGCCCCGGCTGCCCGGCGATCCCGTCATCCGGGCGTCTGGCCTGACGCCAGCCGATCACCTGCACATGCCCCGCAGATCCTGCTTTGTGCGACAGCGATCTCATGTCGGTTACTCCATCTTCCCCCTGTCGGGCAGACTATCAGGTTTCCCGTGCATTTTGGCCGGATCAAGATCTGCCATGCAAAGCGGCCTGTGCAGAGGTTCCCTAGGAGAGCGCGACCGGCGCCTGCAGCTGTTCGGTCGCGAAGCGCTCGATGTCGGCGATGATTTCCGAGCCGTCTTCCCGCAGCCAAGCCTGCCGGGATTCGTCGTAGCGGTAGTGGTAACCGCCGCTGCGTGCGGCCACCCAGATCTCCTTCAGCGGGCGCTGTTTGTTGATGATGATGCGCGAGCGGTCGGGAAACTCGAGGGTCAGGATCTCGTTTTCGGAGTCGAAATCGATCATGGGCGCACGGCTCTCGATGAGCTGTTCCAGGCGCACCATCAGGGCGTGTGCGGCATCTTCGTATTCGGTGTCCGACTGCATGGCGTCCCCGTGTCCCGGTCTTTCCCGCATCATACACGATGCGGGTGTGTCCGCTCGTGGGACCTGGGGCCGACCGGGAGGCGTCGGTGGCCGACCAAAGGCCTGTCGCCCGCGTATCGGCCGACTTTTCTTGAGTTTGGGGCCGATCTCCATCTATTCTGTCGCACCATGACGAACAAGGTTTTGGTGCTGGGCGGCTATGGCGCGTGCGGAAGCCATATAAGCCGACTGTTGGCGCGTGACGAAACCGTCGATTGCGTGATCGGCGGCCGCGATGCCGTGCGGGGCGAGGCGCTGGCCAACGAAATCGGCGCCGGCTTCGTGTCGGTCGACGTGTCTCGTCCGGGATCCCTGAACGAGGCCCTTGAGGACGTCTTCGCAGTCGTCAACGCGTGCGGGCCCTTCCACTGGCAGGATTATACGGTGGCGGAGCGCTGTGCCCGGCGCGGTGTGCATTACGTGGATCTGGCGACGGAGCGGGCGTACGTGCTCGGTATCGGCAGGCTCGCGTCGTATGCAGTGGCGTCCGGGGCTGCCGTGGTTTCCGGGGGCGGTTCGCTGCTTCCGCTGTCGTCGGTACTGGCGGATGCCGTGCGCACCGCCTTCGACCGTATCGACCGGATGGAGGTCGCCGTATCGTTCGGCGGGGGATGCCGGCGTGGCGTGGGCTCTTTGCGCGCGCTTCTCTACGGCCAGCGGGTGCCTGCGCAAGTCCGCGCAGGCGGGCGCTGGCGCCAGATACCCGGGTGGAGCCAGGCCGAAGCGGTCGAATGGCCGGCGCCGCTAGGCCGTCGCCGGCTTTATGCGGTGGATGCGCCCGAAGTGGCCATTTTCGCGGAACGTTATGGGGCCCCGGTCGAGTACCGGGCCGGACTCGAATCGCCGGCCATGAACCGCGCGCTGGCCTGGCTTGGGTCGATGAGTCGCATGGGCATCATCGGGGATCTGCCGGCACGGGCACCGCTCGTGCATGCGCTCTACCGGTGGCTTGGCGGGGCCGCCCGGGCCGATTTCGGTTTGCGTGTGACGATCGCGGGAGCGGAGGGCGGCCGGGAACTGGTGCGCTCGGCGGGACTTGTGGCGCGCGACGAGGATATGGCGGCACACTGTGCGCCCGTGGTAGCACTATTGCGGCAATGGATTGCGGGGCGGGCGGTACCCGGCGCCGGTCCGTTCGTAGGCCTGCTGTCACTCGATGACATGACGCAAGAGCTTCAGCAGAGCAAGGCGGTCTTGCTATTATCATGATGCTGCGCCGTTTCGGGGGAATCCTGCTTTTGTGTGTACTGGCCGGGTGCGGCAGGGTGGGGCCTTTGTATCTGCCGCCACCGAAGGCGCCGCCAGCGGCAAAGGCGCACCGGCCGCATCATGCCGTAGGGTCAGAGCGGATCGTGCCGCAGTCCGCTTCTTAAGGATCTCATGGACGCATTTTGTTATCGCGACGGCGAGTTGTATGCCGAGGATGTTCCGTTGGCGCAGATCGCGGCGTCGGTGGGAACGCCCTGCTATGTCTACGCCAGAAGCCAGCTGATTGCTGCCTATCGGACCTTTGAGGCGGCGCTCGCCGGCCAAGAGGCGCTCGTGTGTTATGCCGTCAAGGCCAATGCCAACCTGGCAATTCTGGCCACATTCGCAGCGCTGGGCGCGGGTTTCGATATTGTGTCGGCAGGTGAGCTCGAGCGTGTGGTCGCCGCCGGTGGCGATCCGCGCCGCGTGGTGTTTTCTGGTGTGGGCAAGACCGGGGCTGAGATCGAGCGGGCGCTTGCGCACGACATTTTGTGCTTCAACGTCGAATCCCCCGCCGAACTCGATCGCCTGGACGCGATTGCCGCGCGAATGGACAAGGTTGCGCGCGTGTCCTTGCGGGTGAACCCGGATGTCGATGCCGGCACTCATCCCTATATCGCCACCGGTCTCAAGGAAAACAAGTTCGGTATTGCGCTGGCGGCGGCGCGTGACCTCTACCGGCAGGCGGCGCGCTACCCCCACCTCCAGTTCATGGGTGTCGACTGTCACATCGGCTCGCAGCTCACGGAGTTGCGGCCGTTCGCCGACGCGCTCGACCGCGTGCTGCCTCTTGTCGCCGAATTACGCGCACAAGGCGTCCCCATTCGCCACGTGGATGTCGGCGGCGGGCTTGGTATCCGCTACCGGGAGGAACGGCCCCCCACGGTCGAGGCCTATGTGGGGCAGGTGCGCGAGCAGCTCGTGGCGCACGGTCTGGCGGATCTGGCCTTGCTGTTTGAGCCAGGCCGTGCCCTGGTGGCCGCCGCCGGCGTGTTGCTCACGCGCGTCGAATACGTCAAATCCACGGACACGAAGCATTTCGCCGTTATCGACGCCGGCATGAACGATCTCATCCGTCCGGCCCTCTATGGCGCCTACCAGGTCATCCAGACCGTGCGGGCGCGGGCAGATACGCCAGGCCTCGATTACGACGTGGTCGGTCCTGTCTGCGAAAGCGCGGATGTCTTCGGGCGTTCGCGTCACCTGCGGTTGCAGGCCGGAGATCTGCTCGTCATCCGGGATGCCGGCGCCTACGGGTTTGCGATGGCGAGCCAGTACAACGCAAGACCCCGGCCGGCCGAGGTACTCGTCGAAGGAAACCGGTTCGCCGTGGTGCGGACCCGGGAGACGCTGGCCGATCTGTGGCGTGGCGAATCATTGCCCGGCTGGGAGGCGCCCCTATGAGTGGCCTCGTACCATTCACCAAGATGCAGGGCCTTGGCAACGATTTTGTGGTGTTCGATGCCGTGCGCCACCCGGTGGCGCTGTCGCCTGCGTTGATTCGCCGCATCGCCGACCGGCATTTTGGTATCGGCTGCGATCAGGTGCTGGTGGTCGAGTCGAGCGGCGAGCCGGGCGTGGATTTCGGTTACCGGATTTTCAATGCCGACGGCGGTGAGGTGGAGCAGTGCGGCAATGGTGCCCGCTGCTTTGCGCGTTTCGTGCGCGAACACGGCCTCACGGACAAAGACGAGATTCGGGTGCGTACCTGCGGTGGGCTTATGACGCTTACGCTCAAGCCCGGCGGCCAGGTGCGCGTCAACATGGGCGGCGCCGAGCTGCGGCCGGCCTATGTGCCCTTTCGGGCGGAAACCCAGCAAATCGTCTATACTCTCCCACTGGCGGACCACGCCGTGGACGTGACGGTGCTCGCGCTTGGCAATCCGCACGCGGTGCAGGTGGTGGCGGATATCGATACGGCCCCGGTTCTCGTCGATGGTCCCCGGATTGAACGCCATGCCTGGTTTCCGCGCGGAGTAAACGCCGGATTCATGCAGATCGTCGATCGCACGCATGTGCGGGTACGCGTGTACGAGCGGGGCGCTGGTGAAACCCTGGCTTGCGGCAGCGGTGCGTGTGCCGCCGTGGTTGCCGGGCGCCTGCGCGACCTCCTCGACGAGCGCGTCGTGGTCGATTTGCGGGGTGGCCGGCTGATCGTCCAGTGGGACGGACAGGGTCCCGTCTGGATGGAAGGGCCGGCGGAAAGTGTCTACGAGGGGCAGGTCGATTTGTATGGATGGCATGACCAAACTGCCAAATGAGGAATTGTCTTGGGAAGAGGCGGTGTGCCGCTATCTTGCCGAGAATCGGGACTATTTCCGCCATCATATCGAGTTGCTCGAGGTTCTCGATATACCGGACGTCGGCAAGGGCCGGGCCGTATCGCTGATCGAACGCCAGGTCGAGGTGCTGCGCAGGAAACTCGCAGCGAAGGATCGGGAGTGGCAGAGTTTCGTCGCCGTGGCGCGCGACAATGATGTTTTGAGCGAAAAACTCCACCGTCTGGCAATTTCCCTGCTCGATGCCGCGTCACTGGATGATGTCCTGGGCAGTGTATATGACCTCGGGCGCCACGAACTGCGCCTCGACCGGGTGGTGATCCGTCTCGGCGCGACAGGCGGCCCCCTGGCGGGCCGTGCCGAATTCGTCGCGCCAGACGAACCCAGGCTGCGGCAGGCCCTGGCGCTTGCGGGCGAGCGCTCACTGTGCGGGCCGGTGGGCTTGCTGGGGGATCTGCGCGGTTTGCTCGGCACCGACGATGCGGACATGCATTCCATGGCACTGGTACCGCTGCGGGATCCCGTGCGGAGCGGATTCATCCTCTTTGGAAGCCGCGACGAACAGCGGTTTCCGGTTGGTATCGGTACCGTCTATCTGGATCGTATCGGCGCCCTTTTCCTGCGCGCTTGCGCGCGCCAGTTGAATGCCCCCTGATTTGTGGCTGCAGGCCCGGGCCGCATGGCTTGCGCGCCTTCAATTCGAGCGCCGGTATTCCCCGAAAACCATTGCCGCCTACGGCCGCAACATCGACGCCCTTGCCGCGTTTGCCCGCGGGCTGTCCCTTTCTCCTGCCGGGATAGGCGGTGATGATGCCCGCCGTTTCGTTGCGACGTTGAACCGCCATCACCTGAGTGCCCGCAGTGTGGCCCAGTACCTGGCGGCGGCACGCGCGTTTTACCGGGATCTCGGCATGGAACCCAATCCCTTCCGTGGCATTCGGGCCCCCAAGGGGGACCGGCGCCTGCCGAGCGATTTGCCGGTCGATCAGGTGCAGGCGCTGTTTGCGGCGGCGCCATCGAGCTGGTGGGACATCCGCGACATGGCGATCGCGGAACTCCTCTATGGCGCCGGCCTGCGCTTGGCCGAGCTCACCGCCTTGCGGTTGCCCGAACTCGATCTTGCGGAAGGCCTGGTGCGGGTTCGCGGCAAGGGTGCGAAGGATCGTGTGGTACCGCTTGGCCAGGCCGCGGCCACGGCCTTGCGCGCGTGGCTTGCGGTGCGTCCGCAGAGTGCCGGGACGGCAGTTTTTACCACAAAGCAGGGTGGACCGCTTGGTGCCCGCGCCGTCCAGAAACGGCTGGCGGCGCTCGGTCTGCGCCGCGGCATCAGCGGGCGATTGCATCCCCACCGCCTGCGCCATTCTTTTGCGAGCCACATTCTGCAGTCGAGCGGCAACTTGCGGGCTGTACAGGAGCTGCTCGGCCATGCGAATCTGTCCACGACGCAGATCTACACCCACCTGGATTTTCAGCAACTGGCCCGTGTGTACGATGCGGCCCATCCGCGGGCGCGTAGCGGACGCCGTCGCGGCACTGACTAATACGGCGGCCGGACTACCCGGTATGGCGAAGAGGCGTTGGTTCGGCACATGGCGCCCCCCGGACATCCGCCGGTATTCCTAAAAGCGCGCCCACAGGGATATCTACCCGGCCAAACGGGCAGATATCCTGCAGGCGCGCCATGTGGCAAAGGCGCCGGGGGTCAGTGGGCGGTCTGCAAGACGGCCTTGATCCCCTCCCGCTTGGCGTCCTGTCTCAGGTAATGGTTGATTTGAGTGGCGTAGATCGTGCCCCACTGCGCGTCGAGGCCATCGGCGACGCCCTGATATTGGCTGGCATGCCCCGCAATCATGCGGCGGCCGTGCGCGAAACGTTTGCGCAAACGCAAGAGCGCCTGTTCTCCGGCCGGACTCAAAAGCGCGCGGACGATGGCGGTTCGCACGCCCTGCGGAAGCTTCGCGCTGATCGCGAACGCCTGATTGGGGTAGTGCACGCTGCGGCTTAAAATGGTCATCTGCGTGTGTTTCGGATCGAGGTAGTCGAGCGTAAGCTTGGGGCCGATACCGAGGGCACACTGATGATTGTGCACCGCCTTATAGATCGATTTCCAGCCATGCATGTCGCGCACATAGGGTTGACGGGTCGGATCGGGGAACAGCCCCATCACCCACAGTGCGCCAAAATTCGGTATGGGCGGTGTACACAAGGAGGCCCCGGTCGCCGCCTCGTTCATCGTCTGGACCGGTGATCCCTTCCATGTGTAGAGCCGCCAGTCCTGGGGCTGCGGGATGCGCGGGCCCAGTGTCTGCTGGAGATGGTCGAGCTGCCAGGCAACGAATTGTGGCCCCTCGAAATAAATATCGGCATGGTCTTTCCAGAGCCAAAGTTCATAGGAGAGCCACCCGTCCGGATGGCGGTAGACCACCGGGTGGTGCAGCACCTTCGCAAGAAAGGCCGCGATCGGGCCGTAGTCGCGCTGGCCGCGGGCCGCCGTCTCCCGGGGGGCCGCAGTCAGGATGTAGGGCTTCGCAGACGCCGGTGCCGCCCGTGCACACAACCAGGGGACCGCGGCTATCCCAAGTCCCGCAATGAAGGTACGCAACGTCTTCCCTATCGCCTGCTGTCGCTTCATGACACCTCCCTTTAAACATGTCCGTTTTTTATTTTGGGGCGCATTTCCGGCTTCCGTATGCGCACCCGTGATGCCCCGTCCCTCCGGTCCCGGAGGGGATGCTCGGGGCACTTCTGCGCGTTTCCCGCGCACCCAGGCGGCGGTTCCCTCTTGGGGTGTGGCGGCCGTTCGCCGATCCATGTCCATAAAAAACGCGGCCGGGGTCAACAGACTCCCGTATGACAATTTAGCACTCGCTGGCCAATCTGCCAGTGGCGCCCATTGACGACAGCAAGGCAGCGTTCTTTCCTTGTGTCTGGTAGAACTTTGCACCGGAAAGGGGCGTTGATTGCATTTTCCGGCAGGTTTCAGGCCAAGTAAGATGCCCATTCGCGGCGGCACCCGCTACTGAAGATCCAGGTAGACCAAACTCCGCCTATGTCCCGGGACAAGTGATGCATCTCTGGCTGCGGGGACGGGGCGGGGGATCGATATGCGGGGCGCTGGGCTCTCAACAGCGGGTAGCCGAGGCAAGAGGCCGCTGCCACAAGAAACGCACACGGACCGCGACGCATCGCGGCCCGTGTGCCCGGGGCAGCCGACCGCGCTGCCTCTTCGTCATACGCCTTTACGGCCGGCGCAGACCGTCGCGCTCGAGAATGCGCGTGAATGCCCTCGACTCCAGCGTCTTTATGAAGTCGTGCCGGGCGGCCCGCTGGCGAGCCGTGAACCGGCCCTTCACCCGGATGAGATAGGTGGTGTCAACCTCGTTGCCGGGCAGTGGCCGCGGATCGGAAACGGTGCCGCCAAGCGGAACGATCGTAAAGAGGTGCGGGAACGAGGCCTTCGTGTACTTGCCGAGCTGATACATGATCACGGCCACGTCCGCCTTGCCATATGCGACCGACCAAGGCTCGTCGCGGTGATGGATGCGGGCGCCCACCAACCATTTGTCTTTCACATGGCTGTTGAATATGGCGTTGAAAAGACGGTTGGCCGTCCAGCCTTTCGGTGGACGCGGGTCGTGCTTGGCAATTTCATAGATCGTTGTGGCGTAATTCAAAAACGCGCCGGGCTCGTTGTAGGGATTGGGCGTGATGATGTGCACGTTCGGGCGCCCCAGATCCCACACACTGTGGATGTGCAGCGGGTTGCCGTATTTGACGAGCAGGACGTTGCCGCGGCTCTTCATGAGCGCTATCGGTTTGCCCACCGTGAGCCCATGCGCCATCAGCTTGTGAATAAGCCTCGGTGCGGCGATCGCCACCTCCGGACGGCAGCGCAAATAGAAGTTCCCGAAGCTGAGATTGTCGTGGTGCATGAGCTGCGGGTAGGCGACAGGCGGGCTCGTCGTGTAGTACCAGCTGCGGATGGTCCGCCCGTAGCGGCGCAGAAGAACCTTGTGCCAGAGCGTATTGAGGGCCATATGATAGTTGCCCTCGGTCGACACAACCAGATCGACATTACGGCATACGCGTCCCTGCAGGTTCCCGTGCAGATCGAACAGAAGATCCGCCGTCGGATCGGTCAGGTCGGCCGCCGCAGGTTTGGCATTGCGCGGCCACATCAACATATGCGGGGTATTGACCACCGGACGCCCATGAATCGCGGGTGCGCCGGGAATTTGGGGCATGCGGCCCGCGTACGCACAGCTTGCAACAACCGAAAAAGCCACTCCTCCCAATAACGACTTCCACTTTTTATTTTCCATGTTCCATCCTTTAGCATGGTTGTTGAAAAATTCCTGAAAGCGAACAGGACTACGGTTGTCAGTCCCAAATCGCGCCGCTTGGCCAAGGCCTTGCGGTTCTGGTGCTGACGGCAGGAGTTTCTCCGGATTGCGTCCCGATGACCGAAGTGCGCGGCTGCAACGTTCAGAATCGCTCCTTGCGTCTCCACCAGTTCGAGAAAGGGCCGCTTTGGCCTGGGTGCGCATGCCGCCCTTGGCGGACAGCGACCGGCTGCCTTGCAGCTTCTATTTCACCGGACACCGCTTTCTCCAGCAGTGACTCCGCCGCGCACCAGCCCTCGTGAGCTGATCCGGCGTCCGGCACCCGGTCCCCCGTCCTTGCGGATCTTGCGGTCCGCAACGGCAGGGAGATCCGAATCGCGCCGCGCACATTCCGCCCGGCGCAGACGCGGCACGCACCATCGTGTCCACGCAGACCCTGCGGCCCCTCCGCCGCGGTCCCGCATGGACAGCCTTGCGGTCCCCCCGCAGAGGTCCTTGTCCGGGCATGCGCCGGTCCGCTCTCTGGCGCAGAGTATCGGTCAGATGGTGCGGCCTTGGGCGATTGCCCGGTTGGCCGGCTCCCCGTATTGCGCCCGGCAGCAGGCTATCGGCGCACTGACGTTCCCTGGAATCCGCGCGGGGACACGATCGGTTCTTGAAGAACCAAACCAGATGATGCGTGCGCAACCGCACGTCCGCCTCTACAGGATGACGCACATGGCCGGGCGTGTATTCCCCTTATTGGAATCGGGCTCCCAGTTTCCCGCCAGACCTGCGTGAAATAGCCAGCCGTCATGCGTCCGCGCTTTAGAGCGATATATATCGCGTCGATAATTTGCAGATTGCACAATATAGCATTTCTAAACGATACGTCGTTTTTCTCAAACGTATGGGGAAATGTGCATGCAAGCATTATGCAGAATGGCAACAAGATGGCAAGAGCGCGGGCTCGCGCTGTCTCCTCGAGGTGTGCCATGGGTGTCGCCGGCCGCCAAAAAGCGGCCTGAATGGCGGCCGCACGCGGCAAGGTGGGCTATCTCGATGCCGGGAAACGGGCGCCTTTGGGGGAGATTCTGCAACGGCGGGGGGCGCGAGGCTCACGCTCATGCGCGCGGCTCCTGGCGGGAACCTGCAGCGCATGGCCCGCGCTGTGGTTGATTGCGCTTTGGCCGGACAACTCTGGCCCGCCCGCGCCCCTGCTGGCGGACGGATATGCCGGTGCCGTTCCGCGGACCCGCCAGGCGATCTCCGGGGCCTTGGCGGGCGAAGGCTGCCGCCGGGCCCATTTCGAATGGTCATGCGGTCGCCCCTGCTCCCGGACATATGCGCGGGCAGCCCCCGGGGCGGGACGCTGCCCCGGAATGCAGGGTTGCGGGATCTGCCACACCGCAGGTGCCGCAGCCGGTTCGGGACCGGCAGCATCCTGTATGACCCCCCGTTGGACTCCTCTGCAGAGTTCGCCGAAAGGGGGATTTGAACCGCATTCCGCGCTATGTTAGCGTGAGGATGGGGGATTTTGAGGGGAATACAAAAATGTTTTGGCAAAGAACACAAAAGCGACCGAGGCCTGTGCCGTCACCCGTTGTGCGGACCGCAGGCTATGTCGGTCTTGAGCGCCGGCGCAGGCAGCGCCGGGTGGAGACGGGTGATCGGCGCTGCGCGATCCGCTGGCCCAATAGTTCCCGCCGCCAGAACGCCGGACGCCGTGCCACCGACGCGCCGTGGGCCTATCGCTAGCGCAACCCTTGCGTTTCTTCATCGCCGCCTCCACATAACGGCGATTGGCGTCAGAAGGAGGCGTGGTGGAACAATTTCACGGGACAACGGTTCTTGCCGTGCGGCGTGGGTCCCATGTGGTATTGGGGGCCGACGGGCAGGTGACCATGGGCAATACCATCATGAAAGCGAATGCCCGCAAGGTCCGGCGCCTCTACAAGGACAAGATCCTCGCCGGCTTTGCCGGCGGTACGGCGGACGCCTTTACCCTGTTTGAGCGTTTCGAGGCCAAGCTCGAAAAGCATCAGGGTCACCTGACGCGGGCAGCGGTCGATCTGGCCAAGGACTGGCGCACGGACCGCATGCTGCGCCGCCTCGAAGCGCTGCTGGCGGTCGCCGACGTCAATGCCTCCCTCATCCTGACCGGCAACGGTGATGTCATCGAGCCCGAGGACGGGCTGATTGCCATCGGCTCGGGCGGTCCCTACGCGCAGGCGGCGGCGCGCGCCCTGCTTGCCAATACCGACCTGCCGGCACGCGAGATCGTGGAGCGCTCCCTGCATATCGCGGGCGACATCTGTCTCTACACCAACCACAACCTCACCATCGAAGAGCTGGGCTAACGCATGTCGGAAATGACGCCGCGCGAGATCGTTCAGGAGCTCGACAAGCACATAGTCGGACAGGCGGCCGCCAAGCGCGCGGTCGCGATTGCCTTGCGCAACCGGTGGCGCCGCGCACAGGTAGCCGATGAGAGTCTGCGGACAGAAATCACCCCCAAAAACATCCTCATGATCGGCCCGACCGGTTGCGGCAAAACAGAGATCGCGCGGCGTCTGGCGCGTCTTGCGCAGGCGCCCTTCATCAAGGTCGAGGCGACGAAATTCACCGAAGTGGGCTACGTGGGCCGGGACGTGGATTCCATCATCCGGGATCTGGCCGACATCGCCGTGAAGATGACTCGTGCCACCGAGATGGAGAAGGTCCGTGCGCAAGCCGAGCAGGCGGCCGAAGACCGCGTCCTCGATGCCCTGATCCCGCCCCGGCGGGACAGTGCCTATGCGATCGGGGCAGCCCCGGGTCCCGAGGAGGGCGCAGCCCGCCAGCGTTTCCGCCAGCGTCTGCGGGAAGGCGAGCTCGACGACAAGGAGATCGAGGTCGAGTTGCGGCAGACGGCAGGTGGTGTCGAAATCTTCGCCCCGCCGGGCATGGAAGAGATGACGAGCCAGCTGCAGGGCATGTTTCAGAACCTGGGCGGACGGCACGCGAAGCCGCGCAAGGTGCGGGTCCGCGAGGCCCTGAAGCTTCTTGCGGAAGACGAGGCAGCGCGCCTCGTCAACGACGAGGACCTGAAGGCGCGGGCGCTTGTGCGCGTCGAGCAGCACGGTATCGTCTTCATCGATGAGATCGACAAGATCGTCGGGCGCGGGGAGGCGCAGGGGGCCCAGGTGTCCCGCGAGGGCGTCCAGCGCGATCTCCTGCCGCTGGTCGAAGGATCCACCGTGTCGACCAAGTACGGAACCATCCGCACCGATCACATTCTCTTCATTGCTTCAGGCGCCTTTCATCTCGCGCGCCCCTCAGACCTCATCCCGGAGCTGCAGGGGCGGCTGCCCATTCGCGTGGAACTCGACGCGCTCACGGCCGACGACTTCGAGCGCATCCTGAAGGATACGCGCGCCTCCCTGACTGAACAGTACGGAGCGCTCCTTGCCACCGAGGGGGTTACGCTCTCCTTTTCCGGCGACGGAGTGCGCCGCATTGCGGAACTCGCCTTCCAGGTCAATGAAACAACCGAAAACATTGGCGCGCGCCGCCTGCACACGCTCATGGAGAGGTTGCTCGAGACGATTTCCTATGAAGCGCCAGACCGCCCTGGTGGCCACGTCAATATCGATGCGGCCTATGTCAACGCGCATCTCGCAGAGGTTGCCGGTAACGAGGATCTGGCACGCTATATCCTGTAGCCCGGGATGCGGGGCATCCCATATGTGGGTGTACGGGGCGCCACGGACGGGCCCACTCCTGGATACTCCATGATTATGGACGAGTCGATGGAGAGCGTATAAGGGTGGCGTCAATCCCGCGAACGTATTCCGCACTTTATTCGGTATTTCATGCAGCGAGACGCTTGAAAAGGAAGTGCCGCGCCCCCAGATAAAATGGACCGGTTATTAAGGCAAATACCGGAACAAACTCAGGAGGTGATGTTATGACAGCCTTGATGCAGACGCCTTCGAACTGGACGCTCGTGAACGACGATATCGACAATCTGTTCGAGGGGTTTTTCAGGCCGCTCCGGCGCGATCTGGGACAGGTCCCTTCGCGGACGGTGCCGGCCATGGATGTGGCGGAGCGCGAGAATGACTATGTCATTCGCCTCGACATGCCCGGCGTAAGCCGTGATGACATCGACATCACGCTCGCAGACGGTGTATTGACCGTTACCGGCGAGATCAGGAAGGAAGAAAAAGAGGAGACGGATCACATGATCCGCGAGGAGCGCTACTACGGAAAGATGTCCCGTAGCGTCCGGCTGGGCCAGCAGATCGACGAAAAGAAGGTCGAGGCCAACTACAAAGACGGGGTGCTCGAGCTTGTCTTGCCGAAGGCCGAGGAAGTCAAACCCAAAAAGATAGCAGTATCCTGACAAATCCGTGCGGTGGCCGCTTATGCGGCGGCCACCGGCGAATCGCGCCACCCTACGGGCGTTTTTGCGCCGGTAGGGTGTTTTTTTGCCTCCTCGTTCCGAATGACTTTAACCCCGAAATGCGGTACCTTAAGCGGCCACATCGAGGAGGGTTGTGTGTCGTCCGTACCCCAGTCTGTCGGCCTGCTGATCGAAGCGCTGCCCTATATCCGCAAATTCCGCGGCAAGACTTTCGTCATCAAGTACGGCGGAAACGCCATGGTCGAGCCCCGCCTGAAGGAAGGCTTCGCGCGCGACATCGTGCTCATGAAGCTTGTCGGCATGAATCCCGTGGTCGTCCATGGAGGCGGCCCGCAGATCGGCCAGTTGCTCACGCGGGTTGGCAAGGAGAGCCGTTTCGTGCAGGGGATGCGCGTCACCGACCAGGAGACGATGGACATCGTCGAAATGGTTCTCGGCGGTCTCGTCAACAAGGAGATCGTTCATCTCATCAATCAGCAGGGCGGCAAGGCGGTGGGCCTGTCGGGAAAGGATGGCGCGATGATCAAGGCGCGCAAGCTCGCCCTGCGCGCCGATCCAGGCGGCCTGCCGAGCGAGATCATCGACATCGGGCACGTCGGCGAGGTGACGGAGATCAATGCCGAGCTCGTGAGTCTTCTTGACAGCGGCGACTTCATTCCGGTGATCGCACCCATCGGTATCGGCGAGGACGGGGCCACCTATAATATCAATGCCGATCTGGTAGCCGGCCATCTCGCATCTACCCTGCGCGCGGAAAAACTGCTCCTGCTGACCAACACGGCAGGGGTGCTCGACAAGGAAAGCCGGTTGATCGCGCAGATGACGAGCGAATCGGCGGAGCGGCTGATTCGGGAAGGCGTGATAAGCGGCGGCATGCTGCCCAAGGTGCGGTGCGCGCTGGAGGCGGTGGCCCGTGGTGCGGGCGCAGCCCACATCGTCGATGGACGCGTCGAGCATGCCGTACTGCTGGAAGTCTTGACCGATGCCGGTGTCGGCACGCTGATCGGTCCCTGAGTGTGCGGATGAGCAACCCAATCCACGAATTCTTCGCGCGCAGCGCGGATCTCGGGCAGCTGTGCACGCAAAATGGCTGGCCCGACAATGACAGCCTGCGCGTGGAGATTCTCGAGCGTGCGGCCACATGGGCCCGTTGTGCGGTCAGTTTCGAGGAAATCGTGGTTGGAGGCGCCGGTTGTGTTGCCGGCCGCGTGCTGTGTTGGGGGCGTTTCCGGGTCGAGCTCGATGAAACCGGGGGCGTGACCGCCACCCTGCGGGAGATGTAGACGTGCCGCGCCCGCGACGCGGCGAACGCCGCCAGGAGATCCTCGAGGCGCTGGCGCGGTTGCTGGAGGAGGCGCCTGGCGAGCCCATTACGACGGCGACGCTCGCACGGGCCGTGGGCGTGTCGGAGGCGGCCCTCTATCGGCATTTTCCCAGCAAGGCGCGCATGTACGACGAACTCTTCACGTTTGTCGAGGATGCACTGTTTAGCCGTGTCAACCGCATTTGCGAGGAGCACAAGGCGGCCGAGCCGCGGCTTATGCAGATGCTGACTCTGTGGCTTGCCTTCGCCGACAAGAATCATGGGCTTGCTTACCTGCTGGAGGGTACGGCGCTGGCCGGCGAGGCGGATCGGCTGCGTGAGCGTCTTGCGCAGATTTACGAACGTTTCGAGACCCATTTGCGGCAGGTTTTGCGCGAAAGTCCGTTGTTGCCGGACGCCCCGGCGCCCGCGGTGTGCGCGCAGTTGCTGCTGGCTTGTGTCGACGGACGGATGGCGCAGGCCGTGCGCACCCGTTTCCGCATATCTCCGCTCGACAACTGGGATCAGCAGTGGCGCGTGTTGCGCGCGGCCCTCTTCGGCACGGAATCCGCCGCCTGAAAGCCGCCGGCCATGGCGGCAGAAAATCCCCTAGGAAGGTCCGCAGACCGGGCACGCGGGATCGCGGCGCCGGCGAATGGTGTGCATGGTGAGCGTGAGGCCGTCGAAGACGAACAGGCCCTGGCGCAGTGGCTCGCCCATGCCGGTTATCATCTTCACGGTCTCCAGGGCCTGGAGGCTGCCCATGGTTCCCGCCGCCGGCCCGAGGATTCCGCTTTCGGCGCAGCGCTGCGCGTCGTCGGGGGTCTCGCCGCCGTAAAGGCAGTGGTAGCACCCGGCTTGCGGGGTCTGCGGGTCGACGACCAGGAGCTGACCCTCGAAGCGGATCACGGCGGCTGACACCAGAGGAACGCGCTTGCGCACGCACGCCGCATTGAGCGCAAAGCGCGTGGCGAAATTGTCGGAGGCGTCACAGACGAGGTCGGCCGCCGACACGGCCTCGATGAGAGCGCCCCCTTCCAGGCGCTCGTCGATCACCTCGATCTGCCCCGGACTGCAATGCGCCAGGGCCCGGGCGGCCACCGTGACTTTCGGCATGCCCACATCCGCTTCGCCATACAGGATCTGCCGCGGCAGGTTCGTGCGGCTTACGGTGTCGCCATCGGCGAGCGTCAGGCGGCCGATGCCGCTGCGGGCCAGATAGACGGCGGCGGCGGTGCCGAGGCCGCCTGCGCCAACGAGGAGGACGCGTGCGGCGCGCAGGCGTTCGACGCCTTCTATGCCCATCTGCGGGAGAAGGATGTGGGCGCTGTGATACAAAAGTTCTGCGTCATCCACTGCGGCGTCCTCCGCTGACACGATCCCAGCCGGCGTAATCCTGGTAGGTAACGATATCGTCAAAGCCCGCATCCGCCAACAGCGCGCGGACTGCAGCGCCCTGGCGGTTGCCGTGCTCGGCCAATACGCGGCCACCCCCGCGCAGGACCCGGGCAGCCGCGCTTATGACGGCGCGCAGGTCACGCAGTCCGTCGGGACCGCCGTCCAGTGCCGCACGCGGTTCACACCGCAGGCCCCGATCCGCGAGGGCGGGGTCCGCGCTCTCGATGTAAGGGGGATTGCTCACGACGAGATCCATCGAGCAGGCGGACAGGGCCGTGGCCCACTGTCCCTGGATGAAGGCGGCCGGCAGCTGGTGCCGCTCCCCGTTACGGCGCGCAACCGCCAGGGCGGCCTCCGAGCGGTCGACCCCGATGATGCGGGCCTTTGGCCGCTCGTGTTGCAGGGCCAGCGCGATGGCGCCGCTGCCTGTGCCGAGATCGAGAATCCTTACCGCGTTTTCGGCAGGAATATGGGCGAGCGCCCGTTCGACGAGGATTTCGGTTTCCGGCCGCGGGACGAGCACTGCGGGAGACACCCAAAGTGGCAGCGACCAGAACTCCGTCTCACCCGTCAGGTAGGCCAGGGGTTCGCCCGCCATGCGCCGCCCGATGAGCGCCTCGAGGCGCACCGCCGTGTCGCCATCGAGCGGGGCATCGCCTTCGGCGAACAGTCTCTCGAGGGGCCACTTCAGTACATGACACGCCAGTTGCCAGAGATCGCGCTGGACGCGGTCATGCTCCACGCCGGCCGGCCAGCGCGCGCAGGCATCGGCCAGAATGGTGCGCAATCGCCTCATTCCTGGCCGAGGAGCGCCAGTTGTTCGGCCTGATCCTCGGCGATGAGGGCGTCGAGCAGCTCGTCGAGGTCGCCCGCAAGCACACGTTCCAGGCGATACAGGGTGAGGTTGATACGGTGGTCGGTGACGCGTCCCTGGGGGAAATTGTACGTGCGGATGCGCTCCGAGCGATCGCCGCTGCCAACCAGCTTGCGGCGGGTTGCCGCCTCGTGTTCCCGCTTGCTGCGCGCCTCCTGCTCCCGCAGGCGGGAAGCAAGGACCGACAGTGCGCGGGCCCGGTTCTTGTGCTGTGAGCGCTCATCCTGGC
>JAJYDN010000047.1 GCA_021777535.1 Pseudomonadota bacterium
GCCCGCGCCATGCAGCGCCTCGCCGAGCGCCTACGTCGGGCGCTTGCGGAGCAGGGCTATGCGCCCCGGTGATGATCAGGCCGCGTCCTTGTGCCAAAAAAGCGCGTTTCTACATGATCGCCAACATCAAGTGTTCTGACGCTGCCATACCAGCTCTGTGAATGATGCCGCATCAATGAGCCATGCCTGTTGCGCGGGCGTATAGGTCGGATGCAGTCCGCGCGGTAGAACGAGCTGCACCCTTTCCACCTTCATTTCATTCGTCTGATTCTCGCTGATACTCGGTTCGAGCGTCAGGAGGTGCTTGTCAGGGATGCGGGCAGCTTCGTTGAGGATTTGCCGCCACCTGTCCTTACAGGTGGATTTCGAGGCCAGCATCGTCAGCCTTGCTTGTGGAAAGGCGGCATTGTGGTAATGGCTGATGCCCGGAAAGATGAAGTCCGGTTTCAGGTTGTTTTCGGTTACTCCGTTTCGCGTGTAGGTCACGCCGTGATCGGTGAAGACCTGTTCAAGATGGTTTTCCAGTGCCGAGCCGGCCCGTGATTTTCTGCGTTGCAGGGCGCTCTGCATCAGCTTGATGAAAGGTTCCGTGTCCTTGATGCCGGACTGCGTGAGGCTGCGCAGCTTCTCGCCGAGCAGGTGCTTTTCGAGCGTGCGGAACAGGATTTCTTCCCGCTCCATCCATGCGACCAGTGCCGCGTCTGGGTCGTCGCGGCTGGAAAGATCGCGGATCGTGCTTCTGGTATAGGCCGAAAACTCGACCGTTTTTGGGAAGCCGCCACCAAACTTTGCCAGCATTTCGTCCAGGTAGTTCGGGGCTTCTTCTTCCGGTTCGATGCCGATCTGTTCCAGGATGACCCTTGCCGCAAAGCCGATCCTGTCCTGTTCGGTTTCCAGTTCCGACTTGACGGAGAAACCGGGATGCGTGAGATCGGAAAACCCGAACAGCCACATGAGCTGCCGCTCGATGGTCGTGTCCTTTTCGGTAACGATAGCCAGTAGGTCGCCATCGGCCCGCCTGGCAATCACCAGCAGGTCGCTTTCCGCCGCGCACTGCGAGACAAGATTGGTCGGAAAATACAGTCGGTATTCCCAGCGCATGACGCCGCGCTCTTCCCTTGCCTTCTGGCGGGCGTCATACCACGTCAGGAATCCGTCCTCGACGACCGGCTCATCGTCCTGGTCGGACAGGTAAAGGAACTTTGCCGCGAATCGCACCTTGCCCGACGGTTCTCCCAGGATCGAGCGCAGGGATTCCACGCCGTTGAACTCATGCTGGTTCGACCGGATTATATCGGCCTCGACGGCGCTCAGGCGCTTGAGTGCGACGCCCTCGAAATACTGTGACAGATAGCCCTGTTTCATTTCCTGATCCCTGTTTCCGGTTCATTGCCGCGCAGCCACCCGGCGAGGTGCTGCGCGACCCGTCCGGGATCCGTCGCTGCCCCACGAAGGGCACATTCCCAGACCACGGCAACACGCCAGCCGGCTGCAAGGAGCCCATCCCGTACCCTGCGGTCACGGGCCCGGTTGCGGTCGATCTTGTCCTGCCAGAAGTCCGGTCGGGTGCCCGGAAGTCTGTAGAGCGAGCAGTTGTGACCATGCCAGAAACAGCCATGCACGAAGATGGCGGCGCGGTATTTCGGCAGCACGATATCGGGCTTTCCGGGTAGTTCCCGGACATGGAGGCGAAACCGGAAGCCCTCGCGGTGCAGCAGGCTCCGCACGAAGATTTCTGGTTTCGTGTTCCGCTCCCGGATGCCGGACATCATCCGGCTTCGGGTTGCGGCATCCACCACGTCCGACACGGGATTCAGGAAGACGCCAGTGACGGCTGGACGACGCCGCCCTGCCCCTGCCCGATCGGGGTTTCGACGTACGGAACCATGATGCGGGCGACTTCGCGCATGACCGGCATCACCACGCTGTTTCCGAACTGGCGATATGCCTGCGTGTCGCTGACAGGAATGCGGAACGTGTCCGGGAACCCCATGAGACGTGCGCATTCGCGCGGGGTCAGACGGCGCGGCCGCCTGCGGCTGCCCTGCATGACGAGGATTTCCGATCCGTCCTTGTAATACCGGGCGGATAGGGTGCGGGCCACGCTGTCAGGTGTGACCAGTCCGAAGCCGAAACCGTTGCCCGCGGCGCGGTGCTTTTCCGCATAGGCCTGGAGATAGGCCCACAGCCTGGGCGTGAGGGTGTATTTGGGCTGGACGGCCTGCCGCCCGTGATCGAAGTACCTGTCACCATCCCACGGCAGCACGGGTTCAGTACCATCCGTCCGGTGCAGGATCGAGGAAAGGCGTGGCCCCTCAGGCGGCAGCAGCAGGTCGTCCCATGAAAAGGCGGTTTTCTCGCGGAAACCGACGATGATGATCCGCTCGCGGTGCTGCGGGGTGAAGTGCTGGCCGTCGAGGACCAGGTGATGCACGTCATAACCCAGATCGTCGCGCAGGGTTTGCAGGATGACGCGGAACGTGTTGCCCCGGTCGTGCGAAAGCAGGTTCTTGACGTTTTCCAGCAGGAACGCCTTGGGGCGCTTGGCGGCGATGATCCGCGCCACGTCGAAGAACAGCGTTCCCTGTGTCGTGCACTCAAAGCCGTGGGGTCGGCCGAGCGAGTTTTTCTTGGAGACGCCAGCAATGGAAAACGGCTGGCAGGGGAAACCGGCCAGCAGTACGTCGTGACCAGGAACATCGCCTGCCGGAAAGGATACGATGTCGCCCGCGAAACGATGCCGGTCACCAAAGTTCTCGATGTAGGTTTTTCTCGAAAACCCGTTCCATTCGCTGGTAAAGACACATTCGCCGCCGTGGGCCTCGAAACCCATGCGGATGCCGCCAATCCCCGCGAACAGGTCAATGAACCGAAACCGGACGCCACCGGCCGGACTGTGCGCGGCTTTTTGCTGCAGATCGCGCAGCGCCGGTTCCAGCATGGCCGGACACGGGACTTCCCCTTTTTCCCAGCGCCTCACGGTCCTGGGTGTTTTGCCGATGTGTTCGGCTATCTCGCGTTGCGTGAACCTGTCGCGGGCCTGCCGCAGCAGCTCCAGCGGTTGTGCATCGGTCATGTCCTGTCCTTGTCAGGGAATCTCAGGGGACATTATGACCCATATTCTACCCATCTGCCAGGTTTTTGGCCGATTCAATATTGGGGTATCCGGATTAGAGTGTGTTTGCCTACAACGAAATCCGGATACCTTTTTCAAGTTCAGTCAATCGCGCTTCAATCTCGGTAAGCTCCAAGGCCTTGCGTTGTGATTCCAGAATGGTGGACAACCCTTGCCCTTCTTCAATCGTAAGGAGTCCGGCTGCTACCGCTTCCAGAATCGAACCTATGGCCTTTGATGCATCTGCCGCACTCTCCACCTTGGGCATGGTGAACGTGAGAAGGCGGCCTTTCCGGGCAGGCCAAACCCTGTCCAGAATGATGCGGGCCGCCGTCATATCCCCGTTGCGGGCTTCCTGAATCACAGTCTTGAGCAAACCTTCCGCCGCATCGCTTCCTATCGCGTCGAGCGCCGCAAGCGCAACATGCCTTGCCCCCGCTGGCCGTCCTTTCGGATTGCCGGACTGGCCCGGCTTGAATCGCCCCGGAATCTGCTTGCCTTCTGTAGATTCAGTCATACCCGCCTCCAAGGGATTCCCGGATTATCACACAGGCGGCTTGCAAGCTCGTCTCGCACAGGTTCCCGCGAAGGGTGAAGGTGTCCGGTATAACGTCGCACAAGTCCAGCACCGCCCGCCAAGGCTTACGGGATACGCGATAAAACAGGATGGGCTTGCGTCCCACGGCCTGCCGCTCTGTTTGTTCCCACCATACCGGGATGGACAAGGCTTCCTGCCGCTTTACTTCCACGGCCCACCCCGGAATATCCATGCCATCGGCCCCACCCTGCCGGGACTGGTTCAAAGTACGCTGCACCACGAAGCCGAGTTCAGATGACAGCAGGGCGAACAATTCCCGCTCGCCCGTCTGCCCCTTGCGTCGCTGCATCGCACTCACCGAATCCCCGCTCGCCCGTTTTCCTCGCCGGGCCGGTATCCACCATTAACGGCTTCCGTTATCGGGGGATAGCCCGCGAGTAGGGGATTGTCGGGAAGGACTTCCTCGTATTCCCCGCTCTTGTTCCTTATCAGATAGCCTTGAGTGCTCCTATCTGGCCGGACGATGTGCAGGAGGATTTGCACAGGTTCCATTAGCGGCTTCATGTCCTTTTCCAGTGCTTCGATTCGTTTAACCTGTGCGGTAGTCATGTCACTATCTCCGTTACTGTGTAACGCTTCATATTATTGTTCCTTGCTAGCGTCCGTCTTCACGACGTGCAGCGCGGGTTGTTTCAGTGGCTGCGGATTGCCTACGCGTGTCAGTGTGACCGTGTAGCCCAGCCTCTCAAGCGCGCGCACGAGTCGGGTTTTTGCGGTCATGTGATCAATATCTTTTTGGAGCAGCCGCAACGGCATGGCGGGGAGATTCTGTGCCCTTTTCCAATAGGCGCGTTGCCGACAGGCGGCGCTACAAAATTTCGGGTAGCGGCCGCGCCCGGTGTACTTAATCGTGGTTTTGCAGGCCTTGCATTTTTTACTTTTCATCAGGATTTCCGTCATATGTTGAATATCCTGACGTATTGTAGCAGCTTCCCGCAAGGTTTGACCGCCGAGCAGTAAACATCCCGCAGGCGCTTGCCGTTTTGTGTGGCACGTCTCATAAAACTGCCTCATGCCAGCTTCCCCTTGGCCGCTTCAAAGTTCGGGCAGCGTCTTTGCGCGCATGGATAGCACAGCGGGTAGCCGCTCGCATCCTTGGGCGGGTGTCCGGCCTTGGTGATCGCACACGTTCCGATCCCGCCGCCGCCTTCGGGGTCGTGGGTGAAGTGCTGGCACTCGCCGCAGGTGTGAAGCATTGCGCGCGCGCCTACGTCGATATGGGCACGGGCCAGAAGCCATGCGGCCGTGTCAGGAAAGCGCCGGGCCGTCTCTATGTCCTGCTCGATGGCGGCCGCAGTCTCGCCCAGGGATGCCAGCCACGCCCGGATCGTCGCCTCATCCTCGGGCGGGAGCTCCGTTACCGTAACGCTATCGGCATCCATCCAGGGCACCGCTACTGTGACGGTTTGCGATGGGCTCAGGGCCTCTAGAATCTCCGCCTTGCGCTCCTTCAAGATTGGCGCCCACTTAGCGAGCGCCGCCTTGGGGCCATGTACGCGAAGGGTGCCCTTGTCCGTTGGGGCCATGGTCAGACCATCACGGGTGGCGTCTTGAATCAAGGTTTGGGGCATCATAGTTCGATGCCCTCTAAGTCGTCGGTTATGGCGTCATCGGCCACAAGGTGCCCATCTTTGCACAAGGTGCCCAACTCCCAGTGTTGGGCACCTTGTGGGTTTTTGGGCATCTTGTGGGTTTCTGGCGGGTTTCGGGTCTCTCCCGGCAGGCACCAAAACCACTTGGCACCGCGTCCACCGAAGTCACCGCCCATCTTCCGAGATTCAATGCCGATGGCATCCTTGGCCCGTCGCAGCGTTTTCCGCGAGTGGCAAAACGCATCGGCCGCGCTCATTACTTCCCGTTGCGGTTGTGGCCCCTCGGCCAGGAACTCGCGCAGCCAGTCTTGCGCCTTGGACAAAGCGCCGCCTTCCTCCGGTTGCGATTCGGCAGCTCCCAGGATCTCGCGGGCGCTCCCCTCGATGGCCTCGCCCCATAAAACGGACGATGCGCAGACGCCGGGATACGCGGCCAACTCATCTTGCCGCAGCTCGTAAGCGAAACCGCCGTCGTCGGGGCCGATGTTGGACTTGGCCCGGCAGAGAATCCGCCGGTCCTGCTCGGTGTCTTTCGCGGCCACCATGACCACGCGGGCGACCGCCGCAAAGGCTAACGATCCTGTTATGCGGTCGATAGGCTCTCGTCCTTGGGTGCCCTTTGAAAAATGGGTGATCCCGACAAGGGTGCACTTTATAGACGCCGCTAAATCCACGAGCGGCTGAAGTCCGCGCCGTGTTTCACTGTTTTTGTGCGAGTCGGTAGAAATGGCGGACACAATCGGGTCCACGATCAGCAAGCGCACGGTTCCCAAGGCTCGCAGGGCGGCCGCCAGGGCCTCCATATCCGAAGCGGGATCGAAGACACGACGCTTGCCGTCCGCTGTCATGCCGGCTACAAAATGCACACGCCGCATATCGGCCCCCATTGCCAGCAGACGGGGCATGAGCGTGTCGGTGGGGTCGTCCTCGCCGGACCAGATAACCACGTCCGCACGGGGCGATCGGGAGCCGTCCGGCCAACGTCCGCCGGCCGTAAGGGTCGCGGCGAGCGCGAGCGCCAGGGTCGTCTTTCCCGTCCCGGCCTGTCCGCCGAGGATGTGCATTTTCCCTGCCGCCAGCCAGCCGGGCCAAAGCCAGTTAATAGGTTCGGGTGTAAGCGCGTCACCACGCAAGAGCACAACTTCTTCGGGCTGCGGAATATCTATTGCGACGTCGGTCATGCCGCCACCCTCCGGGGCACGTACCGTGTGCCGTCCCATATGTCGATTACGCGCTCTGCGCCGTCACGTAACAGAGCTTGCACGAGGCGCAGAATCATATCCCCCTCGCATTTACCGGCACGCACCAGCAGGACGGGCGCATGGCCGCGCACTATGGACCAGTCGTAGGCAATAGGATCGCTGCGTCCGTCACATGGAAGCGCCAGCCACTTCGGACGGCGAGCCACCATATCCCACGCATCCGACCCGGCCACCACCCACAAGGTTACGGCGCGGGCGTCGGCGCTAGTGCCAACCGCTGCACGGCGCTTTTCGAGATTAGCGATCCGGGCCGCTACCTGACGGCTATATGGCGCAAGCTTCCTCATGACGGCAGGCCCATGGCGCGCAAGGCGTTGGCAAGCCAGAAAAGGAGCGCCGCCAGCCGCCGGCGGAAGGCGCGGGCAGTCATGCCCGCCCCCGGTCCGAAGTCGACGTACGGGTCTGCGCGTCGAGCCAGTCGAGAACGTCTCGGCCGCGATAGAGGGGCTGGCGGCCAACTTTGACGTATCTTGGCCCGTTCCCCGCCCATCTGGCGCGCTCAAACCATGCGAGAGACTTACGCAGGACTGGCGCTAACTCGGTTTGGGTATAGAGCGCGTCGGGCTCAATAGCGGATCGTGTTTGATGCAACATTTCGATATCCCCATTTGTTTGAAGTCGGGGCTATCATGGCGAGATGGGGTGGGACGAACACGGGGCCACTTTTCGGCCAAAAGTGCCCGAAATCTGACAATGCCCCGTGAAGGTTAGGTTTGTGGCTTGTGGTGCTTGAAAAGCTCGCGCATGGCGCTTTCGCGCACGCGGGCGAGACGGCAGAAGGTGGCGAGATAGGCGTCAAAGCTACCCGCAGTATGGGCACGCTGCGCCCGCCAGTCCTCGCTTACAAGGGTCGGCTCCCTTCCGGTGTCGAGTCGATAGGCTTGCGCGAGATGGCGCAGGGCATTGACGCGTTGCTCGCGCTCAAGTCTCCGGGGTGCGCTTCTGACGACCATGAAGCGTTCCGCGAAACGGGCTATGGGTCCACGCTTTGTGTCGTCATGCAGCTTTTGCGTGCGCTCGATGATGATGCGCAGGGCGGGCAACTGCTCGCGGGTCGGCGCCCTCAATGCCGTTTGCATTTCCCACGGTGTCCACGGATTGCCTTGGGTTGCATGGAGATGCTTAAGCGCCTTTCCGGGCCGTCCGCGCTTCAATGCTGTCTCGGCTTTCTTGAGATTAGCAATAACGGTCTTGAGTTCGGGCAGGGTGTCGCGCAACCCTTGCGCTCTCTCAATGGCGTGTTGGCGCACCGCGTCTACGGTATCTGCCCACCGTCTGACTTCACGCCCGGCTCCATTCTTCCAGCCGTCCGGCCATGCCAGGCCGTTCTTGCGGCCTTTGTCGATCTCCCGGAAGGCGAGCACCAAAAGCTGATTGACTCGGTTCTTGCCGCTGCGGTTGAGCGCCGCCAGTCCCTCGGAGTCCACGGCGGGCAGGTGGTCGCGCCAGTCGCATTCCCCCGGTACGCGGTCGGAATAAGCGTCGATATCAATGCGCCGCTTCAAGGGCCACAATCTCGGCGCTCTCCCGCACCTTGGCCGCCTTCAACACAAAGTCCTCGATGCGCTCCATGGGGCCGCGCAGCCGTTCCGTGGTAATCACGAGATAGCCGCCCGTGACGTCCCCTTGGGTCTTGTGGTTCATGAGGCGCTTCAAGGCGTAGGCCGGTATGTCCAGGGATTCCGCGAGAGTGGCGAAGGTGCGTCGCAGGTCATGAACCATAAACTTGACGCCGCTGGTACGGGCGATACTTTCCAGCGAATAGCGAA
>JAJYDN010000022.1 GCA_021777535.1 Pseudomonadota bacterium
CCTCAGGACGCACGAAGACGCCGCGCGTCACTCGCTCGATCGACCCTGCCTTGACGAGGCGCGACAGAGTCTGATCGACGGACGCACGCGTGCCGCACTCAAGGAATGCCGTCGGGGTGAAAGGCTCCCCAATCGACATAGCCTCGATGCGCTCGCGAATCAGCTCGGCGGTCTTGGTCGTCGTGTTCATGTACGAAAATATATGCGAGTTTCTGACAAACTGCAAGTGCGATAGCTAGCTGGGGCAAGTGTGTGTCTCCTTCGGCAGCCAATGCTGCAATCCAACTGCTTGATTTGTCCGCGCGTAACTCTTTGATCTGTATGAGGCTGTCTAGTGGCCTTTGCGGATTTCGGGCCAGTTACGGGGAGCGAGGTCGGAGCGAGGAATGGCCGGGAGAGAGGGGAATGTGGCCCGGAACGGGCTGAGAGGCTGACCGGTGCAGTCCGCAGGCTTCCGCAGGAACCCCAAGAACACGCGGGAACCGGCGCGATCGGGCAAGAAAAAACCCCAACCGAGAACGGTTGGGGTTTGTGTATTGGTGGAGACGGCGGGAATCGAACCCGCGTCCGCAAGTCCTCTGCCAGTCAGTTCTACATGCGTAGTCATGTCTATAACTTCACCGGCGCCCCTCCGACAGACAGGATAAGCGCAAGCTGAGCCTGCTTGAATTTAATGACGAGATAACAGGCGCACCGCGTCACGATCCTGCGTATATGACCGTTTCATCCCCACCCGCAGAAAGAACGGGGGAAACGGTTAGCGGGGTTTAGGCCGCTAAGGCGTAGTTGTCGTCGTTGGCAACTATGATTTTTGCAGTTGGATTTACGAGGAGCTCTGCACCTCGGCATGCCCTGAAGACTTCGTTACCCACGTCGAGACCGATCGTCCCCAAGAGTGCATCATTATAGCGTAAACAGATGGCCTGGGGGCAAGCTCTTTACCCGCCGGATACCCGGCATTTTCCGGTATCGATCCGCAAACCTGCGAAAACGTGTAAGAAATTGGGGGCGGATCAGCGCTGTTTCAAGGCCCGTTCCTGTTCGCGGTCGGATTCGCGTTCGCGCAGCGCCGCCCGCTTGTCATGCTGTTTCTTGCCGCGCGCAAGACCGATCTCGAGTTTGGCGCGCCCGTATTTCCAGTACAGCGACAACGGGATCAGGGTATAACCCCGCCGCTCCACGGCGCCGATCAGGCGGTTGATTTCCTCGCGGTGAAGAAGCAGTTTGCGGGTGCGCGTCGGATCGGCTTTGATGTGCGTCGAGACCGTCTGCAGCGGTGAGAAATGGGCGCCAAACAGGAACATCTCGCCATTTTGGACGATGACATAGCTCTCTTTGAGCTGCGCGCGTCCTGCGCGAAGGCTTTTGGCCTCCCAGCCCTGCAAGGCCATGCCCGCTTCGAAGCGATCCTCGATGAAGTAATCGTGCCAGGCCTTTTTATTCTGCGCGATAAGCCGCGGCTCGGTTTTCTCTTTCGGGGCAGCCATGGCCGGGGATGGTGCGCCAAAGACCCTCGCCGATGCAAGACCTATGTGTCGGGGCCGATTATCGTTTAAAGTGGCCGGATGCCGGAGTCATCTGCCCAGCCCACGGTCCTTTGGTCTTCACCGACCGGCCTGTTCCTCGCGAGCCTGGGTGCGCTTGCCGGAATGGATACCCTGTCCGAATTTCCCTACCTGCTCGTTCATTACGGGGGCGCCGCCTTCGTCGGCTTCTATTTCCTTGCCGGCGTGCTCGTGACATGGCCATTGGTTGCCGCCCAGATGGCGTTCGGCCGCCGGCGCCGGCGGATGGCATTGCGGGGTCTGTCGTCAAGCGAGGCGGACACCGGTGTGCGCGTTCTGTGGAATGTCGTGCGCGCAGCGGCGTTGACGGGCGGTTTCCTGGTGTTCTGCTATGTGGCGGTCTTTTCCGGCTGGATCCTTTCCTATGGCAGTGCGCTGCTTGCGGGAACCTTTCGTGATGCGGCGGTATCGCTGGTCGTTATGCATTTCACGCAGCTTACGGGCGCCCCGCTGTCTGCTGTGGGTTGGGAGGCGGTGTTCATCCTGCCCGTGTTTGTGGTGGCGGCGATTGGTCCGGTGGCCATTGAAGAGGTATCCCGCTTCGTTGTTCCAGCCCTCGTCCTCCTCCTCGTCGGGCTGGCCGCCTACGGTGTATCTCTCGATAGTTTTTTCGTAAGCGCGCCATTGCTCGTTGCCAATGCGACACCCCACGCGACCCCGGCGACTGCGATGATGGCCTTGTCGCAGGCCTTTCTGGCGGCCGGGTTGGGCACGGCGTCATTTGTGGCCTATGGCGCGTACGTGCCAGCACATACCCCCGTGTTGCGGGTGTCCTGGTGGCTCGTGTGCGCCGCGGTCGCCTGCGCGTGGCTTGCAGGGCTTGCGTTTGCGTCGATTGCCTATGGCGCCGGCCTGCCTCCCTTGCCCGGCGGCGGCTTTCTTTTCGAGACGCTCCCGCTCGCAAGCGAGCGCCTGCCGTTCGGCCAGGGGGTGGTCGGACTGTGCTATCTGGCGCTCATTCTGGCTGCATGGGTATCGACTGTGGCCTGGATCGAGCCGCTCATGCAGTTGGGCGAGGGTTTGGGTATCGGGCGGATCCGCATGGCCCTGGGCCTTGCGCTGGCAAGCCTTGCCATCGGCGGAGTGCTCATTCTTTCTTTGAAGTCATGGGCTTTTTCGTTTACCTTTCTGGGGCGAACGAAGACCTTGGGTCTCCTCGATGTGCTGATGATCGTGGCCGTCAATGTCCTGTTGCCATGGGGTGGCGGGGGCATGGCCGTGTTTTTCGGGTGGCACGATGACCGGGTAGTGGAGGGTCCGCGTGCCTGGGGGCGGCTGGTCTGGTTGTGGTCACTGCGGCTGGTCGTGCCGGCTGCGATCGTATTGCTGGTTCTGAATGCCCCAAGGCTTATATTGTGACAACGATTAGCAAAAGTGCGTTGGTCGCTTATAGCGCCGACGAGATGTATGCATTGGTTGCCGATGTGGATCGTTATCCCGAGTTCCTGCCGTGGTGTTCGGCGGCCCGTGTCCATGAGAAGACCGATACGGAGATGCTGGCCGAAATCGAGATGAAGATCGGTGGTCTCCACAAGACCTTCATGACCCGCAACGTCCTCGGTCCCGGCCAGATGGATATTCGCCTGGTCAAAGGTCCCTTCAGCCGGCTGGAGGGGTGGTGGCGTTTTCAGCAGGTCGCCGATCTCGGCAGCCGCATCAGCCTGGATCTCGAGTTCGACTTCTCCAACCGGCTCCTCGAGATGGCAGTAGGGCCGGTGTTCAGTTCGATTGCCAACAGCCTGGTCGACAGCTTCAAGAAACGCGCGCGGGACGTTTATGGCAGCCGCTGAGATCGATGTCGAGGTCGTCCATGTGAGTGTCCCGCCCGTACTGCGGGTGATTCGCGTGCCGGCCGGCGCGACTGTCCTCGAGGTGATCAGCCGCTCGGGCCTTGCCAAGGCCGCAAGCCTTGAGTTGCGTCACGGCGGTGTCGGCATTTTCGGGCGGCGCGTGGGTCTTGGGGATCCCGTGCATGCGGGCGACCGTATCGAGATTTATGAGAATTTGCCGGCCGACCCCAAGGCGCGGCGCAGGGTCCGCGCCCGGGAGGCCCGTCTCAGCCGTGATTGTGCTCGTAAGTCTTCTGGGGCGTAGGCGTTGGCGTGCCCACAATCCGTGCGAGCTTTCCATTCTGGAAATACAAGGTGAAATGCTCGGTGATGAGCGGCTTGTAGTTGCGCTTCAGCAGGTAGTAGTAATCCCAGCGGTTACGGTGGAACGGGTCCCGAATGGCCGGTTCCCCCATGGTGTAGGCCACCTCGTTCTTGGACATACCCAGATGCAGCTTTTTTATCATCGATGACGTGATGACGTTGCCCTGTTGCACGGTCGGGCGATACATGATGTGGCAGCCGGCAAGGAGGGCGCTGAGGCCGATTACAGGGAGAAGCGCAGACTTTCGCATGGGAATGATTCTAGTTTACACTGGGCGATGTTGACAGCCGACAAAGTACACCATCGACCCCGGCAAGGCAAAGATTAAGGATGCTGCATGAGTGATAGCGCGGACCTGAAGAAAGCAGGCCTCAAGGCTACCTTGCCCCGGCTCAAGATCCTCAGCATTCTTGAGGCCGCGCGGGTGCGCCACATGACGGCGGAAGACGTCTACCGGGCGCTCCTTGAAACCGGCGAGGAGGTGGGTCTTGCGACGGTCTACCGCGTATTGACCCAATTCGAGGCGGCAGGCCTCGTGATCCGTCACAATTTCGAGGGCGGGCGCTCGGTTTTCGAGATCAATCAGGGCGGGCATCACGATCATGTGGTCTGTGTCGAGTGCGGAGAGGTCTTCGAATTCCACGATCCGGCCATCGAGGAGCGCCAGCGCAAGGTCGCCGAGAGCCTCGGGTTCGACGTCGACAGCCATTCCCTCTATATGTACGGCGTCTGTCTCGGCATGAAGCGCCACGGACGCTGTTCAAAAAAAGAGGGCCACTAAGTCCCGGTGGGGGCTGCCGATGCCACCGTCTCCCGGGCATGGCGCTTGAGCTCGAGGAGAACCGCGATTTCGTCACAGTGGTTGTACTTGTGACACTTCACGCAGACGTTCCAGACCTTTTCCGGCAGCGTCTCCTTGCCAACCGTCAGAAAGCCGAGTTTGTGAAAGAAGGTTGGCACGTAGGTCAGGGCCATCACCCGCCGCAGGCCGAGCTGGCGGGCTTCGGCGATGATGCGCTGGACCATGAGCCGGCCGAGTCCCTGCCGTTCGTGGTCTTCGCTGACGACCAGGCTGCGTACCTCACCCAGATCCTCCGTGAAGATCTCGAGCGCGCCGATCGCCACGACCTGGCCTGCGATCTCGATGACAAAAAAATCCCGCAGATGCCGGTACAGCTCGTTCATCGTCCGCGGCAGCAGGTTGCCCTTGGCGGCATACAGTTCGAGCAGGTGGTGGATGGTGGGGACGTCGCGGATCTGGGCCTGGCGGACGTTGGGCGTCGCGATCTTTCCGTCAGTCATGCAGCATGTCCTTCGCCAGTGCACGCGTGCGGGCGGTGATGGAGAGTCCGCCGAGCATGCGCGCCACCTCTTCGATCCGCTCACTGTCCGAGAGGACGGCAACCGTACTGCGTGTGCGGGCACCATGTGTTTCCTTGGCCACGCGTACGTGGGCGTCCCCTTGTGCCGCAACCTGTGCAAGATGGGTAATGCAGATGACCTGGCATTTGCGGGCGAGCTGGCGCAGGCGCTGGCCGACGATCTCGGCGACGGCGCCGCCGATGCCGACATCCACTTCATCAAAGACGAGTGTGGTGCCCTCGTACATGTCGGCCAGCACCACCTGCACGGCGAGACTGATGCGTGACAGTTCGCCACCGGAAGCGGCGCGTGCAAGCGGTTTCAGGGGGCTGTCCGGTTGTGCGCTCATCAGAAACTCCACGTCCTCCTGACCGTGGGGGCCAAGCGGCGCGCTGGCAAGCGCCACCTCGAAACGGCCTGCGGCAAGTCCCAGCCGCTGCATTTCGCTTGTCACGGCCTCGGCGAGGACGGGCGCGGCGGCGGCGCGCTTGGCGCTCAAGGCGGCCGCGGCCCCCTCCGCTTCGTGGCGCAAGTGAACCACCTGGGCACCCAAGGCCGCGTAGTCTTCTTCGCCGGCCCCAAGCTCGGTGTATTCGGTCTCCAGCCGCTGCCACAGCTGCGGCAATTCCTCACTGGCAACCCGGTGTTTGCGCGCAAGATCATGCCAGCGGCCAAGGCGCGCATCGAGTGCCGCCATGTCGCCGGCATCACCAAAGTCGCCTTGCGGCAGGCGGCTGAGAGAGCGGGCCGCCTCCGCGATCTCCAGTGAGGCGCTGGCAAGGAGTGTGTTCGCCTCGTCCAGGCGGCTGTCGTACCGCGCGAGCGCGGATAAGTGGGCGTGGAGGGTATCGATCTGCGCGCCGATCGTCTGTTCGCCTTCGCTCAGCCGCTCGAGGGCCGCGGCGATTCCGGCCGCAAGCTCCTGGACGTGCGCGGCGCGGCGATGGCTTTCATTGAGGGTCTGCCATTCGCCTTCCAGGGGCGCCAAGGCACGTAACTCTTCGAGTTGATAGCGCAGGAGCGATTCCCGGGCCGCGCGCTGCTCTTGAGTGTCCGCGAAGTCCCGCAGGCGCGCCTGTGCCGCCTCCCACGCACCGAATGCGGCCTGTGCGGTGGCGTGTTCCGCGCCGGCGCGGGCGTAGCCGTCGAGCAGCAGGCGTTGCGTCTCCCGGCGCATCAGGCTGTGGTGCTCGTGTTGACCGTGCAGATCGATCAGCAGGCCACCCAGCTCGCGCAGGCGCTGAATGGGTACCGGCGTCCCGTTGATGAAGGCGCGCGAGCGGTCGGCCGATACGATCCGGCGTACCGCGCAGTCGCCACCAGCCGAGAGGCCGTGCTCCTCGAGCCACTTTTCGGCGGCCTCGTGGTTCATGACATGGAAAGACGCCATGATATCGGCGGCCGTGGCGCCGGGGCGCACGACATCGGCGCCGGCACGGCCGCCGAGCACGATCGACAGGGCATCCATGAGGAGCGATTTGCCGGCGCCGGTTTCACCCGTGACGACGGTAAGCCCCGGTCCGAAAGGGACGGCCGATTCATCGATCACCGCGAACGAGCGGACCTGCAGGCCGGTGAGCATCAGAGGCGGCGCCCCCAGTTCAGCTTCTGGCGCAAGACCTCATAGTGGTTACGGTCGAGCGGGTGAATGAGCGTGACCGGCACGTCGGCGCGGCGCACACGGACCCGGTCGCCATTGACGAGCCGGAAGCTCGACTGGCCGTCAAAGGTGGCATGGGCGCTCTGGTCGCTCACCAGGACGATTTCGACATGCGAATGGCTTGGTACGGCGATCGGCCGGTTGCTGAGTGTGTGCGGGCAGATGGGCACGAGCACCAGCGCTGCGAGTTCCGGGTGCAGGATGGGCCCGCCGGCAGACATCGCGTAGGCAGTGGAGCCGGTCGGTGTTGCCACGATGATCCCGTCGGCGCGCGAACCGCTCACGAATTGTCCGTCGATATAGGTCTCGAATTCGATGAGGCGGGCCAGTTCCCCCTTGTTGACCACCACATCATTGAAGGCGAGGCGCGTCAGGACGGTCTGTCCGCTGCGCACGATTTCCGCGGTCAGCAGAAAACGCTGCTCGGTCTGGTAGTGGCCATCGAGGATGCCGCCGATCATGTCCATGTTGTCCGTGGAGACGTCGGCCAGGAAGCCCAGGCGGCCTATGTTGATGCCGATCAGGGGGATGCGGTGGACGGCCAGTGTCCGCGCCACGTTCAGCAGCGTGCCGTCGCCGCCCATGACGATGGCGAGATCGATCTCCGTGCCGATGCGCTCGATGGGGGCCGTCGGGACATGGTGAATGTTCAGGGCGGCGGCCGTGTCGGCGTCGACGACGATGTGGAGGTTGCGTTTTTGGAGGAGGGCGCACAGCCGCTCGAGGACCTCGCGTCCGCCCTTGTCGCCGTATTTTCCAAACAAACCGACACGTTCGATGCGTGTTTTCATGCACAGTACCATTTATTGAATGAACACTAGCATGCGTTCCGGCTTCGGGGAAACAGGGAGGGAGCCGGTGCTTGTTGACAGGGCTGGGCGCTGTTGGTAGCGTGAGCTGGCACTCAGAAACGTGGAGTGCTAAGAGGATGAGCATGGTTGCGTTGACGCCGCGTTCCGAACGTCTGCTGAAGGCCCTGATCGAACAGTACATAGCCGAGGGGCAGCCTGTCGGTTCCCGGAGCCTCGTCAAGCAGGCCGGTCTGGAATTCAGCCCCGCGACGGTCCGTAACGTCATGGCGGACCTCGAGGAAATGGGGCTTATCCGGTCTCCCCATACCTCGGCGGGGCGGGTCCCGACAGAGCTTGGCTACCGCCTGTTCGTCAACACGCTGCTCACGTCACAGCCTCTCGAGGCCGTCGACATCCGTGGCCTGGAGGAGCAGTTGCCTCTCCACCAGGACCCCCAGCAGTTGATCGAGGCGGCGTCGGGACTGCTTTCCCAGGTGACCAAGCTCGCCGGTGTCGTGCGTGTGCCGCGCCGGGCGCACGCAGGTTTCCTTCAGCTCGAATTTCTGAATCTCTCGGCGCACCGTGTGCTCGTCATTCTGGTGGCCCAGGACGGCCAGGTCCTGAATCGTGTGATCCAGCCCAAGAGGCGCTATTCGCCGGCCGAGTTGCAGGAGGCGGCGAACATGTTCAACAGCGTCTACGCCGGCCGCTCGTTCGAGGATGTTCGCCGCAGCCTGGTCCGCGCGCTCGAGCAGGATAGCGAGGCCATGCAGAAACTCATGCGTTCAGCGGTCGAAATGGCGCATGAAGTGTTCGGTGACCCGGGTGACGCCGATCCGCTGGTGGTGAGCGGGGAAGCGAATCTGCTGGCGTTTCCGGAGCTGAGCGACCGCGAGAAATTGAGGCGGCTTTTTGACGCATTCAATGCCAAACAGGATCTTCTGAGTCTCCTCGACCAGAGCATGGCCGCCGGGGGCATCCAGATCTTCATCGGAGGCGAGTCCGGCTACGAATCCCTTGAGCCGTGCAGTGTCATTGCGGCCCCCTACGACGTGGACGGCCAGATCGTCGGCACGCTGGCCGTGGTCGGTCCTACCCGGATGTCCTACAACCGGGTCATCTCTATCGTGGATGTGACTGCGCGGTTGCTAAGCGGCGCGCTTACCCACAATGCCGGTCACGGCATGAACGACGCTTGAAACGCGTTGCATCGGCCCCACATTGGCCCAAAGCGTTTTTTCACATCTGGGACTTTAAGGCAAGCAATGTCAGGAGATCGGAACGATGAGCGGTGATGGCGGACAGGCTGGGGATAAACACGCGGAGATGGCGGCCGAGGCGCCCAGCACCGACGCCTTGATGGCGGAAGTCGAGAAGTTGCGCGGCGAGCTCGCTGAAAACCGGGAGCGGATGCTGCGGGCGGTTGCGGAAAGCGAAAATGTCCGTCGCCGGGCCGAGCAAGATGCGGCCCAGGCCAGGAAATTCGCGGTCGAGCGTTTTGTGACGGAGCTGTTACCCGTCCGCGACAGCCTGGAGCGGGCCCGGACGGTCGACCGTGAGGCCCCGGATATCGATGCCTTCCTGGCGGGTGTCGACCTCACCCTGAAGTTGATGGATAGCGTTCTCGAGAAATTCTCGGTCAGCGTGGTAAATCCGGCAGGGGAAAAGTTCAATCCGGAACAGCATCAGGCGATGACCATGATCGAGAGCGACAGCGTTCCGGCCAACCATGTTGTCGAAGTAGTCCAGAAGGGTTTCCTTCTGCACGACCGGCTGCTGCGCCCGGCGCTTGTGGTGATTGCCAAGGGGCGCTCATGAATCTCTTGAAAACGGTCTTTCTGTCCCCCATCTCCTGCACAATACGGAAAATTCATCTCCTGCCAGAGGCGGGAGTCTAGAGGACAATAGCGATGGCAAAGATTATCGGCATAGATCTTGGGACGACAAACTCGTGCGTGGCCGTCGTCGAGGGCGGCAAGCCGCGTGTCATCGAGAACAGCGAGGGCGACCGCACTACGCCATCGGTTGTTGCGTACACGGGCGAGGGCGAGGTTCTGGTGGGCCAGCCGGCCAAGCGGCAGGCGGTCACGAATCCCCACAACACCTTGTATGCGGTCAAGCGCCTGATCGGCCGCAAGTTTGACGACGACATCGTTCAGCGCGATGTGAAGATGGTGCCCTACAAGATCATCAAGGCGAAAAATGGAGATGCCTGGGTAGAGGGCAACGGCAAGCAGATGGCCCCCCCCGAGGTGTCGGCGCGGGTCTTGCAGAAGATGAAAAAGACGGCCGAGGATTACCTGGGCGAGGAGGTGACCGAGGCGGTCATCACCGTGCCGGCCTATTTCAACGACTCGCAGCGGCAGGCGACGAAGGACGCCGGGCGCATTGCCGGCCTCAATGTCAAGCGCATCATCAATGAGCCGACGGCCGCGGCGCTCGCCTTTGGTCTCGACAAGAAAGAGGGAGACCGGAAGATCGCGGTCTACGATCTCGGTGGCGGCACGTTCGACATCTCGATCATCGAGATCGCCGAGGTGGATGGCGAACACCAGTTCGAGGTGCTGTCGACGAACGGCGACACCTTCCTCGGCGGTGAAGATTTCGATCTGCGCCTCATCGACTATCTTGCCGATGAATTCAAGAAGGACGCGGGTATCGACCTGCACAAGGATGCGCTGGCGCTGCAGCGGCTGAAAGACGCTGCCGAAAAGGCGAAGATCGAGCTGTCTTCACGTACCCAGACCGACGTGAACCTGCCATACATCACGGCCGACGCGAGCGGACCGAAGCATTTGAACGTGAAGATCACGCGGGCAAAGCTGGAAAGTCTCGTCGAAGACCTCATTCGGCGGACGATCGAGCCCTGCAAGATCGCCTTGAAGGATGCGGGCCTCTCGGCGGCCCAGGTGGACGACGTCATTCTGGTGGGTGGCCAGACGCGCATGCCGAAAGTGCAGGAGGCCGTGCGTGATTTCTTCGGCAAGGAACCGCGCAAGGACGTCAATCCGGACGAGGCCGTGGCCATTGGTGCCGCGATCCAGGGCGGTGTGCTGGCAGGCGACGTGCGGGATGTGCTGCTGCTGGATGTGACGCCGCTTTCGCTCGGCATCGAGACGATGGGCGGCGTGATGACCAAGCTCATCCAGAAGAACACGACCATTCCGACCAAGGCGGCACAGGTGTTTTCTACCGCCGAGGACAACCAGACCGCCGTGACGGTGCATGTTCTGCAGGGCGAGCGCGAGATGGCGAACGGCAACAAGTCGCTCGGGCGTTTCGACCTGACCGACATTCCGGCGTCTCCGCGCGGTGTGCCGCAGATCGAAGTGGCCTTCGATATCGACGCCAATGGAATCCTGCATGTGTCGGCGCGGGACAAGGCGACCGGCAAGGAGAACAAGATCGTCATCAAATCGAGTTCCGGCCTGAGCGAAGCGGAAATCCAGCGCATGGTGCAGGATGCCGAGGCGCACGCAGAGGAGGATCGCAAGGCGCACGAACTGGTGGAGGCCCGGAATCACGCCGACTCCCTGATCCACAGCGCACGGAAATCGCTGAAGGATCTGGGCGACAAGGTGAGCGGTACCGACCGCGCGGCAGTCGAGGCGGCGATCAGCGACCTCGAAGGGGTGCTGAAGGGCGATAACAAGGATGCCATCACCACCAAGACGGAGATTCTCGCGCAGGCGAGCCACAAACTTGCCGAGCAGATGTACAGCGCGGGCCAGCAGGCTCAAGGTGAACCGGCAGGCGGGCAGGGACAGGCCGCGCAGGACAATGTCGTCGACGCCGAATTCGAGGAAGTGAAGGAGAATCGGCAGAAATCCTGAGCGGCATTGACGGCATGCCGACAGTCCGGGGCACGGATGTTTTGTTGACGTCCGTGCCCTTGTTCTTTTATCGTGTCCGTTTTGTGTGGTTTTTATGAGCAAACGCGATTATTACGAAGTGCTGGGTATCGCGCGCGGTGCCGATGAGGCAGAGGTCAAGAAGGCCTATCGCCGCCTGGCAATGAAATACCATCCGGATCGCAATCCCGACGACAAGAGTGCCGAAGTGCGCTTCAAGGAGTGCAAGGAGGCGTACGAGATTCTTTGCGACCCGCAAAAGCGCGCGGCCTACGATCAGTTCGGGCACAGCGGTGTCGAAGGCGCCGGGGCGGGCGCGGGCGGATTCTACGGTGGCGGCGCGGCCGGGTTCGCGGATATCTTCGGCGACGTTTTTGGCGACATTTTCGGCGGAGGCGGCGGGCGGCGCCAGCAGGTCTACCGCGGCGCGGACGTGCGCATCAGCATCGACCTTTCTCTCGAAGAGGCGGTGCACGGGATCGAAAAACGCATCCGCGTACCGACCCTGGCGGCCTGTGATATCTGCCATGGATCGGGTGCGCGCGCAGGCAGCAATCCCATCATCTGTCCAACGTGCGCAGGCCACGGCCAGGTGCGCATGCAGCAGGGATTCTTCTCCATTCAGCAGACATGCCCCAACTGCCGCGGTAGCGGCCGCATGATCGCGCATCCGTGCCCGGAATGCCGCGGCGAAGGGCGCGTGCGCACATCGAAGACGTTGTCCGTGACGATTCCGGCGGGTGTCGACGAGGGCGACCAGATACGCGTAGCCGGACAGGGTGACGCGGGTGAGAGCGGCGGGCAGCCGGGGGATCTGTATGTGCAGGTTCGGCTCAAGCCCCATGCGCTATTCCATCGGGAGCAGGACAATCTCTACTGCAAGGTGCCGGTCAGTTTCGCGACGGTTGTGCTGGGCGGCGAGATCGAGGTGCCGACCCTCGATGGACCGACCACGCTGAAGATCCCCGCGGAGACGCCAACGGAGAAGACCTTTTCCCTGCGTGGAAAGGGTGTGAAGAACGTGCGTAACGGGCATGTGGGAGATCTGTTCTGCAAGATCATGGTCGAAACACCGGTGAATCTGACCCGCGCGCAGCGGGAGATGCTCACCAGTTTCGAGGAGTCGCTGCGCGACGGCGGTGAGCGCCATCATCCCGAGCAGCGCTCGTGGATCGACAAACTGCGCGGTTTCTTCGAGTCCAGGGCTTGATGGGCGGGGCCCGGCAGGGCGTCCGGCCGCTAAACCGCGGGCGCCGGGAATAAAGAAGCGCGGCGGTCGTCTCTCGTTCAGAAGGAGGAACTTATGCGTGATTCTGGACGTGTTGACCGCAAGCGCCGCCGGTTGCTGGTGGCGGCCGGCGGCGTGGTGGCGGCGGCCGGCGCGAAGGCGGCCATGGCGGATTCGGCAGACAGCCTGAATCTGAGCTTTCCGGGCCAAAAGCCTGCACACCTCGTCGTTTACCAGCTGAATCAGGCCGGGCACGATTATCAGCAGCACATCCTGTCGTCCGTACAGGCGCTGTTGCGCCATTACGGTGACTCCGTCGGTATCGTGGTGACCTGCTTTGGTCCGGGGATCAGTGTCGTTTTGAAAAAGCCGATCCGGCCCGTCGCGCGCCGCATCCGCGAAGGTGTCTCGAGTTTGAGCGACTATGGTGTCGCGTTCCATGGATGCGGCAACACCCTGAGAACCATGCATCTTGCGCGCGGCGACCTTTTGCCGTTCGTGAAATACGTATCGATGGGGGCCGCGGATCTCATGGAGCTGCAGCACCAGGGCTATGCCTACATCGCCTGGTAAGGCTAACGGGCGGCAGGTGTTTTCGGGTATGCTTGGCGGGTGCGGCGGGCAGCCGTTCCATTCCGCCGACCCGGGATTTCACGCGTGATGAAGATCGCAATAGCCGGCGCCACCGGCCGCATGGGCCGTGCCCTGCTCGATGCCGCCGGTGCGGCCGATGACATGGTTCTGTCGGGGGCGCTCGTGCGGCCCGGACACCCGGCGCTGGGCCAGGAGGCGGCGCTTTTGGCAGGCGGCGGGGGCGTTGTGCGGCTCACTGACGACGTGGATGCGGTGATCGGTGGCTGTGACGTCCTGATCGACTTTACTTCTCCTGCGGCCACGCTCGCCTTTGCGCAGGTCTGTGCGGCGGCAGGCCGTCCGGCGGTGATTGGCACGACCGGTCTCTCGCCAGACGACATGGAGCGGTTGCGTGCCCATGCGGGGCGTATTCCGCTCGTCGTCGCCGCCAATACCAGTGTGGGTGTCACGTTGTCCCTGCATCTGCTCGAGATCGCGGCCCGCGTGCTGGCGGATGCCGATGTGGAGATCGTGGAGGCCCACCATCGCCATAAGGTGGATGCGCCCTCAGGCACGGCCCTCGCCATGGGGCGGGCGGTCGCACAGGCGCGCGGCCAGCGCCTGGAGGATGTGGCCGTCTACGACCGGCACGGGCGGCGGGAACCGCGGGCGGACGGCAGCATCGGGTTCGCGAGCATCCGCGCGGGCGAGATCGTGGGCGACCATCGGGTCATGCTGGTCGGCCCCGCGGAACGCCTCGAGATCGTTCATGTCGCCGACAACCGGCGGGTGTTCGCCGATGGCGCGTTGCGGGCGGCGCGTTTTGTGAAGACAGCGGCTCCCGGCCTCTACGATATGCGGGATGTCCTTGGACTGCGTTGATTTCGCGCGGGCGCACCGTTACAATCCGTCCCAAAATCCAGTCTGTTATGGTTATAAAGAGCGGGAGCGGCGATGGTCGCTCCCGTTTTTGTGTACGAATCCTGCGCGGGGGGTCTCTTGGCGTACTCAGCACTACTTGCTCTCGCTGACGGTACGGTCTTTTTTGGGCACTCCATAGGCGCAACCGGCGAGGCCCAAGGCGAGCTTGTTTTCAATACGGCGCTGTCCGGGTATCAGGAAATCCTGACAGATCCCTCGTATGCCGGGCAGATCGTCACCCTGACCTATCCGCACATCGGCAACACCGGTACCAATGATGAGGATATGGAGTCGGCGAAGGCCTATGCGGCCGGCCTGGTCGTGCGCGACAAGCCGTCGCGGTTCAGCAATTTCCGCAGCCACGAGGATCTGGCGGCCTTTCTTGGCCGTCAGGGGGTTGTGGCCATCGCGGGCGTGGATACCCGGGCCCTGACGCGGCGTCTGCGCGAAAAGGGCGCCCAGAACGCATGCATCATGGCAGGTGAACTGAACGCGGAGCGGGCGGTGGCCCAGGCCCGCGCGTTTGCCGGTCTCGACGGCATGGATCTCGCGCGCACGGTATCGACCCACGACACCTACATGTGGACGAAGGGTCTGTGGCAGGCCGAGTCGGCGCCCCGGCGCTTCCATGTGGTCGCCTACGATTTTGGCATCAAGCACAACATCTTGCGGCATCTGGTGGCGGTGGGTTGCGAAGTGACCGTTGTGCCGGCGACGGCTCCGGCCGCTGCCGTGCTGGCGCACAGGCCTGACGGCGTATTCCTGTCCAATGGTCCAGGCGACCCCAAGGCCTGTGATTACGCCATTGCGGCCACGCGCACGCTGGTAGAATCGGGCCTGCCGGTATTTGGCATCTGTCTCGGGCACCAGCTGCTTGGACTCGCGTTGGGCGCGCGGACCGTGAAGATGAAATTCGGGCATCACGGCGCCAACCACCCGGTGATCGACGTCGATACGGGCAAGGTGATGATCACGAGCCAGAACCACGGGTTTGCCGTAGAGGAATCGAATCTGCCGGCGACGCTCCGGGTGACCCATCGTTCTTTGTTCGACGGATCGGTGCAGGGGCTCGGGCATGTCAGCCGTCCTGTCTTTTCGTTTCAGGGTCATCCGGAGGCCAGCCCAGGGCCCCATGACATGGACCCGCTCTTTGCACGATTTGCGGCCCTGATGGCGGGCCGCGCAGCTTCCTAGGACGGTTATGCCAAAGCGCACAGATATCCACAGTGTCCTCATCATCGGCGCAGGACCGATCGTCATCGGCCAGGGATGCGAGTTCGACTATTCGGGGGCGCAGGCATGCAAGGCTCTGAAGGAAGAAGGGCTGCGGGTCATCCTGGTCAACTCCAATCCGGCGACCATCATGACGGACCCGGAGTTGGCCGATGCGACCTACATCGAGCCGATCAACTGGCGGGTTCTGGAAAAGATCATCGCGGCCGAGCGCCCGGATGCACTGTTGCCGACCATGGGCGGACAGACGGCGCTCAATTGCGCGCTCGACCTGGATCGTGAAGGTGTCCTCGACCGCTATGGCGTAAGGATGATCGGTGCCTCGAAGGCCGCGATCGATAAGGCCGAGGATCGCGAGCTCTTCAAGAAGGCGATGGAGGGCATCGGCCTGCAGGTTGCCCGCGGCGCGATCGCGCACAGTCTCGAGGAGGCCCTGCAGGTGCAGGCCCTGGTGGGCTTCCCCGCGATCATTCGCCCCTCCTTTACGCTGGGCGGCAGCGGCGGCGGCATCGCCTACAACAAGGAAGAGTTCATCCAGATCTGCGAGCGGGGGCTCGACGCCTCGCCCACCCGCGAGCTCCTGATCGAAGAATCGATCATCGGCTGGAAAGAATTCGAGATGGAGGTGGTCCGCGACCGCCACGATAATTGCATCATCGTGTGCGCGATCGAAAACGTCGACGCCATGGGCGTGCATACGGGCGACTCCATCACGGTGGCGCCGGCCCAGACGCTCACCGACAAGGAATACCAGCGCATGCGCGATGCCAGCATCGCCGTGTTGCGCGAGATCGGGGTGGAAACTGGCGGCTCCAACGTGCAGTTCGCCATCAATCCCCAGGACGGTCGCATGGTGGTGATCGAGATGAATCCGCGTGTGTCGCGGTCTTCGGCGCTGGCATCGAAGGCCACCGGATTTCCGATCGCGAAGGTCGCCGCCAAGCTCGCGCTTGGCTACACGCTAGACGAGTTACGCAACGAGATTACGGGTGGGGCAACGCCTGCTTCCTTCGAGCCGAGCATCGATTATGTAGTCACGAAGTTTCCGCGCTTTACCTTTGAAAAATTTCCCAAGGCCGACCCCACGCTGACGACACAGATGAAGTCGGTGGGCGAGGCGATGGCGATCGGGCGCACCTTCCAGGAATCCCTGCAGAAGGCCATGCGCAGTCTCGAGATCGGCAGCTACGGATTCGAGCGCCAGATAGACCCCGCCCTGGATGAGAAGTCGGTACGGGACCGCATTATCCAGGAACTGACGATCCCGAGCGCGAACCGCCTCTGGTATGTGGCGGATGCGCTGCGCCACGGGCTGTCGGTAGATGAGGTTGCGCACTTGAGTGGTATCGATCCCTGGTTTACGGCCCAGATCGCCGAGATCGTCGCGATGGAAGAGGAAATTGCCGGTCATCGCGGGCATTTCGACAGCGTGTCTGCTGATGTACTGCGCGAATGGAAGCGGCACGGGTTTGCGGACCGGCGGCTGGCAGCGCTGCTCGGGCTTGACGAAGAAACGATCAGGCGCACGCGTCACCGGCTTCAGGTGCGGCCCGTCTATAAGCGGGTGGATTCCTGCGCCGCCGAATTTGCGTCGGCGACCGCCTACATGTATTCGACGTACGAAGCCGAATGCGAGGCCGCGCCCGCGAATTGCGACAAGGTCATCGTGCTGGGCAGCGGACCCAACCGCATCGGCCAGGGCATCGAGTTCGACTATTGCTGCGTCCATGCCTCGCTTGCGCTGCGTGAGAGCGGCTATCAGACCATCATGGTCAACTGCAATCCGGAAACCGTCTCGACCGATTACGACATTTCGGATCGGCTCTATTTCGAGCCGCTCACGCTCGAAGACGTACTGGAGATCACCCATCTGGAATCTCCCAAGGGCGTGATCGTGCAGTATGGTGGACAGACGCCCCTGAAGCTCGCCCAGGGTCTGAAGGAAAACGGCGCGCCCATTGTCGGGACGAGCCCGGACTCCATCGACCTTGCGGAGGATCGCGCGCGTTTTCAGAAATTGATCGCCGATCTCAAGTTGCTCCAACCGCCAAACCGGATCGCGAAGACTGCAGAGGCGGCGTTGCTCGCGGCGGAAGAGACGGGTTACCCGCTGGTTGTGCGGCCCTCCTATGTGCTGGGCGGCCGGGCCATGGAGATCTGCCACAATCGCGACGATCTCGAGATGTACATGCGGCTTGCGGTCAAGATTTCGGAGGATACGCCCATCCTTCTCGACCGGTTCCTGAGCGACGCCATCGAGGTGGATGTCGACGCGGTGGCGGATGGCCAGAGCGTGGTGATCGGTGGCATCATGGAACATATCGAGGAGGCGGGTGTCCATTCGGGTGATTCGGCATGTTCGCTGCCTCCCTTCAGCCTGAGTGCCGGCCTGCAGCGGGAGTTGCGCCGGCAGACGGTGGAGCTGGCACAGGCCCTTGGCGTGGTCGGTCTCATGAATGTCCAGTTTGCGATCAAGGGACAGGACATCTATATCCTTGAAGTAAACCCGCGCGCATCGCGTACCATCCCGTATGTTTCCAAGGCGACGGCGCGGCCGCTCGCAAAAGTGGCGGCGCGGGCCATGATGGGCATTACGCTCGCCGAACAGAACATCACGGGCGAGGTGGTGCCGCCGTATTATTCCGTCAAGGAGGCGGTGTTCCCCTTCATCAAGTTCCCTGGGGTGGACACGGTGCTCGGCCCGGAGATGAAATCGACGGGCGAAGTGATGGGTATCGGCCGCAGCTTCGGGGAGGCGTTTGCCAAATCGCAGATCGCGGCGGGCGCGGCCATTCCGCGGGGCGGCAGGCTCTTCATCAGTGTGCGTGACCGCGACCGGCCGGCGGCGATCGCCGTGGCCCGGTATTTCAGTCAGGCCGGCTTCGAGTTGCTGGCAACGCGGGGAACGGCTGCCGCCTTGGCCCTCGAAGGGCTGAGCGTGCGGGCCGTGAACAAGGTGTCAGAGGGGCGTCCGCATATTGTCGACATGATAAAGAACGACGAGATCGCGATCATCGTCAACACGATCGCCGACAAGCAGAGCCTTACGGATTCCTATTTGATCCGGCGGGAGGCCCTGCAGCACAAGGTGACGAACTACACGACACTGGCTGCGGCCCGTGCCGCCTGTGAGGCGCACCGGAAGGCGCATGATTTCGAGGTGCGCTGCCTGCAGGATTTGCATAAGGAGATCAGGCATGAATAAGGTCCCTGTAACCGTGGCGGGCGCAGAAAAGCTCAAGGCCGAGCTGCACCGGCTGAAGACTGTCGAACGCCCGCGGATCATCCAGGCGATTGCCGAGGCGCGTGCGCATGGTGATCTGTCGGAGAACGCGGAATACCATGCCGCCAAGGAACAGCAAGGGTTCGTCGAAGGCCGGATAAAGGAAGTCGAGGCCAAGCTGAGCCATGCCCAGATCATAGACCCGACCACCCTCAATGCCGGCGGGCGGGTCGTGTTCGGTGCCACGCTCGACCTTCTCGAGGAGGAGTCGCAGCGCGAAGTCACCTACCAGATTGTCGGTGATGATGAGGCGGACATCGGCAGCGGCAAGATATCGATCAGTTCGCCGATTGCCCGCGCGCTGATCGGCAAGGAAGCGGGTGATGCCGTGGAGGTGCGGGTCCCGGATGGCATCCGCCAGTACGAAATTCTCGATGTCCGCTACGTGTAAGTAATGGGGCGCGTGCGGGATCCTGTCGCGCGCGTCGCCGCCGCCCTGTGGGCCGGGGGTTTGTGGGCCATAGGGTACGCGGTGGCCCCTGTGCTGTTCCTGTACCTGCCGGTTGCCACCGCAGGCGGGATTGCGAGTTGGCTTTTTGGCCTTTGGCAAGGGCTTGGCCTGCTTTTTGGAGCGATCGTGTTCTTGGCAGTTCGCCATCGCCCACGGCCCTGGCCGATGCTCGCGGGTATCGCCTGGGCCCTCGACGCGGTGTTCGAGTTCATCTTCCTTCCGCTCATGGTCTCATTGAAGGGGCCTGGTTTCGGGCCGTTGAGTCCGCAGTGGCATCTCTTTCTCATCTTGCACGGTGTGGCGGCCGCGTGTTATCTGGTGGAAGGTGTGTTATTGCTCGCCGTCGTTGCGAGCGGGCTGTGAGAACAGATGGCGCGCAACTGGTGGATGGATGAACATTTCGCCGACCCCTACGTCAAGCGGGCACAGGCTGAAGGCCTGCGTTCGCGCGCGTACTTCAAGCTCGAAGACATCGACCGGCGCGACCGGCTGATAAAGCCGGGCGCTGTGGTCGTGGATCTCGGTGCCGCTCCTGGCGGATTTTCGCAGTACGCGGCGAGCCGGGTGGGACCGCAAGGGCGCGTAATCGCCGTGGATGTCCTGCCCATGGCGCCCTTGCCAGGTGTCACGGCGATTCTGGGGGATTTTACCGAGGCCGATTGTCTGGCGGAGGTCATGCAGGCATTGGGTGGCCGCGCGGATCTTGTAATTTCCGACATGGCGCCCAATATTAGCGGTGTTGGGGTAGCAGATCAGGCAAAGGCCATGTATCTGGCAGAGCTTGCGCTGGATTTCGCGATGTCGGCTCTGGCAGAGCGTGGCAGTTGCCTCATCAAGGCGTTTCAGGGGGCAGGCTTTACAGAGCTGCTCGCCCTTATGCGCCAGCGCTTCAACCGGGTGGCGACACGCAAACCGCCGGCGTCACGCCCCCGCAGCTCCGAGGTGTATCTGCTCGGCGCCGAGCTGCGGCCAGTTGTGTCGGGGTCGGACTCGTAGGAGAATGGCGGCAGCGGCCCTCAGGGGCGCATGAGGTAACCTTTTGAACAATCTCGCCAAGAATCTCTTGTTATGGCTGGTTATAGCCATAATACTCATGGCGGTCTTCAATAGCTTCGGCACACATCGTGCGACGGTGCGGGCTATTGATTTCTCGCGCTTTGTAAGCGAAGTCAAACAGGGCCAGGTCGGCCGGGTGACCATTCAGGGTCATCGCATCACGGGTGTCACCAAAACGGGTGAACACTTCTCCACATATGCGCCCGACGACGCCGGTCTCGTCCATGATCTGATCGGCAACGGCGTGGCCGTCAACGCCAAGCCGCCAGAGCAGCAATCGCTTTTCCTGCAGATCCTGATCAACTGGTTCCCGATCCTGCTCTTCGTCGGCGTGTGGATCTTCTTCATGCGCCAGATGCAGGGCGGAGGGGGCGGACGCAGCGCCATGAGTTTTGGCAAGAGCAAGGCGCGCATGCTCACCGAAGACACCAACAAGGTGACCTTCGACGATGTGGCGGGTGTCGAGGAAGCCAAGGAAGAGGTGCGCGAGCTCGTGGAGTTTCTGCGGGATCCAACCAAATTCCAGAAGCTCGGCGGCCGTATCCCGCGAGGCGTCCTCATGACCGGCAGTCCCGGTACCGGCAAGACGCTCCTGGCCAAGGCCATCGCGGGCGAAGCCAAGGTGCCTTTCTTTTCCATCTCGGGTTCCGATTTTGTCGAGATGTTCGTCGGTGTGGGCGCATCACGTGTCCGCGACATGTTTGATCAGGCGAAGAAACATGCCCCCTGCATCATCTTCATCGATGAGATCGACGCCGTCGGCCGCCAGCGTGGCGCGGGCCTTGGCGGTGGCCATGACGAACGCGAGCAGACCCTGAACCAGTTGCTGGTGGAGATGGACGGATTCGAAGGCAGCGAGGGAGTCATCGTGATCGCTGCCACCAATCGGCCCGATGTGCTCGATCCGGCTTTGCTGCGCCCAGGCCGGTTCGACCGGCAGGTGTTCGTGCCGCTCCCGGACATCCGCGGACGGGAGCAGATCATCCGCATACACATGCGCAAGGTGCCTGTTGCCGACGATGTCGTGCCGAGCATTCTGGCGCGCGGCACGCCCGGATTTTCGGGCGCCGATCTCGCGAATCTCGTCAATGAAGCGGCGCTCTTTGCGGCACGCCGGAACAAACGTCTCGTCGAGATGCAGGATTTCGAACTGGCCAAGGACAAGATCATCATGGGCGCCGAGCGGCGCTCCATCGTGATGCCGGAACGCGAACGCATCAACACCGCCTACCATGAGTCAGGGCATACGGTGGTGGCGCGCATGCTCCCGAATACGGACCCTGTTCACAAGGTGACGATCATTCCGCGCGGCAGGGCGCTTGGCGTGACCATGCAGCTGCCGATGGAGGATCGTTACAGTCATGACCGCGAGTATCTGCTCTCGACCATTGCCGTACTGATGGCCGGGCGTATTGCCGAAGAAGTCTTCATGCACCAGATGACGACGGGGGCGGCGAACGATTTCGAGCGGGCCACGGATCTGGCGCGGAACATGGTCAGCCGGTGGGGCATGAGCGACCGCCTCGGAACCCGCGTCTATGGCGAAAACCAGAGCGAAGTTTTCCTCGGTCGCGACGTGACGACACACAAGAACCTGAGTGACGCGACGGCGCAGCTCGTCGATGCGGAAATCCGGCGCATCGTCGATGAGCAATACGGGCGCGCGCGGCGGATCATCGAAGAGAACAAGGACAAGGTCGAGGTGATGGCGGGCAGCCTGCTCGAGTGGGAAACGCTCGATACCGATCAAATCAACGACATCATGGAGGGACGGCAGCCACGTCCTCCTTACGGGTTCACGGATCATACCGTGGACGGCGGCAGTAACGATGCCACCAAGACCGCAGATCGCGCCCCCATGAAGCCTCGCATGGACACCCCTGCGGGCGAATCGCGCTAACCCATGACGAGCGCGGCCCGATGGGGCTGGTCGGAGACTGGCGCACGGGTGGCGATAATGGGGATCCTGAATGTCACCCCCGATTCCTTTTCGGACGGGGGTGTTTTTTTGACCCCGGAACAGGCCGTGCGGCGGGTCGCCGCCATGATCGAGGAAGGCGTGGACGTGGTGGATGTCGGTGGCGAATCGACACGCCCTGGAGCCGCGCCAGTCGATTCGGAAGAGGAGATCCGGCGCGTGGTGCCGGCGATCGAAGCGATTCGCCGCCATTTCGGTGTGCCCCTGTCCGTGGATACCTCGAATCCGGCCGTCATGGAGGCGGCGGTTGCGGCGGGCGCCGATGTCATTAACGACGTGCGCGCGTTGCGGCGCCCGAAAGCCCTGGCCATGGCTGCGCGTCTGCAGGTACCGGTCTGTCTGATGCACGCGCAGGGCGAGCCCGGCACCATGCAAAGTGCGCCGCGTTATGAAAACGTCGTACAGGACGTCATGGCGTTTCTGCAGGAGCGGCTGGAGGCCTGCGAGGCTGCCGGAATCCGTAAGGAACTGCTGGCGGTCGACCCGGGTTTCGGATTCGGAAAGACACTGGATCACAACATGACTCTCTTGAGAAAATTGCCGGCCCTCACGGCGCTGGCGCCCGTGGTCATAGGGTTGTCACGCAAAACCATGACGGGTGTTCCATTCGGACTGGGCGTGCAGGAGCGCCTCTATACCAGCATTGGCATGGCGCTCGCGGGCGTGCATCTGGGGGCACGGGTGGTACGCGTACACGATGTACGGGCGACTCGGGATGCCGTGCGGGCATGGGAGCTCGTGTTCGGGTCAAAGGAGTGACTCTATGGGGCGACGATATTTCGGCACAGACGGGATACGGGGGCGGGTTGGTGAAGAACCGATCAGTCCGGAGACGATCCTGAAGCTCGGCTGGGCGGCGGGGCGCGTGCTGCTGGGTTCCGAGCGGGGCAGCGTATTGATCGGCAAAGACACGCGCGTTTCGGGGTATTTGCTGGAATCGGCGCTGGAGGCGGGCCTGTCGGCTGCAGGCGCGGACATCCGCCTGATCGGGCCCATCCCCACGCCGGGCATCGCATATCTGACGCGTACCACGCGCGCGCAGGCCGGTATCGTGATTAGCGCGTCCCATAATCCCTATGAAGACAACGGGATCAAATTCTTTTCCTCGCAGGGAACCAAGCTCGCAGACGAGATTGAATCGGCCATCGAAGAGGCGATGGCGCGGCCGCTCAAGGCGGTCGATTCGGGTTCGCTCGGCAAGGTGCGCCGGTTTCCTGACGCCGCCGGGCGCTATATCGAGTTCTGCAAGAGCGCGTTTCCCTATCGCCTGGATCTCGATGGGCTGCGCATCGTCGTCGACTGCGCCCATGGCGCCACTTACCAGACGGCCCCGCACGTGTTTGGCGAACTGGGCGCCGAAGTCATCCCGATCGGCGTGGCGCCAGACGGATTCAACATAAACCGCGAATGCGGTTCCACCCACCCGGAGGCAGCGCGGCGGGCGGTGCTTGCACACCAGGCTGACCTCGGTATCGCTCTGGATGGCGACGGAGACCGCGTCATCATGGTGGACCATCGTGGTGAAATCGTCGATGGCGACCGTATCCTGTTCATCATAGCCACGCATCTGCAGCGCATGGGGCAAACGGTTCCGGGGGTTGTCGGTACGCTCATGAGCAATGTGGGCCTTGAGCAGGCGTTGAAGCGCTTCACGATTCCGTTCCGCCGGGCCGCGGTGGGCGACCGCCACGTCATGACCGTGCTGGATGAAACCGGCTGGCAGCTCGGCGGAGAAGCGTCGGGGCACGTGATCTGTCTCGACAAGAGCACGACAGGCGACGGGACCGTGGCGGCGCTGCAGGTACTATGGGCAATGCGCGAGTCAGGGCGCAGCCTGGCGGATCTGGCGGTTGGCATGGACGTCTATCCCCAGACCATCGTCAATGTCTCGGTGGGCGCCGGGCTTGTGGCGGGCGAGATCGTTCGCGCGAGGGCGGTGCAGGCGGCGCTCCGCGAGGTCGAGGCGCGCCTCGGGGAGCAGGGCCGCGTGGTCCTGCGGGCATCCGGCACCGAGCCGGTCGTGCGGGTGATGGTCGAGGCCAAGGATCCGGCGCTGGTGACGGAGCTTAGCCGCGGTCTCGCCGAGGCTGTAGAGCGCGCCGCCGCTACCGCCGTTGCCTGATGTCCCCCGGTGTCCCCGTTCGAATAGGGGAAAACGGGGTGTCCCAAATTGATTTAGCGGGAACTGGCCGGTAACATGGGCGCCCGTTCGAATCGAAGGGAGAGGGACATGAGGCGACCGCTCGTGATGGGCAACTGGAAGATGAATGGCCGGCTGGAGAGCGCCCGGGCCTTGCTTGCCGCAGTCGCCGCGGGCGCCAAGGGCCTCGCGTCTGTCGAAATCGTGGTCTGTCCCCCTTACCCCTTTCTGAGTCTTGGTGCCCCCCAGGGCATCGGTCTGGGTGCGCAGAACGTTGCCGCACAGGCCGAGGGGGCCTATACCGGCGAAGTGTCGGCGGCCATGCTGAAGGATATGGCTTGCCAGTTTGTGATCGTCGGCCACTCGGAGCGCCGCACCCTGTTTGGCGAAACGAATACCGCGGTTGCCGAGAAGTTCGCGCAGGTCCAGGCGCAAGGGATGATCCCGGTATTGTGTGTGGGCGAAACAGCGGATGAGCGGGACCGGGGGCTCACGGAAAAGGTCATCGAGGAGCAGATCAAGGCGGTCGTGACGGCAGTCGGGCCTGCGGCCTTTAACCGCGCCGTTATTGCGTATGAGCCTGTATGGGCCATCGGGACCGGCCGTGCCGCCGCGCCTGCCGATGCCCAGGCCGTCCATCACTTCATTCGTTCCACGGTGGCGCGCACCGCCGCCGGGGCGGCTGCCAGCCTGCGCATCTTGTATGGTGGTAGCGTCAAGGCGCAAAATGCGCCAGAATTGTTCGCTCAGGCTGACATCGACGGTGGGCTGATCGGTGGGGCCGCCTTGAACGCGCAGGAATTCATCGGTATTTGTCGCGCGGCCGACACGAAAGCCAGCAAAGGTTCTTGATGACGGATTTTCTATTGATCGTGCAGGTGCTGGTGGCGGTGGCCTTGATTGCCGTCGTGCTCATTCAGCATGGCAAGGGTGCCGACATGGGCGCGTCGTTTGGCGGCGGTTCCTCGCAGACGCTGTTCGGGGCGCGCGGTTCGGCCACCTTCTTAAGCCGTGTGACGGCGGTTCTCGCGACGATTTTCTTTGCAACAAGTCTCGGTCTCGCGTATCTTTCCGCGCATCGCGCGGGGCCGGCGAGCGTGACGGAAATCGTGCCGGCCGCGCCCAGGGCGGCCGCACCGGTGGTGCCGAATGTTCCGGCGGCCCCGCAAGGGCCGGCGCAGCCGACGCAAGCGCCTGCGGGCGCGCCGCTACCGACGATCCCCGGATCGCCGGTCACTACCCAACCAGGATCGCAGAAGTAAGGGCGCCTGGCGGTAAACGAGTTAGCCGAAGTGGTGGAATTGGTAGACACGCCGTCTTGAGGGGGCGGTGGCGCAAGCTGTGCGGGTTCGAGTCCCGCCTTCGGCACCAATTGGTCCTGCCTGTCTGGCCATCCAAAGGCCAGCTAACTGCTTGAATTAAAATAAATGTATGAGTTCTTCCCCGTGCTTGACTTGAGTCTAAATCGGTGGCTAGACTAACAAACCCGATGGCGGATTGGGCTGCCCTTGTGGACGTATGTGAGGAAAGGGGATGTTGGGAAATTACCTACCCATTTTGATTTTCATCGGGGTCGGCATCCTTGTCGGGTTGATGCCCATGGCGCTTGGGCGCCTGCTGGCTCCCTATCGCCCTGATACGGCCAAACTGTCTCCTTACGAGTGCGGCTTTGAGGCTTTCGAGGATACGCGGACAAAATTTGATGTCCGTTATTATCTCGTGGCGATCCTCTTCATCGTCTTCGATCTCGAGATCACGTTTTTGTTCCCGTGGGCGGTTGCTCTTCGCCAGATTGGTCTTGCGGGTTTCCTCGCGATGGCGTTGTTCCTCGCTATCCTGGTCGTAGGCTTCATCTATGAGTGGATGAAAGGGGCGTTGGAGTGGGAGTAGAGGGCGTTCTCGACAAGGGCTGGATCGTGACCTCCACGGACAAGATCGTGAACTGGACGCGGACGGGGTCTCTATGGCCGATGACCTTTGGTCTCGCGTGCTGTGCCGTGGAAATGATGCACGCGGGCGCTGCCCGTTATGATCTCGACCGTTTCGGTGTGGTATTCCGGCCGAGTCCGCGCCAGTCCGACGTCATGATCGTTGCCGGCACGCTGGTCAATAAAATGGCGCCGGCCTTGCGCAAGGTCTATGATCAGATGGCCGAGCCCCGGTGGGTGATATCGATGGGTTCCTGCGCCAACGGTGGTGGCTATTACCATTACTCCTACTCGGTAGTTCGCGGATGCGACCGCATCGTGCCGGTGGACGTTTACGTGCCCGGGTGTCCGCCGACGGCGGAAGCATTGCTCTACGGCGTCATCCAGCTGCAGAACAAGATTCGGCGCACGAATACCATCGCGCGCTGACACCGAGAAGGGGTTTCCTGTATGAGCACGCACGAGGCTTTCCTCGACGACGCCCAGAAAACGCTGGGCGCGAATTTGACAAGTGTCAAGGTCGCCCACGGCGAGATCACCATGGTGCTACGGCGTGAGCACCTGCTTAAGAGCTGTCACATCCTCCGCAACGACCCGCGCTTTTCTTTCGAGCAACTGATCGACCTCGCGGGCGTCGATTACCTGGGCTACGGCGAATCGGACCTCGAGGGGCCGCGTTTCGCGGTGGTCTATCACCTGTTGTCCATCACCCACAACCGGCGGGTGCGATTGCGCGTGTTTCTCGACACCGAGGCGCCGGTCGTGACGTCGGTCGCGTCCGTCTGGAATGCCGCTGACTGGTATGAGCGGGAAGCCTTCGACCTTTTTGGCTTCGTTTTTGAAGGGCACCCCGACCTGCGGCGTATCCTGACGGATTACGGCTTCATAGGGCACCCCTTCCGCAAGGACTTTCCGCTCATCGGGCGCGTCGAGATGCGCTACGATATCGAGAAGACGCGGGTCGTTTATGAACCGGTCAGCATCGAGCCGCGCGTTTTGGTTCCGCGGGTGATCCGTGAGGAGGGCTACGGTGGCAGAAATCCGTAATTACACGATGAATTTCGGACCGCAGCATCCTGCGGCCCACGGAGTTCTGCGGCTCGTCCTGGAGCTCGACGGCGAGGTCATCGAGCGCGCCGATCCGCACATCGGGCTGTTGCACCGGGCGACCGAGAAGCTGGCTGAAAGCAAGCCTTTCAACCAGTCGATCCCGTACATGGACCGGCTCGATTACGTGTCGATGATGTGCAACGAGCACGCCTATGTGCTGGCGATAGAGAAACTCGTGGGCGTTCAGGTTCCTCCACGGGCCCAGTACATCCGTGTCATGTTCGACGAAATCACGCGCATTCTGAACCATCTCCTGTGGCTGGGCGCGCATGCGCTCGATGTTGGCGCCATGACGGTATTCCTGTACGCGTTCCGCGAGCGCGAGGACCTGATGGACATCTACGAGGCGGTGTCGGGCGCGCGCATGCATGCAGCCTACTACCGTGTGGGTGGCGTCTATCGGGATCTTCCGGACAGCATGCCGAAATACAGCGTATCGCGCTGGCATGACGCCGGCGACGTCGAGCGCATGAACGCCAACCGCAACGGCTCGTTACTTGATTTTCTGGGCGATTTCTGCGGCCGGTTCCCCGGCTACGTCGACGAGTATGAGACGCTGCTCACGGATAACCGGATCTGGAAGCAGAGAACGGTGGGCATCGGTGTCGTGTCGCCGGAGCGGGCCCTGCAGCTTGGGTTTACCGGGCCGATGCTGAGGGGCTCCGGCGTGGCCTGGGATCTACGCAAGAAGCAGCCCTATGAAGTCTACGACAAGATCGACTTCGACATCCCTGTCGGGACGGAAGGCGACTGTTACGACCGCTATCTGGTGCGCATCGCGGAAATGCGCCAGTCGAACCGGATAATCCGCCAGTGCATCGATTGGCTGCGGGCAAATCCGGGGCCGGTGATCGCCGATGACCACAAGCTCGTTCCGCCGCGCCGCGAGGACATGAAGGAGGGCATGGAATCCCTGATCCATCACTTCAAGCTGTTTACCGAAGGCTACTGTGTGCCGGTCGGTGAGGCCTACGCGGCAGTCGAACATCCAAAGGGCGAATTCGGCATCTATCTGCTGTCAGACGGTGCCAACATGCCGTTCAGGCTGAAGATCCGGGCGCCGGGTTTTGCGCACCTGGCGGCCCTTGATGAAATGGTCCGCGGGCACATGATCGCCGATGTTGTGGCGATAATCGGCACGCAGGATATCGTGTTTGGCGAGATCGACAGGTAGAGCCGATGCTTTCACAGGAATCACTCGCGAAGATCGACCGGGAGATCGCCAAGTATCCCCCCGAGAACAAGCAGTCTGCCGTCATTTCCGCCCTGCATATTGCGCAGGATGAGCATGGATGGCTCAGTGTCCCGCTCATGGATTATGTAGCCGGCCTGCTCGATATGCGGCCGATTCAGGTGTACGAAGTGGCGAGCTTCTATACGATGTACGATCTGAAGCCCGTCGGACGCCACAAGATTTCGCTTTGCACGAATATTTCCTGCCTCTTGCGCGGGAGTGACGACATTCTGGGTCATCTGAAGAAGCGTCTTGGCATCGACTTTGGCGAAACAACACCCGACGGCCGCTTCACGCTGAAGGAAGTCGAGTGCCTGGCGGCCTGTGGTGGCGCACCGATGTTCATGATCGACAAGACGTATTACGAGAATCTCACGCCCGCGCGGGTCGATGAGATCCTGGACAAGCTGGAGTAGCCGATGACAAATGAAGTGTGTTTTCGGAACATGCATCTGGACAGGCCGTGGACCCTGGCGGCCTACCAGAGCACGGGCGGCTACGAGGCCTGGCGCCGCATTCTGGCGGAGAAGATGCCGGCTGACGAAATCATCAATGAGGTGAAAAAATCGTTTCTGAGGGGCCGCGGAGGGGCCGGGTTTCCGACCGGCCTCAAGTGGAGTTTCATGCCGCGCAGTGCGCCGGGACAGAAATACATCATCTGCAATTCCGACGAGGGCGAGCCGGGGACGTTCAAGGACCGCGACATCCTGCGCTTCAATCCCCATGCGCTCATCGAAGGAATGGCGATCGCCGGCTATACGATCGGCGCCACGGTCGGTTACAACTACGTGCGCGGCGAGTTCCACGAGCCCATAGAGCGGTTTGAGGAGGCGTTGGCGGAGGCGCGGGCCGCGGGTCTCATCGGCAAAAATATTCTTGGTTCCGGCATCGATTTCGAGTTGCACACGCACCGTGGTGCAGGCGCCTATATCTGCGGCGAGGAGACCGCCCTCATCGAGTCGATCGAAGGCAAGAAGGGGCAACCGCGGTTCAAACCCCCGTTTCCGGCAAGCTACGGGCTGTACGGGCGTCCCACCACCATCAACAACACGGAGACGCTGTCTTCGATTCCGTTGATTCTGCGCAATGGGGGCCCCTGGTTTCTGGAAATTGGAAAGCCCAACAACGGCGGCTCAAAAATCTTCTCGGTGTCGGGCCATGTCAACCGGCCGGGCAATTACGAGGTTCCGCTGGGGACGCCGTTTGCGGAGCTTCTGGAAATGGCGGGCGGTGTGTGGCGTGGACGCAAGCTGAAGGCGGTGATTCCGGGGGGGTCCTCCGTGCCGGTCGTGCGTGGCGAGGTCATGATGGATCTTACCATGGATTACGACGCGCTGTCGAAGGCAGGCACCATGCTGGGTGCGGGTTCGGTGATCGTCATGGACGACCGCACCTGCATGGTGAAGGCACTCGAGCGGATTTCACACTTTTACTATGAGGAATCGTGCGGACAGTGCACGCCCTGCCGTGAAGGGACCGGCTGGCTTGCGCGCGTTCTGAGCCGGATCGAACACGGGCAGGGGCGCCCCGAGGATCTGGATCTGCTGACCGAAATGGCTCGCAAGATCGAGGGGCGCACGATCTGTGCGCTCGGTGACGCAGCGGCCGTGCCGATCTTGAGTTTCATAAAGAACTTCCGCGAGGAATTCGAGTTCCACATCCATAACCGCAGCTGTCTGGCCGCGGCGGCCGCCTAAGCGAGGGGACCTGCCGATGTTACATATCGAGATCGACGGCAAGAAGCTCGTGGTCGAGGAAGGCGCCATGGTGATCGAGGCGGCCGAGGCTGCGGGCATTTACATCCCGCGTTTCTGCTACCACCCGAAACTGTCCGTGGCGGCCAACTGCCGCATGTGCCTGGTCGAGGTCGAGCGCGTCGCCAAGCCGGTGCCGGCGTGCGCAACCCCGGTAACCGAGGGCATGCGCGTGTTTACGCATTCGCAAAAGACGATCGACGCCCAGAAGGGTGTCATGGAGTTTCTCCTCATCAATCATCCGCTCGACTGTCCCGTTTGCGATCAGGGCGGAGAGTGTGGGTTGCAGGATCTTGCGGTAGGCTACGGCCGCGATGTGTCCCGTTTCCAGGAAGCGAAGCGGATTGTTGCCGACAAGGACATCGGCCCTTTGATCTCGACCGAGATGACGCGCTGCATCCATTGCACGCGCTGCGTGCGGTTTGGTCAGGAAATCGGCGGCATCATGGAGCTTGGCGCAACGGGCCGCGGTGAGCACATGCAGATCGGGACCTACATCGAGGCAAGCGTGGATTCCGAGCTCTCGGGCAACATGATAGATCTCTGTCCGGTAGGCGCGCTCACCTCCAGGCCATATCGCTATACGGCGCGGCCCTGGGAGCTCATCAGCAAGCCGTCGGTAAGCCCCCACGACTGCGTCGGCACCAACCTCGACGTCCAGGTGCGCCGCAACAAGGTGATGCGCGTCCTGCCGCGTGAGAACGAAGCCATCAATGAGGTGTGGCTGGCCGACCGTGACCGTTTCAGCTACGTCGCCCTGCACGGCGAGGACCGCCTGCGCGCCCCTCTCGTGCGCGATGGCGGGAACTGGCGCGAGGTCGACTGGGAGATCGCGCTTGGCCGCGTCGCGGAAGGGTTGCGCGGTGTTGCCGATCGTCACGGTCCAACCGCCCTGTCGGCGCTGATTTCCCCGCAGCTCACCGTGGAAGAAGGGTTTCTGTTGCAGCGCCTGATGCGCGGTCTCGGTTCAGACAACATCGACCATCGGTTACGCGAAGCGGATTTCCGGGATGATGCGCGCGCGCCCATCTTTCCGTGGCTCGGTCAGGCGATCCAGGATCTGGAAAAACTGGATGCCGTGCTTTTGATCGGCAGCAATATCCGCAAGGATCAGCCGCTGCTCGGGCACCGCTTGCGCAAGGCGTTTCTGGAAGGTGCACGGATCGCGGCGGTCAACCCGCTCGATTTCCCGTTCGCTTTCGATCTCGCCGCCCGAGCGGTCGTCCCGCCGGACGCGATGGTGGAGACGGTCGCGAAAGTGGCGCTTGCCGTTGCCCAGAGGATGCGTATCGAGTTGCCGGCAGGACTGCGCGCCCTGGCGGAGGTGGGTCCGCCGGGCTCCGAGGCAGAGGCGATCGCCGCGGTACTCTGCGGCGGACGCAAGCGGGCGGTACTGCTGGGTGCGCTTGCCTCCGCCCATGCGCAGGCGGCCGATCTGCGCGGATTGGCACGGTTCATCGCCCAGACGGCACAGGCACCGCTCGGTGAACTGCCGTACGGTAACGGGGCCGGTGCGTGGCTCGCTGGCGTTGTGCCGCACCGCGGGCCGATGGGCGTGTCACGGAATCCCGCGGGGCGACCCGCAACCGGGATGTTCGATGGCAGTCAGAAGGCCTTTCTTCTTGTCGATGTGGAACCAGCCCTCGACAGTCAGCATGGCAGCCGGGCGCGCATGGCTCTCGGCGGGGCGGAGTTCGTGGTTGCGGCGTCGATTTTCCGGGGTGAGGCGTTCGAATATGCCGACGTCATACTGCCGTGGGCGCCCTTTACGGAAACGGACGGCACCTTCGTCAATGCAGAAGGCCGCTTTCAATCGTTTCGTGCCGCCATTCCGCCCGTCGCCGAGGCGCGCCCCGGCTGGAAGATCCTGCGTGTCGTGGCCGAACGCCTGGGCGTGCCGGGTTTCGATTTCGATTCGGCGGCGGCCGTGTTGAAGGAGTTCCGGCAGATCAAGCGGACAGAACCGGCGCCGGCCGAGCCGTGGACATTTGTGCCGCCGGTGCGCCAGGCACCGGCGCTCGAGCGTGTGGCGACGGTTTCGCCCTACGATTCGGATACGATCGTCCGGCGTGCCCTGCCGCTTTCGCGCACGGCCGACCGGATGCGGCCCGCCGCGTATTTCCGGGCGGCCGAATTGACGGAGCGCGGACTCACGCCCGGTGGCGTCATCACGGTGACGATGGGGGCCGTTACGGTGCGGCTCGAGGCGGCGATCGATGATCGCGTGCCACATGGCGCCGTGTGGATTCCGGCAGCGTTGCCGGAGACTGCGGCGCTGCCGCTTAGTGGTGAAGTCATGGTGGGGGTGGCATGAACGAACTGCTCGGCGCGTGGGGAGCGCTCCCGCACTGGTCCCAGAGCGTGATCTGGGATCTCGTAAAGATCGTGGCGATCATCGCGCCATTGATGCTGGCCGTCGCGTATCTGACGCTGGCCGAGCGGAAGGTGATCGGCTATATGCAGGTGCGTATCGGGCCAAACCGGGTCGGTCCACGCGGGCTTTTGCAGCCCATTGCCGATGGCCTGAAACTGCTGCTGAAGGAGATCATCGTTCCCAGTGGCGCCAACAAGCTGCTTTTCATCCTGGCGCCGGTCCTTGTCATCATGCCGGCCCTCGTGGCCTGGGCGGTGATCCCCTTTACCGACAGGCTGGTGCTGGCCAATGTGAATGCGGGACTGCTGTTTGTCATGGCGATCTCATCCATGGGTGTGTACGGCGTCGTGGTGGCTGGCTGGGCATCCAATTCGAAATATGCGTTCCTCGGATCGCTGCGCTCTGCCGCACAGATCGTGGCCTACGAGGTCGCCATGGGCTTTGCGCTGGTCGGTGTTCTCATGTCGACCGGGACACTCAATCTGCGCAAGATCGCCCTGGTGCAGGCAGGCGGTTTCTGGCATTGGCTGTTCTTGCCGCTTTTCCCATTATTCCTGGTCTATTTCATTGCGGGTGTAGCGGAAACGAATCGCCTTCCCTTCGATGTGGCCGAGGGTGAGTCGGAAATCGTGGCGGGCTTCCATGTGGAATACTCGGGCATGAGCTTTGCGTTGTTCTTTCTAGCCGAGTACGCCAACATGATGTTGCTGTCGGCCCTCACGGTGACCATGTTCCTTGGCGGTTGGCTGCCGCCTGTCGATGTCGCGCCGTTTACGTGGGTACCGCCGCTTGCATGGTTTCTTCTGAAGGTTGGCGCGGTCGTGTTCCTGTACCTGTGGCTCAGGGCGACCTTCCCGCGCTATCGTTACGATCAGATCATGCGGCTCGGCTGGAAGGTGCTGATTCCGGTGACGCTGGTATGGATTGGAATCATGGGTGTCGTGATGTTCTTCACTCCCTGGTCTTTCGTGTTCTATCGCTAGCGGAGCGATTCTATGAAGGCTTTTCGAAAGTACCTGAACACCTTCCTGCTGATCGAGCTGCTGCGGGGTATGGCGCTCACCGGGCGGCAGCTGTTCGCGCGGAAGATCACGGTCCAGTATCCCGAAGAACAGACGCCGCAGTCTCCCCGCTTCCGCGGGCTGCATGCGCTGCGCCGCTATCCGAACGGCGAAGAGCGCTGCATCGCCTGCAAGCTGTGCGAGGCGGTATGCCCGGCACTCGCCATCACGATCGAATCAGAGATGCGGGCCGATGGCACCCGGCGTACGACCCGCTACGACATCGATCTGACGAAGTGCATATTCTGCGGCTTCTGCGAGGAGTCCTGTCCGGTTGATTCCATCGTCGAGACGCGCACGTTCGACTATCATGGAGAACGCCGGGGCGATCTCCTCTATACCAAGGACATGCTGCTCGCACATGGCGACAAGCATGAAAAGGACATAGCTGCTGACCGGGCGGCGGACGCCCGCTATCGCTGAAGGCCGGACCCCATGAGCTTCCAAGTCGCCATCTTCTACCTGTTTGCTGCCATATTGCTGAGTTCGGCGGCCATGGTCGTGACCATCCGCAATCCCGTGAAGGCCGCTCTTTTTCTGGTGCTGGCGTTCGTCACGGCCGCCGGTCTCTGGATTCTGCTCGAGGCAGAGTTCCTGGCCATCGTGCTTGTGCTGGTCTACGTCGGCGCCGTCATGGTCCTGTTCCTGTTCGTCGTCATGATGATCGATGTCAATCTGGCGGCACTGCGGGAAGGTTTTGTGAGATACCTCCCGCTTGGCGCGATAGTTGCGCTGATCATGGTCGTGGAAATGAGTGTCGCGCTCGGGCCCAGGCGGTTCGGTCTGGCCCGGGTTCCGGCCCCTGCGCCGCTTGGTTCCCACTACGACAATACGCGCGTGCTCGGCAAACTCCTCTATACGGTGTATGTCTACCCATTTGAGCTCGCAGCCGTGATTTTGCTTGTGGCCATCATTGCCGCCATCGCGCTCGCCATGCGCCGCCGGCCCGGGACGAAGTACCAGGATGCGGGGCGGCAGGTGGACGTGACGGCGCAGGCGCGCCTACGCATAATCAAGATGCCGTCGGAGCCCAAGGCCTAGCGCCGCTTTGAAACAAGGGAGGAAGTCGTGGTATCTCTTTCGGATTACCTGATTCTGGGCGCGGTGTTGTTCGCAATCGGTGTGGTTGGCGTTTTCCTGAACCGGAAGAATCTCGTGGTTCTCCTGATGGCCATCGAGCTCATGCTGCTTGCTGTCAACATGAATTTCATTGCCTTTTCGCACTTTCTGGGGAGCGCTTCTGGCCAGATCTTCGTGTTTTTCATTCTGACCGTGGCGGCCGCCGAATCGGCCATCGGACTTGCGATTCTCGTCGTCCTCTTCCGGAATCGCCAAACCATTAACGTCGACGAGCTCGACGAATTGAGGGGCTAGCCGATGTCGCCGCAGAGCCTTTATGTGGCCATTCCGCTCGTTTGCCTGTTTGGCGCAGTAGCGGCGGGTCTTGGCGGACGCGTGCTCGGACGCCGTGGTGCGCACTGGGTGACGATCCTCGCGGTGGCCGCGGCCTTTTTCCTGTCCAGCGGGTATGCCCTGCCGCAGGTGCTCGCGGGCCACGTATTCGACGCGAACCTCTACACCTGGGCGCAGGTGGGCGTCGCCCGTTTCCACATCGGATTCCTGATCGACCCCCTGACGGTCCTGATGATGGTCGTGGTCACCTTCGTGTCCCTGATGGTGCACATCTATACCATCGGCTATATGCGGGATGACCCGGGCTATCAGCGGTTCTTCTCCTATATCTCCCTCTTTACGTTCGCCATGCTCATGCTGGTCATGGCGAACAACTTCCTGCAGCTCTTCTTTGGCTGGGAGGCAGTGGGTCTCGTATCCTATCTGCTGATCGGTTTCTGGTTTACGCGCGAATCCGCGATCTTTGCAAGCCTCAAGGCCTTCCTTGTGAACCGGCTGGGGGATTTTGGCTTCGTTCTCGGCATCGCGGCCGTCGAAATGGCCTTTCACAGCCTGAATTACGGGACGGTGTTTGCCCACGCGCAGGCATTGCGTCACGTACTGCTGCCGATCATGCCCGGGGTATCCTGGCACCTCATCACCGTCATTTGCCTGCTGCTCTTCGTCGGGGCGATGGGCAAATCTGCGCAAATGCCCCTGCATGTGTGGTTGCCGGACTCGATGGAGGGTCCGACGCCGATTTCGGCACTCATCCACGCCGCCACGATGGTAACGGCAGGGATTTTCCTGGTGGCGCGCATGTCGCCGCTGTTCGAGTTGTCGCCGGTCGCGCGCAGCGTGGTGCTCATAATCGGCGCCAGCACCGCCTTCTTCATGGCGCTCCTCGGCATTGTTCAAAACGACATCAAGCGGGTCATTGCGTATTCGACCCTGTCGCAGCTCGGCTACATGACAGCTGCGTTGGGGGCGTCGGCTTACGCGGCGGCCATTTTCCACCTGGTGACGCATGCATTTTTCAAGGCGCTGCTTTTCCTCGCTGCCGGTTCGGTCATCGTTGCGCTGCATCATGAACAGGACCTGCGGAAGATGGGGGGGCTCCGCCGCTACATGCCAATCACCTTCGCGACCACCTGGATCGGATCGCTCGCGCTCGCCGGAATCCCCCCGTTTGCCGGCTTCTTCTCGAAGGATGCCATTCTCGATGCGGTGTCGCATTCGGCGCTGCCGGGGGCGACGTATGCGTTCTATGCGCTTTTGGGTGGCGTCTTCGTGACCGCGTTTTATACCTTCCGCATGCTCTTTCTCGCCTTCTATGGCGAGCCGCGGATGGACGCCCATACGCGCCATCATCTGCATGAGTCGCCGGCGGTCATCACGGTGCCGCTGATCCTGCTCGCCATTCCTGCGGCTCTGGCAGGGGCCGTGCTGATCCAACCGCTGCTCTTCGGCCATTTCTTTGGGTCTGCCATCCAGGTGGCCCCCGCCGACAATGTCCTGGCCCCCCTTGCCGCCCGCTACCATGGCGTGCTGGCCTTCATCGGCGCCGGGTTCGCAGGGCCCGCCCTGTATCTTGCGCTCGGCGGTATTTTCACGGCCTGGTACATGTATATCCATCGCCCCGCCGTTCCAGCGCGCGTCGCCGAACGCTTTCATCTGCTCTATGCCGTCTTGCAGGACAAGTATGGCTTTGACGTGCTCTATGTCGACGGTTTCGCGCGCGCCGCGCGGTCTGCGGGGCGCCTGTTCTGGCGGGTTGGTGATGTGCGCCTGATCGACGGCGCGATTGTCAACGGGACGGCGCGCTGGGTGGTCCGGTTGGCCCAGCGCCTGCGCCGCGCGCAGTCGGGCTATGTGTATCACTACGCTTTTGCCATTATCGTGGGGCTCGTTGTGCTCATGACCTTATTCCTGCAACACGGATCATGACTCTCATGATGGCTTATGAACATCTGGCGTTGAGCCTTGTCATCTGGACCCCGATCGCGCTGGGGCTCCTCATTCTCCTCATCGGGGGCCGGTGGCCGGCGCTCGTCCGGCCGCTCGCCGCGCTGGGGTCGACGGCAACCTTCCTGATGACGCTGCCCTTATGGAGTTTTTTTCAGCGCGGCACGCCGGATATGCAATTTACCTGTGTGCGGCCCTGGATTCCGGCATTCCATATCTACTATGCGCTCGGAATAGACGGCATCTCCATGCCGCTCGTGCTGCTCACGAGCCTGATCGGCCTGATCGTGGTGATCGCCGGGTGGTCGGGCGTCAAGGAGCGGATTGCGGAGTATTTCGCGGCCTTCCTTATCATGGAAGGCCTTATGATCGGGGTGTTCTGCGCGCTCGACGCGATGCTTTTTTACGTGTTCTGGGAGGCCATGCTGATTCCGATGTACCTCATCATCGGCATCTGGGGTGGACCGAATCGCGTGTATGCGACCATCAAATTCTTCCTCTACACCTTCTTCGGATCGGTGTTGATGCTGGTCGCCTTGCTGTATCTGTATTTTCATGCCGGCGACAGCTTCCGCATT
>JAJYDN010000003.1 GCA_021777535.1 Pseudomonadota bacterium
GACGCTCACCGAAGAGAGCGGGCAGGAGGCCGGATCCTTGCCTGCATGGACGGCGGCCCAGCATCCGCTGGCCGCGCCGGTGTCGGGGAGCGTGTGGCGTATCGGTGTACGGGAGGGAGAGCGGGTCAATGCCGGGGATGTGATCATGACGATCGAATCGATGAAGATGGAGATCCATATCGAGGCGGGCCGGACAGGGATCATGGAGCGGATCTTGTGCCAGGAGGGTTGCGCGGTCGATGCGGGCGACATCGTGGCGGTGATTTCGGCGAGCGGGGAGGGGTGTGCCTGAGATGGACATGACGACGCTGCGTTTTGATATGAATACCCTGAACGATCTGTACCGGCGCCGCCGGTTGCGTCCGGAGGATGTGATCGAGCAGGTGTTTTCCCGGATCGAGCGCGACCGGCGATATGGCGCCTGGATCAGCTGGTTCGATGCAAAGGGCCTGGCGCCGTATCTCGAGCGCTTACGGGCGTTATCGCCTGAACTAAAGCCACTCTATGGCGTGCCGTTTGCCGTGAAGGACAACATCGATGTGGCTGGTCTGCCGACCACTGCAGGCTGTCCGGCTTACGCCTACCATCCAGAGCAATCGGCCGCGGTCGTGGAGAAACTGGTCGAGCAGGGCGCGATCCCGATCGGCAAGACGAATATGGATCAATTTGCCACGGGTCTCAATGGCACCCGGTCGCCTTACGGGATCTGCCGCAATGCCTTTGATCCCGGCTATATTGCCGGCGGATCCAGTTCCGGGTCGGCTGTTGCACTCGCTCGCGGCCACGTCGGTTTCGCGCTGGGAACCGATACGGCCGGATCGGGGCGGGTACCGGCCGCCCTGCAGGGTCTGATCGGACATAAACCCACACGCGGGGTGCTGTCGGCCCAGGGGGTTGTGCCAGCCTGCCGGTCCCTTGATACCGTATCGATATTCGCCTACACGGCCGGGGATGCCGAGATCATCCTGGGTGTTGCGGCGTTTCCGGATGTCCGTGATCCCCATAGCCGCCCATTGCGCCCCCACGGGGTCGATTTTTCGGCGGTCAACCCGTTGCGGGTCGCCATACCGCGCGCGGCAGACCGGGAGTTTTTTGGCGATCACGAAGCGGCCGCGTTGTTTGGCGCCTACGTGGAGCGGCTGCGCGCCCTGGGCGCCGCCGTATCGGAAATCGACTGGGCACCGTTTCGGCGGGCGGGTGCCTTGCTCTACGAGAGTGCCCTGGTCGCCGAGCGGCTGGAGGCGGCGGGCGCCTTGCTGCGTACCCGATCCTCTGCGCTGCTTGCGCCTTTGCGCGAGATCCTGGGTCCGGCCGGGCGCTACACGGCGCGGGAGGTGTTTGATGCCCAGCATGCCCTGAAGGTTTTGCAGATGCAGACCCGCGAGGTCTGGGAGCGGGTCGATGTGCTCGTGGTGCCGACGGCGCCGACGATCTTTACCGTAGGAGAGATGCAGGCCGATCCCGTGGGCGCCAACACCAAGCTCGAGTTGTACACCAGCTTCGTCAATCTGCGCGATCTCGCCGCCACCGCCGTGCCGGGCGGGGTACGCAAGAACGGTACCGTTTGGCGTCACGCTGGTGGCGCCGGCGCATCAGGATGGCCCCCTGCTGCATCTTGCTGCGCGGCTGACGGCGACGCCGCGGGCGGCGGTCGCGTTGCCGGCCAATCGGGCCCTGGTGGCGGTGGTGGCGGCCCACTTGCGCGGGCAGCCGCTGAACGGGGACTTGACGAGTCGCGGTGCCCGGTATGTGGCCACGACCGTGACGGCCCCGGGGTACCGGCTCTGCCTGTTGCCCGGTTCCGTGTTGCGGGCGGGTCTGGTACCGGCAGCCGACGGAGGCGCGATCGAAGTCGAGATATGGGAGATGGACCATGGCGCCCTGGGATCGCTGCTGCAGGAGATCGAGGCGCCACTGGCCATGGGCCGCGTGCACCTCGGCGATCGCGAGGTGACGGGCTTTATCTGTCCGGATCCCGGACCGGGCGCCCGCGACATCACCGCTTATGGAGGATTCCGCCAGTATGTGCAGGCTGCGGCCAGGCTGTCCTGAGGGTTCATCGGGGGTCTTCGTGTCGTGCTAGAATGGGCGCTTGTACCCATCTGGTGCAACATCGTTCATGAGTCAAATTGCCGGCGCCCGGATTCGCGAGATCCCCTATAATTACACGTCCTTTTCGGATCGGGAGATCGTGATCCGGTTTCTCGGCGAACCGATGTGGGAAGTGCTGAACAGCCTGCGGGCGGCCCGTGTTACGGGACGTTCGGCGCGCATGCTGTTCGAAGTCCTGGGTGATATGTGGGTGGTGGGCCGCAATCCCTTCATCCAGGACGATCTGATGGCGCACGACAAGCGTCTGCGCTCGCTGATCGAGGCCCTCCACCATCGGCTCGACCAGATCGTGATTCGGGCCCAGGGCAACAGCGAGGCCCTGGCGCTGGCGGCAGCGGCGCGAGGAGCGGTGAAGGAGTTCGAGGCGCGCTTTCCGCGGGACCGGGCACTGCGCAAGAAGGTGATGCGCGTCCTGTCGCGGGTCACCCGCCGCGACAACATCGATTTCAGCGGCTATGCGCGTTCGGCCCATGTGACGGACGCGACGGACTGGCGGGTCGAGTTGCCCTTTGTCGTGATAAACCCCGACAGCGAGGCGGAGATCCAGAAAATCGTACAGGGTTGCATCGATCTGGGCCTGACCATCATTCCCCGCGGGGGCGGCACCGGTTATACGGGGGGCGCGGTGCCGCTTTATACCGACACCGCCATCATCAATACGGAAAAGCTCGAAAGTCTCGGCGCCGTCGAGATGCGGATGCTGCCGGGTGTCGATGCGCCCGTGCCGGCGATACGGGCAGGGGCCGGCGTGGTGACCATCCGTGTGACGGAGGCGGCCGAACGGGCCGGGCTGTCGTTTGCCGTTGATCCGACCTCACAGGATGCCTCGACGATCGGCGGCAACATCGCCATGAATGCGGGCGGCAAGAAGGCAGTCTTGTGGGGCACTACCCTCGACAATCTCGCGTCCTGGCGCATGGTCACGCCGGATGCCTCGTGGCTCGAGGTCGAGCGCGTTCACCACAATCTCGGCAAGATTCACGAGGAGGCGGAGGTAGAATTCAGCATCCGCCGTTTCGAGGCCGATGGCAAAACCCCGCGTGGGCCGGCGGAGACCGTCCGGTTGCCCGGTGCGGCACTCCGCCGCGCCGGTCTCGGCAAGGATGTCACGGACAAGTTCCTCGGGGGCCTGCCCGGCATCCAGAAGGAAGGCTGCGACGGGCTCATCACCTCGGCGGTCTTCATCCTGCACAAGAAGCCGCTGTATACCCGCACGGTCTGTCTTGAGTTCTTCGGCGCGGATCTGCGCCAGGCGGTACCTGCCATCATGGAGATCAAGGACTATCCGCAGATCCACCCCGGTGTGGCGCTGGCGGGTCTCGAGCACCTGGATGACCGGTATCTGCGCGCGGTCCGCTACAGCACCAAGTCGCCACGCCACGAACTGCCGAAGATGGTCCTTCTGGCCGATGTGGCCGGCGATGACGAACGGCAGGTGGGTGAGGCGGCGGCGGCCTTTGTCCGCATCGCCAATGCCCGCGCGGGCGAGGGTTTCGTGGCGGTCAGCGCCGAGGCGCGCCGCCGCTTCTGGGCGGACCGGGCCAAGACCGCCGCCATTGCGGCGCACACCAACGCGTTCAAGATCAATGAGGACGTGGTGATTCCGCTCGAGCGCCTGGCGGATTACAGCGAAGGCGTCGAGCGCATCAACATCGAGGAGTCGATCGGCAACAAGCTGAAGATCCTGGATGCGATCAGCGGCTATCTGCGTGAAGGGGGGGCTGATGTAAAGCCCCAGGGCCAGTACGAGGAAAGCGCCGAAAGCAGCGAAATCACGGCGGCCAAGGTGCAGGGGGCGCTTGCCCACATTGCCGCCATCCGTGCGCGCTGGGCCCTGATCGGCAGTCATCTGGATCGGCCGCTTGCCGAACTGCCGGCGATTGCGGCGGATGTTCCCATGGAGCCGGCTGGCGCCACCGTGCTCCAGGTGTTGCTGTGCCGTGCCCTGCGCATCTCCTACAGGCGGGAGGTCGGGCACGTACTGAACGACATATTCGGGGGACAGGAGTGGATGGCGGTCCGCCGCCGCATCCAGGACATTCACGCGCAGGTGCGCACGAGCCGGCTGTTCGTCGCCCTGCACATGCACGCCGGCGATGGCAATGTGCATACGAATATCCCCGTCAACTCGAACGACTATGACATGATGCGGTCCGCCGATCAGATCGTCGACCGTGTCATGTCGCTGGCAACCGCGCTCGGTGGCGTCATATCAGGGGAGCATGGGATCGGCATGACGAAGCTGCGCTACCTCGACCAGGGAGCGCAAGCGGCATTTGCCGCCTACAAAGACCGCATCGACCCGCAAGGCCGCTTCAACCGCGGCAAGCTCCTTGCCGGCGGCGGCCTCGATCGCGCGTACACGCCGTCTTTGCGCCTGGTGCAGCAGGAGGCCTTGATCCTCGAGCGCAGTGAACTGGGCGATCTGAACGATGCGATACGCAACTGCCTGCGCTGCGGCAAGTGCAAGCCCGTCTGCACGACGCACGTGCCACGCGCGAACCTCCTGTATTCCCCGCGGAACAAGATCCTGGCCACCGGGCTTATCATCGAAGCGTTCCTCTACGAGGAACAGACGCGGCGCGGCATCTCCATACAGCATTTCGACGGCATGGCCGATGTCGCGGATCACTGCACCGTTTGCCACAAATGCGTTACTCCGTGTCCGGTCGACATAGATTTTGGCGATGTCTCGATTCGCATGCGGGCCATCCTGAACGCCCAGGGCAAGCGGCGCATGAGCATCGGAACGCGCGCCTCGATGGCATTCCTGAATGTCACCGATCCGGCGACTGTGCGGTTGATGCGCACGGCGATGATCGAGTGGGGCTACAAGGCCCAGCTTTTTGGCCACAGGCTCGTGCGGCGCCTGGTCCCTCCCCGGCGGGGGGCGCCCCCGGCGACGACCGGCAAGACGCCGCTGCCGGCGCAGGTCATTCATTTCTTCAAAAAGCCCATGCCGGCCAATCTTCCGCGCCAGACGATGCGGGCGCTGCTTGGGCTCGAGGACAACAAGTTTGTCTCCATCCTGCGGGATCCCGCCAGGATCAACGAGGACACGGACGCCGTCTTCTATTTCCCCGGATGCGGTTCCGAGCGGCTGTTCAGCCAGGTCGGGATCGCCACCCTGGCCATGCTGTATGCGGTGGGGGCGCAGACCGTGCTGCCGCCGGGCTATCTCTGCTGCGGATATCCGCAGACATCGGTAGGCGATGAGGCGCAGGGGCGGAAGATCACCACCGATAACCGGGTATTGTTCCACCGGGTGGCGAACACGCTCAATTATCTCGACATCAAAACCGTCATCGTGTCGTGCGGAACGTGCATGGACCAGCTCCTGAAGTATGAGTTCGAGCAGATTTTCCCTGGCTGCCGCCTGCTCGACATCCATGAATATCTGATGGAAAAGGGTGTGCGCGTCGACGATGTGGGGGGCGTGCAGTACATGTACCACGATCCTTGCCATACGCCGATGAAGACCCACAATCCCCTCACGGTGGCCCGCACGCTGATGGGGGAGGGGGTTCAACTGTCAGACCGGTGTTGCGGCGAGGCGGGGACCTTTGCGGTTTCCCGGCCCGACATCGCGACGCAGGTCCGCTTTCGCAAGGAAGAAGAGTTGCGCAGCGGCATCCAGCAACTGACGGGCGCACCGAAGGCGCATGACGGGGGCGTGAAGATCCTGACCTCGTGCCCGGCCTGCCTGCAGGGATTGTCGCGCTACCGGGAAGACACGGGTCTCGATGCCGACTACATCGTCGTGGAAGCTGCCCGCAAACGGCTGGGTGAGGCATGGCAGCAGCACTTCATCGACGCGGCGCGCGCCGGCGGGATCGAGCGCGTACTGCTCTAGAGGACATCGCCTGCCAGCAAAAACCCCCTCCTTGCGGAGGGGGTCGTCTGTGTGCCGGGGCGGTCCGTCGCCCCGGGAGGCCGCTTCTACTGCAGCGTTATGACGATGTAGATGCTCTGGTCTCCGTGACGGATGAGGACCGGGACGGGGGTCCGGACCGGCAGGCTTGCGACCAGGTGCGCGAACTGTGCCGGACTCGTCACCGCCTGGCTTGCCATCTCCTGGATGATCATGCCCGGCATGATGCCGGCCGCTTCCGCGGGCCCGCGGCTTACGGTCAGCACCACCACGCCGTGATGGATGTCCATGTCGCTCAGCGCTTCGGGCGTCAGCGGTCCCACCTCCATGTCGAGGCGCGGGATCGACTCGGTGGTGCTGGTATTCTGGTGCAGGCTGTTTGGCAGCGTGCCAACCTCTACCCGTAATGTCATGGGACGGCCGTCGCGCATGATGCCGATTGGCACCACCGCACCGGGTTCCGTGTTGCCCACGAGCGGCGGCAACTGTCCAACGCTGTACACCGGCTTGTTGTCGTAGGTGATGATGACGTCACCGCGCTTTAGGCCGGCGTGCGCCGCGGGTCCCTTGCGGACCAGTCCCGCAATGAGGGCGCCGACGGGCTCCTTCAGCCGCATGGCGCGGGCCATCTCACTGCTCACGCCCTGGACGTCGACGCCAAGCCAGCCGAATTTGATCTGCTGGTGTTTCTCCAGTGCCTGGACGACGCGCATCGCGGTGTTGATCGGAATCGAGAACGACAGGCCCATGTAGCCGCCGTTGCTCGTGTAGATCTGATCGTTTATGCCGACCACCTGTCCGCGCATGTTGAACAGCGGGCCACCCGAATTGCCGGGATTGATCGGCACGTCGCTCTGGATGAACGGAATGTATTCGTCGTCGGAAAGCGGGCGGTTGATGGCGCTTACCACCCCCTGGGTCACGGTGTTGTAGAAACCGAAGGGGGCGCCGACGGCGAGCAGCCACTGGCCGGCCTCCAGTTTGTCGGAATCGCCCAGCGGCACAATCGGCAGATCATGCGCCTCGATCTTCAAGAGGGCCGTGTCGTAGCGTACCGACAGCCCCACGAGCCGGGCCTTGTAGACGTGATGGTTGGACAGTCCCACGACGATGTGGGTCGCCCCGCGCACGACGTGCGCGGCAGTGACGATGTAGCCGTTGCGGCTGATGATGAAGCCCGAACCCAGCGACTCGATCTTCTCCTTGTGCGACGGCGCGCCATTGGGGGCCGAGAAGAAATGCTGGAAGAACGGATAGAAAGGATTGTTGGGCGGCAGCGGATTGACCGGCAACTGGTTATGCACCAGGCGGGTGCTCGTGCTGCTGATGTTGACGACCGCCGGTCCGTAGGCTTTGACGATGGACGTGAAATTCGGCAAGGCGACCATCGGATCGGCCGCCATTGCGCCTTGCATTGCCACGGCGCCATACAGTCCTAGACCAAACGCGAATGCCTTCAGTCGACGACGAATGGACCGGTCCTTTCTGTGACCCATGAAACTCTCCTCATCAATAGCGCATCGGCGCCCATGGACGAAATGCACGCACGCACAATCCTCATGTCCGCCCCCGTTTAGGGGGCGCATCCATCGTCCGTGATGTGCCGGCTTTGAATATAAAGACGGGCAAAGCGTGCTGAAGGCTTTGAACCGCCACGCGCCGCTTTGTTCCCGGAACTACGTAAACAGACAGCCCGCCATGCGTTTGCGATCCATAGTAACGGCTTCAAAAGGGATTGCAAGCATTAGCGGCAGGTTACCATGTAAGCACCCGACCGGCGCGCGCTAACGAAGGGAGTGCGGCACTGGGTGTCAGCAAGGGAACCTGTTTGGCAAGATCGGCGGCGGTCATCCCGTTTAGCTCGAGCGACTGTGCGCAGCCTATGATGCGCACGCCATTGTCTTCCGCGAGTTTCATGAAATCCGCGATGGATTTGCCGCCGGCCATGGGAAACAGCGTTTCGGCGACACCCTTCCTCAAAAGTTCGGTGGCGGGCCCCGTGAAATACATGAGGACGTCTTGTTCCTCGGCGGCCGCGGTCGCAGCCAGGAAGAAGGCGGAGGGCAGGCGCTTGGGGTTTTCGGGGCCGGCGATCAGGACGATGACGAAATCAGGGGCTTTGTCTGCGGCCATGCCAATATCCTCCTTAGTGGATTCCCGCTTACATGATAACCCCGGTTCCCTGTGCGGTCACGCAGGCGGCATGGCGCCAAATCCTCTATACTGCGCCCGACACAACAGGGGCGGGACGGGATGAGACGTTTGGCGTGGGGCTTTGGCTTGTTGCTGGTCGCCCAGGCGGCGGCCGCGGCATCATGGACGCTCGGCAATCTCCCTTCCTGCACCACCGGCCACTACGGTACCGCGCACACGATCGGGATCTTCTACGACCCCACATTTCTCCAGTACCGGAACCCCCGCTGGCGGTTGAAGCTCACGATCCCCTACGTCCGCGTGTCCGGCCTGCCAAGCGGCTCGCTGCTCGCGGGCGGGACGGTGGCCGTGCGTTCCCGTGCCGCACAAACGGTAGATGCAGGCGGGCTCGGCGACATCTGGCTTGCGGCGCACTATACGGCCGTCAGGGAAAGCGGTCTGCAACCGGCGATCGTGCCCTACGCGAAGATCCAGTTTGGCACCGCGTCCAGGGGCGCGGGACTCGGCACGGGGCGCAACGATTACGAAGCCGGTCTAGGTTTTGACGACACCATCGGGACCAATGTGTTTCCGTTTGCGCATGTCGGCTACCGGGTCGTGGGCAGTCCCCCCGGCGTACCATTGCGCAACAGCGCCCTGTTCGACGGCGGCGTGAGTATCGCGACTTCGCCGCGGGACATCCTGACGGCCATGTACTACGGCTGGGCGCGCTCGGAGCAACCCGGTTATCCGGCGCCCGCCGATCTGATTCTTGCCTGGAATATCAACCTGACTGCTGCCGGCAGCGGACTCGAAGTGTACGCGGACAAGGGCTTTAGTGCCGGGAGCCCCCGCCTGGGCGGCGGCATCGGGGGCCAGATCGTATTCTGAGGCGCCTCTTGCGCAGACCGCCGTGTGCCACAGCGCCGGTTCAGCGCCATATCTGCGTAATCGCGTAGATGGCAAGGCCTACGGCGCCGCCCACGAGGGTCCCGTTCAGGCGGATGAACTGGAGATCGCGGCCGATGTTGAGCTCGATCTGGCCGACCAGAAAATCGTCGCTCCAGCTTTTCACCTGCGCCGAGATGAATTCACCGAGAATGCGCCGATAGCGCGCGACGATGGGCGGTACGATCTTCAGGATCTGCTCGTCGATCCAGTCCTGGCTCGGGCGGTGGGTTGCCAGTACGCGGCCGAGATCGCTTGCGACTTCCCTGATCCGGCGGCCCAGGTTGCCTTCGGGCGCCTGGAGGTCACGCACGAGCCAGGCACGGATCCGGGCGAGGAGGTGCTGCATGGCAAGGAGTGTCTCGGGGTGAAACAGGAGCTCGCTTTGCAGGTGGTGGACGTCTGCGCGCAAGTCTTCGTCTTCGGCAAGTGCGCGCGTCAGATCATGGATGGCTTCGTCGAAGCGTGTCCGCAATACGTGATCGTGGTCGGCCCGCACGTCGGCAAGCAGGGTCTGCAAGGCCCCATACAGTCTCTGCAGGATGATACGGCCGACCCGTTCGTCGAGATTGAGTGTCGACGGGATGAACTCGATGTTGCGGGCGATTGCGCGCACCAAAGTGTCCCGCACATCTTCGTGCTGGAGATAGGCTTCCAGGCGGGCAAGCGCCTCGTCGAGCAGTATCTGATGACGGCGGTTTTCGCTCAGGATGCCGAGCGTGCGCGCGATGATCGAAGGCCCGTCCACCGTGGCCAGCTGCTGCTGCAGGATATCGATCAGGAAAGGCCGCAGGCGCGGGTCATCCGCGAGCTGCACCAGACGCAGGAGCACCGTTGTGATGAGCTGGCTCATGTGGGCGACGCTGTCCGGGCGATTCAGCCAGCGCGAGAGCCGGCGTCCGGGAGCGAACGTCCGGATTGCTTCGGTAACCTTCGGGGTCGACAGGAAACGGCTTTGGATGAACTCGCCGAGATTGTCGGCTATGCGCTGCTTGTTGGCCGGGATGATGGCCGTATGCGGCAACGGAATGCCCCATGGATGCCGGAAGAGCGCCACCACCGCAAACCAGTCGGCGAGCGCACCGATCATCGCCGCCTGACTGAAGGCGGCCACATAGCCCGCCCAGGGGTGCTGCGCAAGCAGCGCCTCGGCGCCGGCATAGAGTACTGCGGCAGCGAGCAGCATGCCCGCGGCCAGGCCGCGCGCAAAGCGCAGGCGGGCGCGCTTGTGGTGTTCGCGGTCGGCTGCGGCGGCAGTGGGCGCGGTCGAGTGCATGTCTGACAGCATAGCGGGCGGCGTCACGGTCTCCTAGCGCTCATTGCGGCCACGGGCGGTCCCTGGATGCCTTCAGGCACCCCGGGGGCCGCCCGTTCAGAATCTGAGCCGTACGAGCTCGGCCGCGCTGACGAGGGCCGCGATACCGACCCCGATGATGGTGAGCGCCGACACGCGGTTGATGAGCAGGAGCGTGCGCGAGTGCAACTGGCTATGGAGATGGGCCGTGGTGAGCGTGAGCGCCGTCCACCAGAGCAGGCAGCCCGTAAAGAGGCCCGTTACCGTAAAGAGCAGGCCCATGAGGCTGTCGCGGTCGAGATGCAAGGTGGTAAAAACCACGATGAAGAAGAGGATGGTGAGCGGGTTGGCCAGGGTCAGCAGGGTCATGGACATGTAATTCCAGAGGAGCCCCCGGCCGCGATATCCATTGCTTGGCATGGTCTGCAGCGGCCGGAAGAACATCCCGCGTACACCAAACCAGAGACAGATGATGCCCGCGCTCGCATGGATCCAGATTTCCTGGCGTTCGAGGAACCCCGACACGGCGCCCAGTCCCAGACCGGCCAGCGCTCCATAGAAGGCATCGGCGGTGGCGGCGCCGGCGCCGCTCAGGATGCCGGCGATGCGGCCCTGCCGGAGCGTACGCTGGATGGTCAGCAGACCGACCGGCCCGATCGGTGCCGAGGTGATGATCCCAATGATGAGTCCCAATAAGAACGAAGCCATGCCGTCTCTCGGGCCTGACGCCCGCAGGTGTTCGTCTCTCCGCGCCTTCGGCGCCCCCTCTTTATAACCGCTTCTTGTCCTTCGGGTTGGATCGCGCGACGGGCGCCAAGCGTAGACAGCAGCCGGAATAGGGCGCTATCGTAAAGGCCGCAGCCAAGAAAGGCCAGCCGGGCGTGTGCGGCCCTGCCGGTAAGCGCAAGGGGCGCGGGCGAGGCGGATGCCGGAGCGGCAGGCGCAGCGGCGTTTTTTCCGGCATTTTTTTCCATCTTTTGCCTCATGGTCACGGATGTGTTCGTATGGCTCGCTTAGATCCCCAATTGCTGTCGACCTGGGCCGTTGTGGCGCGTTGCGGCAGCATCAACGCCGCCGCCAGCGCGCTCGCTGTGTCGCAGCCGGCAATCTCCAATCAGCTCAAACGTCTGGCCGACTGGTTCGGTGAACCCCTCTACCGCCGTCACGGCCGCGGCATCACGCTGACGCCGGCAGGCAGCCGCCTGCTGCGGCTTGCCCAGCAGTTCGAGACGGTCTTGAGCGAGGCCGAGTCGCTGCGGGCCGACATCAACGGCCTCCTGCAGGGGAGCCTCATCATCGCCGCAAGCCAGACCAATGCCGAATTCCTGCTCGTGCAGGCGCTGGCGGCCTTCCAGCGCGCCTACCCCGGTGTGTCGGTGCGTCTTCATGCCGGCAATTCGGAACAGGCGCGCCGGCGCCTGGATGTGGCCGATCTCGTGTTCGTGGAGGATGATCCGGGCGGTGATACGGCGGAGGGGCTGGTATCGATGCCGCTTCTCGAAAGCGAAGTGCAGCTCCTGTTGCCGCCGGGACACGCCCTGAATGAGCGTCCCCTGGCGGAACGGATACCACTTCGGGATCTTGCGCGTGAACCGCTCGTCTGGCGCGAGCCGGGGTCGGGCATGCGTGACCGCGTGGAAAGCGCCTTCCGGGAGGCCGGGATCGTGCCCGCGGTCCGTTATGAGTTCAGCGGTGCTGCGGCCGTGCGGGAAGCGGTGCGCTGGGGTTTGGGCCTTGGTTTCGTATCGGCATTGGCGTCTCCGCCGCCGGATCTGTGTGGCCGCGGCCTCATGCCGCCGGTCGTCCAGCAGCTCTCTGTTCTCTACCAAAAACCGCTCAGCCGGACCGGCGAGGAATTTCTCGGGCACCTGAAGTCGCTGTCGCTCCCGCCATCGCGCGGGTCGTGAATCCGCCGCCGCCGCGCTGCATGATCTACAATGCGGGAAGGGGAAGAGGGGGAAATGATGCGGCGCAACGGCGGATTCCTGCTGGTCACGGCCATCGTGATTCTGGTGGTGTTGAGTATTGTGGCGGTCGTCCTGACCCGTCTTTCGGAAAACAGCGATAGTGCCGCCGATCAGGACGTCCGCGGGGCACAGGCCCTTTACATTGCCGATGCGGGCCTGAACGAGGCGAGCCTTGGACTGTTGACGCCGACCGTCTACGACCCGGCCAGCACGGGCAACCGGCAGTCCTGCGCGACGATCGCGGCGAATCTCACCAATGTGCCGGTCGGCGCCGGCATGTTTGCGGTGACCGGCACGCTCTATGCGCCCGGCGGGACCACGGCGCCCGTGACGGTGAACGGCGCGCTGGGGGCGCCCACCGCCAGCAATCCCACGCCCGCCATACCCTTTACGGGGTCGGCCGCCGCCTACGCGCCGGCCGGACGCATCATGATCGATTCCGAGGAGATCGACTACAGCGCCATTTCGGCAAGCAGCACTACGTGCGGCACGGTGCCCGCACCCTGCTTCGCAGGCGTGATGCGCGGGGTCGACGGGACGGTGGCGGTCGCGCACGCAGGCGGCACGCCCATTGCCCAGTATCAGTGTACGGTGCAATCGCAAGGCGGCGTGCCGGGCGTCGCGGCGCCCCGCGCGCTGCGCACCCTGACGGGGGCGATCCAGCTGCAGGGCGGGTGGGCGGTGGGCAGCGAGGATGCAGCCCTCCTCGGTACCCCGCCTCGGGATGTCCTGCAGTGGCAGTCGAATGCCTGGATACAGCAATTGCCTCCAGGAAACCGTCTCAATGCCGTGACCTGTACGAGTTATGCGGATTGCTGGGCGGTGGGCAGTGCGGATCTGAAAGGCCTCGTGGGGGGCGCCAAGGTCGCCCCCGTGGCCACGGCGCTGCAGTGGAACGGGCAGGCATGGACCGCGCAGTCCGTGCCCGCGGCACTGCGCAATCACGACCTCGATGGCGTGGCCTGCATAAGCTACGGCAACTGCTGGATGGTGGGCGCGTTCACGCAGACGGGGAACAGGCGATGGACCCTGCTGCATTGGACCGGCACCTTTACCTCCCTCGCGCCCAGCAATGTCCTGGCGGCGCCCCAGAGCACGACGACGCTTTCCAACAAGACCTACCTGCAGTACGACATCGACGGGGTCGCCTGTGCCAGCGCCGATCAGTGCTTCGCGGTGGGCAGTCTGGGTCTTGCCTTCTCCGAGAAAGGCGGGCGCCTGGGCGGCGGACCATCCCCCACCTTGCTGCTGGCCTGGAACGGCGCGGCCTGGGCCCTGGATACGAAGGCGCTGCCAGGGGGCATCGCCGGGGACGATCTCGATGCCATCACCTGTCTGCCCCAGGGGTGCTGGGCGGTCGGGAGCTTTGGCCGCAAGAAGCCGGTTGCCGTGTATTGGGATGCGGCCAATGGGAAGTGGACGGCTGATTCTCCCACCAAGGGCCGTGACCTCGAAAGCATCGCCTGCGTGACCGTCAGCGATTGCTGGGCCGGCGGCAGCTGGGCCACGGGCAAGCCGGTGCTGGAACACTGGAATGGCACGGCGTGGGCGGACGTGACGCCGGCTGCGGCGGCGGCCGACATCGATGGGCTGAGCTGCCTGAACGCCAACGACTGCTGGGCCGTGGGCAGCATGGGGTCCGGAACGCTGCAGCTTCTGCATTGGAATGGGGCGGCGTGGACCAATCTCAGCGCGGATATCGCCACCCGGGACGATCTCGAGGGGATTTATCTGATCGGTTCCCGCGGCGCGCCGCAGGCCGCCTGGCAGGAGACGTTTCCGTGACCGGGCCGGGGATCAACGGACCTGCGGCAGGGGAGGGGCCGAGCGGCGGTATGGATCGCTTTACGGTCGATGCGCAGGGATGGATGAGGGGTGTGCGGCATGTGCCATCACCCAACTACGACGCGCGCCCCCCGGGTGCCGCAATCGAGCTCATCGTTGTACACTCCATCAGTCTGCCTGCGGGACGGTTTGGTACCGAAGATGTCGAACGGCTCTTTACCAACCGGCTGGATACGGCGCAGCCGGGCTATGGCGATCTGGCGGGCCTCAAGGTCTCGGCCCACCTTTTTATCCGCCGTGACGGGGAGGTCGTGCAGTTCGTGCCCTTTGCGGCACGGGCGTGGCATGCCGGCGTCTCCCGCTGGCAAGGGCGGGAGCGCGTGAACGACTTTTCGGTCGGTATCGAGCTCGAGGGCACGGATCGGGGCCCGTTCGAAGACAGCCAATACCGCGCGCTCATCGATGTGACGCGGGCCTTGGCGATGGTCTATCCTGCTGTGGACAGTGAACGGCTTTGCGGACACTCTGACATTGCGCCGGGACGCAAGACGGACCCGGGTCCATTTTTTGACTGGGCGCGCTATCGTGCCGCGCTTGCCGCGGCAAGCGACCCCGAATAGGAGAAACTAAGGGATGGTGCACACCCTCATCATCATTTTGCTGGCGATGGCGCTTGACCGGGTGTTTCCGGACCGTGCGCGGATGCCGCCATTCGTCTGGTATGAGGACTGGGTGCGGTCGGTCGAGCAGCGCCTGAATGCCGGTACCCGCGGGCAGGGGGTCTTCGCGGTCATCGTCGTCATCGGACCGGTGCTCCTCGGTGTCGCCCTGATCCGCTATATCCTGGCGCATTTTGGTCAGCCGCTTGTGTATGTGTTCGATGTGTTCGTCCTCTATTTGTGCCTCGAACTCTACCGGCTCACGCGCACCGCGGCCGCGGTCGCGGAATCACTCGATGCAGGCGATCTGCTGACGGCGAGCAGCCACGCCGAAGAGATCACCTGCAAGACCGTCAGTGATGTGAGCGAGTCGGCGCTGGCCCAGACGACGATCGAAGCGGTGCTAAAGCGCACCAATGTCCTCATCATGGGACCGCTTTTCTGGTTCACGGTGCTCGGCCCCGTCGCCGTCGTGCTCGCCCGGCTGGCGGCCATGCTCGATCGCCTCTGGGGTCACCGCAATCCCGAATATCAGGAGTTCGGCTGGGCGGCGGCGCGGCTGAACGACATCCTCGGCTGGGTGCCTGCGCGCATCACGGCATTGAGCTACGGCATCATGGGAAGTTTCGAGGACGCCCTGCACTGCTGGCGGCGCCAGGCCGGCATGTGGTCCGATATCAACAGCGGCCCGCTGCTCGCCTCGGGACTGGGCGCCATGCACCTGAACAATTGCGAAGAGGTCGAAGACGAAGACGCGCCCGGTCTGCGCACGGTACCGCCCAATGTCGCCAACGCAGGTGACATCCGCAGGGTCGTGGCGCTCGTCTGGCGCGTCCTGCTTTTTTGGCTCGCGGTGGCCGTGCTGATGGCCGGCGCCCGGCTCTTTGGCGTTTTCGGCTAGTGCTTGAGATGCAGGGCCGGCCACCGGCGCACGCGCGCATGCGCGGCCAGGGCCGGATCGGCATCGACGACGATCGGGCGGCTTACGGCTTCGAGGAGCGGAATGTCGTTGTGTGAGTCGCTGTAGAACGTGCTGTCCCGGAGATCGAGGCCGCGCGCCTGCATCCACGCGTTTAGCCGGATGAGCTTGCCTTCGCGAAAGCAGGGCACGCCCGCGACCTTTCCGGTAAAGCGGCCCCCTTCCGTTTCGGGTTCGGTCGCGATCAGGTGGGGGACGCCGAGAAGGTCGGCGATCGGACGGGTGACGAAGCTGTTGGTGGCCGTGATGATGACGGGCGTGTCGCCGGCGTTCGCATGCGCCTGGAGCATCGCCCGCGCCGCGGGCTTTACCATGGGCTCGATGCAGGTGGCAATGAAGGATGCGCGCCACGCAAGCAGCTGCGGATGCGGGTGACGGGCGAGCGGTTCGAGCGCAAAGGCAAGAAACGCCTGAATATCGAGGGTGCCGGCCCGGTATTCGTCATAGAAGCGCTGGTTTGTCCGCTCGTAGACTTCTCTGTCGACGGCGCCTACCTCGGCCAGAAATTGCCCCCAGGCGTAATCGCTGTCGCCGTCCAGAAGCGTATTGTCGAGATCGAAAAGAGCCAGTCCCACTGTTTCCCCCGTTGCGTTGCCGTGTACGGTAAATTCTGCAAAAATGGGGCAGCATTGTAGGCTGCGAGCGTGGTCTTGTACATGATTGACAAAGATGGCTACAGACCCAATGTCGGTATCGTTCTGGCGAACCTGGAAGGCCAGGTGTTGTGGGCGCGCCGTTGTCGCTGCGACGGCTGGCAGTTTCCCCAGGGTGGAATCAAGCGCCGCGAGACGGTCGAGCAGGCGCTTTACCGCGAACTGTACGAAGAAGTCGGTCTTGCAAGCGACCAGGTCGAGGTGTGCGGGCGGACGCGGGACTGGCTTCGTTACGAGATTCCCGGCCATTACCGCCGCCAGGTCGGCAGCCGGGAATTCAAGGGACAAAAGCAGCTCTGGTATCTCCTGCGGCTGACCGGCCACGACAGCGACGTGCGTCTCGACTGCAGTCCGGAGCCGGAGTTCGACGCGTGGCGTTGGGTCGAATACTGGAGCCCGCTGGATTCGATCGTGTCATTCAAGCGCCAGGTTTATCAGTCGGCGCTGACCGAACTCGCGCCGTATCTGGGGCGGTGATGGAGCGCCTGGCCGAACTGCCCGGGCGCACGATTTTTCTCGTTGGCGCGGGCCCCCCGGCCGTGTATTTCATTGCCGATCACAAGGCAGGCGGCATCCTGGTCAATGCGCCGATGTTCAGCGCGGCCCTGCATGCGGAGCTCGCAGGCCACGCGCCGCTGCGCTACCTGTTTCTGCCGAGCCATCGGGGGGCATGCGATCTCGCCGCCTGGCGTGGCCAGGGTGTCGAAATCCTGGCCTTCGCACAGGAACGGCCGTTTATCGGCGGTGTGGTCGACATTGTGGTGGATGGCCACCAGAAGCTCACCCGCACGATAGATTTCCTGCCGATGGCGGGCCGCACGGCCGGCACCTGCGGCCTGCGTATCAAGAACCTGCCCGGCGCCTTGTTCCTGGGACCGGCGCTGGACCCCGGTGACGACGGTTGGCCCCGGTTACAGGCCCATGCGGACGACTATTCATACGAAACCCGCCTGATGGGCGTGTTCGGCTTGCGGGACGTGCGGTTCGATTACCTCTTTACGGACAGTTTCGTGCCCGGCCGTACGCGTTTCGGGCCGGGCGCGGATCAGCACATGCGCGGCCATCTGGATGCGCTGCTGGCCTAAGCGGGCGGTACACGGAATAAGTCGGCGCCCTCGCGCGTCCTACTCGAAGAGGATCGACCTCTATCTCTACCCAAACTGCAAGCGGAGAATTTCGTGAACCTTCCACGCCGAACCTTCTTGAAGCAAGCCTTCTCTGGCACGGCCCTGGCGGTTGCTGCCGGCGCCGGACTGCTGCGGCCCACACAGGCCCTGGCCCGCACGTGGCCCACATGGCCCGCCCAAACCTTCCACATCAAGCACTGGCAGGCGCTCGAGCACGCGCTTTTTGGCAGCAAGCCTGTCACCCACGGAGGCGTGCATCTGCATGCCCCGCTGGAGGCGGAAAACGGGGCCGTCGTACCGATGGTCATCAGCACCAAGGTGGCGTCACCCAAGCGGCTGGCCCTGGCCGTCGACCACAACCCGTATTCGCTGGCGACTCTGGTCAATCTGACCCCGCGGGCATTTGGATTCTTCAATGTCCGCATCAAGATGGGCAAGACTTCTCGGGTCCGTGCCTATGTAGAGACCGCAGAACGCGTCTACACCGTGGACCGTCTGGTCAAGGTCACCGTTGGCGGCTGTGGAGGCTAAGGGAGAATTTATGCATATCGCCACCAGAATGAAGACCCGCACGCGGGGTGACGTTACCGAAGTCTTGGTGCTTGTGAATCACCCGATGGATACCGGCCTCGTGAAGAGCCCGGTCACCCACAAGATCATCCCGGCCCATTTCATCAAGACGCTGACCATCGCCATCAACCACGAGCCGGCAGTGATTACCGACATGGGTATCGCCGTCTCCAAGGACCCTCTCATCGCCGTCAAGCTGAAGGGCGCCAGGAAGGGTGATCTGGTTTCGGTCGACTGGATCGACAACGAAGGCATGACCGGGCATGCGGAAAGCCACGTGAGCTGATCCGGATCGCGCCAGGAAGCGGCCCCCGGGGCCGTTTCCTGGCAGATTCTGTCTCCGCCGCGCAAAAGGCCGCGCTTACTTCCCGCTCACACTCCACCGCGGCTGCCAGAGCGGCCGGTGGCCATCCGCCTGCTGGTCGAGGCGGGCGGCATCGTAGAAAAAGCCCTGTGCCCAGTCGATACCCAGATCCTCGACGATATGGGCGATCCCTGGTGTTTCCACGCCCTCGGCCAGGGTTTTGATGCCGAGTTCGGCCGCGATGCGCTGGATCCCCTGAACGATTTTGCGGGTGGTGGGTTCCGCCAGCCGCCGGATGAGACTCCCTTCGATTTTCAGAAAGGAAAACGGCAGGTCCGCCAGGTACTGGAAGGAGGAATAGCCATGGCCGAAATCATCGAGCGCAAGCTGTAGCCCGGCCTCGACGAACGGCATCAATATCGCCTTGGCGTGGGCGATGTCGCCAAAGAGTTCGCGCTCCGTGAGCTCGAGTACCATCATCCGGCCCTGGTGGCCTTCGGCCCTGCAGGTGGCGACATAGGCGCGGACCAGTTCCAGCAGCTCCTGGACGGCATCGGGATGGCGCAGGAGGTTGCCGGAGATATTGACGAAGTGGGCATGGGGCTGCGGATTCACGCGATTGGCCATGCAGCGCTCGAGCGTCGCGCGGATGATGCTCTGGTCGATCTTGTAGGTGAGCTGCAGCTGCCGGGACACCTCGATGAACTCGTCCGCTGCGAGCAGTTCGCCGTCGGGCATCTGCAGGCGGGCGAGCGCCTCCTCGCCGACGACGGCCTTGGTCTTCAGTGAAACGATGGGTTGGTAGGCGGGTACGATCCGGTTTTCGTGCAGGGCCGCCTCCAGGGTGACGCCCATGCCCAGCACCCGCTTTTGAATGACGGTCGCACGGACCGCGCGGTTGCGCCCCCACTCTTTGGCGTGATAGAGGGCGGCGTCGACCGCATTCAGGAGGTCGGCCGCATCATGGCCGTCAGCGGGGTAACTCGCCACACCGAAACTTGCCGTAATGCGGATGCGGCTGGTCGTCGACAGCAGCACCAGCCGCTCGACGCGATGACGCAGCTTCTCCACCTGGGCGTCGAGGTTCGCGATGTCATCGACGATGCACAGAAACTCCGGCCCGCCCCAGCGTCCGATGGTGCCGCCCGCCGCCAGGGTATCGCGCAATACCGCGGCCGTCTGGCAGAGGACGCGGTCCCCGAATTCATGGCCGAGGCTGTAGTTGATGAGCTTGAAGCGGTCTATGTCGCACAGTATGAGGCCGAAGGGCGCGCCTCGACGGATATGCTCGCTTACGGTCTGCCGCAGGGCACTGCGGTCCGGGATGCCGTCGTCGTGGTCACTCACTGGTGCCATGTGTCATTTGCCCCCTCGCCAAAATTGCCACCAGCCCTTGATTTCCGGCGGGCATGCCCGCCGTCCCGTTCAGGGTACGGCGATCCGGCCGATTGCTGGTGCTTTTTCCGATACCTGCCAGGTAAACCGCGGGGCTCCCGTTTCCAATCGCCCGCCACTCCCTGTTTTTTTATTTATTCCATGTCCGCCGACCGCAGCGAAGCGCCCATGATAATCCCTTTCCTTGCGCGCGTCCTTGACGCCACGACCCACGTAGTCCCCATTGCGCCAGACGGGCCGCGCCCACGGCGGCGCTGCCCTTTGCGCTGACGACCGGTATGCCGAGTGTCCCGGCGCGTATGGTTTGCCACGCCCGGTTGCGGGCGCCGCCGCCCAATGTGATGACGCTTGCCGGAAACGGGGCCCCGTGGAGCGCGAGCAACTCATAACCAAGACGTTCGATCGCCGCCAATCCTTCCATCAATCCTTGTAAAAAAACGGCGTCGTCGGCCGGCCGTGGTGCAAGGCGGGGGGCCAGGCGGGGGTCGCGGACCGGAAAACGTTCGCCCGGCGCAAGCAGGGGATAGTAGTCGAGGCCTGTCGGCGTGCCGCATGGCAGCCGGGCCGAGAGCCGCTCGATCTCGCCGACCGAAAAGAAGTGGCGCAGGACCCGGCCGCCGCTGTTGGACGCGCCGCCCGCGAGCCACAGGTTTCCCAGCCGGTGGCTGTAGACCCCCATGTCGGGCAGTTCGACCGGGACGGGACTTACCACCTTGAGGACCAGGGTCGAACCGAGCGTCGTGACGCCGGTGCCCGCAGGCAGGGGTCCGAGCGCCAGAATGCCGGCGGTGCTGTCGGTGGTGCCGGCAATGACCCAGGGGGGACTGCGCAATCCGAGCCGCCGGCACAGGGCCGGGCGGAGAGTGCCGATGCGCGTCCCGGCGGGCACGATGCGCGGCAAGAGGGCGGTGAGGCGCAGCGTGCGCAACCACGGCAGCCAGTGCTGGCCATGGGCGCCGAGCTTCAGGGCGTTGTGTTCATCGCAGACCGCGTAGCATCCGGTCAGCCGGCCGCTGACGAACGCGGCCTGCGGAAGTGCGCGCGCGGGCGTGAAGCGGTGGGCAAGGAGCCACAGGAGCTTGGCGGGACCGCCAGTGGCCCCCGTGGCGGCCGATGCCGTCGCGATGGCCGCCACGCGGGCTGCTTCATCGCGGGCCCGGTCGTCATCGTAGGCAAGCGCCAGGCCGCGCGGTGTTCCACAGGAACCGCACAGCATCACGGTCCCGGAGGTGCCGTCTATCGCGAGTCCCCGCACGCGGGTCCGATCGATGCGCCGCAGGAGTCGTGCAAGGAGGTCGAGTGTAAGACGGTTCCAGGCGCCGGGGTCCATCGCGCCGCCCGGGGGCCACTGCCGCGCAATGGTGCCCCGTACGCGCCCGGTGTCATCGATGGCGGCTACGCGAACGCCGGAAGTGCCGAGATCGACGCCAAGAAAGAGGGCGCGCGGCCCCCTAATGGCGCGTGCCATCAGCCGAGGTGGGCGGGACGCGCTCCGTGCTCGGCCACCACGGTCGTGTAAAGGCCGCCACGGACGTTGAAATCGGCCACAAGGCGCATGTAGCGGGGGGCCACGGCGGCCACCAGATCATCGAGGATGGCGTTGGTGACCGCTTCATGAAAGGCGCCTTCGTTGCGAAATGACCACATGTACAGCTTGAGCGATTTGAGCTCGATGCAGGCACGATCGGGGATGTAAGTGAGCGTAAGTTCCGCAAAATCGGGCTGCCCGGTTTTTGGGCACAGGCATGTGAATTCCGGAATGCGGACCTGGATCTGGTAGTCGCGCCCGGGATGGGGGTTGACGAACGTCTCGAGCTCCTTCGACGGCTTGGTAGGCATTTCGGTCCCTAATGTGCTAGCTTTGCGTCCATTGTAGCCTATCTGTCTTTCCCCATGCGCCTGAAAAAAATCAAGCTGGCCGGATTCAAGTCCTTCGTCGACCCGACAACGGTGCCGGTGGCAGCCAATCTGGTCGGTATCGTCGGCCCCAATGGCTGCGGCAAATCCAACATCATCGACGCAGTCCGGTGGGTGATGGGCGAAAGTTCGGCGCGCAACCTGCGCGGCGAATCGCTGACCGACGTCATCTTCAGCGGATCGAGCGCGCGCAAGCCCGTGAGCCAGGCGTCCGTGGAGCTCATCTTCGACAACACGGACGGGCGCGCCGGCGGGGAGTACGCCCGTTACAGCGAGATCGTTGTGCGCCGTGAAGTGGCACGTGACGGGGGGTCCGATTATTTTCTGAACAAGACCCGCTGCCGCCGCAAGGATATTACGGACCTCTTCCTCGGCACGGGCCTTGGGCCCCGTGCGTACTCCATCATCGAGCAAGGCATGATCTCGCGCATCATCGAGGCGCGGCCGGAGGATCTGCGGCTTTTCCTCGAGGAGGCCGCGGGCATCTCGCGTTACAAGGAGCGGCGCCGCGAAACGGAAACGCGTCTGCGCCATGTGCGCGAGAACCTCGAACGGCTAAACGACGTGCGCGGGGAGCTCGATCAGCAGCTGGGGCGGCTCAAGCGGCAGGCGGCAGCGGCGGAGAATTACAAGACATGGCGTGAACGGGAACGGCAGCTGCGCCTGGTGCTGTCGGCGAGCCAGTACCGTGAGCTCGTGGCGGAGATCGCGCAGGCCGAAGACGCCCTGCGCAAGGCGCAGACCGCGCACGAAGGGGAGATGGCCCGCAAGCGCGCACTGGAGCGTGACAGCGAGGTGGCACGCGAGGCACGCAATGAAGCGGCCGAGCACATGCGTGTGGTCCACGAGCAGTATTACGCGGTTGGGGCCGAGATCGCCCGCATCGAGCAGGAGATCACGCACCTGCGGGCAACCCTGAGCGACCGGCGGGCGGAACATGAGGGTGCTGCGCAGACGTGCACGCGCCTGACGGCGGAGCTCGTCCGTGACGAGGAGCGGGAGCGCGCACTCGGCGCCGATCTCGAACAGCTGGGCCCGCGCTGCGCGGCGGCTGCGGCGGGCGCCGACCAGGCCACCGCGGCTTTGCGTGCCGCCGAGGCCGCAAGTGATGCCTGGCGCCGCGCTTTCGAGCAGGCGGGGCTTGCTGCGCAGGGCCCCACACGGGCCTATGCGAATGCGCGCAGCGACGTTGCGCGGTTGCGCAACCGGGCAGAGGACCTCCATAAGCGTGTAGTCAAGCTCGGGGAGGAGCTGCAGGGCGCCGCTTCCGTGGCGATGGACGGGCTTTTGGCGCTGCGGGCGGCCGTGACGGCGGCCGACCAGGATTACAAGGATGCCCAGGAGCGGCAGACCGGTCTCGAGGAGCGTCTCGTCCAGCAGCGGCACAAGCTCGATGCGGCGCTCGCTGAACTGAGTGAGCAGCAGGGTTCGGTCAAGGCAGCCGAGGCGCGGCTTGCGTCGCTCGGCAGCCGGCAGGCGCAGGCGCTGCGGGCCGGCCACGAAGCGATCGGGCGCTGGCTGCGCGAGCAGGGTCTTGCGGATGCGCCGCGCCTGGCGACCCGCATCCAGGCCGAGGAAGGATGGGAGCGTGGCGTCGAGCGGTGGCTCGGGGCCCGTCTCGCGGCCGTCTGCGTGCCCGCCGGAACGGTGACTGCGGAACGGGTGCGGTCGCTCATGGATACACCGGCCGTCCTGTTCGAAGTACGCGATGGCGGCACCGAAACGGGGGTTTTCGGCGGCAAGGTGAAGGCGCCTTTTGCGCTGGAGGGCCTCTTTGCGGTGGCCACGCCGGTCGCGTCCCTGGATGAGGCCCTGGCACGGCGCGGGGAACTGGCGGCGCAGGCGATGTGGGTCACACCGGAAGGTATCTGCATCGGGCGCGACGTGATCGTGTTTGCGGGCGAAAACGATGAGCGGGCCGGGGTCCTTGCGCGCGAACGCGAGATCGCGGAATGGGGCAAGCGGCATGAACAGGCGCGCGTGGCCCTGGCGGCGGCCGAACGGCGGGCAGAGGACACACGCACAGAGGTCGCGCAACTCGACGCCCAGCGCGCGCAGGCGCGGCGTGCGGTCGACGGATGCGCCCAGCAACGGACCAAGGCCCATGCGGCCCTCGAGCGTGCCGAAGCCGAGGAGCGGGGCCGCTTCGCCCGCTATGAACGGCTGCGCGTGGAACTGGCCGAGGTGGAGCAGGAAGCGGGCGCGGTCACGGTCGAAGAGCAGCGGGCAGTGGCGCATGAGCAGCAGATGAAAAGCGAGGCCGAGCGCGCCGAGCAGGCATTGGCTTCGCTGTCCGCCGAGCGGGCCGCGCACCAAAGCGCGCTGGAAGACGCACGGCGGACCCTGCAAGGGGCGGGAGAGACCCGCCACCGGCTCGACATGGAGCGCCAGCATGCGGCGGCTACGCGCGAGGGTGTGCATGAACGGATCGCGCGGGTGCGGGCCGACCTTCTGGCGGCGGGCGGAAGGCGTGACGAGCTTGCACGGCTGATCGAGGAGACGGCCGCTGCGGAAGCGGTACCCAAGGCGCGTCTCGATGGCCTTCTCGAGGACCGGGCCCGCGCGGAAGCGGCCGTGGCGGCGGCCCAGCAGGCGGTGGGTGAGCGGGACGAGGCGCTGCGCCGGCTCGATCAGGCGCGCCAGCAGATCGAACGGGATGTCGAGCGGATGCAGCAGCAGCTGCAGCGGGCGGAACTTGCCGCGCATGAACTCAGGGTGCGGCGGGACAGCCTGGCCGAGGCGGTACGCGCGCAGGGGCACGACGTCGATCTGGCGGCCTACGCGGCGGAGGAGACGGGACAGGCGGCCGATATCGAGCGGGAGATCCAGGATCTTGCCGAGCGGATCACGCGTCTTGGTGCCGTCAATCTGATGGCGATAGACGAGTACGCCGAGCAGTCGGAGCGCAAGACTTTTCTCGATGCGCAGCATAATGATTTAAGCCAGGCGCTCGCCTTGCTGGAAGAGGCGATCCGCAAGATCGACCGGGAGACGCGGACCCGCTTCAAGGAGACCTTCGAGCGGGTCAACGAGGATTTCCGTGTATTCTTCCCCCGCCTTTTTGGCGGCGGCGACGCCCATCTTGCGCTCACGGGCGAAGACCTTCTGGAGACGGGCGTGAGCGTCATGGCGCGCCCGCCAGGCAAGCGCAACAGTACGATCCAGCTGCTGTCGGGCGGTGAAAAGGCGCTGGTGGCGGTCGCCCTGATTTTCGCCCTGTTTGCGCTGAATCCCGCCCCTTTCTGTCTGCTCGATGAGGTCGATGCGCCGCTCGACGAGGCCAATGTCGGGCGGTTCGCGCAGACGCTGAAGGAGCTTGCGCAGCATACGCAGATGCTTTTTATTACGCATAACAAGATCACGATGGAGGCGGCGGAAGTGCTGCTGGGCGTCACGGCGGCAGAGCCCGGCGTGTCCCGGCTCGTCAGTGTCGATGTGGAGGAGGCGCTTGATATGGTGGCCCAATCGGCAGGGGCTTGAGTGGGTTTGCGGATTGACTTGGCGGTGCTGGGGGCGCTGGTAGTTGGTATCATCGCGCTTATGAGCTATGAGAAAGGAGGTCTCTGGCACCGGATGCGATCCTGGTTGGGCGGGCATGATGCCCCGCGGGGAGAAGTCATCCTTGCGGATGAGCCGGTCAGCGACCCCACGACGGCGCTCGATGAACGCCGGGTCCTCACGCCGCTCGCCGGCGCCCGCGGGGAGCACGCACAGGAGGGCGGGCCCGATGAACCCGCGAGCGACGAGCCCTTCGACAGCATCGATTTCATCGTCTTCTTTCCGGGCGACGTGCCGGTTGCGCGTGACGCCGTGCTGGGTGTCTATAAGCAAAACGAGTATGTGATCGACAAGCCGCACAGGCTGTATGGACGGCGCGTCGGCGATGGCCGCTGGAGTGAACTCATCCGCGACGGCGCGCAGGCGAGGTACGGCCTGCTGGCGTTTGCCCTGCAGCTTGCGGACCGGGCGGGACCCACGCGCGAGCCGGACCTGAATGCCTTTTCCCAGGTCGCCCTGAAGCTTGCCGATGCCATCGACCGCCCGACGCGCTTTAACATGAGCTTCGAGCGCGCCGTCGAGACTGCCGCGATCCTGGACAAGTTTTGTTCCGATCATGACGTCATCGCGAGCATCAATATTGCCGCGGAGACCGTTACGGCCTTCCGGGGACCCGCGATCGAGAGGGCCGCACAGGAAGCGGGCCTGGAATTCGGCGCGCGCGACATCTTTCACCGGGCCGGCGTGCGCAAAGGCAGCGCCTTGTACAGCCTGGCCAATCTCTACAAGCCGGGATCGTTCGATCCCCTGCGGTGGGGGACCCTGCAGACGCAGGGGCTGACGCTCTTCATGTCGGTGCCGGGTGTCCCGGATCCGGAGGCGACGTTTGCCGATATGGCGCGGGTGGCGAGACTGCTTTCGCGCCGCCTGGGTGGCAAGCTCCTCGATCAGGACCGGCGTCCTTTGTCTGACGCGGGAATCGCCGCCATCGGCCAGCAGATAGCGGCCATCACCGCGCGAATGAAGGAACAAGGGGTTCCGCCCGGAGGTCCCCAAGCCATGCGTCTTTTCCCGCCATGATTCCCAAGGCCGTCCGTCAGCGGGCCGCCAGCCTGCGCGAGCAGATCCGCGAGCACAATTATCTCTACTATGTGCTCGATAACCCGGAAATCACCGACGCGGAATACGACGCCCTCTTCAAGGAACTGGCGGGTATCGAGCGCCAGTATCCGGAATTGGTGACGGCGGATTCGCCGACACAGCGCGTGGGTGAAGCGGTCACCGATGGTTTCCGGCCGGTCGTTCACGGTCAGCCGATGCTGTCGCTTAGCAACGTCTTCGACGCAGACGATCTGGCCGACTTCGATCGCCGTGTCCGTGAGCGCCTCGGGGTGGATGTGGTGACTTACGTCGGCGAACCGAAACTCGACGGTCTTGCCGTCAATATCCTCTACGAAGGCGGCCTGCTGAAGCAGGCGGCAACCCGCGGCGACGGTACGGTTGGTGAGGACGTGACGGCGAATGTGCGCACGGTACGCGGTTGTCCTTTGCGGTTGCGGGGATCCGATGTGCCGGCGCGGCTCGAGGTGCGCGGTGAGATATACATCACGAAGGCGGGGCTGGCTGCGCTGAACGCCCGGCAACTGGCGGCCCAGGGCCGGCCGTTTGCCAATCCGCGCAATGCCGCTGCCGGCAGCCTCCGTCAGCTGAATCCGGCCGTGACGGCACAAAGGCCCCTGTCGCTGTTTTGCTATGCGGCCGGGGATTTCGTCGGGGGCAGGATGCCGCAGACGCAGGCGGATCTGCTCGTATTCCTGAAAGAGATCGGCCTGCCGGTGAATCCGGAGCGGCGCGTCGTCCAGGGTGTGGAGGGGTGTCTCGCCTATTACGCCGATCTGGAGCGGCGCCGCGATGGGCTTGGCTACGATATCGATGGCGTGGTCTACAAGGTCAACAGCCTGCGGGATCAGGCGCGGCTCGGCGCCGTGTCCCGGTCGCCCCGCTGGGCGGTGGCGCACAAGTTTCCGCCCGAGGAAATGCCCACGCGCGTCGAAGCCATCGAGGTGCAGGTGGGCCGCACCGGTGCACTCACGCCCGTTGCGGTCCTGAAGCCCGTGGCGGTGGGCGGCGTCGTGGTGAGTCATGCGACCTTGCACAACGCCTTCGAGCTTGCGCGCCGCGATATCCGCGTCGGCGACATGGTGCATGTCCGCCGGGCCGGGGATGTGATTCCGGAGATCACGGATGTGCGCCTGAACGAGCGCCCGTCGTGGGCCGTGCCGTTCGTGTTTCCGGATCATTGCCCGGTATGCGGTTCGCCTGTGGTGCGTGCGGAGGGCGGGATGATAACGCGGTGCGCCGGCGGCCTTTTTTGCCCGGCGCAACGCAAGCAGACGGTGCGTCATTTCGCGAGCCGGCGGGCACTCGATATCGAAGGGGTGGGCGAAAAACTGGTGGACCAGCTCGTCGATACCGGTCTTGTGCGGACCGTCGCCGATCTCTATCACCTCTCGGTCGAGCAGCTGCAGAAGCTCGAGCGCATGGGTCTGCGGTCGGCACAGAAACTGGTCGAGGCGATCAGCCGCAGCCGCCGCACGACATTGCCAAAGCTGCTCTACGGGCTCGGCATTCCGGAAGTGGGCGAGGCCACCGCCCAGGTGCTGGCTCGCCATTTCCAGACGCTCGATGCGCTGATGGCAGCCGACGAAGAGACCCTCATGACGGTTCCCGACATCGGTCCGGTGGCGGCGCATGCGATCAGGACCTTCTTTACGGAGTCCCATAATCACAAAGTCATTGCCGCGCTGAAGGCGGCGGGTCTGGAAATCGCGCCGATGGCCGCCATCGTCCCGAGCCCGGTGGCCGGCAAGGTCATCGTCCTTACGGGCAGCTTGCGGGGGCTGACGCGCGCGCAAGCGCAGGCGGCCTTGCGGGCGCGCGGTGCCAAGGTGACGGAAAGTGTGTCTGCGCACACGGATTATGTCGTGGCGGGGGACGATCCCGGGAGCAAGATCGAGCGTGCGCGCACACTCGGGATCCCTGTGGTTACGGAAGCGCAATTGCAGGAATGGCTGAGCGCGCCCTCGTGAAGTGGGCGGCGGGCGGTCTTTCCTGCGCTGTCTGCCCGGACGGGCCGGAGGCGGGAAGTGAAGCGGGTCATCGTGACAGTCGTGCTGGCGGGCGCGGGCGTGATTGCCGTGATCGTCCTCTGGGTCGTCCCCGGCCTGCGGTCCGGTGGCGGCCCCACGCCCACTGCGCTTCGCCGCATGGCGCGCGCGCCGGTGGCGGTCCCTGCCGCGCCGGGCACGGGCGGCCTTGGCCGCAAGCCCCCGCCCATCCCGGACGGGCAGCCCATGCGCCGCGGCCGCGTGCTCAGCGTGTAAAAGGCGCGGCGCGCCCGGCCGCCGGTCAGGAAGGTACCCGTACCGGTGCCGATGGCGCGCGGGGCGCATCGGCGGCTGGCATGATGTGGATATGCGCGTGCGCGCGCAGGGCGGCCATCATGGTATCCACGCGGCGTTGTTCGATGGCGCGATAGAGTTGGCGCTCGACATCCGGAAACGGCGGTGGTGTATAGGGGCGCTCGGCCTCCAGCTGGATGATGTGCCATCCGAACCGGGTCTTTACGGGCGCCGGCGATATCTCGCCGACCCGCAGGCCTGCCACGGAGTGATAGAAGGAGGGCAGGATGTCGCCGGCGCTAAACCAGCCGAGCTGGCCGCCGCGGCGGCCCGATGCGACGTCGAGCGAATAGGTGCGGGCCAGTGCCGAAAAATGCGCGCCACGACGCAAGTCGGCGAGAATGGCCTGTGCCTGTGCCTCGGTGGCCACCAGGATGTGGCGGGCCTTGAATTCGACATGGGGCCCTTTCAGGACTTCCTGCTGGTAGAGGGTGTGCAGCCGCGCTATCGAGATCGGATGGGTGGCAAGGAAGTGCTTGAGCATCGCCCGCGCGAGGATGTTGTCGCGATCCTCTTTCAGGGCCACCGACACCTCGGGCTGGCGTTCGAGGTTGCGCTGCCGGGCGTCCTGGGCGAGCAGGACGCGGTTGATGAGCTCGTTCAGGATGATTTTCCTGCTTTGCGCATTGTCCGGGAGTGCCGGTTCCTGGCGGTCGCGGGCGTGCACGTAGTTCACGTAATCCCGTTGCGTGATGCGTTCGCCGTTGACGGTTGCGAGCACGGTACTCTGATCGACGCGCGCGCGATTCTGGCAACCAAACAGGCTGCCGGCAACGACAAGCGCGCAGGCTAGACGCAAAAGGGAGGGTTCATGGCGGCGCATGGCGGATGCCTCTATGGCGTTATTCAGATGTCGCCCGGCACGAGGGCCCGGATCGACAGGGTATGTATGCCCTTTCGCAGGGGTTCGAGCGCCTCGTAGACGAGCCGGTGGCGCTCGAGCAAGGAGCGGCCACGAAAATGGTCGGACACGATCATCACCGTGTAATGGCCGCCGCCCGTCGCACCGGCGTGTCCGGCATGCTGGCGCGAGTCGTCGGTCACCTCGACCTCGGCGGGTGCGAAGCGTGCCAGGAGCCGGTCGCGGATATCTTCGGTCAAACTCATGGCAAGGCCTGCACGAAAGGCTTGACGACGATATCCCGGTAAACGTCTGCCTGGATGTAGGGATCTTCCTGCGCCCATGCAGTGGCGGCCGACAGCGACGGGAATTCGGCGACGATGAGTCCCCCGGTGTAGCCGGCCGGGCCGGGGTCGGGGCTGTCGACGGCGGGCAGGGGGCCCGCTATGACGAGCCGCCCCTCGTTTTGCAGGGCAGTCAGGCGCTTGAGATGATCGGGTCGGGCCTTTGCCCGGCGCTCATGGCTTCCAGGCTCCACAAGGCCCATGATCATGTACAGCATCCACCGCCTCCGCCAGACGTGTGTGTCCGTAACGCGTATCGTAAGCGCCATTTCGGCGATAAGAAAGGGCGCCGGCAAGATTTTGCGGAGATTTTTGGCGCGCATGCCCCGGATTGGGTGCATGCCGGGTGCGCGGCCCGATCGCGATACGCCCGGAGGCGGCGGGTGTGCGCACCCGCGGGTCCCTTCTAGTGGCGGGCGCGTTGGGAGAAGGCGTGGAAGTAATGCTGCATGACGGTGCGTACCTGCGGCGGGTAGTCGATGACCTCCATCTGGCGCATCCCCTCCTGGAAAAAGGCCGCCGCATCTTCCGGGAGGCGCTGGATCAGTTCATCGAACACCCGGGTCATGCGGGCGATGTCGTGTGAGCGGGTGGCGACGATGGCGCAATTCAGGTTCAGGATCCGCCACGGGCGGCCGCGGTTGCTCCGGTCGAGATCGGCGCGTAGCGTGTCATCGGCGCCGTCTGCGAGCCTGTTCATGAAGTCCGCGACCTCGGCCAGTCCGGCCGGGTCCTGGACCTCGTTGGCTATGAGGGCGAGCCCATTTACAATGGGGTCAAGGGCGCTTATACGGCCGTGATGCCGCATGACCCAGTCGGCGACGGCCACCGTCACCCGTTCGATTTCGCTTTTGATGCCGGTAAGGCCAAGCCGGCCGCTGCGGGACGCGAGTTCCGTGAAAATACCAAGGCCGGTGTTCCCCAGCCGGGTCGCCTCGTCGGCCAGGGCGGTGGTGGCGCCCTGCTCCTTGTCGAGCCTTATCAGCATGTCGATGAATTCCTGGGTGACGCCGAGCAGGGCTTCGAGATCGTCGTCCGGCCGCAAGGTCCCCGCAGGGGGCGCCACGGCCAGCAGGGACCGCCGGATGCGGGTCATCTGGACCGGTACCTCGGGGAGCGGCGGAATGGGGGTCATGGGGCCTTTGGTCCAGAGGAAAGGTAGCGGCAAGTGTACTACGATTTGCACACTCACACAGTCTGCTCGGATGGCCGGCTGACGCCCGAGGCACTGGTTGCCGCCGCCGCGGCGGCGGGTGTGCGCGTGCTGGCCGTCACCGACCACGATACCATCGTCGGTGTCGAGGCGGCGCGCGCGGCAGCGGGCGGGCACGACATGACGGTCGTTGCGGGTGTCGAGGTCTCGGCCATGTGGGAAGGGCATACGATCCACGTCGTCGGGCTCGATGTATGTCTGGATGACGCCGTTCTGAAAGGCGGGCTCGGCACGCTGCATGGCATCCGGGCGGATCGCGGCAGGGCCATCGCCGAACGGCTGACGGCACTTGGTGTGTGCGGTGCCGAGGGGCTTCTCGAACGGCATCCGGTGATCGGGCGCGGACACTTTGCGCAGTGGCTCACGGATACCGGTCATGCGCGCTCCAGGACGCAGGCGTTCAAGCTGTTTCTGGAACGCGGCCGCGCTGCCTATGTCGGCGTTGAATGGCCGCCCATCGGCGAAGTGGTCGGGTGGCTCCATGCCGCCGGCGGCTGTGCCGTGCTGGCGCATCCGACCCGCTATACATTGAGCGGCGGCCGCCTGCGGCAACTGCTGTCCACCTTCGTGGCCGCCGGGGGAGACGCCCTCGAGGTGGTGAGCGCAGGCCTCGATGCCGGCGAGATCGGACGCCTGGCACGCCTGGCCGCGCAGTTCGGCTTGCGGGCCTCGGCCGGTTCGGATTTTCATGATGCCCTGCCGTGGCGCAAGACACCGGGCGGGCTTGCCGATTTGCCGGCAGGATGCGTGGCTGTGTGGCATGATCGTCCCCGGATGCAGCGCGCGGATGGGATCTGATTATGGCGCAATATTTCCATGTTCACCCGAAGAATCCCCAGCCGCGCCTGATACGTCAGGCAGCAGGCATCATCGCGGGTGGTGGCGTGGTGGCCTATCCAACCGACTCGAGTTACGCGCTGGCGTGCGGGATCAGCAACAAGGAAGGCATGGAGCGCATCCGCCGCATCCGGACGCTCGACCAAAGCCACCCTTTCACGCTCGTTTGCCTGGATCTGTCGGAACTCGCCACCTATGCGCGCGTCGACAACACGATCTTCCGCTTCCTGAAGGCCCATACGCCAGGTCCCTATACCTTCGTGCTGCCGGCGACCCGCGAAGTGCCGCGCCGCCTCGCCGACCCCAAGCGGCGCACCATCGGATTGCGGGTCCCTTCCAATGTGGTGGCCCGTGCGTTGCTTCAGGAACTGCACGCCCCTCTCATGAGCGTGACCTTGTCGCTGCCGGACGGAGAGGATGGCCTGGGCGACCCGGAGGTGATTCGCGACCGCCTTGAGCACACGATCGACGCCGTGATCGACGGGGGAGTCTGTGCCGGCGCGCCTACCACCGTAGTCGAGTGGGAAGAAGGCGGATTCGTCGTGCGCCGCACCGGGGCAGGGAGCGTCGAGCCGTTCGCGCCATTGTCGGCGGGCTGATATACTGGCGCCCATGAACGGTCTTACTCCCTTGCAAGCATTCAGCGTCTGGGCGCTGCCTATTTTGTTTGCCATCACGGTACATGAAGTCGCGCATGGATGGATGGCAAAAAGACTCGGTGATCCGACGGCGGAGCGGCTGGGCCGCCTGACCCTGAATCCCATCCGCCACATCGACCCGATCGGAACCATACTGATCCCGGGCCTGCTGCTTTTGATGGGCACCGGCATCGTGTTCGGCTGGGCCAAGCCCGTGCCGATTACCTGGTCGAACCTGCGCCATCCGCGCCGGGACATGGCGCTGGTGGCGATCGCCGGGCCCGGAGCCAATCTTGTCATGGCGCTCCTCTGGGCGGCCATCGGCCGGCTGGCGATGATAGTCCCGGCGATCTGGCCGCCATCCGCGTGGGCGGCGCGCCCGCTGTTCGAGATGGGTGTGGCAGGCGTCACCATCAACCTCGTGCTGATGGTACTGAATCTTCTGCCCGTCCCGCCGCTTGACGGCAGCCGCGTCGTGAGCGGGCTGCTGCCTGGACCGTGGTCCTGGCGCTATAACCGGATCGAACCTTATGGCTTATGGATCCTCCTTGCCCTGGTGGCGACCGGTATCCTGGGGCGCATTCTCGAGCCGCCGGTGGTGGCCCTGCAGAATCTGATCTTTTCCTTAAGCAGGATGAGCTGATGGCGTCGGCATTGGTTCCGGGTACCCGGGTGGTGTCGGGCATGCGGCCTACCGGGCGCCTGCACCTGGGTCATTATCACGGCGTCCTGAAGAATTGGGTGCGTCTCCAGCACGAATATGAGTGTCTGTTCTTCGTGGCCGACTGGCATGCCCTGACGACGCACTATGAGGGGCCATCGGTGGTCGCGCAGAGCGTGCGCGAGATGGTCGTCGACTGGCTGGCGGCGGGCATCGATCCGCACAGCGCGACACTTTTCGTGCAGTCGGATGTACCGCAGCACGCCGAACTGCACGTGCTGCTTTCCATGATTACGCCCTTGTCGTGGCTGGAGCGCGTGCCCACGTACAAAGACCAGCAGGAGAACTTGCGGGAGCGCGATCTCGATACCTACGGATTCCTCGGCTACCCGCTCTTGCAGACCGCAGACATCCTTGCCTATCGGGCGGCGTTCGTGCCCGTCGGGGAAGACCAGGTTCCGCATGTCGAATTTTCGCGGGAGGTTGCGCGCCGGTTCAATCACCTGTACGGCCGCGAGACCGATTTCGCCGAACGGGCGCAGGAAGCGCTGCGCAAGATGGGGCGCAAGGCGGCAAAGGCCTACGAGGAGTTGCGCCTTGCGTATCGCGAGCGCGGGGACAGTGAGGCGCTCGGCACCGCGCGTGCCCTCGTGGAGAGACAGCCGAACGTCACCCTGGGCGACAAGGAACGTTTGTTGGGCTACCTTGAAGGGAGCGGGCGGCTGATTCTGCCGGAGCCGCAGGCGCTTTTGACGAGCCAGTCCCGGATGCCGGGCCTCGACGGGCGCAAGATGGCGAAATCCTATGCGAATACCATCAGCCTGCGGGAGACGCCCGAAGATGTCACAAAGAAGATCCGCACCATGCCGACTGATACCAATCGGGTCCGGCGCACCGATCCGGGTGAGCCGGAACGCTGTCCTGTGTGGGCACTCCACGGCGCTTATTCTTCCGTGGACACACGCGCCTGGGTGGAGAGGGGTTGCCGTAGCGCAGGCATCGGCTGTCTCGAGTGCAAGCAACCCGTGATCGACGCCATCAACGCAGAACTCGCACCCATGCGCGCGCGCGCCGAAGAGCTCGAACAGGATCCGTTGCGTGTGCGCACCATCCTTGCGGAAGGTGCGCGGCGGGCGCGCGAGGCCGCCGAGGAGACCCTCATCGATGTGCGCCGCGCCATGAATCTGGTGTGGGACTAGGCGGATGAGCGCGGTCCTTGTTCATGGTGAGCCGCTTGCCGAGTTACCACCGGATCTCTACATCCCGCCGGACGCCCTCGAGGTCATCCTCGAAAGTTTCGCGGGACCGCTCGACCTGCTCCTTTATCTCATCCGCCGCGACAATATCGATATCCTCGACATTCCCATTGCCGAGGTGACGCGGCAGTATATGGCCTATGTCGAAGTGATGAAGGCCATCAAGCTCGAGCTTGCCGCGGAATATCTTGTGATGGCCGCAGCGCTGGCCGAGATCAAGTCGCGGATGCTCCTGCCACGGCCGCAGACGGAAGGCGCCGAGGAGGAGGACCCCCGCGCCGAGCTCGTGCGCCGTCTTCTGGAGTACGAGCAGTATCGCGCCGCGGTTGAGCGCATCGACGCGCGCCCGCAGCTTGGGCGTGATTTCTGGGCAGCCGGCATCGGGACTGAAGGTCTCGACCAGGAACGGCCCGTGCCGGAGGTCTCGCTGGAGCAGCTGCTCGATGCGCTGCGGGGCGTATTGATGCGCGCGGATGCGTTTGCGCATCACCGCATTCTGCGTGAACCCCTGTCGGTGCGCGAACGGATGACGCGGATCCTGGAGACCCTGCGGCCCGATGGTTTTACGGAATTTGCGCATCTTTTCGATGCCGGCGAGGGGCGTCTCGGTGTCGTCGTCACCTTCCTCGCCGTGCTCGAGCTCGTTCGCGAATCGCTCATAAGTCTTGTGCAGAATGAGCCGTTCGCCCCTATCCATGTGCGGTCTTGTGCATGAGTGAAATGCAGCTGAAAGACATTGTGTACGCAGCCTTGCTGGCTGCGGGTGAGCCCCTTACGCTCGACCGCCTGGGGGCGCTGTTCGATGAAGACGTGCGTCCGGATCGCGAGGTCTTGCGGGCGGCGCTTGGCGAACTGGAAGCGGCGCTCGCCACGGGTCCAGTCGAGCTCCAGTGCATCGACAAGGCCTATCGCCTGCAGACCCGGATCGCCTTCGCGCCCTGGCTTCGGCGGCTGTCTGCGGAGCGCCCCCCAAAGTACTCGCGGGCCACGCTGGAGACGCTCGCGATCATTGCCTACCGCCAGCCGGTGACACGCGGGGAGATCGAGGCGATACGCGGAGTGGCGGTCAGCAGCGAAATCCTGAAGACACTCATGCAGCGGGAGTGGATCCGCCAGGTGGGTACCAAGGAAGTGCCGGGCCGTCCGGCGCTCTTTGGGACGACCCGGGTCTTTCTGGAGTATTTCAGCCTGACGTCGCTTGCCGATCTGCCGCCGCTTGCGGACCTGCGCGCCGAGAGGATACCCGGGGAGACGGCGGACGACACGCCCGAAGACGCCGGGGCGGTGGCAGCCGATGGCGACGCGGAGCAGGCGGCAGTTACGGAAGAGGCCGCCGGGCCGCAGCCGCCTGTTGCCGATGAGTGAGAAACTCCAGAAGGTACTGGCCCAACGAGGCCTTGGTTCGCGACGCGAGATGGAGCGTCTGATCGAGGCGGGGCGCGTGCGCATCGGCAGCCGGGTGGCTCAGCTTGGCGACCGCATCGAGGGGGACGAGGAGATCGCGGTCGACGGCTGGCGGCTCGGTGAGAAGCGGCAGGCGGCGGGCCGGGTCCTCATGTATCACAAGATGACGGGCGAAATGTGCACCCGCAGCGACCCGAAGGGCCGGCCGCTCGTGTTCGACCATCTGCCTCCCATCCGGCAGGGCCGCTGGGTTGCCGTCGGCCGCCTGGACATCAATTCGTCGGGTCTCATGCTCTTTACGACCGATGGTGAACTGGCGGCGCGGCTCATGCATCCGGCGCAGGGTATCGTGCGGCGCTATGCGGCGCGCGTGCTCGGACGGGCAAGCGCCGAGGCGATGGCAGGTCTCGTCAAGGGCCTCATGCTCGAGGATGGCCCGGCACGGTTTCTCGACATTCAGGATGCCGGCGGCGAAGGCGCCAACCACTGGTATCACGTGTCGATCGGAGAAGGGCGCAAGCGGGAGGTTCGCCGCCTGTTCGCCGCCGCGGGACTTACCGTGAGCCGCTTGATCCGGATCGCCTATGGCCCGGTGGAATTGCCGCGTACCCTCCGGCCCGGGTACAGCCGCCCGGTGCCGCCGCCGCTCGTCGATCAGTTATACCGGGAGGCAGGCCTGCCGGTGCCGGCGCGCAAGACGTGACCACACGCCCATCCCTGATGGCGGCCTTTGAGCGCCTGCTCGCCGCGTACGGGGGGCAGTCGTGGTGGCCGGCCGAATCGGATTTCGAGGTCATGATCGGGGCCATTTTGACCCAGAATACCGCCTGGGTTAATGTGGAAAAGGCCCTGCTGCGGCTGCGCGAGACGGTGGCGTTCGATGCGCAGGCCATCGCCAGTCTGCCGCTTGCGGCGCTTGCGCAAGCCATCCGGCCGGCGGGCTACTTCAATGTCAAGGCGCGGCGCCTGCACGCCTTTTGCGGGTGGCTTTTGGCGCAGGGTGGAATCGCGGCGCTGGCCACGCGGCCGACACCTGAGCTGCGCGGTGCGTTGCTTGCGGTTCATGGTGTGGGGCCGGAGACGGCAGACGACATATTGCTGTATGCGTTCGGGCGTCCGGTGTTTGTCGTCGATGCCTATACGCGGCGCATCTTTGGTCGTCTGGGTGTGCTGAAGGGTGCGGAATCCTATGAAGAGATCCGGGCCCTTTTCGAGGGGAGCCTGCCGGCGGCAGCCGGTCTCTTCCAGGAGTACCATGCGCTGATCGTGACGCATGGCAAGGATGTCTGCCGGACCAAGCCGCGCTGCGACGCCTGCTGTCTGCGGGAGGTCTGTCCGCCCGTGGCCCGGCAGGTCCCATCGCGCCGGATAAGGAGAAAAATGAAGAACGTACAGGGCGAGGGTGGCTGATGCGGTTTCGGAGTCTGGCGGTCGGCGCCTGTGTGGCGTCTTTGGTGAGTGGATGCGCCTCGGTCGGCGCGCGGCCTGCGCATGGGTCCGATGATCCGCTAAAGCCGCTCAACAAGAAGATTTTCGTGTTCAATCAGCGCCTGGACGAGACTATCCTGAAGCCGACGGCAACCGCCTACACGGACATGACGCCCTTGCCCCTGCGCCGTGGCCTGAGCGATTTTTTCAACAACATCAAGGATGTGGGTGTCATCGTCAACGAGGGTCTCCAGGGGCGGCCGGTGCCTGCGTTCCTCGAGACGGCCCGGTTTCTCGTCAACTCGACACTGGGTATGCTGGGCTTCGTGGATGTGGCCACGCCGCTCGGTCTCCGGGCCCGGCAGGCGGGTTTCGGGGAGACTCTGGGGGTATGGGGCGTGCCGAGCGGGCCCTATGTCGTACTGCCGCTTTTTGGCCCATCGGACGTCCGCGACAGCTTCGGCCTCATCGGGGACCTGTATACCAACCCCGGCACCTACCTGACGAGCTCCGCGGCACAGTGGGACGTCTATGTGGCGCAAACCATCAATACCCGCGCCCAATACCTCCATCAGGGGGCGCTTTTGCAGATGGCCGCCGGGGGAGACGAGTACGATTTCGTCCGGGAGGCGTTCTGGCAGAAGCGCCGCCACGAAATTGCCGAGCACCGCGGCAACGCCCATCAATAGGATTTCTATTTTTGACCGATCCGGGGTAGAATCGCCCATTTTCCGCGCCCAGCCGGCGCCTTTTCTGGGGGTTTAATGGTAACGATTCGTCTGACACGCCGCGGGGCCAACAAGCGGCCCTTCTACACCATCGTTGTCGCGGACAAGCGACGCGCTGCGGGCGGCGCCTTCATTGAGCGCGTGGGCTTTTTTAATCCGATCGCATCGGGCTCCGAAGAGCGTCTGCGTGTCGATCGCGAGCGCGTGCAGTATTGGCTGGACCGCGGTGCACAGGCTTCCGAGCGCGTTGCGGGTCTGCTGAAGACCACCGCCTGAGAGCATGGCCGGGGCCGGACCTGCGGATTGGATGGAGGTCGGCCGCGTCGGCGGTGCCTATGGTGTAAGAGGGTGGTTGCGGCTCGTGTCCTATACGGCCGAGCCCGGGGCATTGGCCGGGTACAGGCCGTGGCGGTTCCGCGGAGATCCGGGAACACTGCAGCCCACGATTCTCGAAGTGCGGCCGCACGGGCGGGGTTTCGTGGTGCAGGTTGCGGAGTGCGCAACGCGGGATGATGCCGAGAGGTGGCATGGTGCCACCGTGGAAGTGCCGGTGAGCGTACTGCCTGCGCTGGCGCCGGGCGAGTATTACTGGGGCCAGCTTGTGGGGCTTGCGGTGGAGACGCAGGAGGGCCAGGCACTGGGTACCGTGGCGCGCCTTCTCGAAACGGGCGCGAACGATGTGCTGGTCGTGCAGGGCGCGCGCGAGCGGCTCCTGCCATATGTGCCGCAGGTGGTGCGGCACGTGGATCTGGCCGGCCGGCGGATGATCGTCGACTGGGATCCCGAGTTCTGACATGCGCATCGATGTGGTGGCTTTGTTTCCGCAGGCGGTGCAGGTGTTTTGCGAGACCAGCATGATCGGCCGGGCGGCTGCGGCGGGTCTTGTGGAGTTTGGTTTCTGGAACCTGCGGGATTACGCGCAGGATGCGCGCCGGACGGTCGATGATCGCCCTTACGGGGGCGGCCCCGGCATGGTGCTCATGGCCGGTCCTTTGGTGGCGGCCATACGGGCGGCCCGGGCGCGGCAGCCGGCTGCGCGGGTTGCCTATCTGTCGCCACAGGGTGCGCTGCTTGATCATGGCGCGGTGATGGAACTGTCCAGGCGCAGCGGCCTGATCCTGGTTGCGGGACGCTACGAGGGTATCGACGAACGGGTTGTCGAGAGCGAGATCGACGAGGAATGGTCGATAGGCAGCTATGTCCTGTCCGGTGGTGAAGCGGCGGCGGCCGTGGTGATCGACGCCGTGGTCCGGCAGTTGCCGGGGGCGCTGGGACATGAGGACTCGGCGCGGGAAGATTCGTTCGTGGAAGGTTTGCTGGACTGCGGGCACTACACGCGCCCGCCGGTTTTTGAGGGACGAAAGGTCCCCGAGGTGCTTTTGTCGGGCGATCATGGTCGCATCCGGCGGTGGCGCCTCATGCAATCGCTGGGCAGGACGTGGCTCAGGCGGCCGGATTTGCTGGCCGGCCGGAAACTGACGGTTGAAGAAGAAACGCTTCTGGAAGAGTTTAAACGAGAGTATAGAGGATTGAGGTCATGAGTCACGTTATCGAACAGCTGGAAAAGGAATTCATCAAATCGGACATCCCGGATTTTGGTCCCGGCGACACCGTTGCCGTTCATGTGAAGGTGGTCGAAGGGGAACGCGAGCGGTTGCAGGCGTTCGAGGGTCTGGTCATTGCGCGGCGCAATCGGGGTGCGCAGTCCTCCTTTACGGTCCGCAAGGTTTCCTACGGTGAAGGCGTCGAGCGCGTGTTTCCGCTGCACAGCCCGATCGTCGCGCGGATCGAAGTCAAGCGCCGCGGCGTCGTGCGGCGCGCGAAGCTCTATTTCCTGCGGCAGCTGACGGGCAAGGCGGCACGCATCCGCGAGCGCGTCTAGGACAAGGGTATGGCCGCCGACGGGGACCTGATCGACCGGTTCCTGGATGTGGTATGGGCGGATGAAGGCCTGCGGGCGGCGAGTGTGGCGGCCTACGGAGCGGACATGCGCGCCTTTGCCGCCCATGCCGCGAGGCGAGGCCGCAGTCTCACGGAAGTGGGCCGTGACGATATCACGGCTTATCTGGCAGCCGAGGTGGCTGCGGGGCGGCGGCCGCGCACGACTGCGCGCAGGCTGTCGAGCCTGCGCCGCTTCTATTCTTACCTGATGCGCCGCCAGGAGATCGCGTGCGATCCCACCGACGGCATCGAGGGCCCACGTACCGGTCTCAATCTCCCCCGTTCATTGAGTGAAGAAGATGTCGGGCGCCTTCTGGAGGCGCCGGATGCCCATGACGCGGAAGGTTTGCGGGATCGCGCCATGCTGGAGGTCCTGTACGCAACGGGCTTGCGCGTCTCCGAGCTCGTGCACCTAAAGACGCATGAGGTCGACCGTTTGGCCGGCGTCGTGCGGGTGATGGGCAAGGGGGGCAAGGAACGGCTGGTGCCGCTCGGCGAAGAGGCGCTCGTCTGGCTCGACCGCTACATGCGGGAGGCGCGGCCTGCGCTGACGGGCGCGACCGGGACCAACGGGCTCTTTCTCACCCGGCGCGCGGCGCCGATGACCCGGCAGGCATTCTGGTACAACATCAAGCGATACGCGATGAAGGCGGGGATCGGCGTGCCGTTGTCACCGCATACCCTGCGCCACGCCTTTGCCACCCATCTCATCGACCACGGGGCCGACCTGCGCGCCGTGCAGATGCTGCTCGGGCATGCAGACCTTTCTACCACGCAGATCTATACGCATGTGGCGCGGGAGCGGCTCAAGCGTTTCCACCAGAAGCATCATCCGCGCGGCTGAGCCGCCGTCAGGCGAAATCGCTTGTGAGGCTGCGGGATTCGGTATCCTGCTGCTCGATCAGGAAAGCCTCGCCGCGGGAGGGCTGGGTATAACCGAGGATCGCAGCCGTCTGGCGCACAACCGCCCGCCAGTTGATGTGCCGGACGCGGCGCCGGAGGATCTCGGTCAAGTCGTCGCGGAGCGATTTTTCTTCCCGTTTCAGCAGGGACAGGGAGTAGTAATGGTCGGCGCACAGATACCCGAATACCAGGGTCACGGCCTCCATGAGGGTCGCCGGTGGACTCATGAGGAGGGCGCCGGCCAGGCTCGCTGCGGCCGCCGCGCCCATGGAGCGCCCCTGGCGGCGTGAATGGTGGTGCGCGAAGACGTTTTCTTCGAGTGCCGCGCGCAACTGCCGTTCACGCTCTTCGCTTGCGCGGACATGCACATCGTGGAAATGGCGGATGATGCGCAAAAGCTGTAACAGCCGGTCGCTATGCGTGTCCTTCGTGATGCCGCAGTGGGCCAGATCCTGCCGGCGCGCCAGCGCAAAATCATCGAAGGTGTACGTGCAATCGAATTCGGCGGCCCGGTCGATAAGATTGTGGCTGAGATAACGGAACTCGAGAATCTCGGAGACCGGAATGGGAAACCGTAAACTGATGAGTCCGCGATAAAAGAATGGAAACGTCTCAGGTGACGCAGCCGCGACCTTTGCCAGATGATCCGAAAGTACCCGTTCGCGAGATTCCATGGCTTCCTAGTTCCTGGGGCGGATGGACAAGGCTCCTAAACTGGACCCTATTGTAGCATCAGATGGGGGGTTTTGTGCATGCGGTGGCCAATCCGGTACACTAAAGCCCGGAGGATCTCGCATGCAGCCATCCGGGATCGTGTTGGCGCTCGGTGCGGGCGGGGCGCGCGGACTTGCTCACATAGGCGTCCTGCAGGTGCTGGCAGAGCAGGATATCCCAGTCAGGGCAATAGCGGGCTCAAGTATCGGGGCGCAGGTGGGCGCGCTGTATGCGCGCCTCGGGGATCCCGCGCAGATTGCGCGGATCGCGATGGGGGTCGACTGGAAGCAGACCCTGCAGCTGTTCCTGCCGGACCTGGGATCCGGCGGCTTGTCCTCCGGCCGCAAGATCATGGAATTCCTCCAGACGCATCTGGGCGCGGCGCGCATCGAGGATCTGACGCTCCCCTATACGGCGGTGGCGACGGATCTCCATAGCGGCGAAGAGGTGTTGCTGCGCCGCGGCAGGGTCGTGGACGCCGTGCGGGCCAGTATCTCGCTGCCGGGGCTGCTGAGCCCGTTCCTGCACGGCGAGCGGCTGCTCGTCGATGGCGGTATCGTCAACCCGGTCCCCTTTGACGTCGCCCGCGCACTGTATGGCGGTCCCGTGGTGGCGGTCGCCGTCCATCAGGGTGCGCGCGGTCTTTCGGCAAGCGAGATGACACCCGTGCCACCACCTTCGTGGCGGACACAGCTCCGGCGTTTCCTCGATCAGCCCTGGACCCATCATGCGGGCCCCGTCCGGCAGTGGCTGGAAGAGCAGCTCGCGACACCGTCCGTGCAGGACGAGCACGTGAATGACTGGCGTCCCCGCCACGTGCTCACGCAGGCGGTAAACATCGCGCAGGCGCAGATGGTGCGGTTGCGCCTGCAAAGCATCCCGCCGGATCTCTATCTGATGCCGGATGTCGATGCGCTGGGGCCGCTCGAATTCTACCGGGCGCGCGAAGCGATTGCCGCCGGCCGTGCCGCGGCGCTCGAGCAGTTGGCGGATTTGTTCGCGCTTGCACACCGGCGGCCGGAGGCCTACGGGGCTCCTGGCACGGTTCCGCGTGTGCCGATGGGCGGTCCGGTGCCACCAATCGACGCGGACAATCCCTGAGCTGTCGCAAATACCGCGGCCCGGTCAGTCCTGCAAGAGCCCGCGCAGGCCGGCAATGTGCGTGGCCCCGCGCTGCTGGCGCTCTTCGGCGCTCGGCTCCTCGCGTCCGTCCCATACCAGGTCTTCCGGCGGTATTTCGCCCAGAAAGCGGCTGGGACTCGTTTCGAGGATCTCGCCCTGGCGCCGCCGCCGGCTGGCGTAACTGAGTGTCAGCGTAAGACGCGCACGCGTCATGCCGACATAGGCGAGGCGGCGCTCTTCTTCGAGGCCGTCGCCGCCGAGTGAAGCGTGATGCGGGAGGATGTCCTCCTCCACGCCGGCCAGGAAGACATGCGGGAACTCGAGGCCCTTGGCGGCATGCAGGGTCATCAGGCGGACACCGGTATCGTCCGTGTTTTCACCGTCTCCCATGCCGGCCAAGATCATGTGGGACACGACTTCGCCGAGGTCGCGGCCCGCCTCCTCGCGGCTGATGTGGTCTACGAAACCCAGAAATTCCTGCAGCGTCTCGATGCGGCGCCGGGCGGCGCGGCCATCTTCGTGGATCTGCACGATGTGCTCTTCGTAGGCGATTTCCGCGAGCAGCTCCCGCAGGACCGCCCCGGCGGGCCGGCCGGTGGCCTTGTCGCGCATGCCATCCATGAGGACGGCAAAGGCGCGGAGGGCGGCGGCCTGCTGGGAGGACAGGGTGCTGGCAAGACCGAGTTCATGGCAGCAGGCGAGCAGCGGCTGCTGGCGCCGTTCGGCGTATTGGCGCAGGCGCTCGATGGTGGCCGTGCCTATTTCCCGTTTGGGCACGTTGCAAATGCGCAGAAACGCGGCATTGTCCGCGGGATTGTGCAGCAAGCGCAGGTAGGCGATGGCGTCGCGCACTTCGACCCGGTCGAAAAACGAGGTGCCGCCGGTGAGCACATACGGGATGCGGTGCTCGCGCAGGACCTGCTCGAAGGGGCGCGCCTGATGATTGCTGCGGTAGAGGATGGTGTAGTCAGCGAATTCCCCCTTGCGTGTGAATTTGTCGTGCAAGAGGCGCATGACGACGCGTTCGGCCTCGTGGACCTCATCACGCGAGACGAGTACGCGGATGGGATCGCCAAAGCCCAGGGCGCTCCACAGCCGTTTCGGAAAGAGGTGCGGATTGTTGTCGATGACGGCGTTGGCGGCTTTCAGGATGCGGCCGGTGGACCGGTAGTTCTGCTCGAGCTTGATGACGGCCAGATCGGGATAATCCTGGACGAGGCGGCGCAGGTTCTCGGGACGCGCGCCGCGCCAGGAGTAGACGGACTGATCATCGTCGCCCACGGCCGTGAAGGCTTCGCCTGCGAGCGCGCGTGCCAGGCGATACTGGCCATCGTTCGTATCCTGATACTCATCGACCAGCAGGTAGCGCAGCTGTTCCCGCCAGCGCGCCCGGGCACCCGCGTCTTCGGCAAGGAGTTGCGCGGGCTTCAGGATGAGATCATCCAGATCGACCGCATTGTAGGCGCGCAGCTGTTCCTGGTAGGCGTGGTAGATGGCGCCTTCCGCGGGCGCCTCCAGACAGGCGGTGGCGGGCTCGACTGCCGCATCCTTCCACGCGCGCAACCGCGCATGGACGGTTTCGTAATCCCTGTCCGAACCCGCGTGCGTCCGGCACAAATCCTTGATTACCGCCTCGGTGTCGTGGGGGTCAAGCAGCGTGAAGCCGGGACGCAAGCCAAGCGCCTCCCATTCGGCGCGCATGATCTTGAGACCGAGGGCATGGAAGGTCAGCACCGTGAGGCCACGGCGTTTCGGCGCCGGCACCAGGGCGGCGACCCGCTCGCGCATCTCGCGGGCCGCCTTATTGGTGAAGGTGACGGCGGCAATGTGTTCTGCATCATATCCGCCGCCCGTGAGGAGATGGGCGATCTTGCGGGCGATGACGGTCGTCTTGCCGCTGCCAGCACCCGCCAGGACCAGCAGGGGGCGGTCGATCAGGGCCACGGCTTGGCGTTGCGGTTCGTTCAGGCCCTGCAGGTATTCCATCGGCCGCAGTCTACAAGGTCTGCCGGGCGCCCGCCACGCTTGACAGCGGGGTGGTTGGGGGTTTCGGCTCCGGCACGGGCCATGCCAGAGACCGCGCGCCCGTAAGCCCCCGTGCGCCAAGACGCCGTGGTTGCCAATGCGCAGGAGCAGTCCCGGTGCGGGCGTACTTCCGGTGCGCGGCCCCGCTGCCGAGAAAACAGGGCCGCCATGGCCCGGGCACCGGGAAGGGAGGCGGGAGCTTGGCGTCCGCCTTGCGTACTGGCCTGTCGCATCTGTGCGCAAAAACCTAAAGGGATATCGCTTCAGTGTGCGGAACGTATTCCTCGGGCGCCGGAAAATCGCTGAGATCCCGGGCGATGGCGGCCTGCAGGAAGGAGTCCACCCACCAGAATATGTCGTAATCGCGTACCGACCGGCGCATCTTGTGCATGCGCGCGCGGCGTTCATCCGTGGGCATCTGTACCGCGCGGTGGATGGCCTCGGCGACTTCCTCGACGTTATAGGGATTGACGAGCAGCGCGCCCTTCTGGAGTTGCGCGGCGGCCCCTGCGAATTCGCTCAGGATGAGCGCGCTGTCGCGCTCGGAACTTGCCGCGCAGAATTCCTTGCAGACGAGGTTCATGCCGTCTTTCAGGGGGGTGATGAGGGCGATCTCGCAGGCACGGTAATAGGCAAGGAGCTCGGTGCGGTTGAGACTGCGGAATATGTAGTGGATCGGCACCCATCCCGATTGGGTGAACTGGCCGTTGATCTCGCCTACGAGCCGCTCGAGGTCCATTTTCAGCATGTGGTATTTGGGGATGTCTTCGCGGCTTGGCACGACGACCTGGATCAGCGTCACCCGGTGGTGGAGTTCGGGAAAGCGCTGCAGGGCGTTGCGGAAGGCCTCGAAGCGATGACAGACGCCCTTGGTGTAGTCGAGGCGGTCGATCCCGAGCAGCACCTGGCGTCCGGGCAGGTCTTCGTGCAGGTGGTTGGCCGTGCGCACCACGGTCTCCGATTGGCCTTCCTGGGCGAACTCGTGGAAGTCGATGCCGATCGGGAACGTGCCGACCCGAACCTCGCGCGAACCGACGCGCACCGTGATCACCTGGCCCTTGCCGCTGATGCTGAGGTCAGGGGCGATGAGGCGCAGGCATTGCAGGAAATTGCGCCGGTCGCGCAGGGTCTGGAAACCGATCAGGTCGTACTCGAGGAGTGCGCGCAGCAAAGGAAACCGCCAGGGCAGTTTCATGTAGATGTCCAGAGGCGGAAACGGGATATGCAGAAAGAAGCCCATGCGGGCGCTCATGCCAAGGGCCCGGAGTTCGCGTCCCACATTCATCAGTTGGTAGTCATGGACCCATATGAAATCGTCGGCGCGGGCATTCTCCGTTATGACCTGCGCAAAGCGGCGGTTGACCTTCTGGTAGGCGTCCCAGTACCGCGGTTCGAAGTTGCAGTGGGACTGGAGGTCATGAAAGAGGGGCCAGATCACCTCGTTCGAAAAGCCGTGATAGAAATCATCGCGCTCGGCCGCCCCGAAGGTTACGGGTTTCAGCGTGTAGCCGGAATCGCGCGTCGCCTGGCGCAGCAGCTGCGAGAGCAAAGGCGCCTCGCCTTCCACCACGCCGGGCCAGCCGATCCAGGTGCCGCCCCGGTTACGCAACACGGGCGCCAGTGCGCCTACCAGGCCGCCGGATCCCGGCCGGAAAATCCAGCGGCCGTCTTCGTGTTTCAGGATCACGGGCAGCCGGTTCGAAACGACGATGAGGCGATGAGACGGATGGGCGTGCGTCATGTGGTCTCCTCGGTGTCGATCATGACCGCCTGGATGTGCGGCGGACATGCGATCGCGGATTTTCGGGCGGACACGGAGGCCGGCTGATGGCGAGATGTGTCCGGCGGATACGGGATATGATTCCCTGTGCCCGGATGGCCCGGGCCGCCAGCCTGCAATGTCCCAGGTGCGCCGAGTATGCGCGGGCCGGTAGTCCTTGACGCCTCCATCCTAGCCGTTCTTGGCGCATGAGGAAAGTCTGCGGTGAGGCCGGCCGCATCGATGGGGTGTGCGCAATCGGTTTTGGGCGGGATGAAACTGCCAGCAGGCAGGCTCTGGGCGCAGACGGTGGCAAAGATCCCGAAAGGCAGTGCGGGCAACAGACGGGGGCTAGCGTGCGGGCAGCGGGCCTGCCTGTGTCCATGAAGAGAGGAATGCCAGCAGATCCCCGGGCGGACACAACCAGAGGTGCGCGCGGGTCGGGCGCAAGAGGGGGCGCACGAGTACGCCGAGCCCTTCCGGCGGCAGCGCGGCAAATGCGTCTTCGTCAGTGAGATCGTCGCCCAGATAAGCGACCGTGGCGCCCGCATGGCGCTCGAGCAACGCAACGAGCGCCGTGCCCTTGTTGATACCGCGTGTACGGAATTCGAAGCCGCCATCGAAGGGAATGCCGAGGAGCGTGGCGGGAAGGGACGGGAGGATCCCGTGCAGTTCCCGTTCGATGCGCGCGCGCAGCTCGGCGGATGCATCGCGCCAGTGGACGGCGATGGTACCGTGTTTGCGTTCGGCACATGCCAGAAGTCCGGCGCCCATGAGCTTGCGCTCGATGTGCGCGAGCGCAGAAAGGGCATCCGCCGGCAGCGGCAACTGGTGAATGCGGCCGTCGCGATCCCGATGTTCGTGACCGTGTGCACCGAAGATCTCGATATCGGTCCACGGCAGGCGGGCCGCCATTTCGGCTGCGCCGCGGCCGGTTATGAAGGCGACGGTGGTGCCGGCGCCGATGATCTCCCGCAGTAGCGGTGCCACGCCCGGATAGAAGGCGGCTTTGTCGCGCGTGGGCGTGAAAGGCGCAAGCGTTCCATCGTAATCGAGAACGAGCAGGCGTTCGGCAGCACCCGCAAGGCGCGCAAGAAAGCGGCCGAGCGAATCTGCCGATGTGAGCTCCTGCATGGACCGCGTCTCCCCGCGCCTGTTGGGCGTATCCCATTATACCGCAGCCCGGCGGGCGGCCCGATTTGCGAAGCCGCGGCCAAGTCGCCATACTGTCGCGCATGCATCATCGTGTCCGCTTGCTCTTGCCTCTGCTGGCAGTCTTGGGTTCCCCTGTTTCCGCTCAAAGTCTGCCGCCGGCCATCCGTATCCTGTTGCAGCGCGCGCATGTGCCGCTTTCGGGTATCAGCATCTATGCGCGCGAGATCGGTCACCGCAAGCCGGTGCTCGCATTCAATGCAGAGGTGCCGCGTGATCCGGCCTCGGTGATGAAGCTCGTGACCGGGCTTGCCGGTCTGTATACCCTTGGGCCCGCTTTCCAGTGGACGACGGCGGCCTATGCGCGGGGACCGGTGCGGGCGGGCGTGTTGCACGGCAATCTGTATCTGCGGGGCGAAGGGGACCCCTATCTCATCACGAAGTCCTTCTGGAACCTGTTGCACGGCCTGCGCCGGCTGGGTATCCGGCGGATCGATGGCAATGTGATCCTGGACGAGCGCTACCTGACCACGCCGTCGGCGCCACGCGGTTCTTTCGATGGTGATGTCGATAGGACGTACAACGTGCGGCCACAGGCGTTGCTGGTCAACTTTCAGGCAGTCGACTTCCGCTTTCTGCCGGGGCGGCGAACGGTGCGGGTCATTCCCGATCCGGATCCCACGACCCTCGCGGTGGTCGATCATGTGCGCCCAAGCGCGGGCCCATGCGGCGCATGGCGCGCGAATCTGCATCTGCGTATCCAGCGCGAACATGCGCGCAATGTGGCGATCTTTACGGGCGAGTATCCGCGTGCCTGCGGGATCCAGCATCTTTACCGGGTGACCGACAACAACCACCGCTATATCGCCGGAGTCTTCCGCGAGTTGTGGCGCGAACAGGGTGGACAGTTCGCGGGCCAGGTGTTGCTGGGCGGCCGGCCCCCACGGACCAGGCTGCTCTATCGTGTGCGGTCGCGGCCGTTTGCCGATGTGCTGCGCAGCATCGACAAGTACAGCAACAACGTCATGGGAGGGCTGCTGGTCATGACGCTCGGCGCGGTACGCGAGGGGCCGCCTGGCACCAATGCGAAGGGCCTTCATGTGATCCGGGCGTGGCTGCGCGGTCACGGACTCATGCTGCCGGGCCTTGTGCTGCGCAATGGAGTAGGGCTGTCGCGGACCGATCGCATCACTGCGGCCGACGTCGGCCGGGTCCTTGCCTACGCCTACCGCGGCCGCTATATGCCCGAGTACGTCTCCTCGTTACCGATCGCGGGTGTTGACGGGACCCTGCGCTATCGGTTTGTCTATAGTCCGGTAAAGGGTCACCTGCATGCCAAGACCGGGACGCTGGACGGCGTGGACACGATCGCGGGCTATCTCCAGTCCGGCCGCCACCGCTACATCGTGGTCGTTTTGGAGAACTATCCGGGCGCGGACACGGAGCAGGGTTTTCAGGCCGAAGACGGCGTCGTCCAATGGTTATTTGTCCATCAGTAAGAGGGTGCTATGGTGAGTTACATACAGGCAGAAATCGTGGACGGCGTGGCAGAGGGTGGATTTCCGATCCAGAAGGGCACTCTCGGGCCGCAGGCGGTCGACATCCAGAGCCTGTACTCCCGGTACGGCCTGCTGGCCTACGATCCCGGCTATCGCTCGACGGCATCCTGCAAGAGCGCCATCACCTTCGTTGACGGCGACAACGGCATCCTGGCCTATCGGGGATATCCGATCGAGCAGCTGGCCCAGCACAGCAATTTTCTCGAGGTGACCTATCTGCTCATGTTCGGCGAGCTGCCGACGGCCGAGCAGGCGGAGCGTTTCCGGGGCGACGTGCAGCAGCACAACCTGCTGCATGAACAGGTGATAAGTTTCTACCGGGGATTCCGTCGTGACGCGCATCCCATGGCGGTGATGGTCGGTGTGGTCGGCGCGCTGTCGGCCTTCTATCACGATGACATGGATATCCGCGATCCGGCGCAGCGCCTGAATGCGGCCATCCGCCTGATCGCCAAGATGCCGACGATCGCGGCTGCGAGCTACACCTATAGCATCGGCCGCCCGCAACGCTATCCGCGCAACGAATACGATTATGCGGCGAACTTCATGCAGATGCTGTTTGGGATGCCCAATCAGGACTTCGTGCTCGATCCCGTGCAGGCGCGGGCGATGGACCTGATCCTGATCCTGCACGCCGATCACGAGCAGAATGCATCGACATCGACCGTGCGCATGGCGGCGTCATCGGGCGCCAATCCCTTTGCATGCATTGCCGCCGGCATCGCGAGCCTCTGGGGCCCGGCCCACGGGGGCGCCAACGAGGAAGTCGTGAAGATGCTGATGGAAATCGGCACGCCCGAGAACATTCCGCAGGTGATCGCGCGTGCCAAGGACAAGAGAGACCCGTTCCGCCTGATGGGCTTTGGGCACCGCCTGTACAAGAACATCGATCCGCGCGCGAAGGTCATCCAGGCGACGGCGCGCAAGATCCTTGCCCATCTGGGCCTCGAAAACGATCCCCTGATGGCCGTGGCGATGGAGCTCGAGCAGATTGCCCTGAGAGACGAGTATTTCATCGAGCGCAAGCTCTATCCGAACGTGGATTTTTATTCGGGCATCCTGCTGCGTGCGCTCGGTATTCCCACGAAGATGTTCACGGCCGTATTTGCCGTGGCGCGGACGGCCGGCTGGGTAAGCCAGTGGCTCGAACTGCACAACGACAGCACCCATGGGATCGACCGGCCCCGCCAGCTGTACATCGGCGCGGCGCTGCGCGATTATCCGGCGGGGCGCTGACGCGGCGCGGGCCCCGGGGCGCGCCATGCGGTCCCCGGGGCCGGGCGGGGATCAGCCCCGGCTGGCCTGCTGGCGCGCCTGGAAGGCTGCGGCTGCCTTGACGCGGCGCTCGTAGGCGTCGCGCGCAATGGCGATGTCTTCCAGGAAGTAGGGGAGCTCCGTGAGCAGGAGCGCCTGGGGCCCGTCGACCAGGGCCTTCTGCGGGTGCGGATGAAAGTCGACCAGCACCATGTTCGCGCCCGAGATGACGGCCTGCGCCGTGACCTGCTGAATGTCCAGGATACCGTCCGGCCCGCGGTCGCGCGAGCCCACCGAGTGGGACGGATCGATGCAGACAGGCATGCGCGTCAGGCGCTTGACCACCGGCACATGCGCAAAATCGACCATGTTGCGGTGCGGATCGCCCATGTTGGTCTTCATGCCGCGCAAGCCGAAGACCACGTTCCGGTTGCCTTCACTCGCGATGTATTCGGCGGCATTCAGCGACTCTTCCAGCGTGATGCCAAAGCCGCGCTTCAACAGCACCGGGAATTCGCTCTGGCGGCCGGCGATCTTCAGCAATTCGAAGTTTTGTGTGTTGCGTGTCCCGATCTGCAGCATGACGCCGGTCGGTGCCCCGGTCTGTTGGAGCGCCGTGCGGATCTCATCGATATGTGCGTCATGGGTGATCTCCATGGCGATCACCCGGATGCCGTATTTGCCGGCGAGGTCAAAGACCCACGGCAGGCAGGATGCGCCATGTCCCTGGAAAGAGTAGGGGTTTGTGCGGGGCTTGTAGGCGCCCATGCGCGTGCACACCTGGCCGTTGGCGGCGAGCGCCTTCATCATTTCCTCGACGTGCGTCGGGTTGTCAACGGCACACAGGCCCGCGAAGACGTTCAGGGTATCCTGGCTGAAACGTACACCATTGTACTCGAACCCGGTTGGCCGGCGGTCGTCCCGATGGCGGCCAAGAATGCGGTATTCCTCCTCGATGCTCACCACCCGCTCGACACCCGGCAGCGCCTCGATCTCGGTCTTGTCGAAGGCGCTGGTGTCGCCGATCAGATAGATTTCGGTGAGGGTCATGAGGGCGCCGACCTCCTCATGCACCCGCACGGTGATGCCGGGCTTGTTGTTGAGGAAGGCCATCAGTTCGGCGAAAACCGGACTGTCCTTGGTGACGTGTGATTCCAGTACGATGATCATGGATAACCCTTGGGCCAGCTAAGGGCCGGTATTCTAGCAAAAGGCCGGGTGCCGAGCCTACAAAATTCGCGAATACCGGCAACGGGTGAGGTCCCCCCGTGCCGACGGGGCCGCCGTTGTCTTGCCTGGGCACTTGACGTAGGATTATTTTCACCCCCGCCGGGGGCGGCTGCGTCAAGGACTGGACCGTAGTGTGCGCCACCTCGATTCGGCTTTAGAACAACGACGAGGCCCGCGGGCCTGGAGTGATGAGAATTTATGCAGACCGGTACCGTAAAGTGGTTCAACGAAGCAAAGGGTTTCGGGTTTATTACGCCCAGTGATGGCAGTGCGGATGTCTTTGTCCATTTCTCCACCATCGAGGGGGATGGTTTCCGTACATTGGCCGAGGGTCAGCGTGTCGAGTTCGAAGCGACCCGTGGCCCCAAGGGAATGCAGACCACGCGGGTAGTGCCACGCTAACCGGTCGCAATTGATGCCGCATCGTCGGCGGGGGCTTCTTCCCGCCGGACGCTGAGCCGGCCGTCCCGTACAGGGGGCCGGTTTTTTGTTGGGGATCGTCGCCCGTTTTTGTAACCTTTCCTCCGTTGCATCACACAGTCCGTGCTAGCATTTTTTGAAACCTCCACGCGGACGGTGTGCATGTCGCTTGCAAATCTCGTTCACGGCTATGGATATCTCGCCGTTCTCATCGGCACGTTGCTCGAGGGCGAGACCATTCTCGTGCTGGGCGGCGTGGCCGCGCAGCAAGGTTATCTGGCGTTGCCATGGGTCATGGTGGCGGCCTGTGTCGGCAGCGTCTCGGGCGACCAGATCTTTTTCTATGCCGGACGCTCCTATGGATTCCGGTTCCTCGAGGGGCGCCCGCGACTGCAGCGGGTGGCCGGACTTTTGCAAAACTGGCTCCACCGCCACCAGAACTGGCTGCTTGGGACTTTCCGTTTTCTCTATGGCCTGCGTACCGCCGCGCCCTTCGTATTCGGCGCGGCCGGCGTCGGCCGTGCCCGGTTTCTGCTCTTCGATGCCATCGGCGGGGCCGTATGGTCTGTCGTGCTGGGCTACGGGGGCTACCTTGCCGGACAGGCCGTGTCGGCTTTTCTCGGCCACGTGATCCACTATGAACTCGAGCTTTTGCTGGTAGTGGCGGCCGGTGGCGCCGGGGTCTGGCTCGTCTGGCGCTATTGGCGTTAAGGGGCCGCCGGCCTTCGGTCGAAGGCCTGCGCAAAGAAGCCGTCGGTGCCATGCCGGTGGGGCAGCAGATGCAGCGCGGTGCCCGGCGGCGCATCGGGCAGGGCGATCTTGCGGCGCGTCAGGATGGCCTGGGTGTCGATGGCGGCAAACTCCGGATGCGCACGCAGGAAGGCTGCCGCCACTTCCTCGTTTTCGGCCGGCAACACACTGCAGGTCGCGTAGACCAGCCGGCCGCCTGGCCGCACGAGGCGCGCGGCGGCCGCGAGAATGGCAAGCGCCTCGTGCGCAAGGCGCGTCACCGTCTCGGGTGTGATGCGCCACTTGATGTCGGGACTGCGGCGCAGCGTGCCGGTGCCGCTGCAGGGGGCATCGACGAGCACGCGATCGATCTTGCCGTGGAGGCGCTTGATCTTCTGGTCATGGTGGCCGGTTATGGTCTGGATCCGCACGTTGTCGAGTCCGGCCCGGGCCACCCGGCCTTTCATGCGCTCGAGGCGCTTGGCGGAAGTGTCGAAGGCGTAGAGCGTGCCGCTATTGCCCATGAGTGCGCCGATGTGGAGGGTCTTGCCGCCGGCGCCCGCGCAGAAATCCACGATGCGCTCGCCGCGGCGCGCCTCGAGCAGGGGCGCGATCAGCTGGCTTGCCTCATCCTGCACCTCGAAGCGCCCCTCGCTGAAGGCCTGGGTGCGAAAGAGCGGTGCGCGGGACGCGCGCCGCAATCCCCATGGCGAGTAAGGTGTCGGCGAGAGTTCATGGCCTTCCGCGCGCAGCTGCTCCATCAGGAGGGCGCGCTCCCCGCGAATGGTGTTGCAGCGGATGTCGAGGGGGGCGGGCTTGAGCCAGGCGCGCGCCAGTTCCTGCGCCTCGTCGGCGCCGAGTGCCCGTGTGAGGTCTTCGGCGAGCCAGTCGGGGATGCTGGTGGCCACCGGCCATGGCCAATGGGCTTCACGGTGCGCACCCGCCAGCAGCTCATCCGTTGCCTGCAACCCGAGCGCATCGAGGGCCCGGGCGCTCAGGCCCTCGACGGTGGCGAGATAGGCGCCCACGAGCGCAACCGGCGCCGTGTCACCGGATATTGCCGTCAGCCGTCTGTAATGGCGCAGGCATCCGTAGGTGATTTCGGCAATCTGTCCCCGCTCGCGGCCGCCCAAAGATTTGTGGGCGCGGAAGAAGCGCTCCATGATGGCGTCGGCCGCTCCCGGTCCGCGCAGAACCGACTCGAGAAGTCCGGCGCTCAGGGCGATGATGCGGGGCGGACTCAATCGCGATAGCGCCGCACGAGGTCGGCGTAGGCGTCGATGCGCCGGTCGCGCAGGAAGGGCCAGATGCGGCGCACGCTTTCGGTGCGGCCGGAGTCGATGTCGGCAAAAAGGACGGCCGGTTCGGCGCCAGCGCGGGCGAGGAGCTCGCCTTGCGGGCCGCAGGCGAAGCTCGCCCCCCAGAACTGGATGCCGCCGTCGGCATCGGCCGGATCCGGCTCGAACCCGCAGCGGTTGCAGGAGAGGACCGGCAGGCCGTTGGCCACGGCATGGCCGCGCTGAATGAGTTCCCATGCCTCGCGCTGGCGCTGCTGTTCGGCTTGCGCATCGCGCGGATCCCACCCGATGGCGGTCGGGTACAGGAGCATGTCGGCGCCGGCGAGCGTCATGAGGCGCGCCGCCTCGGGGTACCACTGATCCCAGCACACGAGCACACCCAGGCGGCCGACGCTGGTATCGATGGGCGTGAACCCGAGATCGCCGGGGGTGAAGTAGAATTTCTCGTAGAACCCCGGGTCGTCCGGGATGTGCATCTTGCGGTAGCGGCCGATCAGGCGGCCGTCGCGCTCGAAGACCACGGCGGTGTTGTGGTAAATCCCGACCGCCCGCCGCTCGAAAAGGGAGCCGACGAGGACGATCCCATGGCGGGCCGCCAGCGCCCCGAGCCGCTCACTGCCCGGCCCCGGTATGGGTTCTGCCTCATCGAAGACAGCGAGGTCCTCGCGTTGGCAGAAATAGGCGCCCATGTGCAGTTCCTGCAAAAGGACGAGCTCTGCGCCACCGCGGGCCGCCTGGCCGACCGCCTCTTCCGTGCGGGCCCACACCAGGGCGTGGTCACCGTAGCTGTTTTGCTGAATGAGCGCCGCACGTAGCTTCATGGGATGACCCCCTGGGGCAGCTGCATGGTCGCGCAGTGCAGGCTGCCGTGCTGATGGATGAGGCTCAGGCAGTCGATGCCGATGACCGCGCGGCCCGGAAAGCACGTGGCGAGAACCTGCAGGGCCTGTGCATCGGCGCGATCCGCGTAGGTCGGCACCAGTACGGCGCCATTGATGATGAGGAAATTGGCGTAGGTGGCCGGCATGCGCTCGCCGTCTGCATCGAGCTTTGCGGCAGGCCATGGCAGTGCAGCCAGCCGGTACGGCGCGCCACCGGCGGTGCGCAGTGCCTTCAGTTCGTCTTCCATCGCTTTCAGTGCCGCATAGTGTTCATCGCCCCGGTCCGGGCACTGGACGTAGGCGATGGTTTGCGCATCGCAAAATCGCGCCAGGGTATCGATATGTCCGTCGGTGTCGTCGCCTGCGAGATAGCCGTTGTGCAGCCACAGCACGCGTTTGGCGCCAAGTTCCATCCGCAGGCGCTCTTCGATTTCCGCGGGGGTCAAGGTTGGATTGCGCGAGGGCGCAAGCAGGCAGCTCTGGGTGACGAGCAGCGTGCCTTCGCCATCACTTTCGATGCTGCCGCCTTCGAGCACCAGGTCGACGTCCAGGGTGGGGGTCGCGCCAAACCATCCCTGTGCCGCCAGGGCGCGCGTCAGCGCGTCGTCCTGCGCGTGCCGGTACTTTCCGCCCCAGCCGTTGAAGCGGAAATTGAGCAGCAAGGGCCCGGAGTCTGTCAGTACGGTGATGGGGCCGTGGTCGCGCACGAAGACATCGTCGGAACCGGCGATGGCGATGCGCACCCGTGTGCGTTCGGCGCCGTGGCGGTCGAGGAGTTCTTCGATGTGCCGGCGGTGCTCGGCATCGGCGGCGGTGATGTGCACGGCCTCATGCCGGCTGATGGCCGCGGCGATGGCCGCAAAGGCAGGATCCGCGGCCGCCAGTCCGGCGGCCCAGTCGCCAAGGCGGTGCGGCCAGGTGATCATGACGCCGGACTGGGTTTCCCACTCGGCGGGGAGGCGGCGGGTCCCATGCGCCAGCGGCGCTTTCCTGATTGGAATCGTCGTCATCCACCATCCTCACGAAAAGGCGGGGATATTAGCCGTTTGTGCCTTGCTCGCCAAGCGCCGGTTCCTGGAGGATTGGTGCCAGGAAGCCCCGCAGATCATCCATTTCCTCCTCGGTGACGTTATGGCCGGTCTGGTAGCTCTTGAAAAACGGTTCGCCGCCGGCCGCCTTGATGAGATCGCGCGAGCGGACGCCGAAAGAGAAGGGCACCATCATGTCCTCGGTCCCGTGCGCCATGAAGAGCGGGGTCTGCGGATTCCGGCAGCTGAGCGGAAAGCTCCCGGCGAGGGGCAGGTAAGTCGACCAGGCCACGAGTGCGGCGAGTCTTTTCGGTCCGGTCAGGCCGACGTGGAGCGCAAGCGCCCCGCCCTGCGAAAAGCCGCCCAGCACCACCCGATGCGGCGCAATGCCGCGGCGGTGTTCCTGTTCGATCAGTTCGGTAATGGCGGCCGCCGCATGGCCAAGACCCGCCTGGTCCTGGGGATCTTCCGGGGTGGTGCCGTAGAGATCGAACCATGCCGGCATGAGCGTCCCGCCATTCAGCGTCACCGGCCGTATGGGTGCGTGGGGAAAGATGAAACGTATGGGTTCGGCCCGTGAATCCGCGAGCGGCTGCAGAAGATCCGCAAAATCGTAGCCGTCGGCGCCGAGGCCATGCAGCCACACCAGCGTGTGGCGGGGTTGCGGCCCGCTGCAGTATTCCAGGGGTGACCGGTCAAAGAAGGACATAGGGCGGCAGTATACCGCGCTCACCCACACGGCAAAAGCGGGGCGGCTGTGGTTCGGCTGTCCCTTAGCCGGGGGCTTTCCCCTTCTTCAGCGGGGCGCGGCGCAGGGCAAAGGCCGCCGGTGCGGATACCGCGAGCCGCACGGAGCGGGCGCTGGTATGGGCGACGATGACCTCGATCGGGCCGTGGGCCGCCAGTTCACGCACGGCGTCGCCGGCGGCTGCCGCATCGAGCGTGATGAGCAACCGCTCACCGGCCTTGCAGTCGATCATGAGCATGTCTTGTCCTGTGGCGGTCCGGGGGTATTGTCGCACTCGAGCAATTCGCGCACGCTGAGACCGAAGGCGTCCGCCAACCGCTCGAGATTGTCGAGTCCGACGTTGCGCGCGCCCCGCTCGATGGCGCTCACGTAGGTGCGATGGAGACCGCTCTGTGCGGCCAGTTGTTCCTGTGACCAGCCCCGCAGAAATCGCAGGAGGCGCACCTTGTGGGCGACGATGGCCCGGGCGTGTTTTGCCATGGTCCTTTTGTAGCCTGAAAGGCGTCCATCGTCGATAGCCGATCGGCAACGTTTTGCAGACTATATGCATCGAAATGACGAATATGAATCACAAGTGGCCTGGGATCCCATGTACGCGGTGCCACGGGCCTTGTGGCGGCCGCCTCGTTTACATGGCGCGGGAAATGGTTTTGAATGCGCACCTTCCAAGGAGATTTTATGTCGCTCATTCGCCCTTTCCGCGGCTGGCGCCCCCTGCCGGAGCGTGCCGCCGATGTCATCGCGCCTCCCTATGACGTCCTGTCGAGCCGCGAGGCCCGCCTTGCCGTGGCCGGCCGGCCGTTCAGCTTTTTGCATGTTTCCAAGGCCGAGATCGATTTGCCCGCAGACACGGATCCGGCGGATGAGGCGGTTTTCGTGCGCGCCCGCGAGAATTGGCAGCGGCTGTGCCGGGAGGTCATGAAGCGTGACGCCACGCCCTGCTATTATGTCTACGAGCTCATCATGGGGAGCCATCGGCAGCGGGGCCTGGTGGCGGCGGCCTCCGTCGCGGCCTATGAAAGCGGCCGTATCCGCCGCCATGAATTCACGCGGCCCGACAAGGAGCGCGACCGTATCCGGCATATCGAAGCCCTGAATGCCCAGACGGGCCCCGTTTTTCTGACCTTTCGGGCGGATCCGGTGATAAGCGGGCTCATGGATGCGGCGACCGGGCAGGCGCCCGCGATCGATGCCAGCCTGGAGGGCGTGCGCCACCGCCTGTGGCCCGTGTCCGATGCGGAGGCGATAGAGGCGCTGACGACAGCTTTCGAGGGGCTTGCACGCGTCTACATCGCCGATGGCCATCACCGCTCAGCCGCGGCCGCCCTGGTGGCGGCGGCCCGCAAGGGCGCGGGTGCCCACAACCGTTTCCTGGCCGTTTTCTTCCCCGACAACGAGATGCAGATCCTGAACTACGACCGGGTGGTTGCCGATCTGAACGGCCGCAGCAAGGAGGATTTTGTCGCGGCGCTCGCCGCGCGCTTTGTCGTCACCAGGGAAGCGGGGGTGGTCGAACCGCGCGGGCGGGGCGAATGGGGCATGTATCTGGCGGGCTCCTGGTACCGGATGGCCTACCGGCTGCCGCTGCCAGAGGACCCGGTGGCGCGACTCGACGTCAGTCTGCTGCAGGACGAAGTGCTGGGGCCGCTGCTCGGTATTACCGATCCCCGGCGCGACCAGCGCATCGATTTCGTGGGAGGAATCCGGGGCCCGGCTGCCTTGGCGGCGCGGGCGGATGCAGTGGGCGGGGTGGCTTTCCATCTCTACCCGACGGCGCTTGCCGACCTGATGGCGGTGGCGGATCAGGGTGAGGTCATGCCGCCGAAGTCGACGTGGTTCGAACCGAAGCTCGCCGATGGCCTCGTCTCTTACGGGCTCGATGACTAGGCGGGACAGAAGTGGCTGGAGGCAGCATCCTTGGTGTTGCCTTCATCGCAGCCGTGGATCTTCAGTTTGTTGCCTTTGGCAAAATCCATGAGGAAACTGAAGGCGCTCGGATTCACCTTCTTCAGTTCAGGGTCGATGACCAGACATTTGCCGCCGTCGATGATCTGGGGCTGCAGGTAGTGCGAATAGCGGATGCGGCGGTCCATGCCGAAAGTCGACAGGCTGCCGCTGATGCGTTCGATCCAGTCGCTTGGCCGGAAGGTGCGTCCATCCTCGGTGACGCCCTCGATGACAATCATACCCTGTGTGTCCATTATTCTTACCTCGCGATCCGGGTGTGAGTCGGTCTGAACACGTTAGGACACATCATAGACCGTTTTTCGCGAAACTTAACGGTTTCAGCGCGATTTCTCTGACAAAAGGCGCGTGCGTGCGATCTCGAGTGCAGCCGGCAAATCGGGCGCGCCGGTACGGGCGACGTGGCGCGCGAGCCCCCTGACGATCGCGGTGACAAGCCGCGGACCCTTGTAAATGAGACCCGTGTACACCTGGATCAGACTCGCGCCTGCCACGAGATGCCCCCAGGCGCTGTCGGCGTCATCGATTCCGCCGACGCCGATGATGGGGATAGTTGCCGGTAAGCCCTTGTAAAGCAAGGCAATGACGTGGCGCGCAAGTCCCCGGAGGGGTGTGCCGCTCAAACCCCCCTGTTCATCCTGGAAGGGCACGGGTCCCGCAAAGGGACGCTGGATGGTGGTATTGGTGGCGATGACGGCATCGCATTCGACCGCCACCAGAACCGGCATGAGTGCTGCGATCGCGCGATCATCGAGATCCGGCGCAATCTTGACGGCGAGGGGTACGTGGCGGCCCAGAACCGGGGCAAGCCGCCTTTGTTCCTCTTTCAGCATGCCGAGGAGGGAACGCGCCATGTCCGGTTCCTGGAGGCTGCGCAGCCCCGGGGTATTGGGGGACGACAGGTTGACCGTCACATAGTCGGCATGGGGTGCAACGGCACAGAAGGCCGACCGGTAATCATCGGCCGCCCGCTCCACCGGCGTGTCACGATTCTTGCCGATGTTAACGCCGACCGGCATCGTGCGGGGATAGGCCGAGAGGCGTGCGATCAGGGCATCGGTCCCTTCGTTGTTGAAGCCCATGCGATTGATGAGCGCGCGGGCCTCGGGAATACGAAAGAGGCGCGGGGGCGGGTTGCCGGGCTGCGCGCGGGGCGTGACGGTGCCGATCTCGGCAAAACCGAAACCAAGCGCCTCGAGGGCTGGCAGACAGCGCCCGTCCTTGTCGAAGCCCGCCGCGAGCCCCACGGGATTGCGCAGCGTCCGTCCAAAGAGCGGACACGGCAGGGCCGGCGGATGCTGGGCCAGGAGGTGACGGGTGGCGAAGCGGCCGGTGTGCTCGAGGATGCGGATCGTGGCGTCGTGCGCTGTTTCGGGTGGCACCCGAAAGAGGAGCGGCCGGAGCAGGCGGTACATCAGAAGCGCTCGTCCGAAGCCAGGTAACGCCAGCGGCCGGCCGGCAGTCCACCGAGACGCACGCGCCCGATGCGCACGCGTTTTAGCCCCACCACGTCATGCCCGACATGGGTGAGCATGCGGCGGATCTGCCGCTTGCGGCCTTCCGTGAGGACCATGCGCAGGTAGTCGGGGCCGAGCCGCCAGACCCCGACCGGACGCAGCGGGCGGCCGTCGAGCACGAGCGGGCCGCGCAAGGCGGCGAGGGCGGCATCATCGAGGGGGTGGCGCACACGCACCAGATATTCCTTCTCCATGGTCTGTCCTCCGATCAGCTGGCGGGCGATACGGCCGTCGTCGGTCAATACGAGCAGGCCCTGGGAATCGATGTCGAGGCGCCCGGCGACTGCAAGGTGGCGTGGCGGTTTCCCGCCGGGCCCGAGCTGGCGGTCTGGCGTGAGCAGGACATGGGCGCTTTGGTAGCCGGCCTCCGGCTGGCCGGACACGTAGCCGACGGGTTTGTGGAGGAGAATGGTTACCCGTCCGCGCTGGCGCTCCACCGCGGCGCCCTCGAGGGTGATATGGGCGTCCGGGTCCGCCCGTTCGCCGAGCTCTGCCACGCGGCCGTTTACGCGGACGAGCCCCCGTTCGAGATAGTCATCGGCCTCGCGCCGCGAGCAGAGTCCCCGCTGGGCGAGGAGTTTCGAAATGCGTACCGGTTCCGTCATGCGCCAAGGATAGCGCCGTGCGGGCGCGACGCAAGCGGTGAGGTTGGCGGCGGCGGCGGGCGGCCGGTACAATGGTGCGCTTTGGTGGAGGGAGGGAGCATGCCAAAGCTTAATCGGTACAGTGAACGAATCACGGCGCCCAAGTCGCATGGCGCATCGCAGGCGATGTTGCATGCGACCGGCCTGAGCGACACGGATATGGCCAAGGCCCAGGTGGGCATCGCCAGCGTCTGGTTCGAGGGCAACCCCTGCAACATGCACCTTCTGGATCTGGCGGGACTCGTCAAGCAGGGCGTGGCACAAGCCGGTCTGGTCGGCATGCGGTTCAACACGATCGGCGTGTCCGATGGAATTTCCATGGGCACCAAAGGGATGAGCTATTCCCTGCAGTCGCGCGATATCATCGCCGACTCCATCGAGACGGTGATGAGCGCGCAGTGGTACGACGGCCTCGTCACCCTGCCCGGTTGCGACAAGAACATGCCGGGCTGCCTGATGGCGATGGCGCGCCTCAATCGCCCCGGACTCATGGTGTACGGCGGTACGATCAAGCCCGGGCATCTCCACGGCAAGACGCTCGACATCATCTCCGCCTTTCAGGTCTACGGCGAATATCTGGTCGGCAAGGTGACAGAGGAAGAGCGGGCCGACGTCGTGCGGCATGCCTGTCCAGGCCCCGGCGCCTGCGGGGGCATGTACACCGCCAACACCATGGCATCGGCCATCGAAGCGCTGGGCATGACGCTTCCCTACAGTTCCTCGACGCCGGCCGTTGATCCCGGCAAGCAGGACGAATGCCGCCGCGCCGGGGCCCAGGTCCGGTTCCTGCTCGAGCGCGACATCAAGCCGCGCGACATCATGACGCGCGAGGCATTCGAGAACGCGCTCGCAATCATCATGGTGCTCGGTGGCTCCACCAATGCGGTACTCCATCTGATTGCCATGGCGCGGGCTGCCGGCGTCGCATTGACGCTTGCGGATTTCCAGGCCATGAGTGACCGCGTTCCGCTGCTTGCCGACCTGAAGCCAAGCGGCCACTATGTCATGGAAGACCTGCACACCGCGGGCGGCGTGCCGGCGGTCATGCGTCTTTTGGCGCAACACGGGCTGTTGCACGAACACTGCCTCACCGTCACCGGCAAGACCGTCGGCGAGAACCTTAAGGAGGCGCGCGACCTCGTGCCCGGCCAGTCGGTGATTCGGCCGTTCAATGATCCGGTCAAGGCGACTGCGCACATCCAGATCCTGACCGGCAATCTGGCGCCGGGCGGATCGGTCGCCAAGATCACCGGCAAGGAAGGCCTCCGGTTCCAGGGTCCGGCGCGGGTGTTCGATGCCGAGGAGGATATGCTGGCGGCCCTGGAGCAGGGCAGGATCGCGCGCGGGGATGTGGTGATCATCCGTTACGAGGGGCCCAAGGGTGGGCCCGGCATGCCCGAGATGCTGACGCCCACCTCCGCCCTTATGGGGGCCGGGATGGGCGGCGATGTGGCCCTTATCACCGATGGCCGGTTCTCCGGCGGGTCGCACGGCTTTATCATCGGGCATGTGGTGCCGGAGGCGCAGGAGGGGGGACCCATTGCGCTGGTGCGTGATGGCGACATGGTGACCATCGATGCGCAAACGCGGCGGATCGATGTGGATGTCGCCGAGGCGGAGTGGGCGGCGCGGCGGGCGGCGTGGACGATGCCGCCCTACAAGGTGTCGCGCGGGACGCTCTACAAATACATCAAGAACGTCAAGGATGCGGCCGCCGGCTGCGTTACCGACGAATAGGAGGTTTTGTGGCAAAGATCACGGTCAAGGCAAATGGTCCCTATCTGGTCGAAGGCGCCGATGTGGTCGACGGCGAGGGACGTCCCTTCAAGGTGGAGGCTGGCAAGCCGGTTGCACTGTGCCGGTGCGGGCAGTCGTCGCGCAAGCCGTTTTGTGACGGCACGCACATGAAGACCGGATTCAAGTCCGAAGAGCACGCTTGAGGCTCAAGCCCCGCCGGGCGGCCAGCCGATGGTGGCCCGCACCGGCAGGTGGTCGGAACCGACTTGCGTGACGTGGGTTGCGTGCGCATGGAGATCGACCAGTGCCTGCGGCGGCGGGATATAATGGATCCTGCTCCCGGGATCTTGATGATCTTCTTGGGCGGCAATCGATGAACCTGCGTCGACACCGGCGCGCAGCCATGATTCGCCCGGTGTCATACCGGTGATGGATTTGACCAGGTCCCAATATGGGACTATGACGCGGGCATGCGTGTCATTGCCGTGTCGACCCTCAAGGCGTTCTGGACCGGCACGCCGGCATACCGGGACGCCGAGGGGCCCACGATGGCGTGGTATCGCGAAGCGGTCAGGGCCGACTGGTCCACGCCCGATGATGTGAAACGGCAATTTCGCAACGCCAGCATCCTGAAAGACGGGCGGGTCGTCTTCAACATCGGCGGCAACAAATACCGGCTGGTCGTCTGGATCAGCTATCCATGCCGGGTGCTGTCCGTCCGCTTCCTGGGTACACACGCGCAGTACGACCACATCGACGCACAGGCCATCTGAGGGCACTTCATGGATATCCACCCCGTCAAGAGCGACGCCGACTACCGCAGGACGCTACAAGAAATCGAAACCCTGATGACAGCCGGGCCGGGATCCGAAGAGGGTGACCGCCTCGATGTGCTGGTGACTCTGGTCGAGGCGTACGAGCGCCAACACTTTCCGCTGGATTTGCCCGATGCCGTGGAGGCCATCAAATTCCGCATGGAGCAGCAGGGCCTGACTGTTGACGACCTGGTCCCCGCGATTGGACGCAAGAACCGGGTCTACGAGATTCTGGCCCGCAAACGGCCGCTGACCGTGCGGATGATGCAGGCCTTGAGCCAGCAATTCGCGATCCCGGCCGAAAGTCTGCTGAATCAGCAGGTCCCCCGGCGCACGGCTTCTGTGCGGCGCCCTGCGTGATCGCGCACATCCCCGGGTGCGGGCAGTCGTCGCGCAAGCCGTTTTGTGACGGCACGCACATGAAGGCCGGATTCAAGTCCGAAGAGCACGCTTGAGGCTCAAGCCCCGCCGGGCGGCCAGTCGATGGTGGCCCGCACCGGCAGGTGGTCGGAACAGACTTGCGTGACGTGGGTTGCGTGCGCATGGAGATCGACCAGTGCCTCCGGCGGCGAGATGAAGATCCGGTCGAGCGGCAGCAGTGGAAAGAAGGCCGGATAGGTGGCCGGCGAAGGCGGTGTGCCCAGGGCCGCATGGAGACCTGACAGCGCACGGCCACCCGGCCGCCACTCATTGAAATCCCCCATTACCACCAGCAACTGTCGCGGCGCGGCCGCCAGCGACGCCAGCAGCCGGCGAGCCTGCTCGCGGCGTTCCCCTGGCAGCAGACCAAAGTGCGTGACGACGACGCGGATGCCGTATTCGCCAAACTGCAGATCGACATCGAGCGCGCCGCGCGGTTCATGGCGGCCGACCGTCAGATCGATGTGCCGGACGTCGACCACGGGCAGCGTGGTCAGCAGGAGATTTCCGTAATGGCCGTGATGCCGGGAGAGCAGCGGCCCGCGGACTGCGTGCAGGCCGGTCGCGTGCGGCAGATAATCCATCTGCGCACTGTCGAGGCCGGGTCCTGAATGGGTGTCGACTTCCTGGAGCCCGATGATATCCGCCTCGAGCTCGTGGATCACCCGCGCAATGCGATCGGCGTCGCGCGCACGGTCCTGGCCGACACAACCATGAATATTGTAAGACGCAACCGTCAGCATGCACGATGGGCGGGTGTTTCATGCTGGCCGCCGCGTCCGGTTGAGCGCGGCAGAGCGGCCGGCACGGAGAGGGCCCGCCCTGAATTTTTCTATTCTTCACTAAAGACCGCCTGTTTGTCACGCCGTTTGGCGAGCCAGCGGCGCATCCGCAGGATGAACGACACCATGATCCCCGCCATCATGACGAGTATCGCGATCTTCGCGGGGTCGGGATGCGCGAGCGCCCGCGTGAGCGTGCCCGTGAAGAGGCTGATCGCCGTGATTCCTGGGATCACGCCGATGGCGGCGCCGATGAGTACGTTGCGGTAGCGCACATGCAGGCTGCCGGCGCCCATCGTGACCAGCGTGAAGGGCGCGACCGGCACCAGGCCCATGGTGATCATGGTCATGAGGCCGCGGTCTTTCAGGTGTCTGCGCAACCGGCGCCAGCGGTGGCCGCCGAGGCGCTCGATGCGTTGCTCATCGAGCAGGCGCCCGGCCGCATAATTGACCGATGTGCTCGCCAGGCACCCGAGGAAGGCGTAGAGGGCGCTCTGGGGAACCGGGAAGACCACCGCGGTGGCGACGATCAACAGGGTGATCGGAAAGAAGGTGGCGCCGCCCAGGACGAAGGCGGCAAGGGTGATGAGTGGCGCCGCCGAGAGGGCAGTCGCGGTGTGCAGGAGATGGACGAGACGCGCAAGGTCGAGCGAGGCGCGAAGGGGCGTGTGGGGCCACAACGCGCTCAGCGAGGCGAGCGCGGTGAGCAAAATGGCATTACGCAAAAGGCGCAGCCGCGCGTGGCGGTGCAACTCTTCGGGAATGAGATCGCGGGCATCCACCGGCGCTTCGGGATCGGCGATCCAGGCCTCCGGCACGTCGGTCACGTCGATTGGCGGATCCTCGACCGGATGCAGGTGGCGCGTCTGGCGGGCACACGCGTCGATAAGGCGGACGAGCGAGGGATCGGTGCGCAGGCGCTGGTGGACCTCGCCTGGGCTGAGGCCCAGATGTTCGGCGAGGAGGTCTTCCTTGAAGCGGCGGATGGCTTGGGCGATGCGCGCCTCGCCCCCCGCTTCGAGGCTCAGGTTGCATTCGCTGTCGAGGCCCATGGAGCGGTTATTGGTGTTGGCCGAGCCGATGGACAAAAGGTTGTCGTCGACCAGCAAGACCTTGCTGTGCAGGCGAATGTAGTCGCCGCCGAGGTCATCGGCGTGCGGATAGCAGATGCGTAACCGCCCCCGGTGATCTGCTGCGCGCAGCAGACCCACCAGGCGCGCGCGCAAAAGTCCCATGGTCCGTTCCTGCAGCCAGCCGCTGGTGCGCCGGGGCAATACCACGATGACCTCCGGCGGGTCGGCGCCGCGCAGAATGGCTTGCAGTACGTCGCCCACGGCGGCGGCGGTAAAATACTGATTTTCTATGTAAATGTAGCGCCGCGCGGCGGTCAGGGCGTCCACATACAGTTGGCGGATCTCGGCGACCGGCGGGCGTCCGTTATACGCAGGTTCCGTGCGGCTGATGGCGACCAACACATGGTGGGCCGCCGGGGGCAGGCTTGCGGGCCAGCGGTCGCCCGCCGGTGGATTCTCGGGGAGCGTTTCGCCCGTCGCCCGCAGCCAGCGTGCCCGCGCAAGCGCACCGAGCGCGGCGGCGGCCTCGCCGCTTACGGCGATCTGCACGTCGTGAAAGGGCCCGTAGGGATGGCCGGCGGGGTCTGTGCGGCACGCCGCCTGCGGCCGGTGCTCGCGTGTGTCGAAGCGGCGGATCGTGAGATCGAGGCCGCCGGCAAAGGCGAACGCGTCGTCGACGACGACGATCTTCTGGTGGTGGGAAGCTGCCAGCGGATGGCTGCCGTCGAGGACGAAACGCACGCGCCGGTGCCGGTTCCAGGCATGGCGGGCAGTCGGCAGGGGCTCCCGTTCCAGCGCGAAAATCAGCGCGAAATCCCAGCTCAGGAGATAGATGCGCAGCTGTGGCTTGCGGCGCAATGCGGCGGTGAAGAAGGCCGCAAGGTTGCGTTCGTCGTGCTGCCAGTCGTACCCGTCGAGCCGCATGCGGCTGTCGATATCCCAGCCGACGACGAGGACGGTCTGGGTCGCCTTGTCCATCGCGTCGGCGAGCGCGCCGAAGTAGTTGGCCGCGTCGATGGCAAAACCCACCCGCTCGGCAGGTACGAGGCGCCAGCAGTTTTTGCCGGGCTGCAGGATCATCCCCATCGCGAAAGCCTAGGGATACGGCCGCCCATGCACCATCGGCCGCCTGGTTTAGATGACCTCCCGATAGTCCGCAGGACAAGCTCCTTGCGGGAGTAGCCCGAGCAGCAGCGCGCACATGCGCCGCAGTTCCGGTTCACTCATCCTGCGGATTTGGCCCGTTTCGATAATATGCAGGCGCTGTGCCGTGCGGCTCAACGCCTCTTCGTCATAGGCGATCCCCGGGAAGCGCTTGCGCGCCTTGATATGGATCAGAATGCGTACGGCGTCGCTCTCACAAAAGCACATGCGGCACCTCCTGTGGGTAGTTAGGCCCTTCGAGTCTGCGAGCGCATAGGGGCTGGATCAAGGGGCGATCCGCCCTTCGGGGGATGCGGTAGACGGCGTCTTTTTCCTGACAGGCGTCTATTCAAATGGCGGGGTTCGCTTGCTATAGTCTTTCGTAGGAGGGGGTTATGACCGACGATCGGATCGCGACCTTGTACCGGAAGCCATGCCCGTCATGCGCCCATGATCTGCCTCGCGATGCGCAACATTGCGAGTTTTGCGGATACACGGAGAAGGTCGAGGAGGAAAACCAGGAGCATTTGTACATCGAATATCTGACTGCTCGTCTGCGGCAGGTACAGGCCACTATTGTCGAGATCGTCGAGCAATCGCGGCAGTCCGTGCTCGATGCCGTGCACGAGCGCCGGCTGCGGGACGCCCGGACCGAGGCGCAGGACCTGGAGCTCGAGCTGGCTGCGTATGAGACGTTGTCTGCCCCCGCGCCTGCGGCTGCCGGGGAACTGTCGATCGAGGACATCGAGGCGGTCATAGCGGCGCAGGAGATGCCGCGGGCAGAGCCTGTCGTGGTGCCCGAAAAGCCCGTCGAGGCCAAGATCAGGAAGGTCCCTGTAACCGACAGGGGACCGCGTCCGGCGGCCAGCGCGCCACGCGAGGCCGCCCACACACCCCATCAGGCAATGCGTGCACCACGCCAGACGCCGCATACTTCCGTGCGTGCCGATCCTCCTTCCGTGCGCGTGGATCCTCCTTCCGTTCAGCCGCCGGCACAGAAGCCCGCGCGGATGCCCTCGGTGGCGGGAAGCGGTATCCCTTCGGTGTCGGCGACGCCGCAAGGCGGGCGTCATCTGGCGGACAGGATACGCATGATGGAAGGGGCCCGGATTTGCCCCGGGTGTGGCCGAATGGCAAGTTCGGCAGTGGACCGCTGTGTCTGCGGCGCCACCCTGACGGCTGCACCGGCTCCGAAAGAGGTGGTCTGTCCGCACTGCACCGCCGTGGTTTCGCCCGGGCAGGCGCGCTGCAGTTGTGGCTACCCCATGGATTCGGCGCCCCAGCTCCCAAGCCTGACAAACGAAGTGGCATCCATCGTCACCACCAAGGACCGCCGCTAGCGACGGTGCAAGGCTTCCAGGATGTCCAGGCGGTGTTTTAGGTTGTCGATTTCCCGTAGCAGGTCAACCAGGACGGCAACCGTCTCCCATTCAAGACCGAGACCCTGTTTGAGTCTTTGCGCCTGACGGACGCGGCCAAGGGAGGCCTCCGGGTAAAGATTGCGGCCAAGGGGCGCAATGAGCCCGGCGTCGACCAGGGCATCCAAATCCTCGGTTGTAAGGTGACTGCGGCCGCAGAGTTCTTCGCCGCTGATGGCCAGCCGGTCATCCATCACGACGCCGATGACAACCTTGTTCATCATGCCCCCCAATGCGCGCGCGGATCGAAGGCAAGCTCCTTGGCCATCTGTTCATAGAGCGCCCGCGCCTGATCCGAGTCCACCCGCGGATTGACGATCTCGAGGACGACATACTCATCGCCCGGCGGGGTGCCCGGCAGTCCGCGGCCCCGCAGCCTCAGTTTGCGGCCGCTTTGCGAGCCGGCAGGAATCTTCAGTTCGACCTTGCCACCGAGGGTCGGCACCGTCAACGTTGCGCCCAGGGCCGCTTCCCAGGGGGCGATGGGCATCGCGAGATAGAGATCGCGCCCGTCGAGCCGGTAGCGCGCATGCGGCGCAATCTGGATTTCGAGATAGAGATCGCCCGCTGGACCTTCGCCGTAACCCGGGCCGCCCTGGCCGGCAAGGCGCACCTGTTGACCGCTTTGCACTCCGGCCGGGATCTTCACGTTCAGCGTGCGAACCTCCGTGTGCCCCTCGGGCGTGGTGACCGAAAGCCGTACGGGACGGGTGGCGCCTGCATAGGCCTCTTCCAGTGTCACGCTCAACCGGGCGTGTTCGTCTTCACCGCGCATGCTGGCACTGCGCCGGAAACCGCCGCCACCGCCGCCGAAGATGCTCTCGAAGAAGTCGCTGAAATGGGCGGCGTCCGGTCCGCGGCTGCCGGCGCTGCGTGCGTGCTTGTGCGTCCGGCCGCCGGTTGGTTGCCAGCCGGGCGGGGGCGTGAAGTCCTGGTCCGCCTGCCAGTTGGGTCCGAGCTGGTCGTAGGCGGTGCGCTTTTCCGGGTCGCGGAGCACCTCGTAGGCCTCACCGAGTTCCTTGAAGCGTTCCTCCGCCCCCTTTTCCTTGCTCACGTCCGGATGATACTTGTGCGCAAGCTTGCGGTAAGCGCGTTTGATTTCCTCGGCGCTTGCCGTGCGGGGCACACCCATTATGGCGTAGTAGTCTTTATAGCGCATGGGCACAAAATGCGGCCATAAGGCTCATCCTTCAAGTCCCCGATGGTTCCCGCCCCTGCTCGGGCGCGTTGCCGACGTAATTGAGCGGGGTCAGCGCCAGCAGACGTTCCTTGGCCTCCGCCGGTATGGCGAGACCCTGGATGAAGGCCTCCAGGTCGGCGCGGGTGACGCTGCGGCCGCGGCTCAAGTCCTTCATCTGTTCATAGCCCCCCTTCAGGCCGTGACGGCGCATGACCGTCTGGACGGCCTCGGTCAGGACTTCGTCGTGGCGTGCGAGGTCCGCATGCAGCCGTTCGCGGTCGACCTCGAGCTTGGCGAGCCCGCGGGAACAGGCGGTGTAGCCAAGCAGGGCATAGCCCATCGCGGTGCCGATGTTGCGCAGGACGGTCGAGTCGCTCAGGTCGCGCTGGAAGCGGCTGATGGGCAGTTTCTGGGCAAGATGATCGAGCAGGGCATTGGCCAACCCGAGATTGCCTTCCGCGTTTTCGAAATCGATGGGGTTGACCTTGTGGGGCATGGTCGACGAGCCGACCTCTCCCGCTTTGGTCTTTTGCCGGAAGTAGGCAAGCGAGATGTAGCCCCAGACATCGCGGCACAGGTCGATCAATGCTGTATTGAAGCGCATCAGCGCGTGACACAAGGCGGCCAGATCGTCGTGGGGCTCGATCTGCGTCGTATGCGGGTTCTGGACGAGCCCGAGATCGTTTAGCACCGCGCGTGAAAATTGCGGCCAGTCGATTTCCGGATAGGCGATGTAATGGGCATTGTAATTGCCGACGGCGCCGTTGATCTTGCCGGAGATGGTGACGGCCTTCACTTCGGCGAGGATGCGCATGAGGCGGGTGGCGAACACCCGCATCTCCTTGCCCACCGTCGTGGGGGAGGCCGGCTGGCCATGGGTGCGGGCGAGCATGGGTGTGGCCGCCTCCCGCCCGGCGATCTCGTCAATCTGGGCGATCACGCGGGCCATGGCCGGCACCAGGATGTGGTCGCGTCCGTCGCGGGTCATGCACGCATAGGCCACGTTGTTGACGTCTTCCGAGGTCAGCGCGAAATGGATGAACTCGAGGGCCTGTGCAAGTGCCGGCTCGGCTGCAAGCCTTTCGCGCAGGTAGTATTCGATCGCCTTGACGTCATGATTCGTGGTCGCTTCTATGGATTTGACGGCAATCCCGCCTGTTTCGTCAAAGCCGTCCAGGACCGCATCGAGGGCGTGCTCTGCGCGTGCGTCCAGGGGCGGAAGTTCCGTGATGCCGGGGTGGTTCGCGAGCGCTTTCAGCCAGGCGATTTCCATCTTCAGCCGGTAGCGCATGAGGCCAAGTTCGCTGAAGGTTTCGGCCAGCGCGGCCGTCTGTCGGCTGTAGCGCCCGTCAAGCGGGGAAAGGGCGGTCAAGGCGGTCAAGGATATCCTCCAGGGCTGGTTGCACGGTCATCGCGCTATTATCCTGTGCGCCGTGACAAAACCCAACAACCCCCCACTCGAGGCCTTGTTGGCGGCGGTTTCCGGCTGTACCGCCTGCAGGGATCTGCCGCATGGGCCGCGGCCCATCCTGCGTGTCCATGGACAGGCGCGTCTCCTCATCATCGGGCAGGCACCGGGGCTGCGGGTGCACGAGACCAAGATCCCCTGGAATGACCGCAGCGGCGCGCGGCTGCGCCATTGGCTGGGCCTTGCGGCCGAGGTGTTCTACGGGCCGCAGGTGGCCATCATTCCGATGGGGTTGTGCTATCCCGGGAGCGGACCGCGCGGGGATCTGCCGCCGCGCCGCCAGTGCGCGCCACTTTGGTTTGCGCCGCTGCGCGCGCAGTTGCCGGCCATAGAGCTCACCATTCTGGTCGGTCTTCATGCCGCGCGCTACCACCTTGCGTGCCACACGCCGCTCACGACGCTCGTGCGCGGCACGAAAGACCCGCGCTATGTGGTTTTGCCGCATCCCTCGGGCCGCAACAACGCCTGGTTCGCGCGTCATCCCTGGTTCGATACCGACTGCGTGCCTGCCGTGCGGCAACGCATCGCCAGGATCCTGGGCTAGCCAGTCGCCTCCGAGATCACCGCGCCGCCAAGACAGGTGTCGCCCTCGTAGAACACCGCCGACTGGCCCGGCGCCACGGCCCAGGCGGGTTGCGCGAAGGTGATGTGCAGCCCGTCGCCCGCCCGTTCGACCGTGCAGGCCTGCGCCTTTTCACGGTAGCGGATTTTCACCAGTCCCCGCCAGGGGAAGGCAGGCGGCGCCGGCAGCCAGACGGGTGCGCCGGTCAGGCACCCGCCATGATAGAGCGCCGGATGCGTGCGGCCCTGCGCCACGACCAGGGTGTGGCCGGCAAGACGCTTCGCCGCCACGTACCAGGGTGCGCCGGGGCCGCCTATGCCCAATCCATGACGCTGGCCGATGGTGTAGTACATGAGGCCGTCGTGGCGCCCTTTGGGGGCGCCATCGACGTCCTCGATGGGTCCCGGGGCATCACTCAGATACCGGCGCAGGAAGCTCTTGAAGTGGCGTTCCCCGATAAAGCAGATGCCGGTGCTGCTCTTGCGGTCCGCATTGCCCAATCCCAGATGGCGGGCGATGGCGCGCACGTCGCCCTTGGTGAGGTCGCCGACGGGGAAGAGCGTGTGACGCAAGACGCTGCTGTCGACGGTGTGCAGGAAATACGTCTGGTCCTTGTCGGCATCACGGCTCGTTTTGAGCAGCGCCTGATCCGTGCCAAGCGGCGCGCAGCGGGCGTAGTGGCCGGTCGCCATCAGGGTTGCACCGAGCGCGCGCGCATGCCGCCAATAGACATCGAACTTGATCTCCCGGTTGCAGAGGACATCGGGGTTCGGCGTGAGACCGGCGCGGCAGTCGGCCAGAAAGCGGGTAAACACGCGTTCGCGGTAGTCGCGGGCGAAATTCACGGCATGCAGGGGGATCTCGAGACGCGCACAGACATCGCGCGCGGAGGCGAAGTCCGCCGCCGACGGGCAAAAGCCCTCATCATCGTCGTCTTCCCAGTTCTTCATGAACAAGGCGGTCACCCGGTAGCCTTGTTCGAGGAGACGGAACGCCGCGACCGCCGAGTCGACGCCGCCCGAGAGCGCCAGCATGACATGCGCACCAGGTGCGGGCGGCAGGGAGGGTGCGGCGGTCATGGCGTCATGGGCGCGTCACCAAGATGCGCGAGGATCTCGAGCGGATAGCGTTGTCCGCGCCGGTAGTCGGTGATCGCCCGCAGGACCTGGGGTCCGCGGTGTTGCGCCTTACGGGCACGCAGCTCCGTCTCGTCAAGCCACAGTGCCTGGCGGATGCCCGCATCGAGGGTGCGGGCCGGGTCATGGCCGGACACCGTGCCGATGAACGCAAAGCGCAGATACGTGGTACCGCTTGCCGACTTGTAATGGTAAATGCCGAGCAGCGCGGCCGGGGTGAAGTGCCATGCGGTCTCCTCCAGGGTCTCGCGGCAGACGGCGCCAAGCAGGGTTTCGCCGGCCTCGAGGTGTCCCGCGGGCTGGTTGATGACGAGCGCGCCCGCCACCTCCTCCTCCACGCACAAAAACCGGCCCTCGCGTTCGACGAGGGCGGCGACGGTCACATGAGCATCCAGCATGGTTATTTTACCTCAACGTTGCGCCAATGGCCGCTTGCCAGCCCCTCGATCGTATACGCGCCCACCGCGTAGCGGATGAGCCGCAGGGTCGGATGACCCACCGCGGCCGTCATACGCCGCACCTGGCGGTTGCGGCCCTCGTGTAATGTCAGTGCGATCCAGCTGGTGGGTACCGTGAGCCGGTGGCGGATCGGCGGATGGCGGGCCCAGACCGCCGGCGGCTCGATCCGCGCGACGGTGGCCGGCCGTGTTGGCTGGCCATCGAGGAGCACGCCTGCCGCAAGCCGCGCGAGCGCCTCGGGCGAGGGTTCGCCCTCGACCTGCGCCCAGTAGACTTTTGCCCACCCGCGTCCCGGCTCCGTGATGCGATGGCTCAGGCTGCCGGAGTCTGTCAGCAGCAACAGGCCTTCGGAGTCGAGATCCAGGCGGCCTGCGGGATAGACGCCTGGCACGTCGATGTAGTCTTTCAGGGTGGGCCGTCCGTGCGGGTCCGTGAAACGGGTCAAGACGCTATAGGGTTTGTTGAAAAGTATCAGGCGCATGTGCCGTTCAAGGACGAATCCGCTACAATCGCATGCCGTATTATAGCCCAGGCGCGAGCGCGCGCCGACTTCGGAGGATCAGAGATGGCAGGTGAGAGCGCACAACCGCAGCGTATCAGTGTTCAGGATGACGGGCGGCTCAACGTCCCTGACCGGCCCATCATCCCGTTTATCGAGGGGGATGGTATCGGCGTGGATATCACGCCCGCCATGCGCATGGTGGTCGATGCCGCGGTCAATCGTGCCTACGGCGCGCACCGCCGCATCGAATGGATGGAAATTCTCGCGGGCGAGAAGGCCGAGAAGCGCATGGGGGATGCCTTGCCGTCCGCGACGCTGAAGGCCATCGCCGACCATGTGGTATCGATCAAGGGTCCGCTTACGACCCCGGTGGGCGGCGGGCGGCGCTCGCTCAACGTGGCGCTGCGCCAGGAACTGGATCTCTATGTGTGCCTGCGGCCGGTCCGTCATTTTCCGTCGGTGCCAAGTCCGCTGAAGGCGCCGGAGAAGACCGACATGGTCATCTTCCGCGAGAACTCGGAGGATATCTACGCTGGCATCGAGTGGCCGGCGGGCTCGCCCGAAGTCGAGCGCGTCATCAAGTTCCTCACGGAGACGATGGGCGTGCGTTCGATCCGTTTCCCGGCGACGTCGGGCATCGGGATCAAGCCCGTCTCGCGCGAAGGCACCGAGCGGCTGGTGCGCAAGGCCTATGAGTACGCGCTCATCCACAAGAAGCCCTCGGTGACCTTGGTGCACAAGGGCAACATCATGAAATTCACCGAAGGCGCCTTCAAGGAATGGGGGATGGAACTTGCCCGCCGCGAGTTCGGGGCCGTCACGGTCGACGGCCAGTTGCGGCTGCCACGTCCTGATGGCGGTTTCGTGGTGGTGAAGGATGTGATCGCCGATGCCTTCCTGCAGCAGATTCTGCTGCGGCCGGAGGACTACAGCGTGATCGCCACCTTGAACCTGAACGGCGATTACATTTCCGATGCGCTCGCCGCGCAGGTCGGGGGTATCGGCATGGCGCCCGGCGCCAATTTGTCGGACACCATCGCCATGTTCGAGGCGACCCACGGAACCGCGCCGCGGTACGCCGGCCAGGACAAGGTCAATCCGGGTTCGCTGATCCTGTCGGCGGAGATGATGCTGCGCCACATGGGGTGGACGGAGGCGGCCGATTGCATCCTCACCGGTCTGTCCGGGGCCCTGGTTGCAGGCCACGTGACCTACGATCTTGCACGGCTGATGCCGGGGGCGGTGGAGGTGAGCTGTTCCTCGTTCGGGGCCGCAATCATCGCGCACATGGCGGCATAAGGCGCCGCCCTGGGGCGCGCCATGCGGGCTGGATCATACCCGCCGGCCCGTTTAGAATGCCCCTATAATCCGGCGTTACGCGCCAGCAAAACCAAAAGAGCGGGCACCTGGTCCGCGCGGGCCCTCGCGGCCGGCCCTGTCGACACGCCGCATGGCCCTCCAGGCACTGGGGCGCGCCTCTTGTGCGCCAGTACCGCGCCCGGTCCAGCCGCCGGCTGGCTGCGGGCATCCCGGGGCGGTGTGCAGGGACAAGAATTGCGCCAAGACCGAGGGCGCGAGGGGGACTTTGGACAACCCGTCGCGCATACTGAGGGCCAGCGCACGCCTGAATTGCGGCATCTTCGGCCGGGGGCTCCCCGCCCGTTGCTTTGTCTGGGCAGGATCCGTTCGTAGCGTGGGGGGATACTGTCACGTATGGTTTGCAGGAGACTGATAACCACAACGAAGGAGGTCGAGATGAAGAAGTCGGGCTATATGGTGCAGGCTGTTCTGATGCTCCTTGCCACGGTGGCGCTCACCACGGCACAAGCCGGCATGCAGAACGCCTGCGGGTCATCCGGACAGACGATGAAGAACGCCTGCGGGTCATCCGGACAGACGATGAAGAACGCCTGCGGGTCATCCGGAAACATGATGAAGAACGCCCGCAGTTCCCCCAAGCGTCCCCCGAAGAACGCCTGCGGCTCCAGCATGCAGTAAACCGGAAGGATACCCGTCTCCTCCGGGCGACGGGTATCCTGGTTGTCATGCTCTCCTGCCTGCGGCCCTGGTGGCTCGCGATGGCCGTCCTGCTCGGTCTCGGGGTGGTGCGGCCGGCGTATGCCTTCCCGACGACGGCTTTCCTGGCGCACTATTGGCGCACGCCCGCCCCCTTGGGGGGTGTGCACAGGCCGCGCTGGCCGGTTTTCGAGACAAGGCTTGCGCCACGTACCTGCGCGCTCTGTCACGCGGCTCAGTACGATGCATGGCGCGAGAGCCGCCATGCGCGGGCCATGGGGCCTGGCGTGATCGCGCAACTGGCCGTTGCCGGCGTGCGTGCGCGGGCCTTTGTGCGGGGATGCCTTTCGTGCCATGCACCGGGCCGGCGCCAGTGGCGCGAGGTGGAGGCCTTCATCCGCGGCGGGCGCCTGCATGGATTGGCGCGCTTTGGTGTCTCCTGCGCCGATTGCCACGTGCGGCGCTACCAGCGGTTCGGGCCGCCGCTTGCCGCCTTCATCGCCGCCGGGCGGGTGGTGCACAACGGCTTTACGCCCGAGGCCGCCTTCACGCGCAGCCGGTTTTGCGCGGTCTGTCACCAGTTCCATCGCGATGGCGCCCGCCTGCACGGCGTGTTGCTCGAAGACACCTACAACGAGTGGCATGACAGCCGCTACCGGAAACAGGGTATCACCTGCCAGAGCTGTCACATGCCGGGGGGTCGCCATAGCTTCCTCGGTATCCACAACCGGCGCTTCGTGCGCCGTGCCGTGCGGGTGCGCTGGCACATCGCGGACTGCGGACAAAGACGTGTGTGCGCGCGGCTGTCGCTCACCAACCGGGGCGCCGGCCACGACTTTCCGACGTACACCACACCGAAGGTCGTGATGCGCATTGCGCAGCTCTGCGGCAAGGCCGTGTGCGCGGGGACCGGCCGGCGCTTCGTCATCGCCCGGCGCATCAGTCTCGATCTGCGGCATGAGTATTTCGATACGCGCCTGGCACCCGGCGCCACGCGCACGCTTTCCTATGCGCAGCCGCGCGATCCGGCGGCCACTGCGGTGGAGGCGGACATCACCGTCTACCCGGATGCCGCCTATGTGCGCTTCTTCCACGCCTATCTGGGTGCTTACCGGATGACCGCCGCCGAGCATGCGTTGATCGAACGGGCGCTCGTACATGACGAGCGGTCGGCCTATGTGCTGTGGAGGGCGTACCATGTACTGGCAGCAGCGGGATGCTGTCGTCAAGCCGGAATGAAGTGAATGGCCGCGCCGCAGGGCGCCTTGTTGGTGGACAACACCCACCGGCGGAGGATACTGCGCCCCCGCGCGATGGGTGTGCAGTTCAAACCGAGCGGATGTTTGAGGCCTGCGGTCCCTTGGGACCGTGTTGCACCTCGTACTCGACTTCCTGGCCTTCCTTCAGGGTCTTGTACCCGTCCATCTGAATGGCCGAGAAGTGGGCGAAGACGTCATCACCGCCTGCCGACGGAGAAATGAAGCCGTAACCCTTGCTCGCATTGAACCATTTGACGATACCTGTTGCCATACATGTATTCCCCCTAGTGCTGCTGCCCGCCATGGCCACGCTTCGGCGGGTTATTATTTGGGTAAAGCTTCCATACGGACCCTGAGTAACCGGGCCCAGCATCTATGATGCGCGTTTCAGTCTTGGTGTCAAGGGCCTTTCGGGCGGGGTCGGCCGCGTGGGGGAATGAGTCCGGTCCGGGCGGGAAATGGGCGTATAATCGCCACAAAACGCCGATACCGGGCATCATGGAGAGATAATGTGAATGGCTGATGACAACCCACGGTTTCAGGATGATCTCGGTGTTCAGGAGGCACGGCCAAAGCTCGCAAGACCACCGCTGTACAAGGTGATCTTGTTGAATGACGACTATACTCCGATGGAGTTCGTCGTTCTCATTCTCGAGCGGATTTTTCACAAGAGCCGGGAGGATGCCACGCGCATCATGCTGCACGTCCATCAGCGCGGCATGGGAGTCTGTGGCATATATACACGGGAAGTGGCGGAGACTAAAGTTAGACAAGTGATGACGTTTTCCGGCGAGAACCAGCATCCGCTGCAATGTACGATGGAGCCGGAGTAACGGATCCGTGAATTGGAGGTGTTCCTAGCATGTTATCCCAGGAACTCGAGTTTTCCCTCAATATGGCGTTTCAGGATGCTCGCGAGAAGCGCCATGAGTTCATTACGGTCGAGCATCTGTTGGCGGCGCTGCTCGACAATCCCAGCGCATCGCGCGTGCTGCGCGCCTGTGGCGGCAACATAGAGGAACTGCGGCGGACGCTGGCGGGTTTCCTGCGTGAGAACGTGCCCACCCTGGCGCCCGGCAGCCAGACCGAGACGCAACCGACGCTCGGTTTCCAGCGCGTCATCCAGCGTGCCGTACTGCATGTTCAGGGTGTCGGCAAGAAGGAGGTGACGGGCGCCAACGTCCTCGTCGCCATGTTCAGCGAGAAGGAGTCGCACGCCGTCTATTTCCTGCAAAAACAGAACATCACGCGTTTCGATGTGGTGAACTACATTTCGCACGGGATCTCCAAGGTGCCTGGCGAGGGACAGGAGCTGTCCGCGACCGAGGAGCAGGAGGAGGGTGTGGCCGCAGGGGAACGCGGCGCGCTGGACGTGTTTGCCGTGAATCTGAACGAGCAGGCGCGGCTTGGCAAGATCGATCCCCTCATCGGCCGCGACCAGGAAATGGAGCGGACCATCCAGATTCTCTGCCGGCGGCGCAAGAACAACCCGCTCTATGTCGGGGAAGCCGGGGTCGGCAAGACCGCGATTGCCGAAGGGCTCGCCAAGAAGATCGTCGACGGCGAGGTGCCGGATATCCTCGCCGACAGCACCATCTACGCGCTGGACATGGGTGCGCTGCTTGCGGGCACGAAGTATCGGGGCGACTTCGAGAAGCGGCTGAAGGCGGTCATTCAGCACCTGAAAAAGCAGGAGAAGGCGATACTCTTTATCGATGAGATCCATACGATCATCGGCGCCGGGGCGGCATCGGGCGGTGCCATGGATGCCTCCAATCTCCTGAAGCCGGCGCTTGCGAGCGGCGAGCTGAAGTGCATCGGGTCGACCACCTACCAGGAATACCGCGGGATCTTCGAGAAGGACCGCGCGTTGGCGCGGCGCTTCCAGAAGATCGACGTGGCGGAACCTTCCGTGGAGGAGGCGGTGCAGATCCTCCGGGGGCTGAAGCCCAAGTTCGAGCAGCATCACGGTGTGCGCTATACGCAGCAGGCGCTGCGCAGCGCCGTGGAGCTCGCCGACCGTTACATAGGCGACCGCCATCTGCCGGACAAGGCGATCGATGTGATCGACGAGGCCGGCGCGAGCGTGCATCTGGCCGCGCCCAGCAAGCGCAAGAAGACGATCGGCGTGCCGGAAATAGAGGAGATCGTGGCGCGCATCGCGCGTATCCCGCAGCGCCATGTGTCGACCTCCGACCGCGAGGCGCTGCGCAATCTCGAGCGCGACTTGAAGCTCGTCGTGTTCGGCCAGGACGCGGCCGTCGAGGCGCTTGCCTCCTCGATCAAGATGGCGCGCTCGGGCCTGCGCGAAGGGGAAAAGCCGATCGGATCTTATCTCTTTTCGGGTCCGACGGGTGTTGGCAAGACGGAGGTCACGCGCCAGCTCGCCTACATACTGGGCCTGCAGCTCATCCGCTTCGACATGTCGGAATACATGGAGCGGCATACGGTGTCGCGTCTGATCGGCGCGCCACCCGGCTATGTCGGCTTCGATCAGGGCGGCCTGCTTACCGATGCCATCAACAAGCATCCGCATGCCGTTTTGCTGCTCGATGAGATCGAAAAGGCGCATCCGGGGGTGTTCAATCTGCTGTTGCAGGTGATGGATCACGGCACGCTGACCGACAACAACGGGCGCAAGGCGGATTTCCGGCACGTGATTGTGGTCATGACGACGAATGCCGGGGCCGAACAGCTCTCGAAGAACGCCATGGGCTTCATGCCGGCCGCGAAGGCGGGAGACGAGGGTCTTGCCATCCAGCAGACCTTTACGCCGGAATTCCGGAATCGTCTCGATGCCGTCATCAGCTTCAAGCCGCTGTCGCCGGAGACGATCGCGCATGTCGTCGACAAGTTCGTCGTCGAGCTCGAGAGTCAGCTCGAGGAGAAAGACGTGAGTATCGAGGTCGATGCCTCGGCGCGGGTGTGGCTCGCGAAAAACGGCTACGATGCGGCGATGGGCGCCCGGCCGATGGCGCGGCTGATCCAGGAGCGCATCAAGAAGCCGCTTGCCAATGAGCTGCTTTTTGGGTGTCTGGCGCATGGCGGCAGCGTCGTGGTCCGTGAGCACGATGACAACCTGGTGTTCGACTATGCCGAAAAACCTGTGGGTGTTCAGGAATGAGGTGATGCACGCAAGCGGCGCGGGCGCAGTCCGCGCCGGACCCTCCATGAGTCCGGCGGGCCCGCTCTATGAACGGGTCCCCACGCGGGACGGCACAGGCGAGCGGCTGGCGGATTTCATGATGCTGTTTCCGGGTCTGCGCGAGCGGCCGGGGGGGCAGCGTGGCGAGAGGACACGGCTCATCAACGGCGTTCTCATCCGCTTTCCCGAGGTCGTGTTCGCCGACCTCAATCTGCGTCTCAATCTGCTGTGGGTGAGCGTGAGGACGCGGCCCGGGGTGATTCTGGATATCGCCTGTTGCCTGAAACTGTATCTGCCCGAGGCGCTGCTGGTGGCACCCAAATATGCCTACTAGCTAGCGCGCGCGGAAAACGATGCGGCCTTTGGTGAGGTCGTAGGGGGTAAGCTGGACGGTGACCTTGTCGCCGGTCAGGATGCGGATGTAGTTCTTGCGCATCTTTCCCGATATGTGAGCGGTCACAAGGTGGCCGTTGTCGAGCCGCACGCGGAACAGCGTGTTCGGCAGCGTATCAACGATCGTGCCTTCCATTTCGATGTGTTCTTCTTTCGACACGCAAAGTCTCCCGACGAAACGGGCCCTATGATGCCGTAAGGAGACCGGCCCGTAAAGCACCGGGCGCCCGAGGCGGTGGCCGGGCAAGTGGCGCCTTCTTCAGTCTCCGCCGGCAAGCGGCGCCCAGCGTCCGTTGCGGTAGCCTTCCAGAGGCTGAAAGCGGCTCTTGTACGCCATCTTCGGGCTTTCCCCGATCCAGTAACCGAGGTACAGGAAGGGCAGCCCCAGCGCGCGCGTGAGATGCACCTGCGAGAGGATGGCGTAGGTGCCAAGACCCCGTTCCCGCAGGTCGGGTTCGTAGAAGGTGTAGACCGCAGACAGGCCGTCCGGGAGGCTGTCGACTACCGCCACGGCCAGCAGTCTCGATCCTGCGCGAAATTCGTAGAATACCGTTTCCACCTGCCGGCCCACGAGAAAACGCAGGTAGGTGGGCGGATCGGGATTGGCCATCGAGCCGCCCTTGTGGCGGTGGTTCTGGTACCGGAGAAAGAGCGCGAAATGTTCGCTGTCGAACATCGGCGCCCTGGCCGAGACCTCCAGATCGCGGTTTCGCTCAAGCGTGCGCCGCTGGCTGCGGGAGGCCGTGAAGGCGGCCACCGGGATGCGGACGGGCACACACGCCTGGCAATCCTGGCAGTGGGGCCTGTAAATGAGATCGCCGCTGCGCCGGAAGCCGCGGCGATTGAAGTCGCCGAAGAGTTGCGGACTCAAGGGGAAGCGGGGATCCATGAAGAGCGTATTGGCGGCGCGGTCTGGCAGATAGCTGCATTCGTGTGCCGTCGACAAGAACAGATTGGGAAGCGAATGGCTCATTGCGTTACCGTGATTTCCTGCCATGAGCCGCGCCGGGTCGGCGCGCCCAGGGCGTCATGCAGTTGGGCAAGGAAGGTTGCGCGGGGCAGCGCGACGCCGCCGAGCGACTCCATGTGCGCGGAGCTTACCTGGCAGTCGATGAGCGGAAAATTCCACGTCTCCAGGGTGCGGGCAAGATGCACGAAGGCGATCTTGGAGGCGTCCGGGACGAGGCTGAACATGGATTCCCCGAAGAACGCGCCCCCGAGCGACAGACCGTAGAGTCCACCGGCCAGTGTGCCCTCCTGCCAGCATTCGACGCTGTGCGCAAACCCCAGGCGATGCAGTTCTTCGTAGGCGGCGATCATGTCGGGCGAGAGCCACGTGCCCTGCTGCGTGCGGCGGGGGGCGGCGCAGTGGGAAATGACCTCGGAAAACGCCCGGTCGAACGACAGCGTCCAGGCCGCGCGGCGCAGGCTCCTGGCAAGACTGCGGTTGATGCGCAGCGCGCGCGGCGAGACCACCATGCGCGGATCGGGTGACCACCACAGGATCGGCGGCGCGCTGTACCACGGAAAGATGCCGAGACTATAGGCGTGCAGGAGGCGCTCAGGGCGCAAGTCGCCCCCGGCAGCCAGGGGAGCGTCGGCCGGTGCGCCGGTCACCGGTGGAAAACCGAGATGGTACCCGTGCAGCCACTGCATTCAGCCGTTCTCCGCAAGCCAGGCGCGCCAGGCACCGTGGTCGGCGACATCGATGCCGGCGCGCCGCGCGCAGGCCACGAGGTAGGACTGCAGGTCGAGCAGCCATTCGCTGTCCATGAGGGCCGGCACCGCCGGGAGCGCGGCGTGCAGCGTCGTATAAAGACGTTTCAGCTCGGGCAGCGGATATTCGTCCAGGCGGCGCATCAGGAGACCTCCGGGGATCGTTTGAAGGGCGAATGTTCGTTCAGCTCGCCCAGCTGGTACTCGAGCCCGGCATGTTCGCGGGCCAGAAAGTCGGCCACCGCGCGGCTGAACTGCGGATGATCGAGCCAGTGCAGCGAGGTGGTGGCGGTCGGCAGGAAGCCGCGGCTCAGTTTGTGCTCACCCTGTGCGCCGGCCTCGAAGCGGGCGAGACCGTGCGCGAGACAATAGTCGATCGCCTGGTAGTAGCAGGTCTCGAAATGCAGGCCCGGCAAGGGAGATGTCGTGCCCCAGTAGCGCCCGTACAGGCAGTCCTCATCCCGGAAATAGAGGGCGCCGGCGATGGTCTGCCCCGCGTGTTCCGCCAGCAAAAGCAAGGTGCCGGGCACACGTTCGCCGGCGAGCGAGAAAAAGCGCCGCGTGAGGTAGGCCCGCGCGCCGTATTTCTCGATCGTTGTGCGATACAGACTGTAAAAGAGATCCCATTGGTCCTCGGAGACGGTCTGCCCCTCGTGGAAATGGAACCGCACACCGGCGCCGGCCAGGCGTTGGCGCTCACGGCGGATGTTCTTGCGCTTGGCCGAGGTGAGTGCCTTCAGGAAATCCCCGAAATCCCGCCACCCTTCGTTGTGCCAGTGAAACTGGTAGCCCGTGCGCTGCAAAAGACCTGCGCAGGCCAAAGCGCCCGTGTCGGCCGCGCGGGTAAAGAGCCAGTGAACGGACGAGGCGCCGGTGGCCCGCGCGTGGGCGCTCATGGCCGCCTGGACGGTGACGGCGAGTTCCGCTGGCGCCTCGTCTGCGCAGAGCAGGCGTCTGCCGGCCACCGGTGTGAACGGTACCGCCGCCACGAGTTTCGGGTAGTAGCGGATACCGGCCTGCTGGTAGGCGCGCGCCCACGCCCAGTCGAAGACGTATTCTCCGTAGGAATGGGATTTCCGGTACAGGGGGACTGCCGCGACCGGGGACTGGCCGGCGCGCACCAGCATCATTTCCGGGGTCCAGCCGGTGCCCGCGCCCACCGAACCGCTCTCTTCGAGTGCGGCCAGGAAGGCATGCCGGACAAAAGGCTGCGACCCCGCCAGACGGTCCCAGGTTGCCGCCGGAATAGCCGTGATCGAGCCTTCAAAAGTGCAGTGCATTGAATGCTCAGTCTATCACGTATCGGGACCTTCAGCCCGCTGTGGCGGCCTTTCCCATCGGTTGCCCATGACCGCGCGGCGGGCGCAGGCACGCATTCAGCTCCTGCAGATCCGCTCCCCGCAAATGACTGATGGCGGCTGCGAGCTCGAGGCGATTGATGAGGTAGCCAAACACGGCGGCGGCAAGCGCGCGGCGGGCCGAATACAGCTGCTGCTGGGCGGCCAGCACGTCGACGTTGCTGCGGATACCGATGCGCTCGCCGAGCCGCTCGGACTGAAATGCGGTGCGGCTTGCCCGTTCGGCGGTTTCCAGCGCCCGGATCTGCGCATAGTCGCTGCGCACGTTGAGGAATCCCTGGTGCACGTCATAGCGGACCAGGCGTCTTGCGCGCTCCAGCGCATAGGCCGCCCGGCGTGCCCGTGCCCGGGCCTTCGCGGAAGCGGCCGAGAGCTCGCCGCCCTGATAGAGGGGGAAGCTTAAATCAAGGCCGATCGTCTTCTGGTGCTCCACGTTGCCGAATCCGTACATGCTGTTGCCGGCCCGGGCGTACGCGTAGCTCGCGATCGCCTCTACGCGGGGAAAGCGCGCGTCACCTTCGGCGCGGGCCTCGGCGCGGGCGGCGCGGGCCTCGGCGCGGGCCACTTCGAGGGCCAGGCTCTTGCGGCGGGCGCGCGCGAGATCGGCGGCGAGCGCCTCCACCGCCGGCGGCTTGGGCAGGCGGGCGAGATTGAACCGCCACAGATGGCGTGCGCCGTGGTTGGTCATGCGCATCATCCGGTGGCGGGCGATGCGCACGGCGTTGGCGGCCCGCAAGGCCTGCGCCGTGACCACGTCGTAGCGGGCACGGGCCTCGTTGGCGTCGGTGATGCTGCTGGTGCCGAGACGGAAGCTGTGTTCGGCGCTTTGCATCTCGATGGACAAGGCCCGCTGTTCGGCATGCGCAAGGTGCAATTCGCTTTGCGCGAGCAGGAGGCCGAAGTAGGCGCGCGCCACGGCGAGGATCAGTTCGGTATGGGCAAGCTCCCGCTGAAAGCGCGCGGCGCGCACTGTGTGTCCGGCGGCCTTGTAGGCTTCGATGGCGCGCATGTCGAAGAGTGTCTCCGTGACCGTCACCCCGTAGCCGTTCGCATTGAAGTCGAATGTGCCGTTTGGAAAGGGCAATCCGGGCAAGCCTCCCAGGAAGTGGTTCGTGAGCTCGTTGTAGGTGGTGTCCGCATTCAGCATCACCTTCGGCAGGAAGGCTGCGCGTGCGGTCGATCCGAGCGTCCTCGCTTCGGCATAGGCGGCGCGCGATTCCGCGTAGCGCATGTCGCCCTGTTGCGCCTGTTGGTAGAACTGCCAGAGCGTGAGGCCCGCAGCATATGCCGGCATGCTGAACAAAGTGCCGAGAATCGCCAACCATCCGAAATTTCGCATCGACATACCGTTTTTGCTGTGCCTGTTGCTGTCTGGAAGACCCCGGGTGCCCTGGCGGCCCCGTGTGCGGTGAGGCGGGTGCCGGGTCCTAGCTGTCTGCGGGGAGCCGCACCCGGGTCCCGTTGTGCAATTGATCGAGCGCGCTTGCGGCTACCCGCGTGCCAGCGGACAGTCCGGATACCGCCACACGGTGGCGGCGGCGGATCTGCACGGTGACCACCTGTTCGTGGACCCGGTGGTCGCGGACGACAAAGACCACGGTGCCGGGAGGGCGCAAGACGACGCTTTCGCTCGGTACGCTGATGACCGTGCGTTCGGCGAGGATGAGATCGGCCCGCACGGGGCTGCCCGGCGTGAATCCCGGCAACGGCGGCAGGTCGGTGTAGACGTAGCGTACGCCGCTTTGCGCGCTCGGCTTGATGGCGACGATGCGGGCAAGCAGGCGGTCCCGCGGATTCAGGGGGCTGTGCAGGTAGACCGTTTCCCCCACGGTAAAATGGCTTGCATGTGCCGCCGCAAAGGGCATGCACGCCCGGCGGATGCCGTGGCCGCGCAGACCGGCCAGCGGCGTGCCCGCCGTCACCTGCCCCCCCACGGCGACGGAAAGCCCTGTCACGGTCGCCGAAAGCGGCGCCCGCACGACGACGGCCGGACCCTGCGCCGGCTGCAGGGTGGCGACGGCCGCCCCGCGCGCCACGAATTCGCCGGGGACGATGCTATAGGAGGTGACGGTGCCGCTTGCGGGGGCCGCGACGAAGGGTTCGGCGCCCGGCAGGATCTCGCCGATCGCGACAGCGACGCGGGGCATGACGGTGTGGCGGGCGTGGCCGATGGTGATCGGGACGGGGGAGTGGCGGTCGGCGGCGGCCGTCTGTGCCAGGCAGGCGCTCAATAAAACGAAGATCGGCAGGGCACGGCGCGAACGACCGGAACGCAACATGGACTCTCCTCGAAGAGCGCGTCTATGGTAGCGGCCCCGCCTGGCCGCCGGCAAGGCAACCGCGGTAGCTGCCGGTGCCACCGGCGGTTTGCCGCGTGCCACCTGTAATGGGCTAATAATTAGCATGCTAACAGAAAGCTTACCTACGGACAAGGCAGCCGTCCGCCCTGCGGCCGGCGCCAGCTGTGGCATAATGCGCCTTTTTTGGGAGGATACGACCGGTGCGTTTGCACGAGTATCAAGCCAAGGCCCTGCTCGCGCGCCGCGGTCTCAGCGTGCCGCCGGGCATCATGGCGCAGACGGTGGCGGCGGCGTGTGCCGCGGCGGCGGCGCTGGGCGGGACGGAGTGGGTAATCAAGGCACAGATCCACGCGGGGGCGCGCGGCAAGGCAGGCGGCATCCGGCGTGTGGACCGGCCGGCGCTCGTGCCGGCCATCGAGGATCTGTTGGGGCGGCGCCTGGTGACCGTGCAGACCGGGCCGCTGGGGCAGCCCGTGCACCATCTGCTGATCGAGCGGCCGGTCACCGCGGTGGCCGAGCTGTACGTGGCCTGCGTGCTGGACCGGACTGCGGGGCATTATCGCGTGCTGGCAAGCCGTGCGGGCGGCGTCGACATCGAGAGCGCCGCCCCGCCGCTGTCGGTTCCGGTCGATCCGCTCGCGGGGCTGTCGGCGTATGAGGGCCGCGCGCTGGCCCGCCGGCTCGGTCTGGCGGGACGCCTGATCGACCGTTTTGCAAAAGTGATCGTGACGCTCGCGGAGACCGCGGTCTCGTGCGATGCCATGCTCGTGGAAATCAACCCCCTCATGATCGGTGCCGACGAGGAGCTGATCGTCGCCGACGCCAAGATCGAGATCGACGACAACGCCCTGTTCCGGCAAAAGGAACTGGCGGCGGCGCGCGATGCGCGCCAGGGCGACGAGAAGGACGAGGCGGCGCACGCCAAGGGTCTGCAGTACATCGCGCTCGATGGTGACATCGGCTGCCTCGTCAATGGCGCAGGGCTGGCCATGGCCACCATGGACCTGATCGCGCTTGCCGGCGGCCGGCCGGCGAACTTCCTCGACGTCGGTGGCGGGACCACCGCCGCCAAGGTGGCGGAAGCGCTGGCGCTCGTCATGGCGGATGCGCGTGTGAGGGCGGTATTCGTGAATATTTTTGGCGGCATCGTGCGCTGCGATCTGATCGCCGAAGGTCTGCTGCAGGCCGTGGCGCAGCTCAGGCAGCCGCTGCCGATCGTCGTGCGCCTGGTCGGTACCCGCCAGGAAGAGGGGCTTGCCCTCCTTGCGCAAAGCGGGCTTGCGATCGATGTGACGGCCGATCTGGCGCAGGCGGCGGAGCTTGCCGTGAGACGCGCGCGGGAGGCCGCATGAGCGTACTCATCAATCGCGGCACGCGGGTCCTCTGCCAAGGGTTTACAGGCCGCCAGGCAACCTTCCACTGCGAGCAGGCGCTGCTCTATGGCACGAATGTGGTCGGCGGAGTGACGCCCGGCAAGGGCGGCAGCCGCCATCTCGACCGGCCGGTGTTCGATACGGTCGGCGAGGCGGTGGCGGCGACCGGCGCGGATGCGTCGGTGATTTACGTGCCGGCGCCGGCGGCGGCCGATGCCATCCTGGAAGCCGCGGGCGCCGGCATCGGTCTTGTGGTCTGCATCACGGAGGGCATTCCGGTCGCCGACATGATGCGGGTGAAGGCCTTGCTCAAGCCCGCGACGCGCCTCATCGGTCCCAATTGCCCGGGCATCATCACACCCGGGGAATGCAAGATCGGCATCATGCCAGGTCCCATCCACAAGCCCGGCATGGTGGGCATCGTATCGCGGTCGGGTACGCTCACCTACGAGGCGGTGCAGCAGACGACGGCGGCGGGTCTCGGCCAGACGACCTGTATCGGTATCGGCGGTGATCCGGTGCACGGATTGAGTTTCACGGATTGTCTGCGGCTCTTTGCGGAAGATGCCGATACACGGGCCATCCTCATGGTAGGCGAGATCGGCGGCAGCGAGGAGGAAGAGGCGGCGGCCTTCATTGCGCGCGAGGTCGATAAGCCGGTAGTGGCCTACATCGCCGGTGTCACGGCGCCACCGGGCCGGCGGATGGGCCACGCGGGCGCCGTGATCGCGGGTGCGCGCGGCACCGCTGCCGCCAAGAAGGCCGCGCTCGCAGCGGCCGGAGTCACGGTCGTCGATTCGCCCGCGGATATGGGACGCGCTCTCGTAGACCGCCTGCCACGGCGATGAAATTCGCCCTTGCACAGATCGACTGCCGCGTCGGTGACATCACCGGCAATACGGCGCGCGTCATCGACGGCCTGCGCACGGCGCGCGCCCAGGGCGTCGACCTGATCGCGTTTCCGGAACTGGCGCTTACGGGCTATCCGCCCGAAGATCTGCTGCTGCGGACCTCGTTCGTGGAGCAGGCGGCGCGCGCCGTGGGGGAGATTGTGAAAGCGGCGCGCGGGATCGATGTCCTGGTCGGACTGCCGTGGCGCGAAGAGGGCGCGCTCTACAATGCGGCGGCGTGGATTCACGATGGCGCGCTTGCCGCCTGCTACAGGAAACATGTCCTGCCGAACTACGGCGTATTCGATGAGCGGCGCTACTTTGCGCCGGGACACGAGCCGCTCGTGCGCCGCGTCGGCGGCGTTGCCGTCGGCGTTTCCATCTGTGAGGATCTCTGGGTACCGGAACCGGCCGCGGCGGCGGCCCGCGCAGGCGCGCAGCTGCTGGTGAACCTGAACGCCTCTCCCTATGAGCGCGGCAAGGAGCGCGTGCGCCTCGAGGTGGCGAAAAGCCGTGTAAAGGCCCATGGGATCGCAGTGGCCTATGTGAACATGGTGGGCGGCCAGGACGAACTCGTTTTCGATGGGGCTTCCTTCGGGATCGGTGCCGACGGCAAGCTGGTGGCCGCCGCGCGCGCTTTCGAACCGGATCTCGTCACCTTGTCGCTCGAAGGGGGCGTGTTGCAGGCAGACACGCCGCCTGCGGCGTGGCCGGAGGGCGAGGCGAGCGTCTATGCCGCATTGAAGTGCGGGCTTGCCGATTACGTCGACAAGAATGGGTTCGAGAAGGTCGTGCTGGGACTGTCGGGCGGCATCGATTCGGCGCTCACACTGGCCCTGTGCTGCGACGCGATCGGCGCTGCGCGGGTGACGCCGGTGATGATGCCTTCGCCCTACACGGCCGCGATGAGCATGGAAGATGCGCAGACCGAAGCCCGCGCGCTGGATGTGCCGCTTGCAGTCATTCCCATCGAGCCCGTCTATGCGGCCTTCGATGCGGCGCTCGCGGCGCACTGGATCGGGCCAGGGCAGCCGGTCGCGGCGGAAAATCTCCAGGCGCGCATCCGCGGTACGCTGCTCATGTCCATTGCCAACGCCCATCATGCGCTCGTGCTCATCACGAGCAACAAGAGCGAGACGGCGGTCGGCTACGCGACCCTCTACGGCGACATGGCCGGTGGCTATGCGCCGCTGAAGGATGTACTGAAGACAGACGTGTACCGGCTGGCGCGCTATCGCAATGGCCTGTCGCCGGTGATCCCGCAACGCGTGCTGACGCGGCCGCCGAGCGCCGAACTGCGCCCGGACCAGCAGGATGTGGACAGTTTGCCGCCCTACGAAGTGCTCGATGCCTTTCTGCGCGGTTTCGTCGAGAACAACCAGGATGCGGAGTCCCTCGTGGCCGGTGGTCTCGATCGGGCCACGGTCGAGCGCCTGGTCGGTCTCGTGCGCCGGGCCGAACACAAGCGCCGCCAGGCGCCCCCGGGGACCCGCATTTCGGGCCGCGCCTTCGGGCGCGACTGGCGCTACCCGATTACGGCGGTTTACCGCGACAAGATGTGAGCCCGCTCAAGTTTCCGGAGGTAGGTGCTGTCGGGGAAATTGAGCGCAAGCACCTGTGCCGTACTGCGGCTTAAGTCCGTGAGCCCGAGCCGCGCGTAAGCCATGGCCATGAGACCCAGCGCGTCTTCGACTGCGGGGGTATGCTGGTAATGCTCGATGACGAGACGGCAGCGGCTGATGGTGGCGAGATAGGCCCCTTGCGTGTAGTAATATCGTGCGACGCCGATGTCGTTGCGGGCGAGCATGTCGACGAGGTAGTTCATGCGTTCGGCGGCATCCGGCGCGTAGCGGCTATGCGGATAGCGGCGTACGAGCGTGCCGAAGGCGCGCAAGGCGGCGTGTGCCGACGTCGTGTCGCGTCCGCGCAGCTGGTTTACGCCGAAGAAGTGTTCGATGGCACTGCGGTTTTTGTTGAATTCCACGAGTCCCATCAGGTAATAGGCATAGGGGACGCGCGCATCGGTTGGATGCAGGCGGATGAACCGCTTGGTGGCGGCGATGGCGGCATCGGATTCGCCGTTCTTGTAATAGGCGTAGGCGATGACGATCTGGGCCTGGGCCGCATAGCGGCCGTAGGGATAATCGGACTCCAGTTCCTGCAGGCGGCGGATGGCCATGGTGTAGTTGCCGCTCTTGAGCGCGGCGACGCCGTCCTGGTAGAAGCGCTGCGCGGGCCAGTGGTGGACGACATGGTGTTCGCGGCCGCAGGCGGCCAGACTGGCCAGTCCGAGGATCAACCAAAAACGGATCAGACGACGCATAGTTCCCCCAAGAGATCGGGGACAAGCTTAGCCCGATTTGCAGGCAGCGGAAAGACGTGAACGAAGAGCGACATTTTTTCCTTGAGTTTTCGGAGGCGGAGAGGGGTCTGCGCATGGACCAGGCCCTGGCGCGCCGCTTGCCGCAGTTTTCGCGCACGAGTCTGAAGCAGTGGCTGCAGGAAGGACACATCCGGGGCGCCGACGGCCGCCAGCCCCTTGCGGCCACCGCCCGCGTGCGCGCAGGCGACCGCGTGGAGATCGATCTGCCGCCCCCGCCGCCGACAGCCGTGGAAGCGCAGAATCTGCCGCTGCGTGTGGTCTACGCCGATGCGGCGGTGCTCGTCGTGGACAAGCCGGCAGGGCTTACGGTGCACCCCGGCGCCGGCTGCCCCGACGGGACGCTGCAGAACGCGCTTTTGTATCACGCGCCGGATCTCGCCGCGCTGCCGCGGGCGGGTCTCGTCCACCGCCTGGACAAGGACACGTCCGGATTGCTGGTGGTCGCGCGCACGGAGCGTGCGCGTCTGGACCTGATCGAGCAGCTGAAGACGCGCACGATGGGGCGGGAGTATCTGGCGCTGGTGACGGGTGTGCCCCCGCTGCGCGGGCACGTCGAGGCGCCGATCGGCCGCCATCCGGCGGCGCGTACGAAAATGGCGGTGACTTCGAGGGGGCGGCCGGCGCGGACCGATTTCGATGTGGTCGAACGGTTCGGCAAGGTCAGCCTGCTCCGGCTGCGGCTGCATTCCGGGCGCACCCACCAGATCCGGGTCCATATGGCGCATATCGGTTTTCCGCTGGTGGGAGATCCCGTCTATGGCCGTCCGGGTCCGCTGCGGTTTGGGCGGCAGGCCCTGCACGCTGCCCGCCTGCGGTTCCGGCACCCGGAAAGCGGCGAGGACTGTGTGTTCGAGGCGGAGGCGCCGGCGGATTTTGCGGCGCTTTTGGCGCAACTGAAGGGGCTGCCATGAAGATGATGACGCCGGCGTGGCCGCAATGGCGCGTGCAGGTCTGTACCACGACGATCGCGGGGGGTGTCAGTGAAGGGCCTTTCGCGGCATTGAATCTCGCCACGCATGTGGGCGATGCGCCGGCGTCCGTCGCCGAGAACAGGCGCCGCCTGCGGGAGACTCTCCGGCTGCCGGCTGAACCCTTCTGGCTCGAGCAGGTGCACGGCTGCGTGGTCTGCGCGGCAGCACAGCCTCATGGTGGTGCGCCCGTCGCCGCCGATGGCGCGCTCGTCACGAGGCCCGGGGTGGTGGCGGCGGTGCTGACCGCCGACTGTCTGCCGGTGGTGCTTGCCGACCGGCGCGGGCGGGCGGCCGCCGTCTTGCATGGCGGATGGCGGGGGCTTGCGGGCGGCATCATCGAGGCCGGCGTGGCCGGGCTGGATCTGGCGCCTAAGCGTCTCATGGCGTGGCTTGGGCCGGCGATCGGGGCGGCCGACTACGAGGTCGGGGCGGATGTGCGGACCGCTTTTGGCGAGCGCGCGCAGGGGGCCTTCGTGGCCAACGCGCGCGGACGCTATTTTGCCGACCTCTATGCCCTGGCGCGCCTGCGTTTGCGCGACGCCGGTGTCACCGAGATCTACGGTGGGGGCCGCTCGACTCTTCAGGATCCGGACTGCTTTTCCTTTCGGCGCCAGGCGGTCTGCGGCCGCATGGCGACGCTTGCGTGGATTGACGGGTAGCCCACCGCAAGCGGCGCCTCCGGGCGCGCCGCTATCCGGACGTTCTTTCCAGAAGATACCTGCGTCCCTGGATATTTCAACTCTTATCAGGAAAACGCGGTTCCTTGCGCTGTCTGCACCGGGCAGTTCGCCGCACGCGAAAGGGCCTGCTGCTGCAAGGGGATTGGCCATGTCGTGATGGTAAAGGGCAAGGCATCGGCCGCGTCCGCGCGCACGTGTCGGCGGGCGTGCGCGTCATGACCTTTCTGTCCCCGCGGTAAGATGCACGCAGCAGACCCGCAGGGGCAGAGCCTTCATTTCATGCGGGTCGTTGCCAACGGGGGAAGGGCAAGTCCGGAGAACTCCGGGCTCGCCGGCCGGGCGATGCTTACGGCATGCGGGCAAACCTGAGCGACAGATCGAGCGCATGCAGATTCTTGGTGATGTCGCCGATGGAGATGAAGTCGACGCCCGTTTCCGCGAACGATGCGACGTTTTCCAGGGTGATGCCGCCCGAGGCCTCGAGGTGCGCACGCCTGGCGTTCAGGGCCACCGCGGCACGGACGTCGGCAAGCGAGAAGTTGTCGAGGAGGATCCGCCGGCCGCCGGCGGCAAGCGCCTCGCGCAGCTGCTCGAGGGTCTCCACCTCGATTTCGACGAAGGTGCGGGGCTTGCTGGCTGCCCGTTCCAGAAGTGCAGACAGAGAGCCGGCCGCCGCAATGTGATTTTCCTTGATGAGGATCCCGTCGTAGAGTCCGAGGCGGTGGTTGTCGCAGCCGCCGCAGCGCACGGCATACTTCTGCGCAAGGCGCAGGCCCGGGATGGTCTTGCGGGTGTCGAGGATGCGGGTGCGGGTGTGGGCCACGGCATCCGCATAGCGGCGGGCTGCCGTGGCCGTGCCGGAGAGCGTCTGCAGAAAGTTGAGCGCCGTACGCTCGCCCGTCAGCAAAGCGCGGGCGGCGCCGCGCAGCGCGCACAAGACCGCGCCCGGCAGGAGCCGCGCGCCATCGTGCGCATGCCAGGTGAAGCTCACGCGGGGATCAAGCTGCCGGAAGGTTTCCGCGAACCATGCCTGCCCGCACAGGATGCCGGGTTCGCGCGTGATGAGGGTTGCCGTCCAGGTCTGATCGTCGATCAGGGCCGCCGTCAGGTCGCCTCTGCCGACGTCTTCGGCGAGCGCGCTGCGCACCATCTCGCTGATAAATTCGTACATCGTCCGGTTCGAGGGCGCAGGTGACATCGTCATTCCGTCTGTATCGTCGGTGGTGGCGGATCCCGGGTATCGGGACGCCGGTCCGCATGGCCACTCTAGACGGCGGTGTCATCGTCCGTCAACGCGGCCGTCATCCGTCATCACACAGTCGCAGTCCGGCAAAGATGTGCCGTTTCCCGGGTGTGTGGAAATTGCGGAAAGTCGGCCGGCGCAGCGAAGGGTGCGTGTAGCGGCTAAATCCCCGCAAAGTCCGGTGAACGCCATCGAACCAGGGCATGGAATATCCCCGATAGGGAAATGCGGAAAATCCCGCATAGGGATGGAAGGCGTTGGCGCACCACTCCCAGACCAGGCCCACGCCTTCGAGGCTGCCTTCGCGGGCGGCGCATTCCCATTCCTCTTCGGTCGGCAGGCGCCGGCCCGCGTAGCGCGCAAAGGCGGCCGCCTCGTAGGCGCTTACCCCCTGCACGGGGGACGCACCATCGAGGTCGTGGGCGCCTTCCGGCCCTATGCCATACCAGCGGCCGGCGGGATCCTGGCGCCAGCCAAGCGGCGCCGTGATGCCGTAGGTCTGCCGCCATTGCCAGCTTTCACTGGTCCACCACTTCGGGTCCTGATAACCGCCGGCGGCGAGGAATCCGACATATTCGCCGTTGCGCACCGGATGCAGCGCGATGGAAAAGCGCGGCAAAAGGACTTCATGCGCGGGACGCTCGTTGTCGTATGTCTCGTGCAGATCGGTGCCGATCAGGGCGTGCCCCGCTGGACGGCGGATGCGGATACCGGCGACCGGGCAGGGCGCCGGGGCGTGTTGCGGCTCATGGGCAGGCGCATGCCGCAGCTGGTAGGCGAGGTGGATCTGTTGCATGGTCTCCAGGTGCTGCCCATGGTGCTGGATCAGAAAATGCAAAAGGTAGTCCGCCTGAAGGAGTGGATGGCTGGCGTGCGTGGCGATGAGCTCCGGCAGTCTTGCCGACCACGCCGCGATCTCCGGTTCGAGTGTGTGCAGCGGCGGCACGCAGCGGCTTCGCTGCGGCCGCGGCATGCCATCGGCGCGAAACAAAGTGGCGCGCTCCCTGGGCAGGGCGGTGGCGCAGACACGCTCGAGAAACCAGTGTTCCTCGATGTACAGGAGGTGTCCGAGATGCCAAAGGAGCGGGCTCAAGTCCGCGTGATGGCTCCTGGACTGCTGGGCTGCGGGCAGAGACTCGACCAGCGCGAGCGCCCGTACCCGCAGCGCTTGCAGCTGCTCGACTGGTGTCATGGGATCGCAACGAGTTCTGCCGGTCTGTCGGGGTCGAGCGTGAGGATATGGCCTTCCGGGACCGTCTGCCAGTGACTTCCGTTGGTCATTGCTTCGGATGCGACCAGCAGCCCGCCCGGATATTCTTCATCGTCTGTCGTGAAGTACAGCGACGGGGCCGTATCGCCGGATGCATGGCGCAGCGCGTACAGGCGATGGCCGTCGGCGACGAGGATATTGATGAGCGCGCGGCGTCCGCCGAGGATCTCCGCAAGCCGCCCCGGCAGTGCGGCAAGCGCCTCGCGCAGCCCCGGGGCGCCGTCTGCGCGCAGTTGGCGGATGAGGGCGAAGAGGTACTCGGAATCGGTCGTCCCTTCTATCGACGCCTCGATCCCGGGGTTCAGCTGGCGGCGGATGCGCGCGCGCACCACACCGAAATCCTGGATGTGGCCGTTGTGGGTAAACAGCAGATCATCGGCCAGAAAGGGCTGGGTGTTGGCCGGGTGGTTGGCAAGCCCCGGGGTCGCGCCCCGCACCGCCGCAATCCAGGCCGGGGCCACGAGGACACGGGCCAGTGTCGGCAGATTGTGGTCGGCCCAGACCGGCTTGTCATGCACAAGCCGGGCCGGCCCCTCGCCGGTCAGCCAGCCGAAGCCATAGCCGTCCGCATTGACGTGGCCGGCGCGCATTTCCCGGGGCGCATAGGCTTGCACGGACAGACCGTGCGCGGGCGCGAGCAGAAAGTGCGCGAGCGGTATCGGCGGGCCCGTGTAGGCGGCAAGACGGCACATGGGGGCATCATACGAAAGCGGATGATGGCCTGCCAACCAGGAGGGCACTGTGGAACGCGAGGATCGCCACTTTCCTGCAGGCCGAAGGCGCACGATGCGCGGCGTCTCTTTCGCGCATCTGCCGGCCGGGCCGGCGGGCGCGGGTCTTGCGCAGGATGCGATCAACGGGCTCGCGGGCCGTCCAAAGAGCCTGCCGCCGAAGTATTTTTACGATGCGCGGGGATCCACGCTGTTCGAGCGCATCTGCGCGACGCCCGAATACTATCCGGCCCGCACGGAAGACGCCCTGCTCGCCCGCGTGAGCGCTGCGGTCATCGGCAGTGCCCGCCCGCAGGTGATCGTCGAGCTCGGCAGCGGATCCTCCCGAAAGACGCGCCATCTCTTCGAGGCCTGCGCCGCACAGCGCCGGCGCGTCCTTTACCGGCCGCTCGATGTCTGTGGCGAGGCATTGCGGTGCGCGGCACGCCGCCTCGTCGAGGGCTTCCCGTGGCTTCGGATCGAGGGGCTGATTGGCGATTACGCCGAAGGGCTTGCCGCGATCCCGCTTGCCGGGGGGCCGCGGCTCTTCGTCTCCCTCGGCGGAACGCTCGGCAATTTTACGGACGCGCAGGCCGCGGATTTCCTCGCGCGCCTGCGTGCCCGCATGGGCCGCGGCGATGCGCTGCTCGTGGGCTTCGACCGCGTCAAGGACAAGGGCGTTCTCGATGCGGCCTACAACGATGCAGGAGGTCTTACGGCCGCCTTCAATCTGAATCTCCTCACGGTACTGAACCGGGAGCTCGGCGGCGACTTCGATTGCGAAGGGTTCCGGCACGCGGCCTTCTTCCGGGTCGATTGCAGGCGCATCGAGATGCATCTCGTGGCGCAATCGGCGCAGAAGGTGCGCCTGCGCCGGATCGGCATGACCGTCGAGCTTGAGCGCGGCGAGTCGATCTTGACGGAAATCAGCCGCAAGTTCACGGCCGACGACGTAGAGAACCTGCTTGGCCGCGCGGGCTTTGTCATCGTCCGGCACGACGAGGCCGCCCACGCCCATTATTCGCTCGTCCTTGCGGCCCCTAAACCCGGGACCCCGTAAAGGCGTTGCGGCCAGGCGCGTTTGCGCTTGAAACGCCCCGGGGGATCCCCATCTATAGCGCAGACCACAGATGAGCACCCGACATTTATGCGCATGGACAAATTGACGACCCGGTTTCAGCAGGCCCTGGCGGACGCGCAGAGTCTTGCGGTCGGTCGCGATCACCAATTCATCGAGCCCGCGCACCTCATGCTCGCGCTGCTGAATCAGGATGGCGGCCTGCACAGCCTGCTGGCCAAGGCCGGGGTGGCCGTCGACAAGCTGCGCCTGGGGCTCGACCAGCTTCTCGACCGGTTGCCGAGCGTGGAGGGGGCGCCCGGTGAAGTCCACATCGGCAACGAGCTGAACAGGCTCCTGAATGTCACCGACAAGCTTGCGCAAAAGCGCGGCGACCAGTACATCGCAAGCGAACTCTTTTTGCTCGCCGCCCTCGAGGACAAGGGTGAGCTCGGACGCTTGCTGCGCGAGACGGGCGCGGTGCGCAGCAATGTCGAACAGGCGATAGACGAATGGCGGGGCGGCGGCAAGGTGAGCGACCAGAATGCCGAGGAGCAGCGCGGGGCGCTCGACCGCTACACGGTCGACCTGACGGAGCGCGCGGCTTCCGGCCGCCTCGATCCGGTGATCGGGCGGGACGATGAAATACGCCGGGCCATCCAGGTGCTGCAGCGGCGCACGAAGAATAACCCGGTGCTGATCGGTGAGCCGGGCGTGGGCAAGACCGCCATCGTCGAGGGCCTGGCGCAGCGGATCATCAACAACGAGGTACCGGAGGGTCTGCGCGGGCGGCGCCTCCTTGCGCTCGACCTCGGCGCCCTGATCGCGGGCGCGAAATTCCGCGGCGAATTCGAGGAGCGCCTGAAGGCGGTCCTGAATGACCTCGCCAAGGAGGAGGGGCGCGTCATCCTCTTCATCGACGAGTTGCACACCATGGTGGGCGCCGGCAAGGCCGAGGGCGCCATGGACGCCGGGAACATGCTAAAGCCCGCGCTCGCCCGCGGCGAGCTGCATGCGATCGGCGCGACCACCCTGGACGAGTATCGCCAGTACATCGAGAAGGATGCCGCGCTCGAGCGGCGTTTCCAGAAGGTGCTGGTCGATGAGCCGACGGTCGAAGACACGATCGCGATTCTGCGCGGCCTGAAGGAAAAATACGAGGTGCACCACGGCGTGGACATCTCGGATCCGGCGCTCGTGGCGGCGGCCACCTTGTCGCACCGCTATATCACGGACCGGCAGCTGCCGGACAAGGCGATCGACCTGGTCGACGAGGCGGCCGCGCGCATTCGCATGGAAATCGACTCCCGTCCGGAAGCCATGGACAGGCTGGACCGCCGGCTCATCCAGCTGAAGATCGAACGGGTTGCGCTGCAGAAGGAAAGTGATGAAGCATCCCGCAAGCGGCTTGCCACCCTGGAAGAAGAGATCGGCCGGCTGGAGCGGGAATATGCCGATCTGGAAGAGATCTGGCGTGGCGAAAAGGCGCTTTTGCAAGACGAGCAGCGCATCAAGGAGGAACTCGACCGCGTGCGCGGCGAGATCGAGACTGCGCGGCGGGCAGGCGACCTTGCGCGCATGGCGGAGCTGCAGTATGGCCGGATCCCCGAGCTCGAAAAGCAGCTGGCCACGCGGGCAAAGCCGGTGCCGACCAAGCTTTTGCGCAAGGAAGTCGGTGAAGAGGAGATTGCCGAAGTGGTGTCCCGTTCGACCGGCATCCCCGTGTCGCGCATGATGGAAGGCGAGCGCGAAAAGCTTTTGCGGATGGAAGACGAGCTCCACCGGCGTGTGGTCGGCCAGGACGAGGCCGTGCGGGCGGTCGCCAACGCGATCCGGCGCTCGCGGGCCGGACTGTCGGATCCGCACCGGCCGAATGGATCCTTTCTGTTCCTCGGTCCCACGGGCGTGGGCAAGACGGAACTGTGCCGGACGCTGGCGAGCTTTTTGTTCGACGCCGATGACGCCATGGTGCGTATCGACATGTCGGAGTTCATGGAGAAGCATTCGGTGGCACGGCTGATCGGCGCGCCGCCGGGTTATGTCGGCTACGAGGCGGGCGGCTATCTGACGGAAGCGGTGCGCAGGCGCCCCTATTCGGTGATTTTGCTCGATGAGGTCGAGAAGGCCCATCCCGACGTCTTCAATATCCTTTTGCAGGTCCTGGACGACGGACGGCTCACGGACGGCCAGGGGCGCACGGTCGACTTCCGCAACGCCATCATCGTGATGACGTCCAACCTCGGCTCGCAGGTGATCCAGGAGCTTGCGGGAGAGGCGAACTACGAGCGCATGAAAGGCGAGGTGATGCAGATCGTCGGCCAGCATTTCCGGCCGGAGTTCATCAACCGCGTCGATGACATCGTGGTGTTCCATCCGCTCGGCCGCGAGGATGTCGAGCGGATCGCGCGCATCCAGCTTGACTATCTGACAGGGCGGCTGCGCGCCCGCGACATGGATCTGGCGCTTACCGACGCGGCGGTGACAAAGCTTGCGGAAATCGGCTTCGATCCGGTCTACGGGGCGCGGCCATTGAAGCGGTCCATCCAGCAGCTCCTGGAGAACCCGCTTGCGCAGGACATCCTGCGCGGCCGGTTCGGTCCGGGCGACCTGATCGAGGTCGGTGTGAGCGGCACGGATTTCAGCTTCAACCGCCGGACCAGGACCCAGGCGGCCGAGGCGGGCGGTTCAAAGTGATGGGGGGACCGGCCGGGGACGCCGGTCTTTGCCGATCGCGACATAGGTGAGCGTCGCGGCGGTGACGCGTACGCACTCGCGCGCATGCGGCTCCCGGAAACGCTCCGCGAACACATCGACGGTGACGGTAAGCGAAGTCCGGCCCACGCGGGTGACCTCGGCGTAGAAACTGACGAGATCGCCAACCAGTACCGGCTGGTGGAACTGGACGGCGTTGACGGCGACGGTCGTGACGCGGCCTTGTGCGCGGCGGTGGGCCACGACGCTGCCGGCGATGTCGATCTGGGCCAGGATCCAGCCGCCGAAAACGTCTCCGGCGACGTTCGTGTCGGCCGCCATGGGCACGAGGCGCAGCGTCGGCGGGCCGTCTGGCAGGATATCGGTGGTAATCATACGGGGATGCTAGCGCAGCGGCAGGCCCTTTGCTATCGGGGCGCCAGCAGGTAGACTTTGCGGCCTATGCATATACCGGCAAACCCCGACGAATTTCTCGATCTGCTCGACCAGGCGATATTCGAGACGCGTGACATGCTGAGCGCCATCGAGGTGGAGGGCGAGGAGTTCGACCTCGGCCCCTACGTCGGCGTGTTCGAGGCGCTCGAGCAGGTCCTGGTCGCGCTTTTTGAAGAGATCCAAGGCGGCCGTCACACCTTTGGCGAAGGCAGTCTGGGGTTTACGGACATCCTCGAGCGCTATCGGCGGCAGATCCCGTTTGCCGATCTCCTGGACGTGCTGAATGCGGTCCAGCGGCGCGGGTTCTGAATCATGGCAGGCAACACCTTCGGGCAGCTTTTCCGGGTCACGAGCTTTGGCGAAAGCCATGGCCCCGCGATCGGCTGCGTGATCGACGGCTGCCCCCCGGGGCTTGCGCTCGCCGAGGCCGACATCCAGCCGGATCTCGATCGCCGCAAGCCGGGTACGTCACGCCACACCACCCAGCGGCGGGAAGGCGACCGGGTGCAGATCCTGTCCGGTGTGTTCGAGGGCCAGACGACCGGCACGCCGATCGCGCTTTTGATCGAGAATACGGACGCGCGCTCGCGCGATTATGCGGATATCGCCAACCGTTTCCGGCCGGGGCACGCCGACTACACCTATCAGCAGAAGTACGGTATCCGCGATTACCGGGGCGGCGGCCGTTCCTCGGCGCGCGAAACGGCGGTGCGCGTGGCGGCAGGCGCGGTCGCGCGCAAATATCTGGGCATGCGTTTTGGCATCGTGGTGCGCGGCTACCTGAGCCAGCTCGGTCCCCACAAGGCCGAGGGGCCGGTTGACTGGCAGGCAGTCGCCAGCAATCCATTTTTCTGCCCGGATCCGGCGCTGGTGCCGGCCTGGGAGGCCTACATCGACGAATTGCGGCGTGCCGGGGACTCGGTGGGCGCCCGGATCACGGTGACCGCAAGCCATGTGCCGGTGGGATTGGGTGAACCGGTATTCGACCGGCTCGATGCCGACATCGCACACGCCATGATGGGCATCAACGCCGTGAAAGGGGTGGAGATCGGTGATGGCTTTGCGAGTGTGGCCATGCGCGGATCGGCGCATCGCGACGAGATCACCCCGGAAGGGTTCCTGAGCAACCACGCAGGCGGCGTCCTCGGCGGTATCTCGTCTGGGCAGGACATCGTCGTGCATGTGGCGTTCAAGCCCACATCCAGCATCCGTGTGCCAGGCCGCACCATCGACGCCGCGGGACGATCGGTCGAGGTGGTCACGACCGGCCGCCACGACCCGTGCGTGGGCATCCGGGCGACCCCGATCGCCGAGGCGATGCTGGCGCTGGTGCTCATGGACCATGCGCTGCGCCATCGGGCCCAGAACGCCGATGTGCGGCAGCCGACGCCGGCCGTGCCGGCCCGCGCGCCCACCGCGGGGGATTAGGAATCAAAGCGCTCTTTGGGCAGGCTGTGCGCCACCTGGCGCCGCCTGGATCTCCGCTACGGTCTGCGTGCGTCGGTCCTGCGCGCGGACAGGGGCGCCGCGGGGGGCTACGGCGGCCCTCATGAAAGGCATCGTTCGTGACTGGCCCCGCTCGCTCTACTACCTCGCCTACTTCAGCGCCATGGGTGTGCTGGTTCCGTACTGGCCGCTCTATCTCAAGCTGCGTGGTTTCGGTCCCCAGGCCCTTGGCCAGTTGATGGCGCTGTTCGCCCTGGCGCGCGTGGCGGCACCCTACGCGGGGGGCTTTCTGGTCGACCATGCCGGCCACCGTGTGGCGGTCGTGCGGATCAGCGCCTTTCTGGCCTTTGCCGTCTTCCTCGCCGCCCCGTGGGCGCACGGGTTTGGCGGCGAGGCCCTGGTGATGGTGGGTTTCAGTTTCTTCTGGTACGCGACATTGCCTTCCCTGGAGGCCAGCACGCTGAAGGCGCACGGTGACCACTACGGACGGGTCCGGTTGTGGGGCTCGATCGGTTTCATCGTGATGGTGGCGGCACTCGGGCCGATTCTGGGCCGCTATGGGGTTGCGCTCACGGTACCGGTCCTGGCGAGCCTTTTGTGCGCGTTGTGGCTGGCGACGCTTGCGGTTCCGCGCGTCGACGGGTCGCCTCACGAGACGCGGCCGCTGTCGCTGAAACCGGGTCTCGCCGCGTTTTTGCTGGCCTGTTTCCTCATGCAGGTGGGTTACGGACCGTATTACACCTTCTATACACTTTATCTGGAGCGTTTCCGCTACAGCACTCTGGACATAGGCCTCCTGTGGGCGTTTGCAGTCGGCTGCGAGGTGGTGTTGTTCTGGCAGGCCGACCGCCTGTTTGCCCGCTTTCGCGAGCAGACGCTGTTTGCGGCCACGCTGGCGCTCGCCTGTGTGCGCTGGCTACTGATCGCACTGTTTCCGGTCGATGGCACCATCATCGTCATCGCCCAGCTTTTTCATGCCTTTACGTTCGGGCTCTACCATGCGGCCGCGGTGCGTCTTGCCGGACACTACGCGGGGCCGGGATCGCGGGCGCGCGCGCAGGCACTGTATGGAAGCGCGGCCGGTGCGGGGGCGGGCATTGGTGCGCTCTGGAGCGGTTATGCGTGGTCGGATCTGGGGCCGCGCGGCATGTTCCTCGCCGCGGGTGGGATAGCGGGGGGCGCCTTTTTGCTGGTGTTCTGGTTGTGGTTTTTGCGGGTACGTCCTAGGGGCGCACCGCCCCCCGCCGCGGAAACGGTATGACCTCGCCGCCCGGTGCAGGCAGCCGCCGCCGCCGTGGCTGGTGCTCGCCGAAGCCCTTCTGTACCTCTGTCACAAAGGCCTCGACAAAGCGGTAGGTATCGATGTCGGTGTCGTCGGCGCACAGGATTGCCGTGCGGATGGGCCCGATGGCCTGCAGGGTTTTCTCGGCAGTGACGCGGTCTTTGATGTGGTGGCAGCGATTGCCCGCGTAGACGGCGCGCACGAAGGCCGTCATGAGCTCGTGATGCAGGGCGCAGCCATCGAAGAGGTCGTGCACGGTCGCGGCATTGGCGCGCAGCGGCATGTGCAACCGGCCGAGACGCTCTTCGAGGAGGCAAAGCAGTTCCAGGTAGGTCATGGTCTCCAACGGGGCCGACTATTGGTCCCCGGCTCATTGTCGGTCGCGGGTGCGATCTTGTCGAGATCCGTGCGGTCACGGGGGCATCAAAATATTGGCAGCGACCAAGGTCCGCGGGTACCATGGCCGCCACACGAGGAAGGCAGGATGGGAAGAACACTCTACGACAAGCTCTGGGACAGCCATGTAGTCCGCGAATTGCCGGACGGCACCTGTCTTTTGTACATCGACCGGCACCTGGTCCACGAGGTGACGAGCCCGCAGGCGTTTGCCGGATTGCGGACGGCCGGCCGCCGTCTGTGGCGGCAACGCACCAATCTGGCGGTGGCCGACCATAATGTGCCGACCAAAGACCGGGCGCTTGGCATCCAGGACGAGACCTCGCGGGTGCAGGTAGAGACGCTCGGCCGCAACTGCGCGGATTTCGGCATCACGCTTTTTGCGATGGATGACGTGCGCCAGGGCATCGTGCATGTGGTAGGTCCCGAGCAGGGGGCCACGCTGCCCGGCATGACCATCGTGTGTGGTGACTCGCATACGTCGACGCACGGGGCCTTCGGCGCACTCGCCCACGGTATCGGCACCTCCGAGGTCGAGCAGGTGCTGGCGACCCAGTGCCTGCTGCAAAAGCGCGCCAAGCCGATGCGCGTGCGGCTCGCCGGCGCCATGCCCGAAGGGGTCAGCGCCAAGGATCTCGCGCTGGCCGTCATTGGCCGGATCGGCACGGCAGGCGGCACCGGGCATGCCATCGAGTTCGCCGGCCCGGCGGTCCGTGCGCTGTCGATGGAAGGGCGCATGACGCTGTGCAACATGGCCATCGAGGCCGGCGCGCGCGCAGGACTGGTGGCGGTCGATGAAACGACACTCAGCTATCTGGCCGGCCGTCCGTTCGCGCCTCGAGGTGCGCTGTGGGAGCGCGCCGTGGCGGCCTGGCGCGATCTGCGCTCGGATGACGACGCGGTGTTTGCGCGCGAGGTGGAGATCGACGTGGGCACGCTGTCGCCGCAGGTGACATGGGGCACCTCGCCCGAAATGGTCGTGGGCATCGGTGAGCGGGTGCCGGATCCGAGCGCGGAAGCCGATCCCGCCCGCCGTGCGGCGATGGCAGCGGCCCTTGCCTACATGGATCTGGCGCCCGGCACACCCCTGGCCGCAGTCCCCATCGATGTGGTGTTCATCGGTTCCTGCACCAATGCGCGGCTCGAGGATCTGCGCGCGGCAGCCCGGATGGTGGCCGGACGCAAGGTGGCGGCCGGGGTGCGGGCGCTCGTGGTGCCGGGATCGGGACTCGTGAAGAAGGCGGCCGAATCCGAAGGGCTCGACCGCATTTTTGCCGATGCGGGCTTTGAATGGCGGGATGCCGGATGCTCGATGTGTCTGGCCATGAACGCCGATCGCCTGGAGGCGGGCGAGCGCTGTGCGTCTACCTCGAACCGCAATTTCGAGGGGCGCCAGGGGGCCGGAGGCCGCACCCATCTGGTCAGTCCGGCGATGGCGGCGGCAGCGGCGGTGGCGGGCCATTTCGTCGATGTGCGCGATTGGGCGGGGGACGCATGAAATCTTTTGAAAAACTCACGGCGCTCGTGGTGCCGCTCGACCGGGTGAATGTCGATACCGATGCGATCATCCCCAAGCAGTACCTGAAGGCCATCGGACGCGCGGGTTTCGGTGCCAATCTGTTCGATAACTGGCGCTATCTCGATCCCGGTGAGGGCAAGACCGACGGCGCGCGGCGGCCCAATCCGGATTTCGTCCTGAACAAGCCCCGGTACAAGGGCGGGCAGATTTTGCTCGCACGGGCCAACTTCGGTTGCGGGTCGTCCCGCGAGCACGCGCCGTGGGCACTGCTTGAATACGGGATCCGCGCTATAATCGCCCCGAGTTTCGCGGACATATTCTTCAATAACAGCTTAAAAAACGGTCTGCTGCCGGTCATCCTGCCGGATGAGGTGGTCGACCGCCTGTTTCGGGATGTGGAAGAGACCCCCGGCTATGCCCTGACCGTGGATCTGGAATCCGGGGCGGTGGTCTTGCCGGATGGCACGCGCGTGCCTTTCGCGATCGATCCGTTTCGCCGCGAATGCCTGCTGAAGGGGCTCGACGATATCGGCTGGACCCTTCAGCACGAGGCGGATATCAAACGATATGAGGAGCGCCGGCGCGCCGAGGCGCCGTGGCTCTTTGCAGGGGAGTGAGCATGTACAAGATTGCGGTGTTGCCGGGCGACGGCATCGGGCCCGAGGTGGTCGCCGAGGCGGTTGCGGTGCTGGAGTGCCTCAAAAAGGATTACGGGCTTGCGGTCGAGCTCGAATACGGCCTGATCGGCGGGGCCGCCTACGATGTGCACGGGCAGCCGCTTCCGGATGCGACGGTGGATCTTGCGGCGGCGGCCGATGCCGTGTTGCTGGGTGCGGTCGGCGGTCCGCAATGGGAGCCGCTGCCGATTGCGGTGCGGCCCGAGAAGGCGCTGCTGGGACTGCGGTCGGCCCTGAAGCTTTTCGCCAACCTGCGTCCCGCTTATCTCTATCCCCAGCTGGCCCAGGCATCGACCTTGCGGGCCGATGTCGTCGCGGGGCTTGACCTCATGATCGTGCGCGAACTGACGGGTGGCATCTATTTCGGTGAGCCCCGCGGCATCCGCAAGACGGCAGCCGGCGAACGGGAAGGGTTCAACACCCTGGTGTATGCCGAGTCGGAGATCGAGCGGGTCGTGCGGCGCGCCTTCGAGATCGCGCGGCTGCGCCAGCGGCGCGTATGTTCCATCGACAAGGCCAATGTGCTGGAGGCGACGGAGCTTTGGCGGGAAGTGGCGACACGGGTGGCCGCCGGTTATCCGGACGTGCAGCTCTCGCACATGTATGTCGACAACGCCGCCATGCAGCTTGTGCGCGCGCCCAAGCAGTTCGACGTGATCGTCACCACGAACATGTTTGGCGACATTTTGTCGGATGAGGCGGCCATGCTGACCGGTTCGATCGGCATGCTGCCGTCGGCCTCGCTGAATGAAGGCACGAAGGGGCTGTATGAACCGATTCATGGTTCGGCGCCCGACATCGCCGGGCGCGGGATCGCCAATCCGCTGGCGACCATCCTGTCGGTGGCGATGATGCTGCGGTACAGTTTGCAGGCGCCGGAACTGGCGGCGCGCATCGAGCAGGCCGTGCACGCGGTGCTCGACGACGGGCTGCGTACGGCAGATATCCGCGGAACGGCCGGGGCGGCGGTATCGACGCAGGCGATGGGGCAGGCGGTTGTGGCGAAGTTGCGCATCAAACATTGACGAGGGCTGTATCGCATATGGCAAAGAAGTACGATGTCGCGGTGGTGGGGGCGACCGGAGCGGTGGGCGAAGTGATGCTGTCCATGCTGGCGGAGCGCCGATTCCCGGCAGGCGAGGTGTACGCGCTCGCCTCCAGCCGTTCGGCAGGCACCAAGGTGCGCTGCGGGGATCGTGAGCTGACGGTGAGCGACCTCGCCACCTTCGATTTCCGCAAGGCGCAGATCGGTCTTTTTTCCGCGGGCGGGGAGATTTCGGCCCAGTACGCACCCAAGGCCGCCGCCGCCGGTTGTGTGGTGATCGACAACACGGCGCACTTCCGCTACGACGACGACATCCCGCTGGTGGTGCCCGAGGTCAACCCGGGGGACATCGGCCGCTATACGACGCGCGGCATCATCGCCAATCCCAATTGCTCGACCATCCAGATGCTGGTGGCCTTGAAGCCGCTCCACGATGCCGCCGGCATCGAGCGCATCAATGTCTGCACCTACCAGTCGGTGTCGGGCACCGGCAAGGAGGCCATCGACGAGTTGATGGAGCAGACGCGGGTTCTGCTCGAGCGCGGCCAGGCGGCGGCGCATGTCTATCCCAAGCAGATCGCCTTCAATGTGTTGCCGCACATTGATGTGTTTCAGGACAACGGCTATACCAAGGAGGAGATGAAGATGGTATGGGAGACCGTGAAAATCATGGGAGATCCCTCCATCCGCGTGAATCCGACGACGGCACGCGTGCCGGTGGTGTATGGACATTCGGAGGCGGTGCATATCGAGACGCGCCGTAAGTTGACGGCTGCCGAAGCGCTCGAGTTGCTGGCGCGGGCGCCTGGTGTGGTGGTGGTCGACGAACGCAAGCCTGGCGGCTATCCCACGGCGGTGACCGAAGGGGCGGGACACGACCCCGTCTACGTCGGCCGCGTGCGGGAGGATATTTCGCATCCGCGCGGACTGGATATGTGGGTGGTTGCCGACAATCTGCGCAAGGGCGCGGCCCTGAATAGCATCCAGATTGCCGAGCAACTGATCGCTCGCTATTTGTAGTCTCTGATTTGTCGTCTATAGTGGGAGTAAATCCTTAAAGCTTTTCTTGAAGTTAGGAACGCAAGGCCCCCCGGATCCGGAAGGGGGGGTCGCAGGAGAGGACGGATGGCAAAGAAGGGATGGCGGCAGGCGGGGTTGGGACCGGTTCTGTGTGGGGCGGCGCTGATTTACGCGCCCGCTGCGGCGGCGCTCGGACTCGGGCCGCTCACGGTGGACTCGAATCTGGGCCAACCCCTGCAGGCCCATGTGCGTCTCCTGGGTTTCCATGCAGGCGATCGCCGCGCGATCGATGCGCGGCTGGCGTCCTCGTCGACCTTTGCGCAGCTCGGGTTGCGCAAGGGCCGGGTGCTGCGGTCGATTATCTGCCGTATCCGGCGGGGGGCCGACGGGCATTACGCCATCGTTCTCGAAAGCCGCCGGATCATCAACGCACCCTTTTTGCAGTTCGTCCTGCAGCTAAAAGGGCCCCAAGGCACGCTGCTGCGCGAGTATACGGCACTGCTGAATCCCATGACGGGTGTCCAGCCGGTCGCCATGAGCGCATCGCGGACGCCGCTGCCTGCGCGGGAGCTGATTGCGCCCCGGCCGCTCGCGGTTGCGCGGCAGCCATCGGTGGCCGTCGCGCCGGGGGGCGGGACCGGCGTCGTGCGGGTGCGGCCGGGCGAGACGGCCTGGGTGATTGCCGCCCGTCATACCCCGGCAGGCGCGCTGGTGCCGCAGACGCTGGAGGCATTCCTGCGGCGCAATCCCGGCGCCTTCGCGAACCATAACGTCAATGAGTTGGCGGCGGGAGCGGTGCTGCATGTGCCGTCGGCGCAGGCGGTGCGCGCCATCCCGTCCGCGCAAGCCGGATCCTGGTTTGCCGCGCAAAATCAGGCGTGGGGCCACTACCAGCAGGCGCTGGCGACACAGCCGGCAACCGCGGGCACCGAAAGCCGGACCATCGGCGGGGCGCTGCGTGCGGCACAGATTCTGCCGGCAAGCCATAATCTCCTGAAGATCGAAGCGGCACCCCTGCCGGGCACGGCGATGGGGACGGCCGGCGCTGCCGGCAAGGCCGGCAAAGGCCAGGCGCTTAGCGAGCGCATTGTGAAGCTGCGCAAGGAGCTCTCGGCCACGCGCCACCTGATTGCACTGGATAATCGAGAGCTTGCGACACTGGAACAGGAGGCGCACGCACAGCAGAAGCCGAAGAATTCGGTGTCGGGGATCGTCGCCCGTCCGCTTCCCGCACCCAAGGTGGCCCCGGCGATCAAGCCGCCGGTGCGCGCCGTAGTGCGGCCGCTGATGCGCCGTGCGCCCATTGTGCGGCCGCTGCCGCCGCTACCCCCGAACCCGTCTTTCCTGTCGACGCTCTGGCGCGAAGACAAATATGCGCTGCTGCTCGCGTCACTTGCGGTGGTCGCCGTCGGTGGCCTCTTCTACTACCGCCGCAAGCGCTCCATGAACGAGTTCGAGGAAAGCATCCTGTCGGGCGGTGGCCTCAATACCGAAGCCCAGATGCCGGACACCGCGAATATGGCGAAAACGCCGGAGGTGTCCTTCCTGAGCGAATTCAGCCAGGGCGGCACCGGCAACATGCAGACCGACGAAGTCGATCCGATCGCCGAGGCCGACGTCTATCTGGCCTACGGCCGCGACGAACAGGCCGAGGAGATTCTGAAAGAGGCAAGCAGCCGGGACGGCGCGCGTCTCGAGCTCAAGGTGAAGCTGCTGGAGATCTATCTGCAGCGCCACGATCTGAAGACCTTCGAAGTGCTGGCCGAAGAGATCTATGCGGCGACCAATGGCACGGGCGCGCTCTGGGAGCGGGTCGAGGAAATGGGCTACAAGATCGATCCGATGAATCCGCTCTTCAAGAAAGGGGCGGGCAGGGACGGCAACGCCACCGAGGGTGCCCGGAACGCGGCGGCCGACCGCATCGACTTTGCGGCCGTCGCGCGGGAACTCGAAGCGGTTTCCGCGCCGGCGGCGGTCGCGGACCGGCCGGGTGCCGGGTCACTCAAGCCGGAACCCCTTGAGATCGGCGGGGCTGGGCAGGGGCTCTCCACTGCAGACGACAGCCTGCTGGATTTCTCCGCGGGGCTTGGTGAAACGAAGACTGCGGACGCGGGCGCGGGCAGGGAGACGGCGGCAGGCAGCGGTCCGGCGACGATCGACTTCGCGCCGAGCGGCCTTTCGGTCGGCGAGCCGGCGGCGGCGGGAGCAGGGTCTGGCCACGGGGGAGGTCTCGATTTCGGCGGTGCGGATCACGCGGCCGACGCCGGCCTGGATTTCAGCTGGAACGGCGGAACGGCGGTCCACGAGGAAGGCGGCGCCAAGCGGGAATTCGCCCTGGATTTCGACGAGGAAACGCCGGCGGCCGGCGCTTCCATGCCGGATCTCGATTTCGGGCAGTTCGGCGGCAGCAACGCGACGGGGGAATTGCGGGATGACGATGGACTCGTGCTCGACCTGAGTGACGCGGGTGCCGAAGAGACCCAGGCGACCGCCGTCGCGGTAGAGACCGCAAGCGGGGTCCGGCAGGCGACCTACGACGGAGTGGCCGCAGGGGGCGCGGCGGCGGTCGACACCAAGCTCGATCTTGCCAACGCCTATATCGAAATGGGCGACAGCGAAGGGGCGCGCTCGATCCTGAACGAGGTGCTGGCCGAGGGCAATGAGCGCCAGCGGAGCGCGGCGCAAGCGCTGGCCGCCCGTTCAGCGGCGCACTAGCGTCCGGAAGGTAAAGGCATGGGGATGGCGGGCATCGGCAGGGTGGTGCTCTGATTCGGTTTCCCGCCAGTCCGCTTCTTCGAGGGCCGGAAAGTGGGCATCGCCCCGCACGGTTGCCTCCACGACCGTGAGATAGAGCCGGTCCGCGGCCGCAAGGGTCTGCGCGTAGAGCATCGCACCGCCGGCGACGAAGACATCTTCCGTGCGCGCGGTGGTAAAAATTTCCTCAAGGGTATGGATGGTGCGCACATCGCTCGCAGGCGGCGAGGCGCCGCTGCGGGTCAATATGACGCAGCGGCGGCCGCTCAAGGGCCCCGGAAGGGATTCGTACGTGCGCCGGCCCATCACCACGGTGTGGCCCATCGTGAGCGTCCGGAAGCGTTTCAGGTCGTCCGGCAGCCGCCAGGGCAGCGCATTGTCCACACCAATGACGCCGTTGCGGGAAACGGCCGCGATCAGGATCAGGCTCATACGGCGACGGCTGCCTTGATGGCGGGATGGGGATCGTAGCCCTCGAGGCGGATGTCTTCGTAGCAAAACGCGAAGATGTCCCTGATGGCGGGATTGAGCGTAAGCCGCGGCAGCGCGCGGGGTGTGCGGGTGAGCTGTTCGCGCGCCTGCTCGAGATGATTGCTGTAGAGATGCGCATCGCCCAGGGTATGGACGAATTCCCCGGGCAGCAGGTTCGTGACATGCGCGACCATGTGGGTCAAAAGCGCATAGGAGGCGATGTTGAAGGGTACGCCGAGGAAGATGTCGGCGCTTCTCTGGTAGAGCTGGCACGACAGCCGCCCCTGCGCCACATAGAACTGAAAGAGGGCATGACAGGGCGCGAGGTGCATCTGGGGGAGGGCGCCGACGTTCCAGGCCGACACCACGAGCCGGCGCGAGTCCGGGTCCTTGCGGATGGCGGTGACGACGTCCATGATCTGATCGACGGTGCGGCCGTCGGCCGTCGGCCAGCTGCGCCATTGGGCGCCGTAGATCGGCCCGAGATTGCCCTCCGTGTCGGCCCATTCATCCCAGATGTGGACGCCGTTGTCCTGCAGATAGCGGATGTTCGTGTCCCCCTTGAGGAACCACAGAAGCTCATGGATGATGGAGCGGACGTGGAGCTTTTTCGTGGTAAGGAGAGGGAAGCCTGCCGCCAGATCAAACCGCATCTGGTAGCCGAATACGCTGCGCGTGCCGGTTCCCGTGCGATCGTTCTTGGCGACACCGTGGTCGAGGACGTGACGCATGAGGTCGAGATAGGGGCGCATAGTGAGAAGTGTAGCAGGAGCGTCGGTTGATGATCTACGTGAAGGCGAGTGCCCAGCATGGGCGGGGAGTGTTTGCGGCCTGTGACATCGCGCCGGGGACGGTCCTGATTGTGTTCAAGGGACCCCTGTTGCGGCGGGCCGAGGTCGAACCGGGCAGTTATCATCTCCAGATCGGCGAGGATCTCTATCTGGGCGCGTCGGGCGAGGCCGATGACTACGTCAACCACTCCTGCGAACCGAATGCGGGGTTTCGGGAGGGCCTCTCACTGTGCGCGTTGCGCGCGATCCGGGCCGGCGAAGAGATCACCTGGGATTATTCCTGTGCCATCGACGAGGAGGACTTCGCGGGCTTTGCCTGCGCGTGCGGGGCGCCTGCCTGCCGCGGGGTAGTCCGGTCGTTCCGGCATCTGGACAGGGTGACGCGGGAGCGTCTGCGGATCTGGGCGCTCCCTTATCTGCGCGGCCGCCACCGGGATTGAGGCGGCAGCCGCGGCGTGGGCGCGGCCAATCAGGGACGGATGTCGCTTAAATCGCTCAGGCGTTTACGCGTCTGCAGATAGCGGATGGCGACGTGCTTGCCCTTTTCGACCGAGGGCTGGTCGAGGGGGTTGATGCCGTAGAGAAGCCCCGTATACACCGTAACCCGCTGATACAGCTCGATCAGGGAGCCAAAGACGAAGGCGTTGATGACGGGGATCTCGACTGTCAGGTTGGGATGGTGCGCCTCCGTTATGACCTCGCGCGTTGCCCGGAACTCGGCATCGATGATGTCGGCCACCGTTTTGTGGTGCAGATGGGGGTATACCGTGCGGTCTGCGTCACTCAAGGGAATGATCGCGTCGTGTTCCCAGTGCGTGAGTTCGATGAAAGTGAACATCTTGTCCTTGCGGGACTCGAGGTACATCTGCAGCTGGCTGTGCTGGTCGACGGCCCCCATGGCGCGTACCGGCAGGCTCCCGGCGGGTGCGGCGGCTGCGCGTTCCTTGCCGAGGGATTCGGCCCACAGCTGGCAATACCAGTCCACAAAAAGCCGCAGGCGGTTTACATAGGGCATCATGACCGATACCCGTTTGTCATGTCCGGTATCGAGGAGGTAGTAAAGGGCGGCCATTTCGAGGGCCGGATTGGCATCGTAGTGGGCATCCTGGCAGACGCGCGCGACTTCGCGCCCGCCGGCAAGCAGGGTGCCGATGTCGATGCCGGCTACGGCAAGCGGCAGCAGGCCGACGGGGGACAGCACGGAATAGCGGCCGCCCACCGGAGGGGGTACCGCCAGTGACGGGATGTCTTCTTCCCGTGCGAGTGCACGCAGCCACCCGTGGTCCGGGTCGGTCACGATCCACTGCTGTTTGCGGGCACGCGCCACGCCAAGGCGGGTGGCAAGCCAGTCACGCAAAACCAGGAACTGCACCACGGTCTCCAGGGTGCCGCCGGATTTGCTGATGCACAGCAGGGCGGTATCCTCGGGGTTCAATTCTGCGAGCAGCTGTTTCAGGTCGTAGGGGTCGACGTTTTCGACGAAATGGAGGCGCGGTGCCGCCGGCGGGATATGGCCGCGCAAACCGTGCCAGATGGCCTTGGTCCCGAGACTCGAACCGCCGATGCCCACTACAACGAGATCGCGGCAGCTCTCCCGGATGGTATCTGCCATGGTCTGGATGGCGGCGAGCGCGGGGGCCATGGTGAAGGAGAGCGACAGGCAGCCATATTGCCCGTTGAGGCCGGCCTTGAGGTCATCCATGATATGGGTGTGGAGGGCCTTGAGCTGTGGTGAGAGCGCCTCGATGCTGGACGGATCGACGCCGTGTTCGCCCACGACATCCTTGTACATGTTGTCTGTGCGGATCGCTAAAGCCATGACCATCCCTATTTAGTCCATGTTAAAGACGCCGGTCGCTATGGACCGACCGCCGGTCGAAAAACCACCCCTTGCGGGCGGGATTATAAAATCTTTGTTTTTTTATAAGGAAAAGCTTGCATAAACCGAGCCCGGCATTGGATATAATGGGCAGGGGCATCCCGCTCCTCTACCAAATTTTTCGGAGAACAAGCACATGAAGAAAGTTCTGCTCGCATCCGCTGTCCTGTTCGCCCTGGCCGGCTGCCACAAGCAGGCCGCCAGCAGCAGCGCCAGCACCGCCTGCACCGCCGCGGCGACGACGGCGACTGCCCCTGCGGCCCCTGCCGCCAGCGGATCCACCACCGCCACCACCGGTACGTCGGCAACCACCGCTCCGGCGACCACGTCGACCAGCGGCACGGCCTCGACCACCACCAAGAAGCCCGCGTCCAGCACGACCTCGACCAATTAAGCGAGTTCGCAAGGCCGCAACGGGGTGAGGAGAGAATAGAGACTTTTCACCTTTGCACTGTCTGCCTCAGTCCATCATGGACTGAGGCAGCGGTCAGTGTATTCAGCAGTAAGGTGGCGACCGTCATGGGACCGACGCCACCGGGAACGGGCGTAATCCATTCGGCCCGGTCCCTCGCGGTGGCATAATCGACGTCTCCGACCAGATGTCCGTCCGGCAGGCGATTCATGCCGATGTCGATCACGATGGCCCCCTCCTTGATCCACTCTCCCCGGACCAGATGCGGCTTGCCGGCCGCGGCGACGACGATGTCGGCGCGCTCGATATGGGCCTGCAGGTCGGTCGTGAAGCGGTGACAGACCGTGACGGTGGCACCCGCCAGCAAAAGTTCGAGTCCCATGGGGCGGCCCACGTGATTCGAGGCGCCCACGATGACGGCATGCTGACCATGGAGATCGCGTCCCGTGTGCCGCAGTAACGTCATGACGCCGGCGGGTGTGCAGGGACGCAGAAACGGGCGGCGCACCGCAAGACGGCCCATGTTGTACGGATGGAAGCCGTCGACATCCTTGTCGGGATGGATGCGTTCGATCAGGGGCTCCGCCTTGAGGGGCGCAGGCAGCGGCAACTGGACGAGAATGCCGTCGATGTCCGGGTCGGCATTCAGGTGGTCGATCAGTTCCAGCAGGGCCGTTTCCGAGGTCTCGGTGATCCGGTGGGAAACCGACTTGATGCCGGCCTTGCGGCATGCCTCGACTTTGTTGCGGACGTAGATCTCCGAGGCGGGATCGTGGCCCACGAGAACCACGGCGAGTCCCGGCGGGCGCAGTCCGCGCGCTGCGCGTTCTTGGACCTGCGTGCTGATCGTATCGATGATATCGGCGGCAATGCGTTTGCCATCGATGAGCCGTGCTGTCATGGGTATCCCGGACGCGAAATCGGTATGATGGCACGGGATGGCCGCGTCGGCCAAGCCTGTTGCATTGACGGGTGCGCGGGCGCCAGCGTATAGTTTCTCGCCTTCGCCAAGGAACGGACAGAAGAGTCGGGGTATAGCGCAGCCTGGTAGCGCACCTGCTTTGGGAGCAGGGTGTCGGGGGTTCAAATCCCTCTACCCCGACCAACAGGTAATGAGGCGCCCGTAGCTCAATGGATAGAGCAACGGCCTTCTAAGCCGTTGGTTACAGGTTCGATTCCTGTCGGGCGCGCCAGCCTGCGCGAAGGCAGTGAAGAAAGTGATCCATGGTGAGCGTAGCTCAGTTGGTTAGAGTCCCGGATTGTGATTCCGGTTGTCGTGGGTTCGAATCCCATCGCTCACCCCAATTTATCAATGACTTAGCATCATAATCACCTAGGTGCTTGTCCCCAGTGTGACGCATTTGTGCCA
>JAJYDN010000023.1 GCA_021777535.1 Pseudomonadota bacterium
ATCTCGACGAAGGGCGTACCGGCGCTCAGCCCGACGGCGCTCATGTCGTTGGCTTCGACACGGTACCGCCCGTTTCCGCAAAGACTGCGGGTGGCTTTGCTTTCCGCCTCGCCATCGACGAGGACCAGGCTGGACAAAATGACTTCCTTGCCGTGCCCGGCCAGCATGTCCGCTATGTCGAGCCAGTCGGGCAGACGGAGTCCGCGCCGTTTATAGCAGACGATTTCGCCGAGATAGACGATGTCGACCGGCGTGCGGGCGATATCATCGTAAAAGGCCCGGATGGTGTCCACGGACCAATAGAAAGGGATGGGTGCCAGGGAGAGTTTCATGGTTATCGCCAAGGTCTGTGGAATGCGCCAAGTGTCTGCTGGTGGCCTTCGGCAAGCGCGCTCAGGCCCTGCATCCATTCCGGCCGCAGTACGAAATGGAGGGGATCGCGTGCGCACTCGTCGATCGCGGCGCGCATGATGGCCGTGACCCGTGCCACATAGGTGGGTGAGCGCTGGCGCCCCTCGATCTTGATGGCCGTCACGCCCGTGCGTACGAGATCGGCGAGGATCGGCAGCACATTGAGGCTCGTCGGTTCCTCGAGTGTGTAGTTGATGGCGCCACGGGTCTTGAAGCGGCCTTTGCAGATCGTTGGATAGCCGGCCTTTTCCGTCTTCTGAAAGACATCGATCAGGACCCCGTCGAGCCGTACGCGCCGTGTGCCCGCTTCTTCTTCCCAGCGTACCGAGGCGGCCGGCGAGCAGGCGCCACAGGTATTCGGCGATACGCCCGTGGCGTAGGACGACAGCGCGCAACGGCCTTCCACCATCACGCACAGACCCCCGAAACCAAATACCTCGAGGGCAAGCGGCGCTTCCTGTGTAAGGCGTTCCACCTGGTTTAGCGGCAGCACACGGGGGAGCACGGCACGGGTGACGCCGAAACGTTCCGCATAAAAACGCAGCGCCTCTGCGTTGGTGGCCGATCCCTGCACCGACAAATGCCGCGGGATGCGCGGATGGCGCTCCTGGCAATACCGCAAAAGCCCGAGGTCGGCGATGATGAAGGCATCGACGCCCGTTGCGGCGGCCTCGTCGACGGCACGCTCCCAGGTATCTACGCGGCCCGGTTGCGGGTAGGTGTTGATCGCGAGGTAGATCTTGCGGTTTTTGCGGTGCGCATAGCGCACGCTGTCGGCAAGCTCTGTCCGGCTCAGATTGAGGCCCGGGAAGTTGCGCGCATTGGTCTCGTTGCGCATGCCCACATAGACGGCATCCGCTCCGGCGTCGAGAGCCGCTTCGACTGCCGCGCTTGTGCCGCCAGGGCACACCAGTTCAGGTTTGTTCATCCGTGCGCCCCTTCGGCGAGTATGCCTTGATGAGTTCCCCGCCGGGCGAGTTCGGCGGTGATAGCGTTCAGCACCTTCCACTTGCCAAGACACCAGTTCGGCGCCAACAGGATGGCGGCTTTGGCGGTGCCCGTGAGGCGATGGAAGACGATATGGCTCGGTGTGTGTTCGATCAGGTCCGCGACGATGCCGACGTAGGTCGACAAGGGGAGCGCCGACATATTTCCATTCCGCCAGTCACGCGCCATGCGGCTGCCGCGCACAATGTGCAGTGGATGGATTTTCAGTCCCGCCACGCCCAGCGCGATTACGCGTGCGAGGCTCTCGAGCGCATGGTGGCGCTCTTCTCCGGGCAATCCCACGATGAGGTGGGTGCAGATCGGCAGTTTATGGCGTTGAAGAAGGAGCACTGCGTCGCGGTATTCGCGAAAGCCGTGGCCGCGGTTCACGCGCGCAAGTGTGTCGTCGAAGCTCGACTGCAGGCCGAGCTCGACCCATATGGAAAACCCCCGGTCACGATAGGAGGCAAGCAGCGCCACGATTTCTTCGGAAAGACAGTCAGGCCGGGTGCCGACGCTCAAGCCGACCACGCCCGGAACGGCGAGCGCTTCTTCATAGCGGGCGGCAAGCTGCTCTACCGGCGCGTACGTGTTGGTGTACGTCTGGAAATAGGCGATGACCTTGCGTGCTCCGGTGCGGCGGCTCACGCACGCCATGCCGGCGCGGACCTGCTCGGCGATCGAGCCTGCGCGCACCTGGGGATGAAAGGACTTGTTGTTGCAAAAGGTGCAACCGCCACGTCCGCGCGTTCCGTCGCGGTTGGGGCAGGTAAAGCCGGCGTCTATGGCAACCTTGTGGACGCGTTCACCAAACACACGCAGACACTGCTGTCCGAAGGTTTCAACGAGGTCGGAAAGAACTGCCATCGGTGGCTTCCATGGGGCGTACCCGGAACTCGACCCCGATGCGGTCAGCAGTCCGGGCGCAGGCGCCGATGTCGACCCCCTCGAGGCCATCGATTGCCGTGAGCGTCACGCGCGGTACATGGTCGCGCACGCGGGCGGCAAAATCCAGCACCGCATCATAGCTTCCGGCAAGGAGGGGGCGGCAGTGCCGTTCGTACAGGGCGGCATTGTGTGCGTTCAGGGAGATCGAGACGTGGTCGATGCAGCCGGCGAGCGCAGGCGTGATGTCCCGTCCATGAACCAAATTGGCGAGCCCATTCGTGTTGAGGCGCAGCGGAATGCGATCCTGGCGCAAACTGCGGGCCACGCTGAGGAGCGTGTCGAGGCGCATCGTGGGCTCTCCGAGGCCGCAGAATATGCGTTCGTCGCAGGCACCGGCGACGCGCGCAGCGTGCACGAGCGTCTGCACGTCCGGTTCTTCGGAGCGGACCAGCCGGAGATAGGATTGACCTACGGTCCACAGATGATGGAATTTCGGGCAAAATTGACACCGCAGGGAGCAGCGGTTGGTCAGGTTGAGGTAGACAGCCCGCTCGAGCCGGTAACAAACGGCGCCTTCGGAGGATTCGAAGGAAATGGTCGGGCTCGTATTTCTCATGGACACACTCTACTCTTGCCGACCCCGGGGACCCTTGACGCATGTCAACGGGCAGGGCCCGGGGGGCGCGTTGTAATGCACCAGGCGAGGAGGAATATCCGTGCTCGGCAATGGCGATTCAGAGGGAGTGCAGGCGGGCTTGCAGGCGCGCGCCGACGTTTTGGCCGCCATCCGCCTCGGGGGCCTGGTGCCATGGAGCACTGTCGATTATCCCGGTCATCAGTCCGCCGTACTTTTTTGCGCAGGCTGTCCCTGGCGCTGCGCTTATTGCCACAACAGCCATCTCTGGTTGCCGCGGGCGGACGTAAGCTGGGCGAGCGTCCAGGCCTTTCTCGCACGGCGCCGCGGCCTGCTCGACGCGGTCGTCATCAGCGGGGGCGAACCCCTTGCGCAAGCCGGCCCGGTCGCGTCGGCGCTCGCCGCTATCCGCGAAGCCGGTTTCAAGACGGCCCTGCATACCGCCGGCGTCGCGCCCCATCGGTTGGCAAAGCTGCTGCCGCTTCTCGATTGGGTCGGCCTCGACATCAAGGCGCCTTTCGACCGCTATGCGGCCGTCACGGGCAGCCGGCGCAGCGGTGCGGCGGCTCGCGCGGCACTCGACGAAGTGCTGACGAGCGGGATTGCCTGCGAACTGCGCACGACTGTTCACCCAGACCTCCTGTCGGAGGCGGATCTCGTGGCCATGGTTACCGAGTTGCGCGGGCTCGGCGTAGAGCGCCTGATTCTGAAGGATTTCCGGGCGCAAGGCTGCGCGGATGCCGTTCTCGCGGCAAGTTACCGGCCATGGCTTAGTGCGGCGCTCGCCGGCAGGCTGCGCGCCGTCATGCCCGCCATCGTGCTGCCGGACCAGGTCGGCGCGGCCGCCTGATGTGCCTATTCCGGGGTCGTGGACCGGTGCTCGGTGTTCCGCAAACGGGTTCGGGGAGCCGCCATGGCGGGCAGCCGCTTCAGGAATCGCGCTGCAGGAACAGAATGGCACTATAGCGCACCACCCAGGGCAGCAGCGTGATGACGGCCAGAGGGGCCGCGACGACGCTCAGATTGAGTGCGGCCCAACGATCGAATGGCGGGAAAGCCGCCGCGATGCGGAGCAGTGTCGCGGCCTGCACGCCGCCCAGGGCCAACCAGCTTGCCGCATCGCTGTGCAGGGGCTGGCCGGAGTGGCCACGGGTGACGCGCGTCACCATCGCGACGACGAGGCTCAAGGCGGCGCCGAGGCCGAGCGCGTGGAGAGGGGCGCGTCCGCCAACCCAGACGCCAAAGAGCCGCGCGCCGTCCTGGACGGTATACAGGCCAAAGCCGATGGCAATCCAGGCAATCCCTGTGTAAAGGAGCGCAAGCAGGCCGTAGTGCAGGCCGTCGCGCCGCACCCAGACTGCCGCGTGGAAGGCTGCAAGGCCTGTGAGTGCGGCGTCAAGCGGGACCCGGCCGGCAAAATGCCCGCCGGTTGCCAGCGCGGTGCGGGCAATGCCCAGGGCGAGAAACGCCGCGGGCGCCCCGCGCAGCGCGCGATTGCGGAAGCGAGGCAGTACCCCGACGCTGAAAAAGGGCAGCATGCGGTAGGCGACGGCAAAGAGTGTGGGCAGAAGAAAGGAAAAGAGGCCGATACGGATGGCGATCGTCGCAAGGGCCCCGTCATCGCGGCCGAGCGCAAACGCGTACAGAACGAGACCGATCACCTCGGCAGACAGGCTTATACAGAAGGGGCCCGCTCCGGTGCGCGCCGGGGCCGGTGTCCGCCGGTAGAGATCGATGAGGCGCGCGACGAGCAGGCCATCGGCCAGTGCCATGGCGAGCGCGCCGATGGCGGCGACGGCGGCTCCCGCCGCGAGACCGCCATAAACGGCGAGGAGACCTGCGATCCGCAGCAGCGCGGGCGGGGCGTAATGGGTGCGGGGCAGGGCCGGCTGCCTAAGCCAGCGCGGAAAGGTAGTGGTCAGGAATCCGAACACAAAGAACGGAAAAAGCCCATAGAGCATCAGGAAGCCATGCGTCGCAGGCGCCGCGATGCCAAGCGGCGGCACCGGATACCAGCCGGCAAGCGCGCCCCCGAGCCACACTGACCACACGACGAGGCTTGCGATGATCTGGAAGAGTCCGGCCGCGAAATAGATGCGGTGTGGCGCATCGAGAATGCGTGGGCTCACCGCACGGCCTCCAATGACCCGGATGGCGCAGGCACGTCAGTACTGGACTCCGGCCATGGCTTCCATCGCTTCGAGGAGGTCGTCGCGTTCGGTGGCGAACAGGGTATCGAGTGTCGGGCAGAGGACGTTCTCCTCACGGGCATGATGGTCGCGGATCGTGGCGGCGAGCGTGTTCAGGGCTGTCCGGAACGCCGCCGATGACCGGCAGGCCCGCTCTTCGGCCGCGCGCGCAAGCAGTATGCGAATACGATCGTGCTCTGCGCGCATGACGGCAATCGGACCGTCTTCGCCCATGCGCTCCTCGAATGGTTCGAAGAGAACCTGTTCCTCGATGCCGAGGTTGCGTGTAACGGCGGTATGGAGGGCCATGAAAGCCCGTCCGTCATCGTCGCACCCCGCGTTGCCGGCCTGCTCGAACAATGTATGAATGTTGCGGTGTTCATCCGTCAAAAATGCCGATATTGTCGGGTTTTCCATCGAAACGAATCCTCTGCGTGCCGACTCCCAAGTCGCCATTGTGGAGCCTGCGGGTGGTTGGCGGCCTTGCCTTGGGTCAAGTGGGGTGCGCGCTGCGACGGGCCTGCCCCGTGCCGTCGTCACCGGTCGGACTCGGGGTCTCCTTGCGCCCCGCGTCGTTCCCCTTTGATATTAGTCAAGAAAGTAATATTCTGTAAGGGCGCGGATGCATCATCCGGACGGGTGTCCCGATCCACCAGGGCCATGCGGCTTTGCGGGTGGGAGTCATGAGCCCCCGGCTTGCCGATGCAACCGGTGTGTTCCGGGAAAATGAGGCGCTATCCGGTCGTAGCCGGCCCGAAAGACGGGGAAAGAGTTGTGAAAACAGAAACATGCCGCGGCCGGATGGTTGTCTTCACGTACACGGACGCGTGTACCGCGCAGCGGCGCCATGACCGCAGCCGACGACTGAAAGGCGTGTTGCCGATTCTCGTGTTGCCGATTCTATAGAGAACGATCAGACCCGCATGCTCGCGACGAATTTTGAAACAACCCTGAAGCAACGCTGTTCGGCCTGTAGCCTGCGGGAGATCTGTTTGCCCCTCGGGCTCGATCAGCGGGAACTGTCCCGGCTCGACGATCTCATCAAGAAGCGGCGCACGATCCCGGCCGGCCAGCACCTCTTCCGGGCGGGAGACCCGTTCCAGGGGCTCGCTGCCGTACGGTCCGGATTCTTCAAGATCTACGAGATCAGCGAGAGCGGTTACGAACAGATAACAGGCTTTCCGATGGGGGGCGAACTGATCGGCCTGGATGCCATCAGCACGGGCGCCCACCTCGGCAATGCGCTCGCCCTGGAAGACAGCGAGGTATGTGAAATCCCGTTCGCGCGTCTGGAGGTCCTGCTGTCGGAGCTCCCGCGCCTGCAGCATCAGTTCCACAAACTGCTAAGCGGCGCCATCGTGCTCGATCACAGTCTGCTGATGGTACTGGGCACGATGACGGCCGAGCACAAGCTCGCGGCCTTTCTGCTGAATCTCGCCGACCGGCTGGAGATGCGGGGCTACTCGCCACTTGTGATTCATCTGCCCATGTCGCGCGAGGAAATCGGCAATTATCTCGGACTGAAACTCGAGACGGTAAGCCGTATGTTTTCGAAGCTCAGGCAGGAAGGCCTGATCGAGGCGGAAGGCCGCAAGGTTCTCATTCGCAAACGGGATGCCCTGAAGGTACTGGCGGCGGGCGCACGCCGTGACCGCTGAGACCGGCCTTGAGTCCCGGCCGCGTACCGTTCGGCCAATTTCCGTGCCCTGTGCGGCGGATAAGGATGTGTTGCGCAATCGGCGATACTGGAAAAGGATGATCTCATGTGCCAGATGGTCGCGGCCGCCGTGCCCTCCGGACAAGTCCATCCGCCGAGGCGCGAGGCCTTCGGGACGATGGTATTCCCGAAACCCCGTGTGGTGAGGATATCCCCTTATTTTCCAATTCCAGGGCCGGGGACGGCGGGCCGGGCGGCGTGCTGCATCACCTTGCGTCCTGCCGCGGTTTAATCGGCCGGCCTGGGGGCGGCAGGGGCATCGTGTCGCCGCCAGCGCTACAGATTGGCGTATGAAGGAGCGTGGGCTAAATTACCCGTTGGCGCTGCCTTTGTGCTGGTCAGGCCGCGGCGGACCGGCCATCATCCGGTGGGCCGCAGGGCGGTAATGGGACCAGAGGCTGCCGGTTGACCCGCGCGAACCGCCGTAAGCGGTGTGGCACACGCAAACCCGATGGTTCCCGGGCGTGGCAAGCCTCCCGTTCTGGAATGGTGCCTATGGATTCGTCTTCGCTGTCCGATGCCGTCGAGCGCCACCTGAAGCAGGATCAGCTGCTCACACCGGCTGCGGCCGACGCACGCGACCGGTTCGAGGCGCTGGCTGGTGTGCTGCGTGATTTCATTGGCGAGCAATGGCTTGCCACTGAGCAGGCATACGAGCGCAACCACCCGAAACGGCTCTACTATTTGTCCATGGAGTATCTGCTTGGACGCTCCCTGAAGGCCAATCTCGCGAACCTGCGCATCGAACCCCAGGTTCGTGGCCTGTTCGAACGTCAGGGCATCGAACTCGAGCAACTCGTAGAGACCGAGCCTGACGCGGGGCTCGGCAATGGCGGTCTCGGTCGTCTGGCGGCGTGTTTCATGGACTCCCTTGCCACCTTGCAGATTCCGGCCATCGGCTACGGCTTGCGCTATGAGTACGGTATGTTCCGCCAGGAGATCATCGAAGGCTGGCAGGTGGAGCACCCCGACAGCTGGCTGCGTCGTCCCGATCCTTGGGAGATTGCCCGCCACAAGGAGGCGGTGGAGGCGAAAATCCATTGCACGCTGCGGTTCGAGGAGGGAGTGGCGCGTCTTGCCGATCATCACGCGGCGACACTGCGTGGTATCCCCCATGACCGGCCGATGGTGGGCTTCGGCGGGAAGACGGTCAACACCCTGCGCCTGTGGGAAGCCAGCTCCCCGGATTACTTCGATCTCAATGAGTTCAATCACGGTGATTTTTTTGGCGCGGTCCACGACAAGATCCTGGCGGAAAATCTGACCCGCGTACTCTATCCGGATGATGCCACCTCCGCCGGGCGGCATCTGCGCTTTCTGCAGGAATATTTCCTGGTCGCCTGTTCGCTCGCGGATATCGTGCGGCGTTTCCGCCATGCCGGTGGCGAGTGGCCGCAGTTCGCCGACCAGACCGTCATCCATCTCAACGATACCCACCCGGCAATGGCAGTAGCCGAGCTCATGCGCATCCTCCTCGATGATGCCCGCCTCGGCTGGGAGGAATCCTGGGGGATCACGGTGCGTGCGCTTGCCTACACCAACCACACGCTGCTGCCCGAGGCGCTCGAGCGCTGGCCGGTCGAACTGTTCGAGCTTGCGCTGCCGCGCCAACTCGAAATCATCTACGAGATCAACCGGCGTTTTCTTGCGGACGTGCGGGTGCGGTTTCCGGGCGATGAGGAGCGGGTAGGGCGCATGAGTCTCATCGAGGAGCGGCCCGTCAAGGCCGTGCGCATGGCAAATCTGGCGATCGTCGGTTCCCGCAGCACGAACGGGGTCTCGGCGATTCACAGTGATCTGTTGCGCGCACACACGCTGCGGGATTTTGCCCAGATGTTGCCCGAGCGCTTCCGCAACGAGACGAACGGAGTCACCCCGCGCCGCTGGCTATTGCTGGCCAATCCCGGGCTCGCGGGGCTTTTGACGGAGGTTATCGGAGAAGATTGGGTCACCGATCTCGGCCGCCTTCGCGCCCTCCGGCCACTTGCGGATGACGCGGCTTTTCGCGCGCGCTTTCGAGCAGTCAAACAGGCGGCCAAAGTCCGCTTCGCTGTCTGGCTGAAGGCCGCGCTCGGCCAGACGGTCGATCCGCAGTCCTTGTTCGATTGCCAGGTCAAGCGCATCCATGAGTACAAGCGCCAATTGCTCAACGTGCTCCACATCATCGTTCTCTACGATCGCCTGCGGCGGGGCGCCACCAACAGCAGCGATCCGGCACGCACCTTCTTTTTTGCGGGCAAGGCTGCTCCCGCCTACACGCTGGCCAAACTTACCATCAAGCTCATCAATAATGTTGCGGATGTGATTGACGCGGATCCGGCCGTGCGGGGCCGGCTCAAGGTGCTCTTTCTGCCAAATTACGACGTTACCCTGGCGGAGCGGATGATTCCGGCAAGTGACATATCCGAGCAGATTTCGACGGCAGGCTATGAGGCAAGCGGTACCAGCAACATGAAATTCATGATGAACGGGGCGCTCACCATCGGAACGCGCGATGGCGCGACCATCGAGATGGCGCAAGAGGCCGGCGAGGAGAATTTCTTCCTGTTCGGCCTTACGGCCGAACAGGTGCTCGGTAGCCGCAGCTGGTACGATCCGCACTGGCATTACACGCACGAGACCCAGACGCGCGAGGCGCTCGATCTGATCGCCGGGAATCACTTCAGTCGCGGCGAGCCGGGAATATTCACACCGATTCTGGATGCGTTGTTGACGCAGGGGGATTACTTCATGCATCTGGCCGATTTGGCGGCCTATACGCGCGCACAGGCCGAAGTCGCAAGGCTCTATCCCGATCAGGATGCCTGGACGCGGCGCGCGATTCTGAACGTCGCCGGCAGCGGCATATTCTCGAGCGACCGTGCGATCGCCGGTTACGCCGCCGATATCTGGGATGTCAAACCCTGCCCCGTTTCCGGGGGTACGGCAGGCGGCACAGGGCCTTTTGCGTGATGTGCGGCCTGGTCATCGGGTTTCCCTGTTTTCCGCGCGCCACGGGAGGACTGTTTGCGCGCAGGGCGGACCGGCCTCAAGCCGCGTGAGGTGATGCCAGACGCACCACCCGGCAAGGCGGGGCGGGACAGCAGGACGGGCGGCTCTTGCGCACCAATGGCAATGCAGGCGCCTGTCCGCCACGGCCAGCCGGCGTGCGGCTGCGCGCATGTCGATCGCCTCGAACGAGGTGGCGGTGCCTGCGCGGGTATGCGCCCAAGCGGATCTGCCAAAGGGCCTGGGCGGCGCGTCCTTTCATGAGGGCAATCCCCCGGGAGAGACCGCCCGTATGTCTCGCCATGGATGGTAGCGCGAATGATGATCGGCCCGACCGTTTCCGGCGGGTGGGTCCTGCGGGTTTTGCGGAGGGCGGTTGCGGCCCGGCGTAACCGGTGCCCACTTCTTTCGCCAACCCGGTACGCCCGGCATCCCCGGCTGTCGTCATGGTCTGCAGAATGCCGTGGTTTGCCTGTGTAACGACTGGATGAACAGATACGCAGTCCCGGCATGGGAGAGCGAACAGATGAAGATCGACGCGCGCGCAGGGCACCCGGCCACGCCGGATATGCTCATCGACATAGGCGAACTCGAGCGCGCCTACTACGAACGCAAACCGGACCCCGGTGAGCCGGCCCAGCGCGTGCAATTTGGTACCAGCGGACATCGTGGATCATCGTTGGATGGCACCTACAATGAGGCGCATATTCTCGCGATCGCGCAAGCCGTGTGCGATTACCGCAAGGCACAGGGCATCGACGGATTGCTGCTGATTGGCAAGGATACCCACGCGCTGTCGGCGCCCGCCGAGCGGACGGCCATCGAAGTGCTGGCAGCGAACGGCATGGACACGGTTTGCGCGCAGGGTGCCGGCATTACACCGGTGCCGGTTATCTCCCACGCCATCGTGACCCGCAATCGCGGGCGCCTTGCGCATTTGTCCGATGGCCTGATCGTTACGCCATCACACAATCCGCCGCAAGACGGCGGTTTCAAATATAATCCGCCGCATGGCGGCCCGGCGGGCACGGCAGTCACCGCATGGATCGAGCGGCGGGCAAACGAATTGCTCACCGATGGCAATCGCGGCGTCCGGCGCACGCCGTATGCAACCGCCCGCAGGGCGGCCACCACGCATACGGCCGACTTCATCACCCCGTATGTCGAGGATCTCGGGAGCGTGATCGATATGGCCGCGATCCGTGCCGCAGGACTGAAGCTCGGGGTCGATCCGCTCGGTGGCGCCGCGCTGTATTGCTGGGAGCCGATCAATGGGCGTTACGGGCTCGATATCGAGGTGGTGAACAGGAAGATTGACCCGCAATTTGCGTTCATGACACTCGATCACGATGGGAAGATTCGCATGGACTGTTCGAGTCCGTATGCGATGGCACGGCTCGTGGGGCTGAAGGACCGGTTCAGGATCGCGTTCGGCAATGACCCGGACGCTGACCGGCACGGCATCGTGACCCCCTCCGAAGGACTGATGAATCCCAACCACTTTCTGGCGGTGGCCATAGACTACCTGCTCACCCATAGGCCCGACTGGCGATCCGGCATGCAAGTCGGCAAGACCGTGGTCAGCAGCAGCCTGATCGACCGGGTCGTTGCCCGCCTGCACCGGCAGCTTTACGAAGTGCCGGTCGGTTTCAAATGGTTCGCCGAGGGGTTGCTCGCGGGTTCTCTGTGCTTTGGCGGCGAGGAGAGCGCCGGAGCGAGCCTGCTGCGGCGGGATGGGACGGCCTGGACCACGGACAAGGACGGACCGGTGATGGATCTGCTCGCCGCCGAAATCACCGCAGTTACCGGCGATGACCCAAGCGCGCACTATCGACGGCTGACCGGTGTGCTGGGGACGCCTTACTACACGCGCATCGATGTGCCGGCGCAGCCGTGGGAGCGGGCCGCGCTCGCCACACTCGGGCCGCAAGCCGTACCGGAGACGGAGCTCGCTGGGGAGCCCATTCGCGCCAAATTCACGCAAGCGCCGGGCAACTCCGCCGCCATCGGCGGGCTGAAGGTGATCGCGGAGAATGGCTGGTTCGCGGCCCGCCCCTCTGGTACCGAGAATCTCTACAAGATTTACGCCGAGAGTTTTCGTGACGGCGCTCACCTAAAGAGTGTGGTGCGGGAGGCAGGGGACATTGTGCATCGCGCCCTGGCCAAGGGGCGGGAATGAGTCCCGTGGGCGGCGGTTCGCCCCGCGATCGTGCAGGTGGACGAGGACGGACGAGGACGGATCCGGAGGGTTGGGCACCGCGGCGGGGGTCGCCTGGGCCGGCGCACCCGGGCGCCCTTGGGTTTTCTGCCGATCACGGCTGCGCTGCATGCGGACGCGGTGAATGGGGTTGCGCTGCGGAAATCGCGCTTTTGCAGCGGATCAGGAGGCGTGCCTGTCACACCGTTGCAAGGCGTCCAGGAAAGCTTGTGTGGTAGCGGGGGTAGGATTTGAACCTACGACCTTCGGGTTATGAGCCCGACGAGCTGCCAGACTGCTCCACCCCGCACCAGAAGGTCGCAGAGTCTACCACGTTCCCTGCCAATGGCAAGCGTAACCGCCAGTCGTTGAAGCTTTGCTCCCGAAAGCTTATAATTTCGTTTATCGAACTTTTTCAAATGAAGTGGGCGCAGGCCCACTTTTGCGTTTATAGGCCATGGAGAAGCGGATTCAGGTAGAGCGGTTGCGGACGCTGATCGAGCCCGGCATCAATCGGCTGGGTTATGAGGTTGTGGACGTCGAGTACATCAGTGGCCAGAAGGTGTTGCGCATTTACATTGATGCGCCGGAAGGTATCGATGTGGAGGACTGCGCGAAGGTGAGCCGCCAGGTCAGCGCCCTGCTGGATGTCGAGGATCCCATTCCGGGCCAGTATAGCCTGGAGGTGTCGTCGCCGGGGCTCGACCGGCCGCTGGCGCGCGCCGAGGATTTTACCCGCTTTGCGGGCGCGAAGGTCAAGATCAGGACGGTCCTGCCCGTAGAGGGGCGGAAGAATTTTCAAGGGCGACTGGTCGGGCTGCGCGGAAACAATGTGGTCGTGATGACCGATGAGGAAAGTTTTGATCTCGCCCTGAATAACATCGAGAGGGCGAGACTTGTGCCCGACCTCTAAGAGGGGGCGGAGGTGGCGATGGCAAACGAGATTCTGCAAGTAGTTGAAGCCGTATCGCGCGAAAAGAATGTCGACCGCGAGGTGATATTCGGCGCGCTGGAAGCGGCACTGGCGACGGCGACGCGCAAGCGTCATCGCGATGACATCGATGCGCGGGTGTCGATTCACAGGAAAACCGGCGATTACGATACGTTCCGGCGGTGGCTCGTCGTCGACGACGACGTCGAGACACTCGCGTTTCCGGAACGCGAGATGCGTCTGTCGGAGGCGCGGGCCCGGGACCCCAATGCCGAGGTCGGCGGTTATGTCGAGGAGCCGCTCGAGCCGGTGGAGTTCGGCCGCATCGCCGCGCAGGCGGCGAAACAGGTGATTGTGCAGAAGGTGCGCGAAGCCGAGCGCGAGCAGATCGTCAACCAGTTCAAGGATCGCCAGGGCGAACTCGTGACCGGGGTCGTCAAGCGTCTCGAGCGTGGTGATGCGATCATCGATCTTGGTAGCGCCGAGGCATTGCTTGCCAAATCGGCGATGATTCCCCGCGAGGGCCTGCGGCCGGGCGACCGGGTGCGCGCCTATCTGGAGGATGTCCATTCGACGCCGCGCGGTCCGCAGCTGTTTCTAAGCCGTGTCGCCCCGCAATTGCTGGTCGAGCTTTTCAAGCTGGAAGTGCCGGAGGCAGGGGAAGGCCTGATCGAGATTCACGGAGCGGCGCGGGATCCGGGGTTGCGCGCCAAGATCGCCGTCAACTCGAAGGATCCGCGCATCGACCCGATTGGCGCCTGCGTGGGTATGCGGGGGTCGCGCGTACAGAGCGTGTCCAACGAGCTGGGCGGCGAGCGTGTGGACATCATCCAGTGGTCGCAGGATCCGGCCCAGTTTGTCATCAATGCATTGGCGCCAGCCGAGGTTTTGTCCATCGTGGTCGACGAGGAACTGCGTAGCATGGACGTCATTGTCGATGAGGCGCAGCTCTCGCAGGTCATCGGGCGGGGCGGGCAGAATGTCCGCCTGGCATCGGAGCTGACCGGCTGGGAACTGAACATCATGACCGAAGAGACGGCCTCGGCGCGCGGACAGAGCGAGGCAACCAATGCCATCCAGATGTTTGTGGAGATCCTGGGTATCGACACCGCGACGGCCGAAATCCTCGTACGGGAAGGTTTCATGAGCCTCGATGAAGTGGCTTATGTCCCGAAACAGGAAATGATGGCGGTCGAAGGTTTGACAGAACAGCAGATCGATGCCATGCGCGATCGCGCACGTGATATCCTGCTTACGCGCGCCATCACGCTCGAAGAGAAAATCGATATGGCGGAACCGGCAGCGGATCTGCTTGCCATGCCGGAAATGGATGAACATACGGCGCGTGTATTGGCGAGCCATGGAATCAAGACCATGGAGGAGCTCGCCGATCAGTCTGTCGATGACCTGATCGGGATCATCGAGGGGCTGAGCGAAGACAGGGCACGCGCCCTGATCATGGCGGCGCGTGCGCCGTGGTTTGCGGACGAGGGCCAGGGGGCCTAATCGACACAGATGCCTGAAACGACAGTCAAGAGCTTTGCGGAACAGATCGGAGTCGCGCCGGACAAGCTGCTCCAGCAGTTGAGTGCGGCCGGGATCGACGGCAAGAAGATCGGAGATCCCTTAAGTGACGACGAGAAGATGGCGCTGCTCAGCTTTTTGCGCACACATCATGGCGGCGCAGAGCCGCCGGCCAAGCGCATCACGCTGACGCAGAAGTCAACCAGCAAGATCGTGCAAAGCTCCCGTTTCGGCCAGGCCCGCGCGGTGCAGGTGGAGGTGCGCAAGAAGCGGACCTTCGTCAAGCGCCCCGCTGCCGAAGAGCAGGAAGCCATACCGGAGGAGGTGACGGCGCCGGTTACCGAAGAGCCGTCTCCCGCGGAGATGGTCGCCGAGCTGGCGGTGCAGGCGGAGCCACAGCAAGCGCAGCCCGTGTCCGTTGAGCGGGAAGAAGCGCCCGCCACGGAGGTGCCGGCGCCCCCGGCCGCCGTGGCGCCACCCGTGGCAGAGGCGCCGCCAGCGATTCCCCCAGCCCCCGTGCGTCCGGCCAAGAAGGAAACGCGCGTAGAGCGCGAACCCGCGACGGAGAAGGGGCGCGAACGCCGTGAACGGGTCGCCCCGCGGCCGCCGGGCGGCGAACGCAAGGCCGCCAAGACGCGTCCGGGACCTCCCCCGCGGGGAGGCGCGCCCGGCAAACGCCCCGTGGCCGGCAAACGGGTGGTCACGAGCATGAGTGGCCAGCACGCATTCGAGATGCCGACGGAACCGGTCGTGCGCGAGGTGTCGCTGCCCGAAGCCATTACAGTGGCGGAACTCGCGCAGCAGATGTCCGTCAAGGCGGCCGAAGTCATCAAGGTCTTGATGAAGCTTGGCATGATGGTGACGATCAACCAGGTGCTCGATCGCGAGACTGCCATGATCGTCGTCGAGGAAATGGGTCATGTCGCGCGCGAAGCCCGGTCGCACGACCCGGAAGCCGCACTGAGGAGCGAGACGGAGCATGGTGTCGCCGAGCCGCGGCCACCGGTCGTGACCGTCATGGGCCACGTCGACCACGGCAAGACCTCGCTGCTCGACTATATCCGCAAGACCAAGGTCGCAAGCGGCGAAGCGGGCGGCATCACGCAGCATATCGGCGCCTATCACGTCGAGATGCCCAAGGGCGTGCTGACATTCCTCGATACACCTGGTCACGAGGCATTCACTGCGATGCGTGCCCGCGGTGCGAAGGTCACCGACATCGTCATTCTCGTGGTGGCGGCCGACGACGGTGTCATGCCGCAAACCGTGGAGGCGATCCATCACGCGCGAAACGCGGGTGTGCCTATCGTCGTGGCGGTGAACAAGATCGACAAACCGCAGGCCGACATGGAGCGGGTCAAGCAGGAACTGGTGGCTCATGAGGTGGTACCGGAGGAGTGGGGTGGTTCGGACATCTTCGTGCCGGTATCCGCAAAGACGGGGCAGGGTATCGAAGATTTGCTCGACGCCGTTTTGCTGCAGGCCGAGCTGCTCGAACTGAAGGCGGTCCATGACACGCTGGCGTCCGGTATCGTGGTCGAGGCCAGACTCGACAAGGGCCGTGGTCCGGTAGCGACAATCCTCGTTCAGCAGGGCACCTTGCACAAAGGGGACGTGATCCTTGCGGGCCGTGAATCCGGGCGTGTCCGGGCCATGACCGACGAGACGGGACGGTCCGTCAAGGAGGCGGGGCCGTCGATTCCGGTCGAGGTGCAGGGCTTGTCGGGCGTTCCCAATGCGGGTGACGAGGTGACGGGGGTCGAAAACGAGCGCAAGGCGCGTGAGATCGCCCTCTTCCGTCAAGGCAAGTACAAGGACGTCAAGCTCCAGCGCCAACAGGCATCGAAGCTCTCCAATATGTTCCAGCAGATGCAGGAAGGCGACATCAAGACGCTGAACCTGATCGTGAAGGCCGACGTACAGGGTTCGGTCGAGGCGTTGACCGACGCGCTGGAGAAGTTGTCGACCGATGAGGTCAAGGTCAAGGTCGTGCACGGCATGGTCGGCGGCATCAGCGAGTCCGATGTCAATCTTGCGGTCGCCTCCAATGCGATCATCATCGGCTTTAACGTGCGTGCCGACGGTGGCGCGCGCCGGCTGATCGATGCCGAGAACGTCGACGTCCATTACTACAACGTCATTTACGATGCGGTGAACGAAGTGAAGGCGGCCATGGCAGGCATGCTGAAGCCGCAGATCAAGGAAGAAGTGGTGGGTATTGCCGAAGTGCGTGAGGTATTCCGGGCGCCGAAGGCCGGCCAGATCGCGGGTTGCCAGGTGACCGAAGGTACGATAAAGCGTGGACGCAAGGCGCGCGTGTTGCGCGAGAACGTGGTGATCTTCGATGGCGAGATCGAGTCGCTGCGGCGGTTCAAGGATGATGTGGCCGAGGTCAAGGCGGGCTTCGAGTGCGGCATGACGGTCAAGAACTACAACGACATCCGCGTCGGTGACCAGATCGAGGCTTACGAAAAGGTCGAGGTCGCCCGGTCCCTTTGAGAACGAAGCACGCAGGCGCACCGGCGGCACGTTCGGCTCGTGTCGCCTCGCTTATTCGCCGGGAAATGGCGGCGCTCATGCTGACGGCGGTGAGCGATCCGCGGGCCGCGGGCGCGACCCTCACGGAAGTGGATGTCAGTCCCGACCTGAAGCAGGCACGTGTCTATCTCACGCATCACCGGGGTGAGGAGGCGGCGCGGGAAGCGGTGAAGGCGCTCAATCGGGCAAGCGGTCACCTCCGCCGCCGATTGGCGGGACGTCTGAGCTTGCGCATAGTGCCCCAGTTGGTGTTCACCTATGACCCGTCGGTCGACCAGGGCTTCCGCATCGATGCGCTGTTGCGCAAGGCGCACGCCAAGGACGAGAAGGAGTCTTGATGGTGCGCCGTGACGGTCTTGTCGTTCTGGACAAGCCGCCGGGGTTGACGTCAACTCAGGCGCTGGCACAGGCCAAGCGGCAGCTCCAGGCCGCCAAGGGCGGCCATACGGGCACCCTCGACCCGCTGGCTACGGGTGTGCTCGTGCTCTGTTTCGGCGAGGCAACCAAGGCCGCGCCGTTTCTGCTCGAGGCGGACAAGCGTTACCAGGTGACCATCGGACTCGGTGTCGCAACGACCACCTATGATGCCGAAGGCGACGTGGTGGAGCGGCGCCCGGTACAGGTCGGCCGCGAGGATGTCGCGCGATGCCTGGGGGTCTTCCTGGGGGAAATCGAGCAGGTTCCGCCCCGTTTTTCGGCGATCAAGAAGGATGGCACGCGCTTTTATCAGCGGGCGCGGAACGGGGATCTCGAGGCGCCTCCGTCAAGGCAGGTGCGCATCGATCGCATCGACATCGTATCGCTCGAGGGGGCGGACCTGACCCTCGACGTGACGTGCGGCAAGGGGGTCTATGTGCGCAGCCTTGCGCATGATCTCGGTGTCCGCCTCGGTTGCGGGGGGCACGTCAAGGCGTTGCGACGGCTGGCGGTGGCCGGATTTACCATCGACCAGGCCGTGGAACTGGCGCAGCTCACGGCGCAGACACCCCTTATGGCCAGCGACGAGGCGCTACGCCATATGACGGCAGTCGAGCTGCCTTACTTGCTGGCGGTGGCGGTCGCCAAAGGGCAGACGGTCCATATGCCAGGAGTGGACCCGGGCTGGGTACGGCTCTATGGCGCAGACCGGCGGTTTCTCGGGGTCGGATGGGCGCTGGCGGATGGGTCTATCCGACCCAAGCGGTTGTGGGTTGGCGGGGTTTAGGTTGAGCAGCGCCACGGGGGCGGTTAGAATGTCGTTTTTCGGGGCAGGGTTTACTGTTTGAGGGCGAGAGGATTTATGGCATTTACAGCGGAAATGAAAGGGCAGGTTATCAAGGAGTTCCGGCGGTCCGAAACAGACACGGGTTCGCCTGAGGTTCAGGTGGCGCTGATTTCGGCCCATATTGATGACTTGTCGCGGCACTTCGAGACGCACAAGAAGGACAATCACTCCCGGCAGGGTCTGCTCCGGATGGTCGGCAAGCGCCGCAAGCTGCTCGACTATCTGAAGCATGTCGATGCCAACCGCTATCGGGATCTGGTGGCGCGCCTGGGGCTGCGCAAATAAAACCCATATCATCCAGATAGATACCCGAGGACAGCGCGTTGGGCAAAATCACGAAGACATTCACGTATGGCCGTCACACGGTCGCCATCGAAACCGGGGAAATCGCCCGCCAGGCCACGGCTGCCGTCATGGCCAGCATGGGAGATACGGTTGTACAGGTTACCGTGGTCGGATTGCGGCAAGGCGCTCCGGACCGGGATTTCTTTCCGCTTACCGTCGACTACCAAGAGCGCACCTACGCCGCCGGCCGCATACCGGGTGGATTCTTCAAGCGGGAAGGGCGGCCTTCCGAAAAGGAAATCCTGACCTCGCGCCTCATCGACCGCCCCATCCGTCCGCTTTTTCCGAAAGGTTTCACCAATGAGGTCCAGATCATTGCGACGGTCATGTCGCTCGATCCGGACATCGATCCCGATATCATCTCGATGATCGGCGCATCGGCCGCCCTGTCGTTGTCCGGCATGCCCTTCCGGGGACCGCTTGGCGCCGCCCGCGTGGGTTACCGTGATGGACAGTTTCTGCTGAATCCGGGTATCCAGGATCTTGCCGGCTCCCGTCTCGATCTGGTCGTCGCCGGTACGCGCAACGCGGTACTCATGGTCGAATCCGAGGCGCAGGTTCTGCCGGAGGAGGTGATGCTGAACGCCGTCCTCTTCGGTCACGAACAGATGCAGACCGTGATCAAGGCGATTGACGAGCTCGTGCAGGAGGCGAAAGTCCCCTCCTGGAACTGGGTGGCGCCCGCCAAGGACACCGCGCTCATGACGCAGATGGCAAGCCTGATCGGCGCCGATCTGACGAGCGCGTATCAGATCCGCGAAAAGCTTCCCCGGCAGGACCGTGTGGCCGAATTGCGCGACAAGGCGGCGGCGGAACTGGCCGGCGAGGCGCCCAAACCCTCGGCGGAAGCGGTTCTCGCCGCGTTTGGCGATCTCGAAAAGCGCGTCGTCCGCGGACGCATCCTGAGCGGCGAGCCGCGCATCGACGGTCGTGACACGAAGACGGTGCGGCCGATCACCATCCGCACCGGCATTCTGCCGCGTACCCACGGTTCGGCGCTCTTTACGCGCGGCGAGACGCAGGCCCTCGTCGTCACGACGCTCGGCACGGGGCGCGATGCCCAGCTCATCGATGCCCTCGAGGGTGAGCGCAAGGATCCTTTCATGCTGCACTACAACTTCCCGCCGTTCTCGGTCGGCGAAGTGGGTCGTGTAGGGAGCCCGAAGCGCCGCGAAATCGGTCATGGCCGGTTGGCCAAGCGCGCGGTGGCGGCGGTTTTGCCTGATCTCAGCGATTTCCCGTATGTGCTGCGCGTGGTTTCGGAGATCACCGAGTCGAACGGCTCGAGTTCGATGGCGACGGTGTGCGGCGCCAGTCTGTCACTGATGGATGCCGGCGTGAAGACCAAGGCGCCCGTGGCCGGCATTGCCATGGGGCTCATCAAGGAAGGCGATAAATTTGCCGTGCTGACCGACATTCTCGGGGATGAGGATCACCTCGGAGACATGGATTTCAAGGTGGCGGGCACCACCGAGGGCGTGACCGCCCTGCAGATGGACATCAAGATCGAGGGCATCAACCGCGAGATCATGGACGTGGCGCTCAGGCAGGCACGTGATGGGCGCATGCATATTCTCGGCGTCATGAACAAGGCCATCGGGGCACCCCGGCAGGAGATGTCGGAGTACGCGCCGCGCATCATCACTTTCCATATCAATCCCGAGAAGATCCGGGACGTGATCGGCAAGGGTGGTGCGACGATCCGTGCCCTGTGCGAGGAAACGGGCGCGACGATCGATATCGACGACGACGGCACCGTGAAGATCGCCTCGGTCGACAATGCCGCAGGCCAGGAAGCGCGCCGCCGCATCGAACAGATCACGGCCGAAGTCCAGGTCGGCATGGTCTACGAAGGCAAAGTGGCGAAGCTCATGGATTTTGGGGCGTTCGTGACGATCCTGCCAGGCAAGGACGGACTTGTGCATATTTCACAGATCTCCAATGAGCGTGTGGAGAATGTGAGCGACAAGCTGAGCGAGGGCGAAACGGTCCGCGTGAAGGTGCTCGAGGTGGACAAGCAGGGGCGTATCCGCCTCAGCATGAAGGCAGTCGAAAGCGCCGAAGGCTGAGGTCTGCCGAGGTCTCTGCGCTGGAACCTCAAGGAGGACGGGATGACCCCGCCCTCCTTTTCATTTTGTGCAAGGTCATTCATACCGCGAGGATTTTATGGGCAAGGAAAGCAAACCCCAGGCAGTCGGACAGGATCTGCGCGATTTCGCCATGCGGGACGCGCAGGGCGCGGTGCGTTTGGCCGTGGCTTTCATCGGGGTCAGTGGAGGGCTCTTTGGGCATCTGAACCGGTTGCGCGGGGCACGCGCCGAAGAGCTGGCGGCGGCCGCCGGGCGCGATGCGGCCTATGTGCGGCGGTGGTGCGACGCGGCCTATGCATTCGAACTCCTGGATGAGGCCGACGGCACGTTCCGGCTCACGGCCCTCGGCCGGGCCTTCATGCCGGAGAGCCCGGGTACGCTCATGCCGTTTGCCGTGCAGGACGTGTTGAGCGCCCACATGGCCGAGCGGGCGGCCGGTCTCATGACGAGCGGCGAACGTCCCGGCGAGGTGGTGCTGGCCGAGCGGGCGACCATCCTGCCCTGGTTTGGGCCGATGCTGGAAGCACAGTTCGGGCCGGTCTTTGAAAAGACGATCATGCCGGCTCTCAAGGTGTACGAGGAGGCGGCGTTGCGGGAAGGCCTTGCGGTCGATCTGGGTTGCGGCAACGGCTGGTATCTGCTGCGGCTGGCGGCGCGCTTTCCGCAATTGCGTTGCCTGGGCGTGGACGGTTTCGAGGAAAACATCCGCCAGGCGCAGACGCGGGCCGAGGCCCTGGGCCTCGGTGGCCGCGTGCAATTCCGTACGGGCGATATCTACAGCTTCGAAAACCCGGAGAAAGCCGACATCATCGCGCTGAACAGGGCCCTGCATCACGTATGGGACGAGAAGGAGCGGGTATTTGGCATTCTGAAGAACCACCTGAAGCCGAAGGGATCGGCGGTGATCTGGGAGCCCCACTGGCCGCTCGAGCGGCATATCCTGCGCCAGCCGACGCACCGCATGATGGCCTTCCAGAATCTGACCGAGCACATCCAGGGTAACCACTTCCTGATGCCGGCCGAGATCGCCGACGCGTTCAGCCAGGTGGGTCTGACACCGGCCATCTACTCCTTTCTGGAGGGACGGGAAGCGGTGGTCACAGGGACCCTGGCTTAGCTGAGGAACGGGCTGAAAAAGGCTGCGAGCCGCTCATCCAGCCAGTAGCGGGCGGCCCAGGGGTGGCGGCCATAGACGAAGCCCACGTGGCCGCCATGGGGGGGCGCTTCCAGGCGAACGGCGGCGGGCAGGTCGGCGGCCCTGGGCAGGCATCCGCTCCCCGTGAAAGGGTCGTCGAGGGCGTGTATGAGGAGCGTGGTCACGCGGATGCGGCGCAATCCAGGCAAGGGGCTGGCCTGCGCGTAATAGTCGTTGACGCCACGGTATCCGTGCAGGGGCGCTGTTACGGCGTCATCGAAAAGACGGAAGGTGTTCAGGCAGGCCAGGTCGGGCAGGGCGGGGATACCGTAACGGGCGGCCTTGCGGCGCAAGGAACGCTTTACCTGACGCAGCAGTCCGTATTGATAAAGCCGCGAGAACCCTTGGCCGAGCCGCGTGGCCGCGGAATCGAGGTCGTAGGGCACGGATACGGCCGCCGCAGCCGCCAGGCCGGTGTCGCCGCGTTCGGCAAGCCAGTTCAGCAGTACGGCGCCCCCCAGCGAGAAGCCCACCGCGCACAGCGCGCTGGTGCGGCGACGCACATGCCGGATGATGATTTCGAGATCGTCGGTGACGCCGCAGTGGTAGCTGCGGGGGCGGCGGTTTGGTTCGCCGGAGCAGCCGCGGAAATGCGCGACGACTGCCCGCCATCCACGGCCCTGGCAGACCTGCAGAAGGCCGCGGACGTACACGGAATCGGAAGACCCCTCGAGGCCGTGCAGGATCAGCAGCAGCGGCCCCTCGCCGTTCCCGTCGAGCCAGTCGCAATCGAGGAAGTCGCCGTCGGGAAGCGTCAGGCGTTCGCGCCGCAACGGTGGCCGGCGTGTGCGGCGCGCAAGGTGGGACCACAGCGTCTGGACGTGCGCATTGCGGGCCCACCAGGGCGCACAGAAGGAGGTGACGGTGTCTTCAGTCACCTTGCAACTGGCGGATGATATCCGGATTCTCGAGAGTCGACACATCCTGGGTGATCGGCTCGCCGGCGGCCACGGCACGCAGGAGGCGGCGCATGATCTTTCCCGAACGGGTCTTTGGCAGGTTATCCGTGTAGCGGATGACCGCCGGTTTTGCGATGGGCCCGATGTGTTCGCTTACCCACTGCCGCAAGTCCTGCGTGAGCGCCTCCGCGTCGGGACCGCTTGGCCGTGTCCCGCGCACCACCACGAAGGCGCAGATGGCTTCGCCCGTCAGTTCGTCAGGACGGCCGACGACGGCCGCTTCGGCCACACGCGAATGCGCCACGAGGGCCGACTCGATCTCCATGGTTCCCAGCCGATGGCCGGAAACCTTGAGCACGTCATCGACGCGGCCCATGATCCAGAAATAGCCATCCGCATCGCGCTTTGCGCCGTCGCCGCTGACGTAATAGCGGCCATCAAACTCTTTCCAATAGGTGTCGATGTAGCGTTGCGGGTTGCGCCAGACGGTCCGCAGCATGAATGGCCATGGCCGCTTGATGACAAGAAAGCCGCCCGTATTCGCTGCCCCTACGGGATCCCCTTTGTTGTCGACGATGTCGGCCATGATGCCAGGGAGCGCCCGGCCGCAGGAGCCTGGCTTCAGGGTCGATACCCCCGGGATGGGCGCGATCATGTGGGCCCCGGTTTCGGTTTGCCACCAGGTGTCAACGATGGGACAGCGGCCATGGCCGATGTGTGTGTGATACCACATCCACGCCTCGGGGTTGATGGGTTCGCCGACGCTGCCCAGCAGCCGCAAGCTGCTCAGGTCGTAGCGCGCCGGGTAATCGTCACCCTGCTTTTTGAGTGCGCGGATCGCGGTCGGTGCGGTGTAGAACACACTCACCTTGTGCCGTTCGCAGATCTGCCAGTAACGGCCGGGATCCGGCACCATGGGTGCCCCTTCATACATCAGGAGTGTGGCTCCGGCGGCGAGCGGCCCGTAGGCGACATAACTGTGGCCCGTGATCCAGCCGACATCCGCCGTGCACCAGAACACGTCGTCGGGCCGGATATCGAACACCCAGCGCATGGTGAGAATGGTGCCAAGGAGATAGCCCGCGCTGCTGTGCTGGATGCCTTTGGGACGGCCGGTCGAACCGGACGTATAGAGCAGAAAGAGAGGATGCTCGGCGCCGACGGCTACCGGGGGGCAGTCGGCGCCCGCCCCCGCCACGGCCTCATGCCACCAGATGTCGCGTGCGGGGCTCCAGGTGACCGGGTTGCCGGCACGTTTCAGCACGAAGACCGTATGCACCGAGGGGCAGTCGCCGATGATGCGATCGCAGACCGCCTTCAATTCAATGACGCGGCCGCTTCGAAAGCCGCCGTCAGCGGTGACCACCGCCGACGCTTCCGCGTCGTTGATCCGGTCACGCAGCGAATCCCCCGAGAACCCGCCGAACACGACCGAATGGATGGCCCCGATGCGCGCGCATGCCTGCATGGCGATGACGGCCTCCGGCACCATCGGCATGTAGAGCACCACCCGGTCGCCCTTTTTGATGCCGCGGCCGCGCAGGGCGTTGGCGAACCGGACGACCTCGTGCAGCAGTTCTGCATAGGTGAGTCGGCGCGTATCGCCTGGCTCACCCTCGAAAATGATGGCCGGCTTGTTGGCCCGGTCCGGAAGGTGGCGGTCTATGCAGTTGACGGAGACATTCAGGAGACCGTCTTCAAACCATTGGTAATGCGGGGCTTCGCGGTCATTCAGGGTGCGCGTGAAAGGCTGGATCCATTGGAGCTCGGCCTGCGCCTGCTCTGCCCAGAAGCGCTCATAGTCGGTTTCCGCCAAAGCGAGGAGGCGCCGGTATTCCGCCTCCTGGATCTGTGCGCGGGCGGCAAATTCCGCAGGCGGCGGGAACGTGCGGTCTTCGTGGGACAGGGATTCGATTGTGTCGCGCGATTGATCGGACATGACAGCCTATCCCGGACTAGTTATGGTGGGCCCCATGTTAGCGTTTTGGCGCCTTACTTGCCATTTTCCATGCCTGATCGGCGGACGCGGAGGATATGGAGCGCAATCAGGGTGATGCCGCCGACGAGGATCCCGCGATCCAGCCAGTGCATGTACGGGCCGAGCGCCCGCCAGTGATGCCCGAGCCGCAGACCTGCGTCGGCGAGCGCGAAACACCAGATTGCCGACCCCGCCAGCGAGTAACCCACGAAGGGCACGAAGCGCATCCGGGCGACCCCCGCAGGCAGGGAGATGAAGGTGCGCAGGACGGGCAGCAGCCGGCCGACAAAAACCGTTGCGTCCCCGTGGCGGGCGAACCAGCGGTCGGCGAGCGCAAGGTCGTGAGCCGAGATCAGGACGTAGCGGCCGTAGGAGACCAGGAAATGCCGGGCACCGGACAGGCCGATGACATAAGCGGCAAGCGATCCGATCAGGCTCCCCAGGCTGCCGGCCACCACGACACCGGTCAGGTTCAGTGCATGGGTCCAGACAAGGTACCCGGAAAATGTCAGGATGATTTCCGAGGGGATAGGGATGCAGGCACTCTCGAGCGCCATCAGGACCAGTATGCCGGTGTACCCGGAGTGCCGTATCACACCCAGTATGAGTACGGCTGCCTGGCTGGCTAGGGCATCAATCGTCAAGTGGCTATACCCGACAGGCGGCAGGGCTGGTGTTCCAGCCGTCCCCGCCCGTCCCGTTAGCGGCGGCCCTCAGGCCATCTGTTTTTCGCGAATCTCGTCTAGGGTCTTGCAGTCGATGCACAAGGTGGCCGTCGGGCGCGCCTCGAGGCGCTGTACGCCAATTTCGACACCGCAGTTCTCGCAGTAGCCGTAGTCGTCGGCATCTATTTTGCTGATTGCTTCCTCGATCTTCTTTATGAGTTTCCGTTCGCGTTCGCGATTGCGCAGTTCGAGGGACATGTCAGTCTCCTGGCTCGCCCGATCGTTCGGGTCAGGATGATTCGCCGTCTCATCCTGCATGGTGTGAACCGTGCGCGATATTTCCTGTAAGAGTTCGTCTTTCCAGGCCAGCAGGACTTTGCGAAAATGTTCCCGCTGCTTGGGATTCATGTACTCTTCGCCCTCAGCCGTGACGTAGGGCTTGATGCCGTGCAGTAGAGCCTGAACTTCCTTTTTTTTGCTGACTGCCATGAGTTAACTCCTGCGCTCAAGCAATAGGCTTCGCGAGCAAGCGCGAATCTATACCAGAAACGGTCCGGACCTGCAAGAAAAGCGCCGACAGGCCGATGATAGGCGCATCAATGGGGAGATTCGATGTTAGAAGTGCTTATTTTTGACGTAGACGGCACCCTGGCCGACACGGAGCGCGATCTCCATCGGGTGGCTTTCAATGCGGCATTCCGCAGCGAGGGCCTGGATGTGGACTGGGACGTGGACCTCTATGGGCGCCTGCTGGCCGTGACGGGGGGCAAAGAGCGCCTGACCTATTATTTTACGGAAGTGAGCCCTGAACGGCGGCCCCCGGGGGATCTGGCCGCGTGGGTCCGGCGCCTGCACGCGCGCAAGACAGAGGCCTTTGCGCACCTGCTTGCGACTGCCGGTGTACAATTGCGGCCCGGTGTCCGGCGGCTGATCGGGGAGGCGCGTGCCGCAGGCCTGCGGCTTGCCATCGCGACGACAACGACACCCGAAAACCTTGTGCCTATCCTGCAGGCATTCGGGCCGGACGGGGCCTCGCTGTTTGAGGTGATCGCGGCGGGTGATGTGGTGGAGCTGAAGAAGCCAGCGCCTGATATTTATCAGTATGCGCTGGCCGCATTGCACAGTCCGGCGATGGCCGCGATCGCCTTCGAGGATTCGGAAAACGGGCTCAAAGCCGCCCTCGGCGCGGGCCTGAAGACAGTCGTGACCGTCAATGACTACACCCGCGCCCAGAATTTCGACGGAGCCCTCACGGTTGTCGACCAACTGGGCGAGCCGGGCCGGCCGCTCGCGCACCTGGGTGGCCGTGTCCCGCGCGGGGGCATGATCGATCTTGCGGTCTTGCGGGCCTTGAGCGAGGCCCAACCGGGGTAACGACATGGAAATTTTCAAAAGCTTTACGCTTGAGGCGGCGCACCATCTGCCGGCCGTCCCCGAGGGGCACAAATGCCGGCGGTTGCATGGGCACTCCTTTCGCGTGGAAATTCACCTGCGGGGCGCAGTCGATGAGGATCTGGGCTGGGTCCAGGATTTTGCCGATGTGTCGTCGGCGTTCCGGCCTTTGTTCGAGCGGCTCGACCACAGCTATCTGAACGATATCGCCGGTCTCGAGAATCCCACGAGCGAGAATCTGGCGCGTTACATATGGCGGGAACTAAAGCCCCGTCTGCCGGCGCTCGCCCGGGTTGTGGTGCACGAAACGTGTACCGCGGGTTGCCGGTACGAGGGCGACTAGTGGTGCGTGCGTAACCAGATGAGGAGGTCAGCCGGTGTCGGCAGCATGCCATCGGCGCCCCAGTGTTCCGCCCCCGTCGTTGCATACCCAAAGAGCGCCACAAGTCCGCGCATGCCGGCGGCCCGGGCGGCGAGGATATCCGTATGGTCGTCACCCACATAGACCGCCTGGGCGGGCTTGGTTGCGAGTCGTTCGCAGGCAAGCCACAGGGGGTCCGGATGCGGTTTTCGGCGCACCGCCGTGTTGCCGCCGATCAGGCAACCCGAACGGGTGGCCAGGTGCAGGCCTTCAAGGACACGCAAGGCGAGGTCTTCGGGCTTGTTGGTAACGACACCCCAAAGCCGTCCGCTTGCCTCCAGCGCGGCAAGCATGTCGGTTACGCCCGGAAAGGTCACAGTCGCGGTGCCGATGGTGTCGGCGTAGCGGCCGAGGAAATCCCGGCGTACCGTCTCATAGCCGGGGTTGTGGGGGCGCAGGTCGAGGGCGAGTGCCAGCAGCGCCTCCGTGCCGAGCGCCGTGGCCTTGCGCACCGGCGCCAAATCAAGCGGTTCGAGACCGGAATCGGCACGCAGGCTGTTTAACGCCAGCGCAATGTCCGGGGCGGTATCGGCAAGAGTGCCGTCGAGATCGAACAGGACGGTGTCCACTACGGGCGCTGCGCGTACACGAGATAGTTGACGGCGACGTTCGGCGTAAGCGAATAGCGTTCAAGCAGCGGGATGTAGCGTACCCCCTGCACGTCGCGCAGCGCGAGTCCTGCCGTCCGGATCCAGTGCCCGAGTTCTGCGGGCTGGATGAAACGCGCGTATTCGTGGGTCCCGCGCGGAATGATGTTCAGAAGGTACTCCGCGCCCACGACCGCCATCAGCCAGGCTTGCGGGCTGCGGTTGATGGTCGAGAAGAACACGTGGCCGCCGGGCTTGACCAGGCGGGCGCAGGCCATGACCACCGATGCAGGATCGGGCACGTGCTCAAGCATCTCGAGGCAGGTTACGATATCGAAAGTGCCTGGCTCGGCGCCGGCCAGCTGTTCCACGGAGATTTCGCGGTAATCAAGGCGCAGATTTTGTTCGGCCGCGTGCAGACGTGCCACCAGCAAGGCTTCGTGGGCCAGATCGATGCCGGTGACTTCCGCGCCCTCGCGGGCGAGCGCCTCGCTTAAGATGCCGCCACCGCAACCGACATCGAGTACGCGCGCGCCGGCGAGTGTGGCGTGATCCCTTATGTACTGGAGGCGCAGGGGGTTGATCCCGTGGAGGGTCTTCAGGGGACCGTCCAGGTCCCACCAGTGATGGGCGACGGCATCGAAGCGTGTCAGTTCCGCCTGGTCGGCGTTATGCGTCTGGACCATGAAGGCTCTCCCGTTTATGCGTTGCGAATCTTCGTGCGCCACGTCCGTGCCTTGGCGAGAATCGATTGCTCATCCAGGGTCAGCATCTGGCGGTGACGCATGAGCGGCCGGCCGCCAACCCAGACATCGGTCACCTGGTCGCGTCCGGCGGCGTATACGATCTGTGACAACGGATCATATACGGGTTGCGTGGAGGCGGGTGACAGATCGATGGCAATGATGTCGGCCGCCTTGCCCGGCACCAGCGAGCCGATGCGGTCGGCCATGCCCAGGGCGCGGGCCCCGTTCAGGGTCGCCATCTCGAGCGCCGCCGCAGCCGGCACGGCCGTGGCGTCGCCCGAGATGCCCTTCGCGAGCAGGGCCGCCGTGCGCATTTCCCCGAGCATGTCGAGATCGTTGTTGCTGGCTGCGCCATCCGTGCCCAGGGCGACGTTGACGCCATGCTGGATGAGACTCTTTACCGGGCAGATGCCGGCGGCGATCTTGAGGTTCGATTCCGGGCAGTGGGCGATGCTGACGCCGCGTTCGGCACACAGATGCATTTCCGCTTCGTTCAGCGCGGTCATGTGGACGGCGATCAGGCCGCTGTCGACGATGCCCAGTTTATCGAGGCGCGCGAGCGGGCGCACCCCGTACCGGGACAGGCTTTGTTCGATCTCGCCTGCGGTTTCGTGGATGTGCATGTGCAGGCCCATGTCCAGTTCGTCTGCGTGCATGCGAATGGCCTTCAGGGTTTCGTCGCCCACCGAGTAGGGGGCGTGCGGCGCAAACAGGGCCCGGATGCGCGGATGGTGGCGCCAGGTGTCGCAGAACTCGAGGCCACGCTTTAGGTAGCCGTGGGTGTCGGACGCCCACGCGGTCGGCACATCGATGACGACCATCCCCAGGGTTGCGCGCAGCCCCGCCTTGTCGACGACAGCGGCAGTTTCACCGGGAAAGAAATACATGTCGTTGAACGAGGTCGTGCCCCCGCGAATCATTTCGAGGACCGCGAGCGCCGTGCCGTCGGTGACGAACGCGCTGTCGACGAAGCGCCCCTCGGCAGGCCAGATGTGCTGCGCGAGCCATTCGGAAAGCGGCAGGTCATCGGCAAGGCCGCGAAAGAGCGTCATGGCGGCGTGGGTATGTGCGTTGACGAATCCCGGTGCGAGCACATGATGCGGCAAATCGACGACAGTTTGGGCGTGGATGTTCGTGGAACTGGGTACGAGCGCGACGATTTGCCCTTCGTCGACGATGATGGCGTGGTCTTTCAGTACGGTGCGGTGGGGCTCTACCGGAACAATCCATCCGGCGCGTATACACAGATCGGCGTTCATCGGGTTGCGCAGGGCATCCGGGCGAAACCCCTCGGGGTCGCGCCGCGGGTGGGATAGCGCGGCGACCATCGGTCGCCCCGGCCCCGCTTCTCCTTGGTATGACGAAGGAAGGCTATCTCTGGCTGTGAAAGCGGCCGGCCACCCCGTGGCGACGGCCTGCAGGCCGGACCGGGATTCCCCGGGCGCGGCAGGCAGGGCGTGTTGGGGCTGCGGATCTGCATGGCCCTTCAGATGCCGCCGCCGAGCGCGTGGGCGCGCGGCGTGCTGCCGAGGCGGCCGGATTCAACGACCCGGCCGCCGTCTAGGCGGATGAAGGAGTCGCAAATCGACCGGACCTGATCCTCGGAATGGGAGACAAGGACGATACCCATGCCGTTACGCCGCAGATGGGCAATGCGGTCGCGGCACTTCTCCTGAAAGGTGGCATCGCCGACGGCGAGGATTTCGTCGGCCAGCATGACATCGGGTTCGAGATGTACGGCAATCGAAAACCCAAGACGCATGTACATGCCGGACGAATAATTCTTGACCGGAATGTCGATGAAATGGGCGAGCTCCGAAAATTCGACGATAGCCCGCACCCGCTGGCGGATCTCGCGGTTGCGGAATCCGTAGAGGCTCGCGTTGAGGTAGATATTTTCCTCACCCGTGAGTTCCGGATGAAAGCCGACACCAAGCTCGATCAGGGGCGCCACGCGTCCGCGCGTGGCGATGGTCCCGCTGCTCGGCTTCAGGATCCCTGCGACGATCTGCAGTAGCGTGCTCTTGCCCGAGCCGTTGCGGCCGAGCAGGCCGATGGCTTCGCCGCGGGCAAGCGAGAAGGAGACGTCGGACAGGGCAAGGAAATGCTCCCGGCGCGGCCGATGACGCCTGTGAAACAGACCGACAAAACGCCCCTTCAGGCTGTCGACGCGGTTGTGATGAAGGACAAACTCCTTGGATACGCGATCGACGACGACGATATCATCGGCATTGGGCATCACAGGCGCTCCACGAGATTGTCGGCGTGGCGGTGGAAGACGAAGAGGCCCACGCCCAGGGTTGCCGCCGTCCACAGGAGGGCGGCGCCCATGATATGGATGCTCGGCAGGTGGCCGCTGTACAGGATGCCACGGAAGATCAGTATGTACTCGACAAGGGGGCTCAGTGCGAAGATCTCCCGCAAGTGCGGGGGGATCCGGTGAAACTGGTAGACGATCGGTGTCACCCAGAAAAGAAACAGCAAGGCCACGTCGATCAGGTGCTTTAGATCGCGGAACAATACGTTCAGCACCGAAAGGATCAGCGTGACCCCGAACGTGAAGGCGAGAAACAGGATGAGCGCGAACGGATAGGCAAGCAGGGTCCAATGGGCCTGTCCGCCTATGAAGGGGTACAGGGCGAACAGCAGGACGATCGCAAGCAGCCAGAGTACGACATTGAAGAGAACGGAGGAAATCGGCACGAGCAGCCGCGGGAAATAGATCTTCTTTACCAGTCCCGCGTTGGCTATCAGCGTATCGCAGCTCTGCCCCGTGATCTGGCTGAACAGATTCCAGTGCAGGATCCCGGCCATCAGGTAAAGCGGGTAATGCGGCTGGGTGGAGCGAAAAACATCCGAGAAGACAAAGATGTACAGGCCGATCATGACCGCCGGATTGATGAGCGACCAGAGGAACCCCAAGGCCGCTCCCTGATAGCGGACCTGAATGTCTTTGCGGACGAAATTCGCCAGCATGTCGGAATAGGCGGCAAGCCCCTTGAGGCCGCGTGCCTTTGCGGTTGGCGCCAGGGGCGCGTGTGCGTATGTAGCCATGAGCCGGATGCGAATATGACGACGGCCGCCATGATACATTAACCGGCTGGGTAATGCTTCAGGTTGGGAGGATGCGTGGCGGGAGAAGTGCAGTACGACAAGGTGCGGGCGGTCGAGTTGCGTGACGGAGCGGTGCATCTGATCGACCAGCGGGTGCTGCCGCTGGAGGTGCGCTACGAGGTGTGCCGTGACGCGCGGCAGGTGGCGGCGGCCATTACAGACATGGTGGTGCGGGGCGCGCCGGCCATCGGCGTGACGGCCGCTTATGGTGTCGTCCTCGCCGCCGCGGGCGCCTATCGCGCGGCGGGCCCGGGGTGGCGGGCGGCCATGGCGGGCGACATGGAGTGCCTGCGCGCGAGCCGGCCAACCGCGGTCAATCTGCACTGGGCGCTCGCCCGCATGGAAGAGGCCATGGCAGGCCTTGGCGCAGAGGACCCCACGGTCCCGCTTACGGGGGCCGCGACGCGGCTGCATGCAGAAGACATCGAGGCCAACCGGCGCATGGGCGTGCTGGGTGCCGCCTTGTTGCCCAAGGGGGCACGGCTGCTGACACATTGCAATACGGGGGCCTTGGCGACGGGCGGGTATGGCACGGCGCTTGGGGTCGTGCGCGCAGCGGCTGCGCGCGGCGGAGTGGCGGCAGTCTATGCCGACGAGACGCGTCCCTGGCTGCAGGGTGCGCGGCTTACTGCCTGGGAGCTCGTCACCGAGGGTTTGCCGGCCACCATCCTGGCCGATGGAGCGGCCGCGGCGCTGCTCCAGAGGGGGCACATCGATGCCATCCTGGTGGGCGCCGACCGGATCGCCGCGAATGGCGATACGGCCAACAAGATCGGCACCTACGGGCTTGCCGTGCTGGCGCGTCACCACGGGGTTCCCTTTTACGTCGTGGCACCGACCAGCACGATCGATCGCGCCTGTCCCGACGGCAGCGGCATTCCGATCGAGGAACGCGATCCGCTCGAGGTGCTGGCCTTCCGTGGCGTACGGCATAGCCCGGAGCAGGCCCGGGCCTGGAATCCCGTGTTCGACGTCACGCCCGCTTCGCTCATCGATGCGCTGGTGACGGAAGAGGGGGTCGTCGAGCGCCCCGATGCCGGGGGAATCGCCGCCTTGTTCGGCGCAATCCGGCCGGCGTGACAAGCCGCCTGGCGGGTATCGCGAGGTCATGCGTGCCACGGGGAGGCCGGGCGTCCGTCGCCAGGGCGGCATGCCGGCGGGGGATGCCGGGCGTGACAGGGTCCGGACTTGCAGGGCGCTCTGACGGCGCAGCATGGTTTATGGTAAAGTATCGATGATTCTTCTCCGAATCCCAATGAGGTCCAAGGGCCGGTAGCGGCCGAACATCCATGGATCAATTCGCCAAAGAAACAGTTCCGGTCAACCTGGAAGAGGAGATGCGCCAGTCGTATCTCGATTACGCGATGAGCGTGATCGTCGGGCGGGCGCTGCCGGACGTGCGTGATGGCTTGAAACCCGTCCACCGCCGCGTTCTCTATGCCATGCAGGAGCTCGGCAACGACTGGAACAAGGCCTACAAGAAGTCGGCGCGCGTCGTCGGCGACGTGATCGGTAAATACCACCCGCACGGTGATACCGCCGTCTACGACACGATCGTGCGGATGGCGCAGACGTTCTCGATGCGCTACCCCCTGGTCGACGGACAGGGCAACTTCGGGTCGGTGGATGGCGACGCGCCTGCGGCGATGCGCTATACGGAGATCCGGATGGCGCGTATCGCGCATGAGTTGCTTGCCGACCTGGACAAGGAGACCGTCGATTTCGCGCCGAACTATGATGGATCCGAGCGCGAGCCTCTGGTGCTGCCGACGGGCCTGCCGAACCTGCTCGTCAACGGGTCGTCGGGCATCGCCGTCGGCATGGCGACGAACATCCCTCCGCACAATCTGTCGGAGGTGATCGACGCCCTGCTGGCCCTTATCGACGACGACAACCTGTCTGTCGACGCGCTGATGGCGCTGATTCCGGGCCCCGATTTTCCGACCGCGGCCATCATCAACGGCAGTGCCGGCATCCGCGAGGCGTATCTCACGGGCCGGGGCAAGATCTATGTGCGCGCCCGGGTGGAGATCGAGGAGGAGCGCGCCGGCCGCCGCCAGGCCCTGGTGGTGACCGAATTGCCCTACCAGGTCAACAAGGCGCGCCTTCTCGAAAAAATCGCCGAACTCGTCAAGGAAGGGCGCCTCGAGGGCATCGCCGAACTGCGCGACGAATCCGACAAGTCCGGCATGCGGATGGTGATCGAGCTTAAGCGTGGCGAAAATGCCGAGGTGGCGCTGAACAATCTCTACCAGATGACGGCCATGCAGAGCGTGTTCGGCATCAATATGGTGGCGCTCGAAAACGGTCAGCCAAAGCTGCTCAATCTCCGCCATATCCTGAAGGCATTTCTGGGTCACCGCCGCGAAGTGGTGATACGGCGCACGCTCTACGACCTGCGCAAGTC